>CAYNFE010000001.1:0-171802 GCA_964396475.1 Candidatus Woesearchaeota archaeon
TGCGTGTAATAAAGATTTTTGAATGCAGAAAATAATTCTTTATCTTTTAATGTATCTCTTATTGATTTTATTTTAACTGTATATGGCATCATTGATTTTTCTGCAGCCATATAAAGTTCAAGAGGATAATTTTTTACAATATCCACATCAAAAATCATATCATCAACTTCTGTTGGTCTTATTCTAACATTCATAGTTAGTGGTGCATCTTGTGTTGATCCTCTATGAGCGGGGAGATATTCTCTTGAGAAGTTAACTAAAGCATCTAACAATAGAATCATGGCAGCTTCATCACCATCACAATCTCTTCTCATAGCAGCATGCATATAAGGGCTAGCAAAAAAACCTTGTGTATCACTAAAACCAATAATTCTACCAACAACACCAGCACAATTATGTGGTGCTATGCATAAAAGTAAATGTCCAATGAGATCCTCCTTGCATTTTAAGTTATAAAAAGGTTTCATTCCATAAAAATTTATAAGCAAAGAATCAATAAATTGTGATACTCTAAAAAAAGTTTCATTTGCTGGTTCATCTGAAGAATGAGGTAAAGAAGGAAGTATGACATCGTGTGGTTTCAATTCAAGAATTTGGTTTTCATCTTTAAGTTCCTTACCATTTATATCTTTAAAATAACCTAACTCTTTTAATTTTTCTATATTAATATTCGCTTCTTTTGGTTTAAATTGAGTCATTGGTACTTCACTGGAATCATATCTTATGGTGCCATCTTTATTGACATGTAAATTAAAATTAGCTCTTAGTATTCCTTTAGCTAAATTTTCAGAAACATGACCTATTGAACTTGTTCCTCTGACTCCTTTTACTAAGGTTGTTTTATTTTTAATTCCTAATTGTTTTATCGCAGCATCAAAATAATGTTTAATATCTAATTTTATTTTTGAAAAAGGAATGGCTTTGCCATGTAATGGACAGTTCTCAGTATGAATTTTTTTGGCACAATCTGGGCAATAATATATCTTTCGTGTCTTCTTCTTACAATTTTCACAAATAAAATAAATTGTTTCTTTCTTACAATTTTCACAATAATAAAGAGGAAAATCAGATTCTACATATCCTTTCTCAATAGCGGCTTGTACACTTCTAAGTCTTCCACCTTGTTCTCCTACAGGAAATAAAACATGCGGGCTGCCTGTTAATTCTCTTGGTTTAGCTTTTTCAGGTCTTCCCATTCTTGCCCCAATAAAAGTGCCTGCCTTATCTTTTATCTTGAATTTTGAAATTTTATTCATAAAATCAATGATGTTTGTTGAATCCTCTCTTTTTGCTTTTTTTAATAATTCTTTTGAATCCTGTAAAAAGTTTTTTAGGTCTAAATTAAGATTGATTGCTAGAGATTTAGTTAATAAAGGCTCTAAAATTACATTTGCTGTGGTTATTTTATGTTCTACCCCAAGTAGTTCCAATGCTCTTTTTGCTTTACTGAATTTTTCTTTTCTATGTGTCTCGTAAGGCAAACTTAATTTTCCTTCTATTATATTTGATTCAGAAAACCATTCTAATAAAGATAAAAACTGTTCAGAATTTATCTGGGACCAATAGAAAATAAAATTTGGATGTAGGGGTAATTCAAATAAATTGCTTATTCTTATGGCATCATCAAAAGAAACTTTGTTTTTATCAATATTTTTTAAAATATTTTGTATTTGTTCTAATTCTTCTGAACTTTTTCCAGCTAATTTTTCTGGATCACTATATTTTACTGCAATCTCTTTTAATTCAGTTAACCACCATTCTGAATTATACCCACAAGGC
This sequence comes from Candidatus Woesearchaeota archaeon, assembly GCA_964396475.1. Taxonomy (GTDB): domain Archaea; phylum Nanobdellota; class Nanobdellia; order Pacearchaeales; family UBA284; genus DAOWHW01. Next base: position 1,780 of record CAYNFE010000001.1, read on the forward strand.
AATAAAGGATGATTTCTATTTAAAAAATCACCATAAGAAATAAGAATATCCCCAGCATATATTATTTCTTTTATTTTATTTTTTACTTCTTCTGCTTGTTCTAATGTTTTAATTTCAATGACAGAATCATCTTCTAATTTAATTATAGGCCCATCAATATCATCGCAAACAGTTATAGCTGCAGCTTTGCTTGGTTTCTCTAATTTTAATTGGGTTCCAATAGCAATAAAATCATCTAGAATCTTCATAGAAACTGGATTGATTGCTGCAGCACTATATCCGCTAAATCTACACCTACCATAACGCAATCTGAATGCGCCAGACCACGAAGGATGCCCAAAAATAGGCCTGCCAGCAACAGCATCTTGAATATATGTTGCTGTAGCCACTTTCTTTTTCTTCTCAATTTTTTCTTTCTGAAAATCGACAAATTTTTCTAAGAAATCCCAATCTTTTAGAGCATAACCTTGTTTTTTTAATTTATTGACTATTTTAAGTAACTTAGGTGCTTTTTGGGCCAATCCTTCTCCTAAAATTAAGCAAAATCCTCCACGAATTCTATTGGTCTCAACTCTCTCTAAATCTTTATAATTACTTACTTCCCTTTCTGCTGTAGGTAAGCCATTTAACTGTACTGGAAGATTCTTGAATAAAAACTCTATCTCTTCTGGAGAGGGTAGATATTGTAAATTAGTTATTCTTTCATGATAATCATAAAGTTCTGTTACCGCTCTCTTAATTTCTAATTCTGAAGGATCATACTTAGCATATCCAAATTTATTCCTAAGATAATCTATTAATACAACAGAAAAAGAAGCAGCTGTTCTTCCAGCGCCACCTATTGGCCCAGAAAAATAAATAGAAAAATAATCTTTGCCTTCTTTTGTCTTTTTCAATTCAAAATGGGTGTATCCTTCTAAAGGAGCAGCCACAACACCTAATGTATAATAAGCAAAAGCCAATCTAAAACCAGCATCTATAGCTTCTTCCTTGCTTGTAAACTTACAATATTTTTCATTAGCAATCTCTTCAGCAATTTTTATACAAACAACATGATCCAGAAAACCATATTCTTTCTCTAGTTCTTTAATTCTATTTTCAATTTTTTCACTATGAATTTGAGGATATTTAGAAGCGATTAAACCAATTGCTCTTTGAGCAAGGTTCATAGCTATTTTTATTTCTACTATAGATTTAGGATCAAAACCCTTAGCTCGAGCCTCTTCAGCTATAGTATATACAACTCTTGCTTTGTTTTCTATTTCTTTAAAATATTTATGCATTTTCTAAGATTATTTTTTCTAATTGTTTAAAATCGCTTATTATACACATGGCTTTCATAGCAGTTTCTCTAGTTTTAGGATTGAAAGCTATTGGAAAACCAACAATTTCTAAAGGATCATTGTCATTATCCCCAACATAACAAGTTTCTTCTAAAGAAATACCATATTTCTTAGTTATCTTTTTCAATATTCTTGCTTTTTCCCATAATGGAACAGAATAATCTAGATTGCCAGTAAAAACACCATTATCTCTATATAATCTATTGCACTCTACAAATTCTAGATTAAAATCTGAAGCTATTTTATCAGCAACTAAACCTAGACCTGTACTTAATATACCTCTTTTTAACTTTCCTTCACTTTTAAATAAAAAAAGTTCCGCACCAGGAGAATATGGAATAGGAAACAAGGTTCTGTAGGCATTTTCTACTGATTTTCCTTTCAGAAGAGATGCTTCCTCTCTAGCCCAAATACAATCTTTATCTTTTTGTCTATAATATGTTAATTCATTTTGTTCGACTATTTTTTCAAAACCATAACTTGATAAAAGAGCTCTCCAACTACTTTGAAAAGTATTTTTATATTGGATAAGTGTTCCATCCATATCCAAAACAATTAATTTTATTTTTCCCATTTTAACTAAAATCGAGCATATTTACTTTTCCTGTTTTTAAATTTAAGATTGGAACCTTACAAGGATCTGGTTCGTGACCAAATTTTTCTTGATATGCTGTCTTTTTTTGCCAGCATGAACATGAAATTGTCAGAATATTATTATACGTTGAAATGGCGCTCTTATGGATATGCCCAGAAACAAAAATGTCTGGGGTCTTTCTTATCACAAGATAATCTTCTTTTCCAGGATAATAAGGTGTAGAAGTATGTGTTGGTGCTAAATGCCTCTTCTTTAATAAAAAATGGATTATCATATCTGGTCTTAATTTAGCATTTTTTTGTCTTAGAGGATCAACTCTATCACCATAATAATCATAAGAATCCCCATGATACATCAATACATCAAAACCTGAAAAATTTTCCGACTGTGCTATTTTCACAATAGAAGGGTTTGTTGTTAGGATTAAATTATCAATCTCATAAAGCTTTGGAGCAATTTCTTTTGGTATCTTAGGTTGTGGTTCAATAATTCTAACAGCATCATGTAATCCTCCAGGGCACATAATAATTGTTACATCTTTTCTTATTTTTCCCAAATGCTCTGCTAATCTAGAATATTGTTCTCTTATATCTTTAATTTTCAATTCTTTTTCTTGCCCTGGATAAACACCAACACCATCTACAGTGTCTCCTACGATAAATAGATATTTTATTTTTGATGCTAATCCTCTCTGCTTTTCTGAGCCAATATTTCCATTTAACCACTCTATAAATTTCGTAAAATTTTTTTCAAGAAATTTATCAGAGCCTAGATGTATATCTGAAGTAAAGGCGGCATACTCTTCTTTATTTGATCTTTTTTTCTCCTTAGCAGCAATATCTGGGAAAATAATATCATTAACAAAAATTATTTCATTAGATCCTGCTCCTTTTATGGCAATAACTTCATCTAAAACAATGTCTTTTGCTTTTTCAAAAAGCTCTGTTTTATCATGATGAATAACTGCCTTAATTTCTCCAGTCAAATCTTCTATCGTAAGTAAAAGATTTTTATTTTTGGTTATTCTTTTGGCACTAACAAGACCAATAACAGATAGCATATGTCTGTTAGAAGAAATCTTTCCTATACTAGTTAGATTATTAAGCTCTCTCTCCTGAATAAAATTTTTTATAGTTAGGAATCTATCTTTAAATCCCATCACAAAATCTTTTACTTCTATTTTTTTAACGTTTGGTTCTATGATTTCTGTCACAAAAACTCGTTGTTTACTTATCTTTGCTTCTAATTTTTCTCTTTCTTCTTTTTTAATCTGTATTTTAGGATCTTTCTCAATAAAAGTTAGGAGATAATTATTTGCCTTTAATAAACTCTCTTCATCAAAATCAGAACCACTAATTTCATTAATTATTTTAGGGATACTTATTAAAAAAAAATTTTTAGAAATGAGTTTTGGTGGATTCAATTTCAAAATAAAATTAACAATAGGAACTGAAGAAAGATCCTCATTAGAAAGAATTTCTGTAAGACCTGGTTCAACTAGATAACCTTCTTTCAATAGATTCTTAATGACATTCTCTTCCATCTTTACAAATTTAATGAATTTAATAAGAGAGAGTTGAGTTTTTCTAGCAAATGTGAAGAATGATCTAATCTTATTTCTCTAGTTCTCCCATATCTTCCTTTGCTAATAACTCTAGCATTAATAACACCTAACATATCAAACTCTGCTATTATATCGGAAATACGTCTTTGTGTCAAACATTCTGTGCCTGATCTATGACAAAGTTCTCTATAAAAATTATAAATATCTCCTGTGAAAATAGGTTGATCTTTTATTTTTAATTTTTTAACTAATTTAATTATAGCAAGAAGAGTTAATTGGAATTGTTTAGGTTGTGATTCAACAGCAATCAAAATTTTATCAGCTTCTATTCTATCCTTAGCTTTGTCTATATAATCTAAAGTGATTTTTTTCTTGTTATCTCTTTCTACAAGTTCTCCGGCAATTCTTAATAAATCTAAAGCCCTTCTGGCATCTCCATGTTCACGCGCAGCATAAGCAGAACATTTTTCAATGACCCCCTCACCGACAATTTTTTGTTTGAATGCTTCCTTAGCTCTCCTTTTTAGAATATCTTGGAGTTGCAAGGCATTATAAGGAGGAAATAAAATTTCTTCTTCACTCAAGGAACTTTTAACTCTTGGATCTAATATTTCTATAAATTTTAAATCATTAGAGATTCCAATAATACTTATCTGTGATTTGTTTAATTCTGAATTAAGTCTTGTAAAATTATAAAGAAACTCATCACCTATTTTTTTTACAGCTCTATCAATTTCATCTAGAATAATAATAATTATTTGTTTTTTAGAATCAACAGCATCTATAAATTTACGATATAATTGATCTGTAGGAAGACCAGTCATTGGAACTTTTTTACCTAATTTATTTAAAAGTTCAGCAAGAATTCTATATTCTGTATCAGCTACTTTCCTTAATTTACAATTGATATAAGGTATTAATAAAGGAACTTTTTGTTTAGACGCCCTTTTAATCAGTTCCTTTTTAATATAATTAATAACTAGTGTTTTGCCTGTCCCAGTTAAACCATAAACAAAAAGATTGCTTGGTTTTTCCATCCTTAAACTAGGAGCTATTATAGAAGCTACTTGTGTTATTTGTTTCTCTCTATGAGGTATAGTTTCAGGAGTATAATTAGTCTGTAAGATAAGTTTATTCTTAAAAATGGTTTGATTAATAAAAGAATCAAATATTTTATCTAATTTATTATTATTTTTATTGTTTTGTCCTCTTTTTTTATCCATTTGTCCTCTTAACCCTTTTTAATAAAATCTATTTAACAAAAATACTTTTATAAATATTTTTGTCCTTAAACAACCACATAGAGACCTATGTTTCTTATGGAAATAATCTTATAAAAAAATTTTGAAAAAGCGTCGTCACGAAACAAAAGTAACCCCTTCATTTCCTGTGGAAACATATATTCTATAATATATATAATATATAATAATATTATATAATATAAATATTTATAAACAACATTTAAAAAACAAAAAACAAAATCTTTTTTAAATCTTTTTATCATCTCCATAAGAAGAATAGGGGTTGGTGTCTAAAATACATCCATAAGTTTATAAGAGAAAAATTTATAAATAATATAACGTTTTTATTAGAGTTAATTAAAAAAATGGCTGAAAGAAAACCCGCTGATGAGATTGTAGGCAAACTTGTTGTAACAAAAGAAGGTAAAAGACTTGGTGTTGTAAAAGATATAACATTTGAAACTAGAAGTGGAGAATTAATCCAGATTGTAATGACATCACCAACAGCTTATGCTGCTTCGTTAAATCTTGAAAAAGGAAAAAGTAAAGAATTTTTAGTACCTTATGCAGCAATCATAGCAATAGGAGATTTTGTTGTTATTGGCGAAGAAGATATAAGATAAGCAGATAGGAACAAAATTATTGTTTTCCTTCTTCATTTCATTTTCTTAACCAAAAATTTAAAAATACCTAATCCCAAACTCAACTATGGCAATAATAGGTTTTAACATAAAAAAAATACTAGTAGAAAGAAAAAAGTTAGTAAGAGGAGAAGTCAAGGTAAATACACGAATGAATATCACTGATGTCAAAAAACAATCAGTAAAGATAACAAAAGGAAAAGATGTTCTTTCATTTAGCTTTGATTTTGCTATATTTTACAAAGGCGTTGCAGATCATATAGGTAGTGTCGCAGATATTATATTTGAAGGAAATGTTCTCTTTTTAGCAGACCCAAAAGATACAACTAAAATATTGGATGCTTGGAAGAAAAAAGAAATTCCTGAAGATATCAAAATAAGAGTTCTTAACACAATCCTATCTAAATGCAATATAAAAGCTCTTGTTCTAGAGGAAGATATGGGTCTTCCATCTCATATACCTTTACCAAAATTCCAACCAAAAAGTAAAAGTAAAGAAAAACCAGCAAAGAAAAAATAAAGATGTGGAAGTTTTTTAAACCAAACACATTAAAGATTATAATTTTCATTGTTTTAATTATAATTTCTATAGCTATCTTATGGAATATTAAAATATTTCCTTGTAAAACTAAGGTTGTGGCTCCTGGAACAGAATTCAAAGAAGGAATATGTACTTCAGCAGCATTAACAGGAGAAATAATTCCTTTTTTTATGGTGATTGGAGTACAGACAGTATATTCTCCTATTTCTTATGTGATTTATTTTATTTTAGTGATTTTAATTCCTTATATCTTAGCTTGTATTATTTCAACTCTTTTTAAGAAACGCTAGGGAGAGGATTCGAACCTCCATATCCAAAAGGACACACGCTTTCGAGGCGTGCGCATTACCATTCTGCCACCCTAGCACAATAAATACTATAGATAAGGGAAAATTATTTAAATTTCTTCTCCTCAAAGATTTTATGGTTGAGAAAAAACAAATTTTTAGTGTTTTGTTGATAGCAACAATTCTCATAACAGCCATATTTGTGATAGGTGCAGGATGTGAAGAAGAAACTACAACAAATGGACAAACACCTCCAAGTAATGGACAGCAACAACCACAAATAGAGATGCTTTTCTCAGATGATTTTTCAGATGACAACAAAGGCTCATCACCAGATAAATGGAATTCAGTTATGGAAGACAATCTTCTAGCATCTATAGAAGGAAGCTCCCAAGAGAGTGGCAAATATGGAAATGTAGTTAACATAAAAGGAAGAATCTTAACAACAGGAAGTCACTCTTGGAAAGACTACACAATAAATTTAGATTTCAGAGTAAATACAGCAGGTAAAGGAATAGGCCCAGAAATAGCATTCTATATTTCAGAAGATAACAAAGACTATTATATTGTTTCGTCAGAGATAGAACCAACAGCAATAGAATACACTCTTTATAGAGTTAGTGATGGTACTAGGACACAGATAAAAAAAAGAGCAGACTATAATAAAGAAATAGATGATGATGAATGGCATTCTCTAAAGCTTAATGTCAAAGAAGGAAAGTTGGATATTGATGACCAAACAGCTTTTGAATTTGAACCTGTGACTAAGTTGACGAGCGGAGCAATAGGTTTAGCAACAGATCCTGACGGAAGCATTTATTATGACAACATCGCTGTTATTGGAATAAAATAATTTTTCTTTTTTCTTTTTTTATTTATTTATTATTTTATATTTTTTAATTTGCCAAACCTATATATTTTATCACCTAGAATAAAAACTTCAAAATCCTGAATCTTTTTTTCATTTAGATAAGGGCTTAGCAATTTTTCTTTTTTAATATCACTTCCTTCAAAAACACTAAAGAAAGAAGGCATCACAATCAAATCTTTCCTCTTCCACTTTCCCAATAAAAAACACTTATAAATCTCACTCTTAACCCCTTCATGAATACTTATAGCTGGATGTTCATGAGCAATAATAAGAATTTTACAATCATAAATCTCTTTGTTTAAAAAAATCTTGTGGCCATGCAAAACACAAATATCATCAAAACAATAGAAGTTATTAATATCTAAATTTCTTTTCTTTGCAATAGGTTCAAGAATTGTATCATGATTTCCTTTAATCAAAACAACCTTACATTTTTTTAATAATAAATCTAGAATAACTGAGGTTTCATGCCACTCTTGCTTAGAGATCTGCCCAAATTCATGTTTCAAATCACCATTAATAATAATCATTTTTGGTTTTAACTTCAACAATTCTTGCAATTCCTTTTTAATTTCTTTAAATATTTGTCTAGGAACAAGAAAACCTCCTTCATTTAGGGTCTCTTCATAACCTAAATGCAAGTCAGCTATAATCAAAATCTTCTGCTTTGGCAACCATAATGCCTTTCTTTTCATCTCAATTCCTTTTAATAATTTCATTTTATCTTTATTCTCTAATCCAACTAAATTTAAATACATTCTATTTCCTAATTTTTTATGAAAAACTTACTTATTATTTGTGAAGCAGGACATTGGAGAAGCGGAAATCTTGCAAAGGAAATTTCTATTGAATTAAAAAAACAAAAAATAAAGACAAGAGTCATTAAAGCAGGTTACAGAAATAAGCAAAAAAATCCTTATCTTAATCCATTTAAATTTTTAGCATATATGTTCATGACGCGCTTAACAAAAAAAATGATTGATGAAAGCAGTCAGATCATCATAGCTGCTCCAGAAATATATTACAAATTAAGAAAAGAATTTAAGATACCAAATAAAAAAACAATGTGTTATGATATAAAAGATTACAAATATTTGTTTGAATTATTACCTTTTTTTAATCACAAATTCAAAAAAACAATAAAACAATATGCTAAGCTTTACATAAATAAATACAATCCAGCATCCAAAAAACCAATATATCAACCTACTTCTTAATCTTTTTCAAAATCTTTTCATGCATTCGTTTCAAGAATTCTATTTTATTTTCAATCTTCATTAAATCAAAATGTCCTTGTGTGATTAGATTAAATGAGAAAGGGCTAGGAATTTCAGTATGAATTGTCTCTACTTTTATTTTCTTATTTTTTATATTTTTCAAAATTTGTGTTGCATTCTGAACATCCATTAAATCTTCTAAAATTTCTCTTCTAGTCTCTTTCAAAACAGGAAAATTATGAGATATTTTTTTGACTGCTGCAAAAAGAAAATGAGACTTCAATTGTTGTTTACCAACACTTTTGCTTTGCCCTTTATATTTTCTAAGAATCATCAAAGATCTTGTTGCACAGTGTCTGAATCTTCTCTTAAAAACTTCTGTCCTTTCTACTGCCTCTTCTAAAATCTTTTCCAAGGCTTCAGGCTTCTCGCTCAAAAGTTTTACAGCTTTTTCAGCTTGCATAGGAAGATGACTTGAAACATAAAAACCATTGTCACTAATACCTATCTCAACATCTCTTCTTTTGTGCTTAGCAATAAGATAAGCTATTGCTCTGCTAAGCGCATCATTAACTCTTCTTCCATAAAGTGAATGAAAAATAACATATTGTTTTCCAGTTTCATCTCTCCACCTTTCTATTAAAAATCTGTTCTCGTGAGGAATTTTAGCATAATTATATTGCTCATAAAAATAACTATAGAGAGCATTGACAGCCTTTCTATTCAGATATAAATAAGAAGCAATAAAATTCTTAATTTCTTTCTTACTTTTTTTCTTTCTAAACATTTCATCCATTAATTTTCTAAAATGTTGTATAGAGCAAGCTAAGTCAAATGATAAAGGCAGCATCTCAGAAAACCAAGAAGGAATTGTCGGAGGCCTATAAACAGAAGCATTAACATAAGCATTCATTCCCCTAGTGTATAAAAACTCATATTTATTACCACCTAAAACAAAAACATCACTCTTTTTCAGCCTCTCTAGGAAAGCCTCATCAATCTTTCCTATTTTCAGATCTTTTTTATCTCTAGGAAATGCTATAACAACATTAACATAACTTTCTTCAGGAATTGTTCCAATATTAGTCATATAAATCATTCTAGCAAGCCTTCCTCTCTTTCCTAATTCTCTTGTTTTCAAATCATACCAAATCTTTCCGTAAACATGCTGAGTCTCTAATCCACTATACTCCCCAGCAAGATAACTTAAAACAGAAAGAAAATCATCTTTTGTCAAGTCATGATAGCAATAACTTTTTTTTATTAAATTAAAAAGCTCATCAACATCCCATCTTTTTTGTATAGCCATTCCATATATTTGTTGGCTAAGAACATCTAAACAATTCTTAGGGATTCGTATTTTATCAATTTTCTTCTCTAAAGCGTCCTTAAGCATGACAACACACTCAATAAGATCATCTCTATTTAAAACTACAAGTCTTCCTTTACTTACGTTATGCATTCTATGTCCGGCTCTTCCTGTTCTTTGTAAAGCTTTTGCAATACTTTTCGGAGATCCAAGCAAAATAACAAGATCAACATAACCTATATCTATTCCAAGTTCCAGAGAAGTTGATGTAACAACAACCTTAAGTTTTCCCTCTCTTAATTGCTGTTCTATCTTAAATCTAGAAGCCTTGCTTAAAGATGAATGATGAGCACCAATTTTTTCTTCTATGGTTTGGTAGTTTTTAGGATACATTTCTTTAAGATGGTTAATAACTCTCTCAGTCGCACTCCTAGTATTTGTGAAAATTAAGGTTGTCTTGTGTTTTTGAATCAATTTATCTAAAAGAGAGTAAAGCCCCTCTCTCATTTCTTTGGCTGTAGTATCAATTAAATCTGAGACTGGACTCAAAACCTTTAAATTTATTTTCTTAATAAAATGAACATCAGCTATAATACAATCCTTCTCTTTCCATTTACCATTTTCTTTATCATAACCAACTAAATAACTAGCAATTTCTTCAATAGGAGCAATAGTAGCGCTTAAACCAATACGAACAGGAACAATCTGAGATAATTCCTCAAGCCTTTCAACACTCAAATTCAAATGAACCCCTCTTTTATTACAAGCAAGAGCATGAATTTCATCAATAATTAGATATTCAACAACACTTAATTTTTCAATAAATTTTTTAGTAGTTAAGACAATAGCAAAACTTTCAGGAGTTGTGATCAAGATGTGTGGAGGCTTTTTCAACATCTTAGATTTTTCTTCAGTGGCTGTGTCTCCAGTTCTTACAGCAGCACGAATATTCTGCAACTTAACACCTTTTTTCTTAGCCAACTCCTTAATTTCACTTAAAGGTTTTTCAAGATTAACATAAATATCATTATTCAGAGCTTTAAGGGGGCTTATATAGACACAATATACCTTATCCTCAAGTTCTTCTTTTCTAGCAAGCATAACAAGATAATTTAAAATAGATAAAAAAGCTGTAAGAGTTTTTGTTCCCCCAGTTGGAGCAGAAATCAAAATATTTTTCCTTTCATGAATAGGCATGACCCCATATAATTGAGGTAAGGAAAATTTTCCGAACTTAGAAAAAAACCATTCCTTAACTAATGGATCTAAAACTGAAATAATCTCCTTACTAGTCCTTAATCTTGCTTGGGTCCTCATATTATAACGGAGAAGAATAAAACTTATAAGCTTTTTTAAATTTTATTAATGATGAACTTTTTAAAGACAAAACAAACGCAAAAAGGCATTAAAATAAAGTTCAAAAATAAAAATTATGAGTTGAAATATCCGCAACAACTCTGGAAAAGTTATCCCAACAAAGAAATTTTAGTTAATAATTATATTCCTTTAGTAACTCTTTCTCTTCCTTTAATGGCAGACATAAAAAGCATAAAATATAATCTGCCAAAATCAATATTTCAGCAAAAATACAAAGAACTTTTTCTAAAAGATCTCCCATCATCAACACAAGATAATAAACAAGATGCAATTAAACTAACAAAACAATTCAAAAAAATAAAATACACTTTTCAGAAGCATAAAAGATTAAAATTAAAAACAAAGAATTCAAAAAATACAAACTATAAAGCCATCTTACCCCTATCATTTGGAAAAGATAGTCTTCTTACTTTGGCTGTTTCAAGAGAAATAGGTTTAAATCCAGCCACTATTTATATAAATGATACAATTTCTCCAAAAGAAAATAAGCAAAAATTAAAATTCGGAAAAAAATTAAACAAAGAATTCAGGCAAAAACATTACATCATTCAAAATAACATAGAAAAGTTAATTGATTTTGATACTTGGAATAAACCAGAAACTAATTTTAATTATACTCATATGATAACTGGCTTCTGTCTCATTGCTTTGCCTATCGCGCATCGTCATAATTCTGAATATATAATCATAGGAAATGAGCAAGATATGGATTTTTCTTTCAAAACTTGGCAAGGATTAGAAGCTTGGCCTGCTTATGACCAAACATCTGTATGGCAACAAGAACTAAACAAGATGATAAAACAATTAACAAATAAAAGAACAGAAGTGATTAGTATCATCAGGCCATTGACAAACATAGCGATAATCAAGATTTTGCATAAAAGATATCCAGAAATAGCCAAATACCAATTCTCATGTGATTGTTTGAATACTAGCTACAATAGAAGATGGTGCAATGAATGCAATAAATGTGCTAAGCTTTCTCTTTTTATGAAAGCTTTTGGGATAAACACAAAAAAATTAGGGCTTAAAAATCTATTCAGCAAAAAGCATAAACACTTTTATAGTTTATTCAAAGGCAGAGAAGTTGATAGATATGAACAAAATATAGAGTCAAGAGAACAGCAACTTCTAGCTTTTCTTTTAGCAACAAGGCAAAAAGCTAAAGGATATCTCATTAATTATTTTAAAAAACATTATCTAAAAGAAGCCCTGACAAAAGAAAATGAGCTGAGAAAGAAATATTTTAGGATATGGCCTTCTAACATTCCAAAAGAAATCAAATCTGATGTTCTTAGTATTTATAGAGAAGAGTTTAGAGATCTCCAATAAATTTAAAAATATCTCAATCTAGTAAGCATTATGGTAAAAACAATATATTTTGTTCTTTGTTTCGTTGTTTTATTAATATTAATATTAGTATCTAGCGCAGCATGCATATCAGAAGAACCAAAACCTAAAGAAGAATTTGTTATAGCAAAACTGATAAGTATAGGGCCACCTAATGGGGAATTCATTCAATCAGCAGGACTTTATGAAGGAGAGTTAGAACTTGAAAATATAGAAACTTCTGAAACCTATAGTTATTTTGTCTGCACATATGATTGGTCATGGGTTAAATTAGAATCTTGCTATAAGTTTGACCCAGTAGAAGTACAACAAAATATTGATGACCATAAATTTTCTGCAGAACTTAGTGGATGTTATGTAGGAACTTTTGAAGAAATAAGTTGTTAATTTTTATTTTTCTTCACTCTCTTCCTCTGTCTGTGTCTTGATTCCATATTTTTTCATGAGCTCTTTGACAGGAAGAGGTGCAGCTATAGCCCCTTTACCACCCCCTATCCTCTTAAGAATTACAGGTTTTTTTAACACATAAAGATTCTTATAATCAACAACTTCAACAATAGCAGCATAACCTTTAATACTATCTTCTCCCCTCATAATTTCCAAATCTATAACTTTAGGTGCTCTAAGTCTACCTTCAAATAAAATATCATCAAGAAAACCATATCCATCATAATAAAACTCATTTTTCCACACTCTATCACCTGTTATTCTGTTTCCTATGTCTGTGAATTGTTTATCTAGTTTGAATTGTTTAATATCTTTAGCCACATCTTTTATAAAAAATATTTTATTAATGTCCTTTTTCTTAATCTTAGCCTTCTTTAATATGGTAAATACACCTCCTTTAACTTTTTCAATATAATAATCTCCTTCAATAACTCTCTGTTTAAGAGGTTCATAATTCACATAACCATAATGCTGGTCTATATTTAGTTCATATATTTTTGATGATATTTTTGTTTCTTTAGTGCTGAAAAAAACCAACCATGCACTATAGATTCCTCTTCTAAGAGATCTCCAAGACTCCCGATCTAAATAAACTAAGGTTCTAAGGCCCTTTCCATAACCTTTCTTTCCCTGGATACATTCAAACTGGATATTTATCTTACCACCACCATCTTTCATCTCAAATGGAAAACTATGTGTTGCTAAATGAGTTCCTCTGAATTTAGTAGCCATTTCCATTGTTTCATCTAATCTTTTAGATAGGTATTCTTTCTTCTTATCTGACATTTCTCCACTAACAATCTCTTCTAAGGTTTTCATAAATCCTTGATCATATCCAAATAAAGAACTAGCCAATAAAAGAGAAATAACTTCACTAGCAGAATATTTCAGAAACTCTCTCCTATTCATCACCTCCTCAAACATAAACCGAATAACATAACAATATTTATAAATATTTTCTAACAAAGAATAATATGCCAAGAATATCAGCAAGAAAAGAGGAGAAAATAAAAGAGTCAATACTTCATTTCCTGTTCAGACACTCTCCAAAAGCCTTATTCACGTGTCATATAGCGCAAGAACTGGCTAGAGATGAGGAATACATGAAAAGACTGCTTCTTGAGCTAGAGGGAAAGGGGTTTGTCATAGCAATAAAGAAAAATTCAAAAGGTATGAATTATTTAAGACGCATTAGATGGCGTTTAGATTCTAAGACCTATGATGCTTACAAAAAAATCAATGACAGCAGTCAGAAATTTATAATTGATTCTAGGATTTTATAACACAAGAATTTATTTAAAATCTATACACATATCTGAAAAATGATAGATGAAAATAACATAAAAGAATCATTCTCAAAATTCAAAAATGATATACTGTTTCTAAAGCAGGAGATGACTATCTTAAGGCAAGAAATTCAGGAAATTAGAGAAATAATAGAATCCAGCACACCTTCGACACAAGTTAGACATACGACACATTTTCCAGCACATAATCTAGAGAGTTACCCCTTAGAAAGCCAGAATTTCCAAAGTTCCATAGGAAATGATGGGGTTCCAGCAGACAGACAGCACACATACGACAGACAAATATCAGCATTAAACCGAACTTCTAAAACTATCCTTAAAAGACCAGAACATGCGCAAGAAAAAACATATTTCTCACACCTTCTTGACAGTTTAAGAAAAGATATAGGGGAAAAATTCAAAAAATTAACACAAAAAGAATTCTATATATTTTCAGTTCTTTATACTTTAGAGGAAGAAAAAGAACAAGTGACTTATTCAGATATAGCGCAAAGAACAGGACTTACAGAAAGCTCAATCAGAGATTACATTGTTAGACTTATCCACAAAGGAATTCCAATACTAAAGGAAAAAATCAATAATAAAATAGTCATACTAAAGATACCTCGAGAACTAAAAGATCTAGCTACACTTGACAAGTTATCAAGATTAAAAGGATTCTAGACTTACTAAAGAGCTTATTTAGTTTTCATAGCATGCCAAAATCAATACTAAATAACATAATTCTCTTAGCCGAATAACTATAAGATAGCCTTATTTAACCTCTATTTTCACCAAATCTTGTGGCTTCCTTCCCTATGTTACGCCATATGTTGTATATCAAAATCCTCTCAAAACTCTATGGCCCCAATTCTCACACTCACTTTTACCTCTTCTAGATCATGTATTTTCCTAACTTTTCTTTGATAGTTCGTTTTAATTATTTCCATGAACTCTCACTTTTCCATCTTTTTAGTATGTTTTCTAAGAAATTTCACCTATAGAAGTTCGCTTTAACCAAATAGAAGCCTCTCTTTTACCTAATTTCTAATTCAGTATCAGTTTTATTTCACTACATCCCAACTAGCTTTTTTACTTTTTATTATCTTTTTCTTCTACTAGTTCTATTCATATTTTTTGATCTTGTTTTGACTTTTTTAAATATCATACTTTTCATTTTTTCATCAACAAAATATCTTTTTTTGCCAGATCTTTCCAAAATTTCACTTATCAAACCCTCACCACTTTTCTGTTTGATGCTGTTAATCTGGCCACGAATCGTTGAGATATTTTTTCCAAGCAGGACAGCAATATCTTCATAAGCTAATTTCATTTCTGTGTTAAGCAAAGTCCATATGACTAACCTCTCATTTGCTGTTAAACCTCTCAAAATCGCTGTTTGAACAGCTGTTTGGACAGGTGTTTGGACAGCTTGGACAGATGTTTGTTTATGGACAGCTGTTTGTTTTTGCTTGAAAATCCTGCTCGCTAGACGCGTATCAAAGAAAGAAACAAAACTTTTAATCCCGTCGATATCTTCCCTAAAAGCACCAATTTCCTCTCTCATAAGGCCAATTTCATTCTCTAGAACACTATCTTTTGTGTCCAAATGCTTGATCCAACGGCTTATTTTGGACATATCTTTCTTTACATTTTCAAAAGAAGACTTAACTTCATCTTTAATTTGATCAGGTTCGTCTCTTTTTTTCTTTTTTCCAAACCATAGAAAACCCATAAAAAAATTAAAACTTTTCAGCTTTTAAATCTTTCTGAAAAAATCAAAAAATTTATAAAAATTTTTCAAAAAACTAAAATTTTTAAGCATTAGATTATAATATTTAAGCATGAAAAAAGAGTAAAAAATGACAAAAAACAAACCAAAAAAATCAACAAAAACAAAAATTTTAGGTACAGTTAGAAACTTTGATAATCAATTTAAAAAATATCTAGTTACAGCAATAACAGCAGCGTTTGCTTTCCTTTTAGCTTTAGTTTGGAGAGATGCAATTCAAGAAGGGGTAAATACTTTTGTTGCTAAAGTTGGCATTCAAATCCAGCAAATTTTCCTCTATAAGATATATATGGCCCTAATAATAACAGTTATTTGTGTTACAGCTCTAATAATTGTCTCAAGATGGGGTGCTAAAAAAAATTAAAATTTTTAGCTTTTCTTATGCTTTTTAATTTCCCTTCTTATTTTCTCTCTTGATGCAGATATGATCAGGTTTACAAAACTAGCTAAAGCCATTACAACAAAAATAACACCAAAAAACTTAGCATAAACAAGGTATTCTTCTAAATTTCCAGTAATCCCCATAACAGATGCAAGTTCCATGGCACTAAATGAGAATCCTGCTAACAACACAAAGCTAATTCCTAATACCAACCACTCTGGCCATTCTACCATTTATTCTAAAAGTCAAAGAAATATATAAATTTACCGTCTAAAATCAAAGCTAAAAGTTTTAAGCGTTGCTAGAAAATTACTGCATTAAGTTGTTTCTTGTCGAAATTTAGTAAAAATAAACAAAAAATTTATATACTTAGGGAACCCTTAGTAAACAAAAGAGGAGAACATGAAAAAAACTGATACCCTAAGTACACAAAAATCAAGTTCTAATTCTTCTAATTTACCTAAAGCTGCCATATATGTAAGAGTCAGTACAGCAGAACAAGCAAAAGAAGGCTTCTCTTTAGCTGCTCAAGAAGACACACTTAAAAATTATGCTAAAACTCTTGGCTATAACCTTTACAAAATCTATAAAGATGAGGGTAAATCAGCCAAGGACATAAAACATAGGCCAGCCCTTAAACAACTTCTAGAAGATGCAGAAAATAAAAAGTTTCAAGCAATATTTGTTTACAAGCTTGACAGATTCAGCAGAAGTCTCAAAGATCTTATACTAACAATAGAAAAACTAAAAGAGCAAGAAATAGACTTTATCTCCTTACAAGATAAAATAGAAACAGCAAGTGCATCAGGAAAACTAATGTTTCATATCATAAGCGCATTTGCAGAATTTGAACGAGATATAATAAGTGAGAGAACAAAGTTTGGAATGACAGAGAAAGCAAAAGAAGGAGGAATAGTATCAAAAGCTCCTTTAGGCTATGAAATACAAAACAATAAGCTAGAGCCAGACAATAACAAAGAAAAGGTCAAGGAAATCTTCAACACTTTCATAAACAAAGATATAAGTCTGACAAAACTAGCTAAACAATATAATTTGACAACAAGAGGTCTGACAAAACTGCTAAAAAACACAACTTATTTAGGAAAAATCAAGTTCAAAGGCTCTTATCAAGGAAATCATGAACCAATAATAACTCAAGAAATATTCAATAAAACTCAGGAAAAACTAAAACAAATTTCATTACAAAGAAAGCTCATAAAAAACTTCAATCTTCTCAACAAAGTTCTAGTTCAAGGAGATTCTAGATATTATGATCCTTATTTTATGAAAATTATTGCTTACTTTATAGCTAAGAAAGCAATAATAATAGAACAAAAACCAATAAAAGACATAAAAGAGCCAAAAGATAAAGAACTAGATATCAAAAATCTCAGAGAACCTCAAAAATTAGCAAAATTCATCGCTTACAAACTATTAAAAGATCAAGAATATGAAGATAAAGATATATTTTTCGAAAGAACTTATAATGATGAAAGACCTGATGTTTCAGCAAAAGAAATATTCATAGAGTGTTTTTCATGCAGAGTTAATAAAGTAATTTCTTACCTAAACCAAGACAAAGAGCTATGGATCCTTACATCAGGCTCTTATCCATGGGAAAAAGAACCACTAGCAGAACCAATAAAACATTATATTCTTAAACAAGGCCCTGAATGGAATTCCCTATATCAAGAATACAAAGATAAATTAAATAAAGCACTAAAAGAATCAATAAACAACTCAGATCTTCTCAAATTCTAGCAAGATGTATTAAACGAATTAGAACATCTATGATATTTTGCAATAATTCTTAAAAACTTTGACAAATTCAGACACATAAAGGCCAAGAGGAAAGAATGCATGACTTCAAAATGTTTACATATGAAGATATTCCATGCTGGTATGAGATTTCTTTTGATAATAAAAATAAGAAATTACTATTTGGAATCCATAATGATTATCTAAAACATATCAAAGTGAGAGAAGATCATTTTTTGATTAAAGGGATTATTGAAAAGCAGAAGTTTGAAAGTTTTGCATCTGATCTTAACCAGGATTTTGGATTTGAAGCTTGTATGAAAAATGAAGGTGAAAAAGACAATTTAAGAGTATTTTCAATAGAAATCCCACAAATCAAATACATAACAGATAAAAATTGTGATTGGTGCAAGGGTTCTGGAAAAGATGAATTTAGGGAGGATGAATGTTTATCATGCAGGGGAACAGGCAAGGAAATAGAGTATAGATGGAAAGAGATAACAAAAACAGCATGCACACTTGATATTTTAACTAGATGCCTGCATGGAGGTATAGAAATTAACAAATTAACTTCATCTAAGAAAAATCAATTATTATCATTATCAACCATATATCGTGAAGGACCACACGGAGGATCATTAGATGGAGAAATCAGCCCTTGTTTCGCAAGCTGGATTGAAACTCTAGGAAATGAATACAGATTTGAACAAACAATCAATAACATGAAATACGCTGAAAATAAAATGTTTGGACTAGATAAAGAAGGATTTAGAATGCACGAATTTGATGCTTTTGTCAGAGGGAAAAATAGATTATGTATTGGTGTTCCAGGAGACAGAACAAGCATCCATCCATCAGGTTGGTATTATGAAAAAGACAGAGGATATGAATTTTCCTGCCATAATGTTGATAATCCTGCCCAACAACTAGAACTTATCATAGGATTAGCAAGCATCTGTGATAAGTACAGAGAAGAGAATAAAAGTTAGGGTGAGGGTTTTTTTAATTTACTAAAAAAATAATCCAACATTATAACATTTATCTTCTTTACAAGCAACACCAATTCCAACTTTCTCAGGCCATTTGCATACTTCAGATTTATACCATTCTTGATAAAAAAACCAATCCATAGTTTCATCTGTAAGCCAAAAATCTATAACTTCTGCTGCTATATCTTCTTCAAAATCAGATTCATTTATTAATTCAATTGAGGAAGAAGCATCCACAACAAATAATTGCCAACCCATGCAGGCCCTCATCACAACCATATTTTTCTTTCTTATAATTGATCTTATCTCAGGTGTTTCTAAAAATTCATCTCTTATTAACATCTCTTCAGCAATTTCTCTTGCCACTAAAGAATAATTTTCATCTAATAATAGGAGAGTTAATCCTTCTTTTGCTCTTGCTTCATTTATTTCTAAAAATATTAATTGTTCTATTTTTGTAATACTTAAGGGCCCCTCTCTTATTTTTTCTTTTTCTTCAGACTCCTCTATTTGTTCTTGCTCTTTTTCATATTTTGGTGATTGTAAAAAGATAAAGAATAAAATAATCAAAAATATTAATATAATAAAAGCAATAACTATAACTTTTTGATTATTTTTTAACCTCTTTTTCTTCATCTTCCTAAAACACACAAAAAATATTTAGATCTTTATTTTTTCTTCCTTAACATATCAATTCTCCAAGAAAGGATAAATAATATAATAAAAGTTACTATAAAAAATTCATATAAACTACGTTTAATTTTATATTCCTTATAAAAACAATAATCAATAAAAGCTAGGTGTTCAGCTGTATCTATTATTGACTCTTCGCTAGTATCACTTTTTAATCTTTGTACTTCTTTTTCTGCTTCTTCATATTCATCCCATTTTTCAGACATTTCAATATTATTTTGCCAAGCTAACAAGAATATTAGGCAAGTTAAAATTATTAAAATTATAGTCCAAGCACTTATTTTTAATTTCATATTTTTCTAAAGTCACAAGAAATATTTAAGCTTTGTGGCAAATAAAATTAATAATGATAATAATATTCAATCTTTAATTCATTTGCTACCTTTTTAATAATTTCATTAGGAGATTCAATTATTAGCCCTCCCCATCTTTTATAATATTTATTAATTTCCTTGATAAAAAGTTTAGCATAACCTTTATTTCTATTATTTTTTGGGAAAATCAATATAGCGGGTAGAACAAAACGATTGAATTTGGAATGGATTCTTACAAAAGCAATACCTATCAATAAAATATTAAAATTAGGATTAAAGTATTGTAAAATCCAGTAATCATATTTTTCATTATAAGGAAAGCTCTTGATTTCTCTTGTTTCTAATTCAACAAATTTATTAAATTTTTTTAGAAATGTTTTGAATATCTGGTCATTATAGATTTTAGAAATTATAATTTTTTCATTTTCAAAAAATTTTCTTCCCTCTAATTTAAAAGCACATTTACCAAAATGTTTACTTAGTTTTCGTTCATCATAAAAAACAAAGCAATTTGGGCAGAAAATTTTAATTTTATATTGAATTTTAAAAGCATAATTTTTTAATAAATCAGAGGTATCTTCTCTAAATTCTAAAGATTTTTGCATTTCCATTTTATTTTCCTTCTAAAGCTTCATTTACTAATTTATCTGTGTATTGAATAAAAAGATTTGTTCTCCTGACATGGTTATATATAACTTTTTCAAAAGCACCTTCTTTGTCCTTTAGGATATAAAACAATCTTCTTAATTCCTCATTCTTTATTCTATATCTACCTGAAAGTTGTCTAACAACTAATTCACTATCAAGGAAACATCTTATTTCTTTTCTACAATGTGCTGTAGCTAATTCAAGAGCTTTTATTAATGCCATATATTCTGCCCTATTGCTTGTAGTTTCCCCAATACATTCTTTGTATTCTTCAATTTTATTTTTATTTTCATCAAAGAATATGACACCTATTGCCCCTGGACCTGGGTTGCCCCTACATCCTCCGTCTGTATAAACATATAATTTTAATATTTTTTTATATTTTTTCATTTTTCCCTTAGCCTTTATTATAATCTCAACCAGAATTTTTAAAGATTATTGTTATTTATTTTTGCCCAGCTTCTGCTCTTCTATAAGTTAAAGGCATGGCATATTTTTGTTCAACTTTTGCTTTTTCTATCTTTGCCTTTTCTTCTTCTTGATCTAATGCTGATGGTTTCTTAACATAAACTTTTAATTTTTGTGAATTTGTATCCTCAAGTTTTCCACCAGCATTAAATATATGAATTTTAATCCCCCCACCAGCTTCTTTTGTTTCAATAGCGCTTAGTTCCATTTCCGCATGGGCTTCATCTCTTTTACAAAAAACAAAACCCCGTTCTTCTATTCCTTTGTTAACTTGTTCTAAAAAAGAGCTTACGAAATCTTTAACAGGGCTACCAATATTTAATATCTCATTTGCCATTTTTTCAACAAACCCCCAATACACCAATCAAAAATAGTAACGCTATAATTAAATAAAGCCATTTATTTGCCAAGAATAATGCTCTAATTTGTGGTATGGCCAACATCCCAATTATAACAAAAAATCCCACAATTGCGCTTATTTGCGAGACACATATCATTTTATCTCACCCTTCTCCTTCTGTAAATTACCTCGCCAACGATTCTACCATAAGATCTTCCTTTTGGTCTTATTGTTACTGTTTTTCCTTCCAGCTTTTTAAGTTTGTTTTTAGCTTCCAAGTAACCAGATTGCCTTCTTTCCGGCGCATTAATGTTAGGCAATCTCACATATCGCGATCCATGAAGGCTTCGACTAAGTTGAAGAGTATCTCCGTCTACAACTGTCTGAATTTTTCTTCTATATGATTTTTTTTGCATTTTTATCACACTCTTTTGTAAAAAAAGAGATGTAAAATCTAATGCTATCAACTATATAAATCTTTTGGGATTCCATTTTAAAATTGTAATTTCCGAGTAATTAGTAATATTTAAAAACTTAGTTTTATTATGATTACTATGATAAAAGAGGTAAAAGGAAAACGAGTTATTATTTCAACTTTTTACGAGGGATATGCTATAAAGGCAGCAATAACAAAGTTATCACCTAATAAAATTATATTGTTGATAGATGAACCAGTAGAAACTAAAAAAAAAGAGAATATGTATCAAAGACTAAAATCACTTAAAGATTTTTACAAAGGAACAAATACAAATATTTTAGATATTGAAACAACGAAAATTGTATCTTATGATATTCCAAAAATAATAAAGGAAGTCTTAAAAAAAATAGATGAAGAATCAAAGCAAGGAAGCGAAGTAATTATCCATATAACAGAAGGAAGAAAAATAACCTCTCTCGCACTTTTATTTTCAGCATATATGAAAAAAGATAAAGTGATAGAAGCTTACTATATCACAGAAGAAAAACATGATCTTATTAAATTACCTTTACTAAATTTTCAGATTAATGAAACAAAAAAGGAACTATTAAAAGAAATAGCAAAAAACCATTTTAATTTTAAAAAACTAATGAAAAAAGCAGGTATAAAACAAAGTGCTTTGTATCAAAATATTAAGGAGCTTAAACAAGAAGGTTATATTCAAAACGGAAAAAATAAAAAATTAGAGCTTACTGAGCTCGGGAGGATTATAAATTCATGAAAAAAGTAGGCAAATTTAAAAATAAAATCTTCTATGAAGATGCTAGAACTATGAAAAATATTAAAGACAATTCTGTTGATTTAATGATTACTTCTCCACCCTATCCTATGATAAAAATGTGGGATGAAATGTTTGGAAAACAAAATCCAGAAATAACTAAGTCGTTAAAAGAGGAAGATGGAGAAAAAGTATTTGAATTAATGCATAAAGAGTTAGATAAGGTTTGGAAAGAAGTGCATAGGGTTTTGAAAGTTGGGGGAATTGCTTGTATAAATATAGGAGATGCTACTAGAAGCTTAAATGGAAAATTCCAGATTTATACTAATCATTCAAGGATACTCAATTATTGCTTGAGCTTAGATTTTCACGCTTTGCCTTCTATTCTATGGATTAAAGAAACAAATAAACCAGATAAGTTTATGGGTTCTGGGATGTTGCCTGTTGGTGCTTATGTGACCTTAGAACATGAACATATTTTAATTTTAAGAAAAGGAAATAAAAGAAGGGAATTTAAGAAATCTGAGGAAAGATTAAATAGACAAAAAAGTGCTTTTTTTTGGGAAGAAAGAAATAAATGGTTTTCTGATAAATGGAAAGATGTTAATGGAGTTTTACAGAAACTTAATGATACAGAACTTAGAAAAAGAAGTGGGGCATATCCATTTGAATTAGTTTATAGATTGATTGCTATGTTCTCTGTTCAAGGAGATATTGTTTTAGACCCCTTTTTAGGAACAGGAACAACAACTCTTGGAGCTATTGCCCTCGCAAGGAATAGCATAGGAATAGAAATAGATAAAAATTTTAGTAAGATTATAGGGAAAAGAATTAAGGGCATGCTCAATATTGTTAATAGATATAATAAAAATAGATTAGAGAAACATAAGGAATTTATTAAACAAAGAGAACAAGAAAAAGGAAAATCAAAATATTTTAATAAAAACTATAAATTTCCTGTTGTAACAAGACAAGAAATTAATCTATTAATTCCAAAATTAAAAGACATAAAAAAGATTAAAGAAAATATTTTTGAAACAGAATATATTTAAGAAAGTCTTTTTATCTCTTGTTTTATTTCATCTATTACTTCTTTATTAGCGATTATTTTCTTTTTTGTATTCTTATCTTTTACTGAAAATATATAAAAAACATTTCCACCATATTTTTTCTTGAATTTTTTGTGTGTAACCTTTTGTTGTGTCCTTTCGTTTATTATTTGTGGCATATATTCATAACCTATTGGTTTAATTTGAAGTCCGATATACTTGTCTTTAATCTTAATAAAAAAATCTACATTGTAACCTCTATCCCATTCGTCTGGAGCAGGCTCTATTTTAACTTTAAGAATATCTTGAAGTTGTCCATATATTGTTTCTTTCTCAGAAACATAACCATCATAAGTTCTGTTTATAACAAGATTAATAACAAAATCTGTACAATCTTGTTCTGTAATCTCATCAATTTCAGCTCGAATAACTTCACTTATTTTTATATATAATTTTTTTCCTAATTCTATAAGATGTGTTTTAGGTTTGACATTTTTGTAATAATAATTCTCCCAATCTTTTAACTTCTTAGGAGAGCATTTTCTTATTTCTTCAGCAACAGCTCCAACCTGTGTTTTCTTATTTAAACCCCAACGCATATTTGCACTATTCAAAACCCATTCTTTTGGCATAGAAATATCAAGAAATCCTGCCTTTTAACCCCTCCTACTAACCTTTAACGTACCAGAGAACTATATCTTCAACCCCGCCAATTCATTTATATCATCAATCTCAAAATCCGCTCCGCTTTTTCCTCTTCTTACTGGCTTCATTTTTCCGTATTTTGCCCCATATCTTGCATAACATGTTCTGATACCAAGAGATTTTGCTGATTTTATGTCTCTTTCTATCCTATCTCCCACCATTAATGCCTCTTCTGGCTTGATCTTTAGCTGTCTTAGAGCAGCTCTGAAAGGTGCCTTATATGTTTTCTTTCTTCTTACATCTGCTGAAGTTATCACAACATCAAAAAAAGCATCTATGTTCATTGCAACAAGCCTTAACCAAGCCCTTATCCTAGGAGCATCGCTTATTATAGCTAGCTTATATCTCTTGCTTAATTTAATAAGAGTAGGAATGACATGAGGATAAGGTGAAAGATAACTTTCCTTTAAATTTCTATAAGCAACAATTCCATGAGCAGCAAGCTTATAGTCTATTTTTCCTGTAGCTTTCTTTAGGAACTTTTGGAAAATGTGTTTATGTTCAATTCCATATATATCATAGAGATCATGCAGTATTTTCAGGGCCTTTTTCTTCTTCATCTTTAGGCCAGCTCCAATCATCGCATCTATAGCAGCCTTACAGCAATGATTTTTCATGCTCATAAAATCTATCAATGTATTGTCTAGATCAAAAAGAATAGCTTTTATCATTTTCCTCTTTTGTGAGTTAAAGAGTTAATGACTTTTAATTTTTACTATCTGACAACACATTCTCAAGTTCTTTTTGTGTATCAAACTCTTCTCCATTTTCAATTCTATCTGCTATCTTTCTTACTAAGCCTTCTTCACTAATTCTATCCACAACTTCTCCAGGGACATTAAATGCTTCAGCAACTATTTTTGTGTTTTTTGCATTTTTCTTAAAATCTTCATAGAATTTACTGTCTGCACCATAAAAAGGATAACATCCCATCCCAAAATCTATAATTGCAATATACCAATCTGTCATTTTCTTTTTCCTTAACCTCTTGAGCATAAAAGAAACCCTTATTTTTAACCTTTTCTCTTATCATAGTCAGAAACATTTAAAAGATAACAATTCCTGATTTGGGGATGGTTGAAGGAACTGTAAAGTTTTTCAATAGAACTAGAAACTACGGTTTTATCAATGGAGATGATGGAAAATCTTACTTTGTCCATGGAGACGGATTAAAGGAAGGTGTTGAGATTGATGAAGGCGATAGAGTTTCTTTTAAGGCTGTTGAGGGAGATAAAGGCCTTAAAGCAGAAGAAGTTGAAAAACTAGAAGGTAAAAAGGAAGAGAAGAAAGAAGAATAAAGTAAATAGAAAAGTAAAATTTTTTTTAATTCTAATTTGATTTTATTTTGAGATTTTCTTAATTTGTAATCCAAAAATTTCTTTTCTTAAAATCCTTTTCATATCACACAAATTCTTAAAAGCCTCTTATTTTAGATATAATCATGTGGAGTTTATGTGAAAATGATACTAGCTTGAAACCCTTGATTTTTTCTAATGGTAAGAGCCAGGAAGATATTGTTAAGGAGATTATCAAGGCAATTGATGAAGGCCATAAGGTAATTTTTATTAGAGGTGTTTGTGGAACAGGAAAATCAGCCATAGCCCTGAATTTGGCTAAAGAGATTGGAAAAGCCTCTGTTATTGTTCCATCCAAAGCCCTGCAAAAGCAGTATGAAGATGATTATATGAGCAAGAAGTATCTATTAAAGCAAGATGGCCAGAAATTAAAAATTAGAGTCATAACAGGAAGAGCCAATCATATATGCCCTTATTTACAAGATCAAGAAAATATGCAAAAACTAGTGCAGAAGGAAAAAGAGGAAAAGGATTCTAAATTAAGTGATTTTGGAGATGATTTTGGGAATAATGATGATAGTGAGCCAGATGAGAAATATAACATGGAAAATGATTATATTTTATGTGATAATCCTTTTCTTCCCTGCAGAATTGAGATCAAAGAAAAAAATGCCAAGAAAATTAAAGAGTATTTAAAAAAGAATCCCAAAATAGACAGAACTTTTGTTTCTATAGCTGATGTAAAAAGAATGTCTATAGCTCCTGTGTGTCCTTACTGGAGTCCTATTGTTCCTTCTGAAATAAAACTTGGTTTAAAAGCCAATCGCAGGAATTATGTTGGTCTGATGGATAGAAACTATACAATTTACCAAAGAAAACAAGGATGTGGCTATTATGACCAGTTTAATGCTTATATTGATGCAGATGTAATAATTTTTAACAGCCAGAAATATAAATTAGAAACTTTGATGAATAGGAAGCCGGCAACTGAGATAGAAATTATAGATGAATGTGATGAATTCTTAGATAGTTTTTCAAATACCAAAAAAATCAATCTTAATAGACTTAATTTAGCTTTAGGAGGATTATATACAGAAGACGACAAAACACAAAAAATAATCAATGAATTAATAGCTTTATCAAATAAAATTTTAAAAGACAGAGATAAGCAAATTGAGAAATATATTTTAAATGAAGAGATTATTCACATAAAGAAGAGTGAAATTTTTGATTTATTAAGATATTTTCTAGATTCTGATCTTATGAATTGTGTTGAGTGTGATGAAGAAAATTATTGCTATCATATAGAAGAAGTAGCAAGGACTTTTGACAATTTTTTTGATGAGACCTATCTCTCTTTCTATAAAGAAAGAGCATACAAAGACAAAGGAAAAGATAGTATTGTTAGATTAGTGACAACAAATCTTGAAAAACGATTTAAAGAGCTCCTAGATAAAAATAAGATAATTGTGATGATGTCTGGCACGATACACTCTAAAGATGTTCTAAAAAATATTTTTGGATTAGAGAGTTTTAAGATTATTGAAGCAGAAACTAAAACTCCTGGAAAAATCGACTTTTTAAAAACAAAATTTGAAATTGATTGCAGGTATAAAAATTTTCAAAAAGGAAGGATAACAAGAAAACAATATCTTCTGGCGTTATCAAAAACCATAGAAAAGGCAAAAAAACCTGCTTTGGTTCATGTTAATTCTTTCAGAGATCTTCCAACTGAACAGGAAGCAAAAGAGTTTGGTCTGAATATTATGACCCAGAAAAAACTTAGATATCTACAGATACAAGATAGTAAAGGAGAGGCTGTTAAGAAATTTAAGCAAGGAAAAATAGACACTTTATTTTCCACAAAATGCAATAGAGGGGTGGATTTTCCAGGAGAAATATGTAATAGTATAATTCTGACTAAATACCCTTATCCAAATGTCAATTCACTTTTTTGGAGAATTTTAAAGAGAACTAAACCACAATACTATAATATGTTTTATATAGATAAGGCAAGAAGAGAATTTTTACAAAGAATATATAGGGGATTAAGAAGCAAGGAAGATCATATTTTTCTTTTATCTCCTGATATAAGAGTTTTTAGAAATCAGAATTTTTAATCTCTTTCTTTTCTTTTTCAATTCAATCATCTTGATTATGATTTCAATTGTCACGAATACAGCAAAGATGATTAATAAAAGTGAGATTATTGTGAGCATGACATTCATTTCCTTAAAAAAATAAGTATAAAGTCCATAGAATAAAGCAGCTAGAGTTGTTATTATCATGAATATTGATGGGATTAGAGTGTAAAATGAGGGTTTTTTATGTTCTACAAGATAGGCTGAAATAGCTATGAGAACTACTCCTGCTATTAATTGATTAGAAGAGCCAAACATTCTCCATAAACTACTATAGGTGTTTGTTATAGCTAGAATAAATGCAGGAATTAAGATTGCTAGAGTGAGAATGAACTTCTTGTTTAGTTTTGATTTCTTGCTTAATGCCTCACTTGAGATCATTCTTCCTACTCTTGTTGATGTGTCTAAGGAAGTGAGAATGAACATGTTGACTATTAGCGAGCCAAGAACTATTAATAAAGAGTATGAGATAAAGGGCAGTGCTGATGAAACTACATTAGCAAAGCCTCTTCCAAAAGCAACAATCCATCCTACATTTAAAGCATCCTGGAAAAAATCTAAATTGCCAATAAGGTCTGTGTGCCATCTTAATCCAGCTGCCACAAATATCAGGACTAGAGTAGCTACTAAACCCTCTACTAACATTGCTCCATAACCAATAACTCTGCCATGAGATTCTTTATCTAATTGTTTTGAAGTTGTTCCTGAACCAACTAGAGCATGGAATCCTGAAACAGCTCCACAAGCAACTGTTATGAATAAGATAGGCCATAATGGAACCTGAGATATTGAAAAAGGAATTATAGCAGGAGCACTAATCTCTGGTCTTGATATTATAACTGCTAATACTCCAATAAACAAGAAAGTGAATAAACCTATTGCAGAAACATAATCTCTTGGCTGTAATACTATCCATACTGGAACTAAAGAGACTGTTAAAGCATATAAGAACAAGACAGAAACCCAGATTGTTTGAGAAGTTGCTTGTGTAAAAGGTAGAGTAACTGGAACCTGAATTCCCAACCATATGAAAAATATCATAAACAAGAAAGCCAATATGCTTGAAGTTATCTTATTATGATTATATTTATAGACAGCTAATCCTAGAAATATAGCTGTCAAAGTTATTCCAAAAAAAGGAATAACTAACTGGGGAATTTCTACTAAAGACTGAGCTGAACTGACCGAGAAAACTGAGATTATTAACATCATTGTAAACCATAACAAGATTGAGAAAACATAGAAAGTCTTTTTTCCAATTACCTTTTCTGAAATTTTAGCAATGCCTTGTCCTTTATGTCTGACAGATAACATTAGAGTAATATAATCATGAACTCCCCCAATTAATACAGATCCTAGTGTAATCCATAAAATGACAAAAAACCAGCCAAAATAAGAAACAGCCAAGATAGGTCCAATAATCGGACCTGCTCCTGCTATTGAGGCAAAATGATGTCCA
This sequence comes from Candidatus Woesearchaeota archaeon, assembly GCA_964396475.1. Classification (GTDB taxonomy): domain Archaea; phylum Nanobdellota; class Nanobdellia; order Pacearchaeales; family UBA284; genus DAOWHW01. The sequence goes on from CAYNFE010000001.1 coordinate 31,078, forward strand.
AATAAGAAAAGCTTTTTACTAGGCTTAAAATCTATCTTACCTTTGAAAACATTTGCAGGAGTCTTTTTCTTGTCATTTGGTTTGATTAGCTTTCCTTCTAAAAATCTTCCATAAATAAAATAACCTAGAATAAGCCATGCTAGAACTATCAAAAGCAAGATTAAAGCATTCATTTTCCTCTTTTATCTACTAAATTAGAGAAAGCTTATAATTTTTACTGTTAGAACTATAATATTAAAAAATTAATAAAAAATAAAAAATAAGAACTAGTTTTATTTATATCCAAAGCCTATTTTTATTCCTTACTCTCTTCTGCTGGTTTTTCAGTTTCTTCTTCTTTTCTAGGCTTTATTCCTTTCCTTTTCATAAAACATTCTCTGCAATAAACTGGTCTGTCTCCTGAAGGTTTGAAAGGAACTTCTGCTTCTTTCCCACATTCAGCGCATGTTATCTTATACATCTTTCTTGGACCACTAAATCTTCTAGGGCCACTAAATTTTCTCTGACCGCCGAATTTTCTAGGGCCGCTTTTTCTTCTTGGGCCTCCTCTTCCACTATATGGCATTTTTTTAATCCTCCTATTGCATATCAATTTAATTCTTATTTATAAACTTTCCTTAATATTTTCTTTTTCTAGCTATTATACTACCTATCACACCAATTATGAATGCTATTGGACAGGCAACAAGAGCTATGAGAAAGAAGGCTACATGTAATGCCTCTGTCAGAATTTTTAAGAAATTTGTGGTCGCGATTGTGTTTAGAGCATAGAGAAAATTATGCAAGATAACACCTATTAAAAAACTTGGTGCTGATAATCCTATTAGCATCAAAAAAAATCTTAATTTACCTTTTATCTTTAATTTGATTGTTAGAAATATCAGAGCTATACCTAACAAAAAGAAGATAGCTGCTAATATAAATAAGCCAGGAAAAAGTGTATGTCTAAGTTTGTCAGAAAATGGAATCAAAAAAAAACATAACATCAAAATAAAAACAATAATTAGTGTCCAGAATACTATTCCAAGATATTTTTTATACTTCTTCTTATATTTCTTTTTCATATTTTTTTAAAGAAAACAGGATTTTTAATCTTTATGTGTTTTATAAGCTATTTCTTTTCCTAATCCCATAAATATTGTTTCTGTGATATTTAAAAAATTATTTTCAAGTTTGTTTCTATCCATAAATTCACGGACATACTTAGAAGTGCCATATGCACGAATGTTTTTGTCAACACTAGCCTGATCTAACAATTTTTTCATCCCAAAGAAACTAAATGCATTTGTTGTCAGTAATATAAGTGCTAATCCTCCGACTGCACACTTTGGCAAATATTTTATTATAGGTACTTGTTCATATCTACGAGTCATTTTCTCTAGCAATATTTATAAAGAAGTTCGCTTTAAAAGTATTATGTCAAAAGAGGATATAGATAAACTAAAAATTGAGCTAAAATTAAAAGGCTGTTCTGAATTAACTATTAGGAATTATACATGGTTTGTTGATAAATTTCTAGCTTTTAGTAAAAAAAATACAGAAGAGTTGAATGAGGAAGATGCAAAAAAATATTTGGCTGATTTGATAGAGACTAAATCAAGAAGCACTGTAAGTTTAGCTGCCTCTTCTTTGAGATATTTTTTCAGTGAAGTCTTGAAGAAACCAATAGAAGGAGTTAAGCTGCCTAAGAAAGAGAAAACACTTCCTGAAATTTTAAGTAAGGATGAGATTAAGAAGATGATTGAGCTGGCTGATACTTATAAATCCAAAATCATTCTGAAAATACTTTATTCTTCTGGAATGCGTGTAAGTGAGTTAGTTAATTTGAAAGTTAGTGATCTTAATTTAGATGAGAAGATTGGTTGGATTAGGAAAGGAAAGGGCAGGAAAGATAGGCTTTTTATGTTATCTGAGAAATTAATTCCAGAGTTAGAGAATTATTTTAAGAAAAGACAGGGCTATGTTTATGTGCTTTCTAAGGAAAAGCCTCTTACACCAAGAAATATTCAGAAAATTATCAAGAATTTAGCTTTCAAGATAGGGATTCAGAAAAAAGTTACCCCTCATACTATTAGACATAGCTATGCTACACATCTTCTAGAAGCAGGGGTTGATATAAGGAAGATCCAGGTATTGTTAGGACATGAAAACTTACAAACAACACAGATTTATACTCATCTTTCTGCAGAAGAATTGAAAAAAGTAAAGAATCCACTTGATGAACTTTAATTATTTAACAATATTTTTTCCAAAATTACACGTACCATCACGTTCATAACCACATTTATTCTTTTTGTAATATTTTAAATCTTGTTTTAGCTTTGCTGCTTCTACAACAAGACATTTTCCTTCATCATCTCTAAGTCTATTGCTGCTCTCAAGACATAAATCTACTAAACTTTTATATAATTCTTCTTTATCTTTATCTGGAATCATTTATAAAACTATAAGTCAGAATTATGATTAGATTCATATGTAAAATCTACTTTATCTGTCTTTGGATCATATAAAATTCTATCTGTCTCTTTAGCTAAGATTTTCCATCCTGCATAATTCCCTATTTCCTCATAACCTTCTTGTGTTAATTCTACTAATTTTGAATCATCCATTTTATTTCCTTAGACTTTTTAATTTATTATTCTTTATTTATAAATTTATGTATGTATTTCAACAACATCACTATCTTTTAGAATATATTTTAAACCAACTCTTTTGATGGTATTTTTTCTCCAGATCTTAGCAAATTTAAAATCTCTTATGAAATCTTTATGAACTTTCCTTGCAAGATTTTGGATTATAGAATTTTTTTTCAGTATGACAGGCCTTTTTTCTGGTTTTCTTCCTGGATGTTTAGTGTAAATTCTTATGATATTTAAAGAATCAAATATTTTTTTCTTTAGCTTACCAAGATTTTTTCCTGATAATGCGCTGATTTCTATTGCTCCTAAAAATTCTTTTTTGATTTTTCTAGGATCTATATTGTCAGCTTTGTTTATCACTATTAGAATATTTTTGTTTGTTAATTTAGATAGAGTTTTTTTAATTTCATCTATAGAACATCCGACAACAACAACAAGATCTGAATTATTCGCATATCCTAGAATTTCATTATCTTCATCACTGTCTTTAAGAGAAGGAAGATCTAGAACTTGTATTAAAGCTCCTAAGTTTAACATGCCTTGTTCTGGCTTAGTTGTTGTGTATGGAAACCTGCTCACTGTTGGTTTTGCATGTGTTATCTTGCTGAGAAGAAGAGATTTTCCTGAATTTGTATAGCCTAAAAATGTGATTTGAGCATCTCCCTCTTTTCTTAATCCAGCCTTATGCTTCTTAACTTTTCTTTGTCTTATTACCTCTTGTTTTAATTTTGCAAGCCTTGACTTTAGATTTGAGAGAAGATTCTCAGATCCTTTATGTTTTGGAGCTAGCATAATCATTATTTTCAATTTTTCTATTTTTTCTTCTAAAGTATTGGCTGCAAGAAACTCTGCTTGAGCTTTATTGAATTGGGGTATTGCATTAATTGGCATTTTTTTCTTTAATAAAAAATCTCCATTTTAGATTTTGAGCTTTATTGATGCCTATTCTTTCTGAACAACTAATTTGAGAATTTTTTATTTTTATTCCTTCTAATATCTTTATTTTGTCATTTATATCTGTTCTGTTAAGTTTTTTTGTTATATTCATGGCTTGGCATAATTTTCCTGGGCCATCTGCTAAATTTATTTTCTTATTTCTTATTTTTCTTCTTTTTTTCATCATTTTAATCCCTTCTATTGGTTTTATTGCTCTGATTAATACTGCTCCTGGCTTGTTTTTTTCTGTTGTTATATTGAGACAGTGATGATTTCCATAAATAAAGTAGATATAAAATTTACCATATGTATTATACATTAACTCACTTCTTTTTGTTTTTTTGAATGCATGACTTGCTTCATCTCCTGACTCTGGACCTTTGTAAGCTTCTGTCTCTGTTATTATTCCAGCTGTATTTTTGTATTTTATTTTTTTTCCAAGCAGGTCTTTTGCTACTTTAACAGAATCTCTATTGAAGAAAGATTTGTTCAAATATTTGGATTTTTGTTTCATGTCTACTTAATTGTTTTTAAAGTTTTAAATATTTTTTATGTATGATAGCAGTCAAGAAATAAAAGAAGAAAGAAAATTTATTTTACTTTTGGAGTGTCTTTATGGCATCTGTCTTTATATTCACAATACTTGCACATCCACTTGATTCTTTCAAATTTTCTTGCTTCTGCTATTGGAAGCTTATTTTCTGTCAGCAGATCATGAAGAACCTTGAAACGTTTGATTATTTTTATAGCCTCATCTTTATCATAATCAATATGGAAAAGTTTTGTCTTTAAGTTGGATTTATCTATATAGACTAAAAGGCCGTTATGCACGCCTGTGAAATGCATGTAAAGCTGGAGTTGTTGAATATTATTAGGAGAAGCTTCTTTGACAAACTTAATTCCGGCTGTGCTCTTTATTTCTACTAGATAGATCTTTCCACTCATCTTTACTTTAATCAGATTATCTATTCTTCCTGATATGATGAAATCTTCAACCTGCTCTTTAAAAGGAAATTCTGATTTAAGGAGTTCAACTTGTGGTGTTTTTTCTGATTTTAAGACCTGAACAATGAAGTCATGAATTATATTTCCCATCTCAAATATCTTCCTTAAGTCAGGATCTATTTCTGAAGGATATTTATAAGAATACCAAACTTTCCTCATACAAGATCCTGCTTCAGAAGGATAATATCTTCCTATTCCTTTTGGCCTGTACTCTCTTTTTATATGGCTATCTATAAGATTGTCAAAATCAATCATATACCTGAGAAGAATAAAGCTTTTAAAATTCTTTTCTTTAATTTTATAATGGGTATCTTAGATTTATTCAGGAAAAAGCAGAAAAAGATTGAACCTATACAGCCATTTTCTGTGGCAAAGGCAGAGGATGGAAATTTTGATAGTTTTTTTGATAAACTGCTTAATTACAGCTTGATTATGTTAGTCACTGGAAAAAGAGGCAGTGGTAAGACTAGTCTAGGAATGACTATTCTCACTATATTAAATTCCTATAAAAAAAGATGTTATGCTATGGGTTTTTCTAGGGCTAAGCTACCTAGATGGTTGAAAAAAGCAGATTCCCTAGAGAAAATTCCTAATAATTCTGCTGTTCTTGTAGATGAAGGAGCTATAGTTTACTCTTCTCGTGATTCAATGAAAGATGCTAATAAGATGCTTGGAAAGTTAATGGCTATTGCTAGGCATAAGAATCTCAGTTTGATTTTAATTGCTCAAAACAGTGCTATGCTTGACGTGAATGTTTTGAGATTAGCTGACATCTTACTGCTTAAAGAGCCCTCATTATTACAGACAGAATTTGAGAGAAAAGCTTTACAGAAAATGTATGGGAAAATCAAACCTTTATTCAGGAATCAAGAACAGAGAGAAAAGTTCTTTTATGTATGGAGTGATGAATTTCAAGGCCTATTAAGTTATGAACTTCCTGGGTTCTGGAATTCTTCTATAAGTAAGGCCTTTAGAAATTTTAAGTAATTTCTGATTAATTATACATTATACAACCTAAAAGCTTAAAAAATTTCATTCCTTGTTTTTTAAATGGCTAGCTTAAAAGGGGTGTTATTAGAGTTAAAAGACATTATTAATAATGTTTTATCCAGAAAAATTGATTTCTCTAGCAGGATTGTTAGTGATGATTTTAATTTTAAGAAACGTGAAAGAGATTATTATTCTAAGGAGATAGAGAATGTTATAAAGAGGTTGGGAGCTGTTCTTAATGAAAGTTTTGTTGTCGCTCCGATTGAAAAAAGAGCCCTGACAGAGGCTTCAATGAAGATTAAGGAGCTAAAAAAGTTGATTAATTCCAGGAAATTCCTAGAGTCTGTTGTTGCTATTGAAGAAATATTTGATATTGTTCCTAATTTAAAAATAGCTGACAGTGATCTGCCTAAGGGGGAATTTTACTTGCCTTATGTTCCTAGAAATATTTTTTCTGAAATAAAAGCATCTTTTGATGAGCTTGTTAAATGTTTTGATCACAACTGTTATCGTAGTGCTTTGATTCTGTGTGGAAGGATTTTGGAAATAGCTTTGCATAAAAAATATTTAGATGTTACAGATAAGGATCTATTAGAAAAGAGTCCAGATATAGGTTTAGGCAATCTTGTTTTAAAGTTTAAAGATAAAGGAATAAATCTAGATCCTGGTTTGAGCAATCAGATACATCTTATCAATCACTTGAGAATAGCCTCTGTTCATAAGAAAAAAAGACCTTTTAATCCTACTAAATCCCAGACAAAAGCCTCCATACTTTATACTTTAGATATTCTTAAGAAAATATTCCGTAGCTGATGAATTATAAATTTTTAAAAACTTACTGAACATGCCTGCTGATTATTGTATGCCAGGTTCCAAAATGTTTGTATGCTCTAGTCTTTATGTATGGGAAAAAATCCTTTGCTATGTTTCCTTTTGCTGGAAGCTTTTCTAAAACTGCTTTACTTAGAAAATAAACACCACAATTAACCCAAATATTTTCTAAAAGTGGCTTTTCTCTGAAACTAACTATATTGTGCCCGTCTGTTTCGATCTTTGCAAAATTTAATCTTGGGTTTGCAATACAAATAGTATCTGTACCAAAATCTACAAGGGATGTTATATCTATATCTGTCAAATCATCTACATTTACCACAATTACATCATCTGTTTCTGCAGAATTTATAGCATGTTTTAATGACCCTGCAGTTCCTGGAAGTTCAGATGTTGTAGCAAAAATGACATCAATTCCTGGATGATATTTCCTAATTTGTTCAGCCTCCCTTTCTGTGCAAGCTATGATTATTCTTTTTACATAAGGTCTTAACCACTCCACCTGTCTCTGTAAAATAGTTTTCCCCTCAATTTCAATCAATGCTTTTGGATAAAAAGTCTCTCTACCTAAAGAACCGCCTGCGAGAATTATCGCATCAACTTTTCTTGCCATTTTAATCTACTTATTTCCCCCCTTAGCTAAAATATAATGTCTTGGAGGTATATAAGTTTTTTTATTTTACTGTTCTATCTATTTGTTCTAGTTATTCTTTAGAAAGGCTTTTAAAAGATTTTTTCTTTAAGAAAATATGCCAAGAAAACCAAAGGAAATTTCATTTATTGAAGGAAAAAATGTAAGCCTAGTAGGTTTTAATAAGTTTGATAAAGTAGAAAAAAAATCTGTAATAAATGTAATGAATGTATATATTAAAAAAATTGAAGAAAGGATAGATTATGACGAGCTAAAAATAAGGCTTAAGCAGCATCAAAGAAACAAGATGTTTTTCCATGAGATGTCTGCAGAGCTTTTTATCAATCCAGGGAGTGTTTTAAGTGCAAAATTTACACATAAAAATCCTTATAAAGCACTATCACAAGTCATGGTCAAGCTGATTAATAGCATAGTACATCAACAAAAGAAAAGCCAGAGAGGAAAATCTAAAAAATTAACTGAAAAATTAAGTAAAAACTATAAAACTTTAAGAAGTAAAAAATGAAACATAGGAAAAGAATTCGTGAAAAAGGAAAAATAAAGTTAAGCAAAGTATTTCAAGAGTTCAAAAAAGGGGATAAAGTGGCTTTTGTGCATGAATTAGCTTATGGAAAAGCATTCCCAAAGCAGTTCCATGGCCTCTCTGGAGTAGTTGAAAGCAAGAGAGGAAGGGCCTATGTAGTGAGATTTAAAAATGGTAAAATCTATAAAGAATTAGTAGTCAGGCCAATTCATCTTAAAAGATTAAAAGGCTAAGAGGAAAAAATGATTAGAGAATCAAAGACAGTTACTCTTGTTGAAGCAAGAGAATTATTGAAAAAAGCAGAGACAGATAAAGCGAAAGCTGTATCAGATTTTATTAAAAGATTTACAAAACTTAGCGCATCAGATGTCCAAAAATTAAGAAAAGCTCTAGAAACTCTTGATATTATAAAATTAAGAGAAAAAGATATTGTGAAATTGATTGATTATAAGCCAGAAGATGCGGAAGATGTAAGAAAAATTTTCACTGGATCAGAATTCAGTTTAGATCACGATGAAATCACAAAAGTGCTTGAGGCGCTTAAACAAAAGAAATAAGCAAAATGAATACAAGAGAAATGAAAGAAGAGAAAGCCATAATAGTAGATTTTTTACCTCATGGCTACCCTCTAGAAATGAAGAGGGTTCCAATAGCGCAAGCCATAGGCATAACATATTACACACTTCTAGAACTGGTTCCTAGAAAAGGAACTAAGCTTGAACTTAAGGAAGAAGTTTATATCGGACCTTCAAGAAGAGATAAAATATATTTCATAAGTGGAAGACTAATAAAATCTAAACTTACAGAGACTGCTAAATTACAAATAAAGGATTTTGTTGAGAAAGTAATAAAAGAACAAGAGAAAAAATTTGTAGAGTTTTTCAATACCGCGCAGGCAGTAAATACCAGATTACATCAACTTGAACTTTTACCAGGTTTTGGAAAGAAATATACTAAAATGATTCTAGAGGAAAGAGAGAAAAGACCATTTGCATCTTTCGAAGATATGAAAAAAAGACTTAAAAATCTTCCAGATCCTAAAAAAGTAGTTCAAAAAAGATTAATAGAAGAACTTACACAAGAACAAAGATATAAATTATTCGCAGCTTAAAATGACAGAAGAGAATAATGAAGAAAAGAAAAAGAAAATTAAACCAGAAATTGAATCAGAATCTAAAGTAAATAAAAAAGAAATTTTTCTAGTAAGAATTGCTGGGACAGATATTTTTGGAAAAAGCACCATTTATGCAGGTCTAACTAAAATAAAAGGAATTTCTTGGACTTTATCTAATGCAATATGTAAGAGCCTTAATATTGATAAAAACAGAAAAATTCATACCCTTACAGAGAAAGAAATAAAAAGTATACTTGATTTTATAAAAAATCCTAAACTTCCTGAATGGCTTCTTAATAGGAGAAAGGATATAGATACTGGTGTGAATAAACATCTAATAACAACTGATCTTGATTTAGCAAGAGAGTTTGATATAAGAAGGATGAAAAAAATAAAAAGCTATAAAGGGATAAGACATACAGCTGGTCTGCCTGTTAGAGGTCAGAGAACCAGAGCACACTTTAGGAAAGGTAAGGCTGTAGGTGTAAGTAGAGCTAAAGTCAAGCCAGGAAAGAAAAAATAAAAAAATAAGAATATAAAAGTAAAGGAAAAATGGGAGACCCAAAAAAACAACATAAAAAATATGCAAGACCAAGAACACCTTTTGATAAGTCCAGGATAGATGAAGAAAAATCTCTTATTAAAAAATATGGACTTAAGATCAAGAGAGAGATATGGCATGCAGAAAGCTATATTGATAGGATAAGAGCCCAGGCTAAAAAATTAATTGTGGAGCCTGAAAAGCAAAAAATATTCATTGATAGTCTAGTCAGGTTAGGCTTGATCAAAACAGATGCGACAATTGATGATGTTCTTGCCTTGACAAAAGAAAAACTGTTTGACAGAAGACTGCAGACAATTGTTTTTAAAAAAGGACTTGCTAAAACGATTAGAGGAGCAAGGCAATTCATAGTTCATAAAAGAATAAAGATAGGAAATAGGATAGTGAGTGTTCCTAGTTATATTGTAAGAAAAGAAGAAGAAAATAAAATCTCAATTATTAAAAAATCAAAAAAAGAAAAAGCAACAGAACCGATACTACCAACAGAAAAAACAAAAGAAGAAGAGAAAGAAATAAAAGAAGAAAAAATAGAGGAAAAGAAAGAAAAAAATGGCTGAAAAGAGACTTGAGGGAACTGGAATGGCATATATCAAAGCCACTTATAATAATACTATTGTCCATATCACAGACATGGCTGGAAATACAATCTCTCTAATTTCAGGAGGTGAGGTCACAAAGCAAGACAGACTAAAGGCAAATCCTACTGTGGCTATGTTTGTTGCTAAAAGAGCAGCTGAAAAAGCAAAAGATCAAGGCATAAGCGCTATCTATGTTCGTATTTCAGGCAGAGGAGGCAAGCTTTCACCATTTCCAGGCCCAGGAGCAAATGCAGCTATTAAGAGTCTGGCAAGGCAAGGTTTAAAAATTTTAAATATCATAGATGTTACACCAGTACCAAGAGGAGGACCAAAACCAAAAGGCGGAAAGAGAGGAAGGAGAGTATAAATGGCAAAAATAGAAAAAATATCCAAGGATAAAGACAAGATTTGTTTTTTAGTTAAGGGAATAAATAATAGCATAGCAAACACAATCAGGAGAAGTGTTCTTGAAATTCCTGTCTTAGCTATAGATACTGTTGAGATTTATAAGAATGATTCAGCTCTTTATGATGAAATGGTAGCACATAGAATTGGATTAGTTCCATTAAAAGCATCAAAAACTTTCACACAAAGAGAAAAATGTAGTTGTAAAGGAAAAGGATGCGCGAAATGTACTGCTGGTTTTAAATTAAATGTAAAAGGCCCGGCAATGGTTTATTCTAAAGATTTAAAAGCAAGAAGCATAGATATTATTTATCCAGATATGCCTATTGTATTGCTAGAAAAAGATCAAGAACTAAAATTAAATGCTGAAGCTATATTAGGTACAGGAAAAGAGCATGCAAAATTCACTCCTGGATTAGTGTGGTTTAATTCTTATCCAATAATTAAGATAGATGGATGTACTGGATGTGAAGAATGTGTAAAAATTTGTCCAAGAAAAGCAATAAATATTAAAGATAAGAAGCTAATCATAGATCCTCTTAAGTGTGATATTTGTGAAGCATGTGTTGAATTCTCTAAAAATAAAGAAAAATGTTCTATTAGCATAAAACCAAGCGAAGAAGATTTCATTTTTTATATAGAGAGCTTTGGCCAGCTTAAGCCAGAAGAGATATTTACAGATGCAATAAAAGCTATAGATGAAAATCTTAAAGAAATTGATAAAAAGATTAAAAAATTCAAAATAACCAAATAATAATAGCGCGGGAGTGCCGGAGTGGTCAAACGGGCATGGCTAAGGTCCATGTGGCTTAGTGCCTGCGCAGGTTCGAACCCTGTCTCCCGCATGATTTAAGATGAAAACAAAGATAAGCAAAACAAAGATAAGGAAAAGAGAAAAGAAAAAGACAAATGTAGAATTAAAGGACTTAATCACTTATCTAAACAAGCAATCTAAACCATTGTGGCATGAAGTAGCTAAACATCTCTCCCGCCCCAAAAAAAAATCAATCACTATTAATATTGATGAGATAAATAAGACCACAAAATCTGAGGAAATCATAATAGTCCCGGGAAAAATATTAAGTATAGGTTCTTTAGATCATAAATTAACTATAGCAGCTTTCAAATTTTCTGAAAAAGCAAAAGAAAAGCTGGTTAAAAAAGCTGATTTACTGAGCATAAAAGAATTAATTGAAAAAATATCACAATTTAAAGGGTTAAATGTAAGGATTATAACTAAATAATCAAATAGTTAATAAATAAGAAATGCAAGAAAAAAAAGAAATTGTTATTGATGCTAAAGGGGCAGTCGTAGGAAGACTGTCTAGTTTTGCTGCTAAGAAAGCTCTCCAGGGAAATTCAGTTATTGTTGTTAATAGTGAGAAGGCAATAATGATAGGCAGGCCAAAAGATATTTTAGAAAAATATCTTAAAAGATACAGGCTTGGGCATGGAGTACAGAAAGGACCAATTTATTCAAGAAGGGCGGAGTTAATACTGAAAAGAGCCATAAGAGGGATGATAGGAAGAAAAAAATCAAAAGGAAGAGATGCTTTCAAAAGAATTAGATGTTATGTTGGTATTCCTGAAAAATATGTTAAAGCTGAGAAAATAATTATCTTCAAAAAGAAAGCCCTAAATTTTATTACGCTAGGTAAATTAGACAAACTAGTCAGGCAAAAATAAAAAGCAATAAGTAAAAAATAGAAAATGCCAAGAAAAAAGAAAGAATCAACAAAAACAAAGAAATCTAAGAATAAAGAGAAGAAAATCAAGTCAATAGTAGTCAGTGGCATGCGTAAGAGAAGCGTTGCTAGAGCAACAATTAAGATTGGAAATGGCAGAATCAGAATAAATCAAAAACCAATAGAACTTTTTCCTACATTTCAACGTCTGACATTGATTGAACCATTTATAATAGCAGAGCAAGTTTTGAAAGAAAAATTGAAAGAGATAGATATAGATATAATAGTCAAAGGTGGGGGTGTAGAAGGACAAATAGATGCCTCAAGATTAGCTATAGCAAGGGCTTTAGTTAATTTCACAAAAAATAAAGAGCTAAGAAGTGCTTTTTTAAGATATGATAGATCTTTGCTAGTTGCTGATACCCGCTATAAAGAAATGTGTAAACCTGGAGATAGTAAGGCTAGAAAAAAAAGACAAAAATCTTATAGATAAAATTAAAAAGATATAAAAATAAAAAATATAATACTAAGATAAAAATAAAATGATAATTCCAATAAGATGTTTTTCATGCGGAAAACCTATTGCTCATTTATGGCAAAAGTTTAAAGAAAGAGTAGCTAAGGGAGAAGACCCAAAAAAAGTCTTAGATGATCTGGGCTTGGAAAGGTACTGCTGCAGAGCAGTTTTTTTAGGGCATGTTGATCTAATTGAGTTAACAAGCAAATTCAAAAAATTCTAATTCCCTAAATTCTAATTTTTTATTTTATATTATTGCTAAAATTCCTGATATTATAAAATAAAATCCTACTAAGTATTTTAGAAACCTAGGGAATACTAAAATAAGGATACCAAAAATAATTGCAAGTATACCCATTATAAGTCCTGAAATACCTATCCCAAAAAAAGTCATCTTTTAATTTTCTACCTCCTTTCATTTTTTTTATAAATATAACGAGAATAAGCACCACATTTCAGGCACTTTATTGATATCTTTCCTTTAGATAGTCTGGCCTTATAATTTTTCCCAGGAACAAAATAAGTATTACATTTCCTGCAAAATTTTTTTCTATAATTTTTCAAAGAAATATTATTCCTCTTAGCTAATTTCCTTGCAAGAGATACGTATTTCCTTGCAAGTCTAGGTCTTTTTTTAGATTCTTTTTTAGCAAATATGAATAATTTCTGTATGTTGTCAAGAATCAACTTGTCTTGTTCTTTCCTCATTTTAGAAAATTTTAAAGAAGACAGCTTATAGGTTTTCCGGCCGAAGCCAGTACAGCCTATAACATAAGCAGCTTAACTTCCGTGTTCGAGATGGGAACGGGTGTTTCCTACTTACTATGACCGTCTTCAATAAAAACAAATGAGATAAGACTTTTAAATTTTTCTAACGAGGATAATAGAAACTTTTAAATAAATAAAAAATTTCTCTGAAAAGAGAGGGTGGGGATAATCTAGGATTTACAGTACGGTACTTCGGTGCCTACTAACGATCTTCTTCGGGAGGTCACCTAGATCCTTTCTACCTTCTTATATAATCTGATTCTAAAATTTTATAAATAAATAATCCCTCTTTATAGAATGCGGGGGTGCCGGAGTGGTCAAACGGGACAGACTCAAGATCTGTTGGCTTAGTGCCTACGCAGGTTCGAATCCTGTCCCCCGCACTTGCTCCTGTAGCTCAGTCTGGATAGAGCACCTGCCTCCTAAGCAGGGGGTCGCAGGTTCAAATCCTGCCAGGGGCGTTTTTTAGAATTAGAAAATTAGGAATAAATAAATAAAGAAAAATTCTAAGAAATTTATAAAATTAAAATACAATCTATTTTTATGCGCTTGCTATAGTAAATGTCCAAGTGTCTGTCTTTACTTCAGCTGGGGCATCCTTGCTAATTTTTAAATAACATCCAGCATACATTTTAGTTGCTAATATGGTTGCAGTTAAATTTGCGCATATTGTTTTGTTTGTTGTATCCATATCTTCTCTTTTATTAAAATCTATCAGACCACTTTGGCACCCATTATGAACATCATGTCCTTCAGACCATACTTTATATTCTGGACTTGATCCACCTATAAAGTTTGCCGCTGTCTTGCCTGAACTAACATTAACTTTTACATTTGTATTTCCAACATTAATTATTTCCATACAATCAACATCATAAAAAGTGGTATTAGTCCAATTATCCCCAGTATCTGTGGTTTTAATATCACATGGGGTAGCACCAATTCCTGGATGTAATACAGCAAAATCAAAACCTTCTGTAACATAACCTGATCCAAAACCACAATAAGGTTGTGTAACATTAATCTCTGTTCTACCACCTATTGTAACATTTACATAGCCAGCTGTTCCATAACCTGTCAAAGATGCTAGTTTATTTACTCTGTCAATACTATACCAAGTTCCAACAATACTTACAAGAATAACTATAACCAACAAAAACATAAGGAATTTGTTTGATATATCTGCCATTTTTTCTTTTTATCTCTTTTTATAGAAATTCATAGATAATAAGTATTAAAAATCTTTCTAACTATATTTTTTTAGAATTCTAATATAATTTTTATTTAAACCACCTAATCTATAGATAATTACTTCCTTAACATTATTCTTTTTCAAAATAGCTAGATCTTTATCAAGTTCTTCTGGACTTAATATAGGTTCATTTCCAGCCTCGCCTTTTGTAATAGTTCCCAAAGCAACTATAAATCCTTTCTTAGATAAATTCTCAAGCATTTTGTCCTTAGTTTTTCTTGAAAAAGGAACCATAGAACTATAGAACATTTTAATAGTTTTTTCATTTTTAATATCATAAGAGAGACCAAAAAACCTGAGAAAGAATCTATTATGATAACTTTCACAACCAATAACTTCATGTTTTTTAATAAATTTTTTAATAAAGGATTTACTTCTAAAAAAATTAAACATTTCACTAATCAAAAGCCTTTTTCTTGTGAAAGGGGGCTCCAAGTCAAGCATAACAATAATATTCTTATCTTGAACTTCATCAAAAATCCTTCTTAGAGCTTTGGTTTTAGAAAAAGGGCTTATCCAATAACCCTCTTCCCTACTCAAAACAGGCCAATAAATTATTTGCTTGACTTTTTTATTTTTTATTTTATTTTTTATACTATTAAATTTCCTTAGACTAGGAGCAGCTATGTAAAGTTTTGTCGGAAAATTAATCAATCTTAATTTTCTCAGATTTTTTCTTGTCAGATATTCTTCAAAAAAAGAAATTTTCATTTTAAATGCGCCAGCCGGGATTCGAACCCAGATCATTAGCTTGGAAGGCTAAGGTCCTACCGTTAGACTACTGGCGCCTAAATAGAACAATAGAAGAAAGTTTTTAAATTAAACTACATAAATATTAAAATGGAAGGCGAAGAAAAGAGAGACGAGATTAGAGAAGAAACTAAAAAAATAGAAGAAGAAATTACTGAAGAAAAAACAGTAGAAACAGAAACAGAGAAAAATGAAGAAAATACAGAAGAAAAAGCTAAGCCAGAAGAAGAGAAACCTAAAGAGAAAAAGAAAGAAAAGTACATAGAAATCAAAAAATCAAAATTTGATGGCTCTGCATGGTATGACAGAAATTATAAGAAATTATTACTCATATCTATAATTGTTCTGATAGCTTGTTTTGCGTATATCACAGTCTTTTATGTCCAGACTGGTGATATAATGTATAAGGATGTCACACTAACTGGTGGGACTATAGTCACTGTTTTTACTGAGCAAGAGATTAATATTCAAGAAATAGAAAATTTTCTTTCTGGAGAATTAGATGATGTTAGTGTTAGAAAGCTGGAGGATATAACAACAAGAAGGCAAATCGCTGTTATTGTTGAGACGAAATCTGACCCTAATACTGCTATCAATGCACTTGAAGATTTTTTTGGATATACTCTTGATGAGACTAATTCAAGTGTTGAGATGAGTGGAGCCAGTTTAAGTGAAAGTTTTTACAACCAGATGCTTATTGCTTTGATCATAGCTTTTTTGATAATGGCTGTAATTATCTTTATTATATTTAGAAAAATTGTCCCTTCATTAGCTGTAGTATTAGCTGCAGTCACTGATATTGTTGGAGCTTTAGTTATAGCAAACATTTTCGGTTTTCATATTTCAACAGCAGGCATTGCAGCTTTCTTAATGTTAGTTGGTTATAGTGTAGATACAGATGTTATGTTAACAACTAAAGTCATCAAAAGAAGAGGTGAAGGCCCTCTCAACAAAAGAATCCATTCAGCTGCAAGAACAGGCTTAACAATGACAATAACATCTTTAATTGCAGTTCTTATAGGTTTTTTTGTAGCTCAATCATCTATACTTAAACAGATATTTTTCATACTTTCAGCAGGTTTATTTATAGATCTGATATCAACTTGGTTTGGTAATGCTTCGATACTTAAATGGTGGTCTGTAAAGAGGAATATAAGCTAAAAAACAAAGAAAATGGCAAAAATGACTTGGAGATTATGGTTATTGATCATATTACTTATAGTAGGTGTTTTATTCATAATCAACTGGCAATCTTTTTCTGGAAAAGTAGAGATTAAAGAAATCAGACCAAATTCATCTGCAGCAGAAGCAGGAATAACAGTTGGAGAAATTATCAAAGAAATAAATGGCAAGTCTATAGAGAGCATAACAGATTATACAGAAGCTCTTATTTATCTTCCAGAACCTCCTGTTTATAAGCCTACCAATGAAAATAAAACTAATCAGACAGGCAATGAAACTAATGAGACAACAGAAGTAAATAAAGAAAAGATAACCATTCTTACAGATAAACAAGAATATATTTTTTTAACAAATACTGATATAGGAATCACAGTTTTTGAAATACCTAAGACAAGGATAAAAACAGGTCTTGATTTACAAGGAGGAGCCAGAGCTTTAGTCCAGCCAGAAAAAACTTTGAATGCTCAGGAAATGGCCAGTCTTCTTGAAACTGTCCGCTATCGTTTGAATGTTTATGGTCTTACAGATATAAATGTCAAGGAAGTTTCTGACTTAAGCGGAAGTAGATATATGATGGTTGAGCTTGCAGGAGCCACACCACAAGAATTACAAGAATTACTAGAAAAACAAGGAAAATTTGAAGCTAAGATAGGTGAAGAGGTGGTGTTTGTAGGAGGCCAGAATGATATTACCTTTGTTTGTAGAAATGATGCTTCCTGTGCATACATAGAACAGTGTAGTGAAATAGAAGATGGTTATGCATGCAGATTCCATTTTGAAATTCATTTGTCAGAGCAGGCTGCAAAAAAACACGCTGAGGTAACATCTAATCTTGAAGAAAATGTATCTGATGGGAACCGCTATCTAAATGAGAGTCTTGATCTTTACTTAGATGATAGTTTAGTAGATTCTTTACTTATAGATGCTGATTTAAAAGGCCAAGAAGCAACAAGAATAGCAATAACAGGAAGTGGAACAGGAAACACAAAAGCTGAGGCTTATGATGCAGCTCAAGAATCTATGAAAAAATTACAGACAATTCTTATCACAGGTTCGCTTCCATTTAAATTAGAAATTGTTAAGCTAGATTCTGTATCTCCATTATTAGGAAGAGAGTTCACAAAAAATGTCTTCTTAGTTGCTATAGCAGCATTCATAGCTGTCTGTCTTATTATTTATCTTCGTTATAGAAAAGTCATATTATTTGTTCCAGTAATAATAACTCTTGTCTCAGAAGTTGTCCTTGTTCTTGCAATAGCCTCAATAATAAACTGGAACCTTGACTTAGCATCTATAGCAGGAATCATAGCTGCTTTAGGTACAGGTGTAGATGATCAGATTATTATGATAGATGAAACAAGAGTGTCAAAACAATACAGTGTCAAAGAGCGTATCAAGAGAGCATTCTTTATTATATTCGGAGCTTATGCAACTACTGCTCTTGCCTTATTACCTTTATGGTCAGCAGGTGCAGGTTTATTGCGAGGTTTTGTGGTTACAACAATACTAGGAATAACAGTAGGGGTTTTCATAACTCGCCCAGCTTTTGCAGATATTCTTAAAAAAATAACTAAAGAATAAACCAAATTAAAAATCTAAAAATGCTTCCCAAATATCACATAATCTTTTCTATAATTGCTGCAACAATTCTCTTACTATTAAAAATAAATTATCTTTTTATCATATTATTTTTTCTAGCAGCTATTTTAATTGATATAGATCATTATTTTTTTTATATAATCAAAAAGAAAAATTTCAATCTAAGTAAGGCATATAGATATTTTAGATATGAATTAAATAAAGCAAGAATCAAAAAAACACCCCAAACATTATTATTTATATTTCATACAATTGAATTTTTCCTTCTTCTTTTAATCTTATCCTTATTTCTCAATTTTTTTTGGCCTATATTTTTTGGTTGTCTATTCCATGAAGCTATAGATTTGATTTATGAACCATTCAAGAAACATAAAAAATATATAAAAGCTCCTTCTTTACTTCTTTATATATTTAGAAGATGAAACCTAAACAAGATCTTACTAAAAAAGTTATAAAAAATGCTCTTTATCAGGGCTTATCTGGAATAATTGCTAAACTTGGTGCTTTGATTTTTACTATTGTAGTGGCAAGAATGCTTTTTCCAGAGCTTTTTGGTCTCTATAGTCTTGCTTTGACAATCATTCTAACTATTATAACTATTAGTGATCTTGGTTTTAGCCAGACTATTATCAGATATATAGCAGATAGTTTAGGTAAAAGAAAAAGAAAACAAGCAAGATCAAGATTTCTCTTCTTATTAAAATTCAAATTTTTTATTGCTTTAATTTTTGCTATTCTTTTGTTTTTGTTCTCTGGTTTACTTGCAAATTTATTTAGCAAACCAGGACTAGTCCTTCCTTTACAAGTTGGTAGTATCTATTTGTTCATTACTTCGATTTATATGGCTTTCAACACATTATTTTTTGCTTTACAAAAAATAAAATATAACACCATAGCTGAATCAATCTTCCAGGTCTCAAGAATCGCTTTAATTTTTATTTTCCTTTATTTTTATAAGGCAGTTACAAGTGTTTTTATTGCTTTGTCTATTTCATTATTTTTTGCTTTGATATTTTTATCTATAATAATAAACAAAAAATACAATTTCTTAATCAGAGGAAAACAAGAGCCAGTAAAAAAAAGAAGACTTCTCATATTTTCAGCCTTCATAGCCCTTACTTCATTAAGTGCGATTATTTTTGCTGATATTGATAAATTAATGCTAGGTTATTTTCTTGAAGCAGAATTTATTGGCTATTATACTGCTATTTTTTCAGTGATCAGCGGTTTCTTAGGACTTCTTGGTTTGAGTATTGTTGTTTTTCCTGTATTTACACAAATTCACGGAAAAAGATTAAAGAGAGCATTCAAAAAAACATTTCATTATCTTGTTATAATAGCTTTTCCTATAACTCTTGGCTTAGCTTATCTTTTTGTTCCTGTATTACAGATTTTATATGGCCAGGCTTATGTTCCTTTTGAGTATAAGATAACATTAACAGTCACCTCCATATTTTTAAGTTTTATAATTTTAGAAGGGATTATAACAGGATTATATGCTATTCTATTCAATGCAAAAGAAAAACCAAAATTACCAGCAGTAACAATGATAATAGTAGCTATTCTTAATATAATTTTAAACTTCATACTTATATCTTATTTCATCAAATTCAGACCAGAGTATGGTTTGATAGGGGCTTCTATGGCCACATTCATAAGCCGTTACATTTTCCTTGGAACATTAATTATTTTGGCAAAAACTAAATTAAAAATAAGTCCAAATAAATCATCAATAATCAAACCTCTAATAGCTAGCATAGTTATGCTAGCCTTTTTGTTCATTTTTGATTACTTTATCCCTCTTAATATATTTCTTGGGATAATAATGGTTATCTCTGCAGCTTTAGTATATATTCTGGTAATGTTCTTAATCAGAGGAATTAAAAAAGAAGATTTTAAATTGATAAGATTAATTAAAAGTTAAAATGAAAATTAATGATTATTATAATAAAAAATATAGAGAACAAATAGAAGAGGATGAAAAAATAGGAAAGATTTATAGCAAAGATATCGTAAAAATTATTGGAAAGATTAAAAATAAAAAGATACTTGATGTCGGGTGTGGAAGTGGAGTTATCACTTCTTTTTTAACAAGAGACAATGAGGTTTGGGGAATGGATATATCAAAAAAGGCACTAGAAAAAGCGAAACATTATGGGCTAAAAACAATTCAGTACGATATCGAAAAAAAATTCCCCTTTAGAAAAAAGCAATTCGATATTATTATTTGTAGAGAGGTATTTGAACATTTAATCAATCCTATATTTACTCTTCAAGAGATCGAAAGAGTTTTAAATGATAATGGAATATTGATAACCTCTGTACCTAATCAATTTAATTGGAAGAAAAGAATTAAACTTTTGTTAGGGGATAATTTAAGTTCAGATTATTTTAAAGGATTTAATGAATGGAATTATCCACATATTCGATTTTTTACTTTTAAAGGATTTAAAAAATTTTTATCTTCTGGTGGTTTTAAAATAAATAAAAATTTTTCTTTTTTTTACAAAACATCTAAATTTTTACCTAATAGTATAGTTAAAAAATTTCCTTCTCTTTTTAGTTGCAATTTTCTTATAGAAGCTGTGAAAATTAAAAAATGAAAGTCCTATTTGCTGGTATTATAATGGATTCGCAATGGAGAGGTGGAGAACCAAAAATAGCTAGGGCTATAATATCTGAACTTAAAAAAAGAAATGTCAAGATTTTTTGTGATAGTTTTAAAAGAAATAAAATAGCTATGTACTTTTCTCGTTTATTTAACCCTACAGATGTGTATCCACCAGCTTATATTCATTATCTTAAATTGCTTCAGAAACTTAAACCTGATTTAGTAGTTGGATGGTTTGATTATGATATCTCTTTATATGCTGCATCGCTAAAATTAAAAATACCTATAATAGCTGCAGTACATATATACTGGCCAATCTGTCCTCTGCTTACTCTTTGGTTAAATAACAAAATGTGTCCTGGACCAAACCATGCTAATTGTTTCAAACATTGTGTGGCACGAAAAAGTAATCTCCTTTCTAAATTCTGTTTTTCATTTTTAAATATAAGTATTCGATTGGCTCTAAAAAAAAGAAAAAATATCCTAAATAAAGTTAGTGCGATTATAGTTCTTAGTGACTATGTTAAACAAAAAATGATTAACTATGGTTATAATCAGAATAAAATAAAAGTAATACCAAATGGAATAAACTTAACAAGTTTTAGACCACAAATTTTAAAACAGAGAAAAGGCAACTCTAATATAATTTTGTATTTTGCTGCTAGAGCTTCTGAATCCAAAGGTTTTTATGATTTTTTAAAAATTGTAGAAATTCTTAAAAAAAAGCATCCTGAATTAAAGTTTATGGCTACTGGAAATAAACCTGAAAATGTTAAGGACAAAGAAATAGAGTTTACAGGATATCTCCCAGAGAAGAAAATTATAAATTTATTAGAAGAAGTATTCATTGTTATTATTCCATCAAAATGGGGAGAGCCATTTGGTTTAGTTAATATTGAAGCAATGGCAATGAAAAAACCAGTTGTTGCTTATGCAAATGGGGCTATTCCAGAAATTATAAAAAGTGATTTTAATGGTTTTCTTGTTAAAAATGCTAATATTAAAGGTATGGTTAAAAAAATAGAATTGTTAATAAAAAATAATAGATTGGCTGAAGAAATAGGCAAAAATGCAAGAAAAACTGTTGAGAAAAAATTTGACATTAAAAAAATTTCAGCAAAATATTATGATGTTATTAAACAAATATTAAAAAATAATAAAATTAGCAAAAAAGAAATAAAATTCAAGCCAAAAATTTTCTGATAAATAAATTCATATTTTACATTATAATTTTTATTTTATATCTAACAATAGGAAAACCAAACCATTATCTGTAAGAATGTTTTTTATAAAATAAAAATGCCGAAGAGTCTGCCGAAGGGTTCTTTACATTATTTTTTCTCGCACAGAAGATTTGTGTGATTTTTTTTATTAATAGTATATTCTTTTAATAATAAACTAAAAGTATCAATTGGGATAATTTTATTTTTTGCTTTGTTTATATCATTAATTTTGAATCCATGTTGAAGAAGTAATTTTAAAAATTCAATAGGTTCTACGCCTGATTTTTTAAGTCCAATAGGCCAAAACTCAGAAAGTATTTTTACATTTTCATTTTCATTTAATAGCACTCGCATTCCTTTAACTGCCCTATATTCCGCTCCTTGAATATCCATTTTAATAAAATTAATTTTGTTATTTTGATTTTTAAAGTAATCATCTAATCGTATGCTTTCTATTTCAATAAATTTTCTATCATCTTTTGAATCATATATTCTATGATCTCCTTTGTTATCTTCACATAAAAATAATTTAAGTTTTCCTGTTTTATTTGAGACTGCTTTGTTTATCAACACAATATTTTTATAATCATTAATTTTAACATTCTTTTTGAGAAGAGCAAAATTTGTTGGGTCTGGTTCAAAAGCAAAAACTTTCCCATTTTCACCTACAAGTTTGGCAAATATTAAAGTATAGTATCCAATGTTTGCTCCAAGATCCAAAACAATATCATCTTGTTTAATTTCATTCTTAATAAGTTTAGTTTCAAATTTTTCATAGATTCCATTAATAGATAAGTACAATGAATCTTTTGAATCTAAAAACATTTTATGCCCTTGGACGATAGCAAAATTTGATTTTACTTTTCTAATTATAAATTCATTGGCAACTCTTATTGGATAAAATCTTGCAATTCCATATCCTCCCAAAACAAATTCAATACCTTTATAAATCGCTAATAATAATTTTTTCATAATCATAAGCAATATAATTTTTAATTAATTAATAAACTTATCGTTTAACGACCCAGACTATCCTAATCTTTTCTTCTATATTTCTGTTTTTTAGTAAAAAAAGCTATCAGAAATTCCTTGCCATAAGAAAAAGGATATAAAAAGCACATAATAATTGCTTTCAACCAAAATGGGTTTTTGATACCCCATTTTCTAAATAAACAACCATTAATACTGCCATTTTGTCTTTTTTTCTCAAGAGTTATATTCCCGAAATAATTAGGATGTATATGTTCAACAAGAGTATTAACATTTCTTGCCTTTCCAAATTTCTTCATTTTTAAATAAATATCAACATCTTCTCCACCTGTAAGAAAGGTTTTATAATCAAAAGAACCAATTTTTTTTAGAATGGATTTACGATAAGCTGTGGCCTTTCCATCTGGAGGATATGGAAAATATTCTTTTTTTGTATCATAATCTTTTATTTTTGCAGTAGTAATGACTATATTTTCTTCTTCAAAAGGTTTTATCAATTTTTTTATAAAATTTCTTTCTTTAGGAATGCAATCTTGATGTAGGGTTATAATTATATCCCCTTTTGATTTTTTTATTCCATAATTATATGTTTTAGCAAGACCTTTTTTGCCATCAATAAATAATTTTTGAAAAGATATTCCTTTCAAATTCTGTTTGTTTAATTTATTTTTTAAACTGTTCAATAATTTTTTGTTTGATTTATATAATGGACAGATTAGAGTTACTTTCATTTTAGAGCTTCTTCATAAATTCTTTTTAATTTTTTATTTCTTTCTTTTATTGAGAATTTTCCTTTGCTGACTTGTTTAAATCCTTCTTTTCCCATTTTTTCTCTTAATTTTTTATCTTCAATTAATACAGACATTTTTTTAACTAAATCCTTAATTATTTTTTCTTCCTTTTTTCCAATTTTATAATAATCAACATTTCCAGAAACATCAATTGTAAATCCTGTTTTATTATTCTGTATTATTTCTTTCCTGCTTTTTGTATATTTAGTATTAACTGCCACAACTGGTAGAGCAAAAGACATAGATTCAAGTAAAGCAAAACCAAAAGTGTCTACTAAAGATGGATAAAAAAAGATATCAGATTTAGGAAAATAATCATTAATTAGTTTTTTATGAGATACCAATCCTGTAATGTTTATGTTCTTGTATTTCTCTCTTAAATCTTTTGGAACGTCAGATATAAAAAATTCTTCAATATTATATTTCTTTTTAAGTCTGCTAAAAACCTTTAGTGCTATTAATCCTCCTTTAATCCAGAAATATCTTGATGCATAAATTAAAGTCACTTTTTTATGTTTCTTTCTTTTTATTTTAGGTAAGGGAACAGCAGGATAAATTATTTCTAATTTCTTTCTAATTTCTTTTTCAGGAAATAATTTTAAGATATCATTTTTTGTGGTATTAGTCCATGGTAGAATTTTTTTACAATTTTCATCTAAAAGTATATTCTTCACTCTTTTTTTCCCTAATTTTGTCGGTTTTCCAGAAATCCACATTTGCCAGAAACCTTCAAAATCTGCTATCCATGGTTTTTTATTTGAACTTAAACAATGAGTACAATGAATTAAATTATATTTATGTTTTGATCTTGTAAAATGAGCATTTGGAATTGGTAAGCTTAACATATAAAGAATCTTTCTTATCATCTTTTTTATAAAATTAGATAAAAGAAATTTCCTTTTTGATATTACTCCTAAACTTTTCTTTTTTATATTAACATAATCTATATTTTTTGGAGGTTTTTCAACAAGATATTTATAATATGAACTATCAGGAAATTTCCAAGGGAATTGTAGATAAACTTTAATTTTTTTCATTTTTTAACACAAAAACCAAATTTGTTCCTAATGGTAATTTTAAACTTCTTATGATTTTATTTATATAATTTTTATTTTCAACAAATCTTGGGAATTCTGTATGATTTTTTATTATATTGAAATTATATTTTAAAAATAATCTTCTCCAATAAGGATTATTGTGTTTATTTATATGTGTTTTATCTTTGTCTCCAATTAAATTCCTAATTGGTTTATTTGGAGTTTGTATAAAAATATATCCTCCTTTCTTAATACATCTTTTAGCCTCTTTGATTGCATACTCAGGATTTCTTAGATGTTCTATTATATCCCACATAGTTATAATATCAAAAAAATTATTCTTAAGACTCCATTTTTTATCAGCAGAAGCCACATATAATTTGGCTTTTGTATTTTTTTTTGCTTTTTTAATAGCATATTTCGAAACATCAAACCCATAACACTTAAAGTTTTTATCAACATCTTCTATAAAGAAACCATATGCACAACCAACATCTAATAATGTACCTTTTTTCTTGTATTTTAGAACAAGCTTTGCTCTTTCTTTCGTAAGAGCAGTTGCTTTGTTATATCCTCCTTTATATGCTGAAACTTTTCCAGAAAAATACTCTTTTTCAAACTCTTTCATCTTATTTTAAAAAATCAACAATTTTTTTACTTACCCCTAATTCTCCATAAGGATTTTTGAAACTTTTTATTTTAATCTTGTTGTTTTCAATTTGTTTTATTAACTCTATTGTATTATTAACATTAAGTTTAGTTAAAAAGTTTATTCCTGTTTTAAGTCCTTCCTGTCTTTCTGTCCTCTCTCTTAGCAATATGCATGGTTTTTTGAAAACAAGACTTTCTTCCTGTATAGAGCCGCCGTCTGTGATGAGATATTTACAATTAGCTAACATATTGATAAATTCAAAATAATTTACAAGAGGCATAATTTTTAGATTCTTGTTCTTCTTGACTTTGTTGAAAAGATTATATTTTTTTAGATAGTATTCAGTATTGTCATGAAGAGGCCATATTGCTTTAGTGTTTACTGCTGAAAGGATACTAACCATTTTTGTCAATCTTTCTCTAGATTGTAAATTCTCATGCCTATGGAAATTTATTAATGCAAAGTTTTTCTCTCTTATTTTATATTTCTTTTTTGCTATGTTATAAGATATAATAGCAGAATCTATAATTGTATTTCCTATCTTTATTATCTTACCTCTTTGTCTTTCTTTTTTTAAATTGTTTTTTGATCTTTCTGAGACAGCAAGTAAGATATCAGAAAATTTATCACATATTCTTCTAGAGATTTCTTCTGGAAATGGCTCTCTTAATTTTTCTGATCTTAATCCAGCTTCAAGATGAACATTTTTCCATTTCTTTCTTAAATTTAGGATTTTTGAAGAAGCTATAGCTGCCATAGCACTGCTCATAGTGTCTCCATGATATATTACATATTTTGGTTTTAATTTTTTGATCAATTTTCTTATCTTGAAAATCATACTAAAAGACCAGAATAAAGAGGTTTTGTTAACTTTAGACCAGAATTTTGTGCTTATCTTAGGCTCTTTGCTTAGAATGAAATCAGGCTTCTTAACCTCAAATTCCTTGCATGCCTTTCCAAGAGGATGTTGTCCTGTGTGTATGAACCAATAATCTCTCTTTCTTTTTTGAAGCTCTAACATAATAGGAATGCACTTGATTAATTCAGCCTTTGTTCCGATGATTATTGCTATCATTTTCAATTAAAAGAACCTGAGAATATTTATAAATGTTACTACTCTTGGTTAATAAATTATTATAAGATAAAGACATAGATGAGGACGAGAATAGCTAAGATAATTTCTGCTAAAATGAGATTATTGGTTATATCTCTCTCATAGACTTTTCCTTTTGTTCTTTTTAAAAATTTAAGCATACAGTGTGTCAAGCTATAAGTTTTCTTGTATGGTGGTTCTAAGCTGTTATCCTTATTTGGCTTTCCGAAATTATCAGCTTTGAATTTTGATCTTACCTTGAGGAAGCCTTCTATTATAAATGGAATGAAAAGCAAGAAAGCAGCTCTTTCCATGTTTCCTAGAATTGCAAAAACAGCTATTAAGGCTCCTAAACTATAAGTGAGACTATTGCCTGGAAATATTTTTGCTGGATACTGATTAAAAATTAAAAATGCGAGCAGAGATATTACAATTATTCCTGCTATAAGAGCAAGCCATACTTGTCCACTTAAAAAAGCTATAATACCTAAGGTTGAAAAAATAACCATCCCTAGTCCTGTCTCTAATCCATTATATCCAGCAAGCAAGTTATAGCCATTAGTAGCTCCAACAATTCCAAAAAGAACTATTACTAAAGGATAGATTATACCAAATTCAACAGGACCAATAAAAGGGACAGACATTATTGAATGTCCTGCATTAATAACCATAAGCGGAATTGCTATTGGTATTGTCATCAAAATTTTGTGCCACCCTTTTAGTGATTTTCTCCATCCAAAAATATCATCAATAAAACCAATAAAACAAGCCAGGAGAACCGTGACAATCAAGACAAAAATCTCAATTAAATGGGTTGTTGTCTCTAAGATAAATGTTTTGAAGAAAATATAAAGCAAAACTGTCAAAATAATTGCCATGACAAATGCTATCCCTCCTGTTTTTGGTATAAGAGGTTTTTTGTACTTATTCATATCTGGAACAAGCATCTGTTTATTTTTCTTAGATAGATTTATCCACCATTTTGTTAAGAACAAGGTAATTATAAATGCAAAAATTAAATGTAAAATGGCAATTAAAATTTCATTCATTTTATTTTTTATATTTTTTAAGTTCCAAAATGATCAAGAGCAGCTATTTTGTTCTGTTCCCAGTCAAGCCCTAATTCTTTATATTCTTCATATGTTTTTATATCTTCAGGATAATTGATTTTCCATATTTTTATTGGTCCAAGAAGACCACCAGCAATAATAATATCACTTGTAGTTACATTATTCTGTTTTAGTTGCTCTACAAACAGAGCATCTTGACTATGAACAAGCTCAAAATTCTCATTCTCAGTTTCATCAAACAAATATAATCTAACCCACTGCGCATTTAGGGCTTTTTCACTTAGATAGAGGCCAGCCCCTATGCTGTTGATGCCTTGTTGTGTAACACTTGGTATGAGATATAGGGCGCCATTCATTAATTCTTCTTCTTTTTCTTCAAATTCCTTGAGCTCATTATTAATATATACATATCTTATCGGAACTCTATACTCTTTTTCATTATAATACACAACTGCTCTGACTTCATTGATCGCTCCAGTATTTTTATCTATACTAAGAATAAATCCAACAATCACTGCCTTGGTTCTTGGAAAAATTTCTCCTTTCCATTCAATATCTTTGTCAAAAAGAGTTCCTCCAACATAAACATAAGCTGTCTCATTTCTTGTTTCCTGTGATTGTTTTTCATCAAGGACAAAACTACTTACCCAGCTTAATCTATCATGACCTGTTTCATCTGAACCTATACTACTGTAAGCAGAGTACTTACCTATATCGGTAGAATCGATTAAAAGATAATCTACATCATAGCTCTTACATAATTGAAGAGCTGTTTTTTCTTCCTGAGCTGTTAGAAGATATCGGCCTATCAAATGATCCCAGTAATTAGTATAGTGACCACCATCAGTTACAGTAGCTCTCTGGCCTATTGATTGAACCCAATAACCATAGTCCCACCAGTGTATGAATAAAGCATCCTCAGCTGTATTTTCCCTAGTCCATGCCATGGCATTTTGCCACTGCTGATAATAAGGCCCTGGTATTGTTCCTTTTGCACTGGCAGAAGTGGCTCTTTCATAATTTATAAAAGTGATGACAATCATACAAGCAACAACAATCACAATAGCCCACAAGACAATTTTCTTTAATAGATCCTTACTTTTCATACCATACTCAAAAAACTTGACTGGCAAGAAGGCTGCAGCAATAATAAATGCTGTTCCAGAAATAAAGAAAAGCCTGATAGCTCCTCTTGATGCAAGTATCATCCAAAAGATGAAAGTTAGTATAAAAATATAAGAAGATGAAATTTCTTTAAAATTCTCTAGGATAGATTCATCTTTTTTTATATGAGCCTTGATATAAAAAAAGAATATCATAAAAATAAATAAAATAAGACCCCCGAAATAAAAAATTTGACTTATAAGATTCTCACCATTGAGCATGCTTTGAGGAGAATATCTTGAAAAAATAAATGTAGCAATGAAAAGTATAAAGAAAAAATTAATCCATATCTTATTCTTCCTGCTGAAATGTTTTATTGCTTCATAAAACATAAAGATAGTTCCTATAAAGAAAAGCCAGAAAAAGAAAGGGGTGAATTCATTAAACCAGTCAAGGAAATAAGGCTGTCTGTTTTCTGCAACTGTTAAACCCACTCTGCCCCTACCAAAAGGATATAAGAGAGATTCTTTGATTGAAAATGCTTTAGATGAAATAAAATCAAAACCAAAAAAAGCTGAAGCAAGAATTATTCCAATAATCAATACAATTAAAGCGCTTACTATACTATGTGGTAATTTTATTCTCTCTAATTTTAATTTTTCTTTTATTTTTGTATTATATAGAATATGATCACCAATCAATAAAACAAAGATACCAAAAGCAAATAAAGTGTCAATTCCTGTAAAAAAATTCTTAATTCCCCCAAAACCAAATACTAATAGAATTGTTAATAGTGATAGAATCAACCATAGAGAATAAACCCATTTTTGTCTTTTGTTTATTTTGTCAAAAAAGAACATGAGAAATGCAAAAAGACTAAGAGTCATGAATATGAATCTTACACCTCCCCAGACCCAAGTCATTAATCCTGTAGAGATTCCAGCTAGTGTTGCGAATATGAGACTTTTCTTTCTATTAGATTGCCATGCGCTAAGAAAACAATAAAATGAAAACCAGAAGAAAAACATTCCAGGAGCCTCTTTTTCTGGAATACCTGCTACTGTTCTATGCAAATAGCTAGGAAATACAGCTAACAAAGCTGTAGCTATTAGAGCAATTACTATGGAATAAATCAATCTTTCCTTATTCTCTTTATCTTTGAAAATATAAGAAAAAAGTTTTTGAATGAATAAGAAAAAGAATAATAAGCCAAGAGCAAAACAAAAAACAGGATATATTATAGCAGCATATTCTATGGTAGCTTCTGCAGAAAAAAAAGCAATAAATTTATACAGATAGAAGATAGTATAAGGAATAAATTTTACTCCTTGTGTTGGTGTTCCTCCAACAGGAGTATAACGCATCACATCCATTTCAGGCAGACTTCCTTGTTGCTCAATTGTCTGTGCATATCTTAAAAAAAGATAAGGATCTAAATCTGGTCCTAAAGTATATTCTCCTGTTGTTATATCTTTAAGCTGAGAAATATTTTGGGTTCTGATCCATACACCTAAATAGATTATAAGAGCTAAAATTACTATAGAAATAAGAATTATCCAGAATTTCTTGTTTGGTTTGAATTTTATTCCTGTAAATTTCTTTTCAGGTTTTATTTCTTTAGTCTCTATTTCTGGTTCTTCTATTGGTTGTTCTTGTATTTCCTGGATTTCCTTAGCCTCTTCTTCCATTTTCATATAAGAAAAATATGACTTTTATATTTTTTGTTAACGTTTTAGTGTTATTAAAAGAGCTATAAAAAGTACAATATTTACTCCTAAAATTACCTTAATAAACTGCTCTAAATTTGAGTGGAACAACAACAAGAAAGCCAATTGCAAGAAAAGGGCACTTCCAAGAATTTTTGCTGTCAATTTTTTATGCCAGTCAATAGAAAGATTATAGAAAACTATCAATGCAGAGAAAGAAAGAAAAGCCATTGCCAATGTTATATATTTTAATACAGGTGCAGCTGCTATGTATTTATTTCCCACAACAATATTTATGACTAATTCAGGGAAAATAAAAGCAATGAATAGAAAAATACCAATTAGTACAGCTAAAAATATCATAGCCTTATATAATACTTTTTTACTCTTCTGTCTGCTCTTTTTTGTTTTCTTCTTCTTTCCATATTTTTCTACAATTTCAGAAAACATCACCCTCGTTATTGCTGTTGACGCGAAAATAAGAACTTTTCCAATCACAGACACTGCGCTATATAAGCCTGCATAAAGAGGAGTGAAAAAATATCTTGCTATAATTATATCCACAGAATACAAAGCAACAAAAAATATGAAAATTATAAGAGCCGACATAGAATAACGAAGAACATGTTTTTCTAATTTGAATGGCTCTTTCTTTGCTTTTACAATATCTTTAAGCGGAATAAAACCAACAAAAAAAACAGCTGCCATTGAAAGAGGAATAGCAATAAGAGCACCACCAATTCCAAAACCTAATGCGACAAGAACAATCGCTATGGTTAATTTAATAATCATTTCAACAGAATGATTTATCCCAAGATTCCCAAAACGATTAGTTCCTTGTAAAATACCCCAGACTACAGGAAGTATAAATGCCACAAGCATAGTCAATCCGATAATAATTAAAGGCCAAGCACTAGTATGCCAAATTTTCATCCATAAAGGTAAGAACAATAAAAAGATTATAAAAATAATGATAGAAATTAAGAATAGATATTTTATAGTTCTAAACATCAAACTCTTAATCTTACCTTTCTGTTTTTTTATCCAAAGATGCATAGTATATTTTGACATCACTGTTCTTATGGTTTCATGAGGTATTGTGAATAAATATGTTAAAGCAATAAGAGAATATAATAGACCATAGTCCTCAACACTTAACATTCTAGCCATAATAAAATAAAAAAGATAGCTGCCAACAGCAGCCAGAATGAGACCAGCCCATAAAAGAAAAGTGCGTTTTGTTAAATTTGTATTATATAATTTCATTTTTTATATTATATTATTTAGAAAAAAATAGGGGTTATAAAAACTTCTATAAAAGCTGATATGATTAAAACGAGAAGCGCTATGATTATAAGATCAAGGGAATCTTGTAAAACATGCCAGAACTTCTCATGACCAAATTCATGTTTTATAATGGCTGTTCCTATGATTCCACCAGCTAAAGCCACTATGAAATAAGATCCTATCTCTGGCAAACCATGAATAAGATAACGTAAAAGTCCAAGAGGTAACTTAACTAGGCTGCCTTTGGCAAATATTCCTATGGCTGCTGCAATTACACTGCCATTCCATACAAGAATAAAGATTGCTCCAGCCCCAAACAAGAAAGAGAATAAGAGAGCAAAAAGCAGGACATAAAAATTATTAGATAGTATCATAGAAACCCTGGACATTCCCTCTTTAATAGCAGGAACTTTAACATTTGATTCTGTGGCACTTCCTGTTAGATGTTCCTCAACACATTGTTCAAAATTATATCTGGCATTGACAATACAATAAGTCTCTACCTGGGCTTTAAAATTAGCTTCTGTAGTATCTCCTGGCATAACCATAAATAAAACTGAAAAAGCAATGATATAACCTAAAAACAGGAAAATTAATGCATTGATGGCTTTTCCATGCTCTTTGATTAATTTTTTTTCACTTTTAATTTTAGTATCTTTCTCTTCTTCCTGCTTTATGATATAATAGAAAAACGGTATTGAGAAGAGAACAGTAAAGCATACGATTAAAATACTAATATGCTTTTCAAATACAGGATTCCTCAAAAAAAGGAAATCTGCCACAAGAACTGATAAAGCAGCGTATAATGCCCCTATAGCTATCATCTCCCAAGGTCGACGCTGAGCTCTCCTAGGGTTTATTAAATCTTCGAGCATTTTTTCTTTATTATTTTCCCCTTTTTATATTCTTAATTAGTTTATTTATTTTAAAAAGGTTTCCAAATAAAAAGGTTTTTTAATCCATTTCTCTTATTTTTTTAATGGATAGTTTTGATAAGATATGCAAGGATATAAAAGAGGTAAAGATTCAGGGAGCAAGAAATGTTGCAATAGCAGCAGCAAAGTCCTTGCTGATAAAATCTGATAAAAAAGCAGTTAAAAGACTTATAGGTTTGAGACCAACTGAACCTACCTTAAGAAATACAATCAAATTTGTTCTCTCTCAGCCAGACTTAAGAAAAGGGGTAAAAAAGGCTGTTGATCATTTCCAGCAGAGTCAGAAAAAAATATCAAAATATGGAAGCAGATTTATCAAGAATGGAATGATAGTATTCACACACTGCCATTCTTCCTCTGTCATTAATATTCTTTTAGAAGCTAAGAGACAGGGCAAGAAGTTTGAGGTTTATTGCACTGAAACTCGTCCTTTATATCAGGGCCGTATTACTGCTACACAACTTGCTAAAGCAAAAATTCCAGTAACTCTATTTGTAGATTCTGCTGCAAGGATAGCTCTCAAAAAAGCTGATATAGCTTTTTATGGCTGTGATGCTATTACCCCTACAAAAATTTATAATAAGATAGGAAGCGAGCTTTTTGCATTAATTATGAAAAAATATGATGTTCCTCTCTATATAGCTACAGATTCCTGGAAATTTGATCCAGAAACAATCTATGGAATAGAAGAAGAAATTGAAAAGAGACATATAAAAGAGGTCTGGCCTAAACCCCCTAAAGGTGTTAAAATTTCTAATATGGCTTTTGAAAAAATAGACCCGAATCTTGCTACAGCAATAATATCAGAAATAGGGGTATTTATGAAAAAATCTTTTATTGCAGAAGTGAGAAGATATTATCCTTTCATATTTAAAGTCTGATTTTTCCTTATTTCCTCATTTAGTACATTAATATTTTGAACTAAAAGATTTATTTCTGCTACGAGTCTTTCATGAATATCAACACTCTGATCTAATTTTTTTTGAATTATTTCTTTTGTTTCATCTATATTTTTCTTGCATAGCACCTTTGCTCCAACATCAACCATTAATTTAGAACCATCTATCAGTTTAGTCTTAGCAAAGATTCCAGGAATTATTGGAGAGAGCATTTCTGTATCCTTCTTGATTTTTTTCAATTCTTCCAGAGAAACCTGACAAGTTTGTAATTCAACAATTTGTTTTTCTATCAATCCAAGATTCTGATCTAATTCTTGTATCTTAGAATCGAGCATATTTAACTCAAGAATCTTTTTCTCAAGTTCATGATTTCTTTCCATAATCAAATTTTGAATAATTTACGTAAGATTAGACTAAATACAAAACTGAAAAAGATATAACAAAGAAGCCAACCAGCACCATCCCCAACTATCCAAATACTTTTACCCCATGAAATAATATTTCCTATTTTTGCTGCATCCATGTATAATACTCTTAGACCATAAAAAATAAGGATTAAAGGGATAAAGGTTATTAGCATTGGTTTGAATGTCATCTTCATACTTTTCATGCTTGCTTCCATCATTTCTTTTTGAATCTCTGACATCTTTTCCGGATTGTCTTTATTCTCCTTCATTTTTTCTCTCAATTCTTTCTGTTTTGCCTTCAATTCATCCATCTTTACTTTTGGAATCAATTTTTTGTATACAAAAGTCAAAATAAAAGTTATAACAAAAGAAAATATAATTATACTAAACAAAGGACTCCATTGGGCAAAATCAACAAATATACTCATTTTATTCTCTATTTTTTTATCTTTTTATTCTGAAATTAAATTAAGTATTCTTATAAACTTTATTATTTATTTTATTAATTTTTATGTTGCAACAAACTTTCTTGCTAGAGGATGCATATCAAGTGCATGCTGTTGGGCAATTTCCTCATACAAACGATAGATAATCATAACACTAAGTAATATTCCAGTACCTCTAACCAATGCACCAGTTATATCTGCTAATGAGGCTAAAAGTCCTACAGCAGCCCCACCCATAACTGTCAAAGGCATTATATATCTTGATAAAATGCTTTCTATAACTCTATTATCTCTTCTGAATCCTGGAACTTGTAAACCAGAAGAAGAAATCTGTTGAGCCTGGCTTGCTGCATCCATACCAGATGTTTTCATCCAGAATATAGAGAACATGACAGAGCCAGCAATCATAAATAAAATATACATCAGAGACTGCCATACCATCACAGGCATAAATGAACCTTTAATTATGTGCTCTATGATTCCTGCAGGAGGGGCGCTAAACCAGAATGCTAATCCTGATACTGGTACACCCTCTATACTAAAGCCCCCAAGAAAAGTCGCATGACCTATTAATCTTTCTGCCAGTGTTGCCATGAGATTTATATTTGCATGGAGAGCAGCAGTCAAGATAACAGGGATATTGCTAGTGTAGAAGAAGGCTAGAGGCCATCTGATGCCATAACCTCTGATTCTTCCAAATGATAATGGCACCTCAACTTTTATGGCTTGTGTATAAACAACAATAATAAAAATAATAATCGTAGCTGCAATGGCTGCAAATGCTGCCATGGCTCCGATAGTATCTGCACTAATTATAGAAGAAATAAGTACAGGAATCTTGCCAACAGGCTGTATTGTTTTTTCAGGTCCTAAGAAGCTGAAAGCCCTGACACATAATTGCCATGCCACACCACCAACAATAAATAGACCAACACCATTACCAAAACCCCACTTGCTAATAACTTCATCCATAAATATAATCATCATACCTCCTAAAAAAAGTTGGAATATGAGCAGCCATTCAAGGCCTGGCACTGCTTGTAAACCTTTCATCATTACATATACAATAGCTTCAAATATACAGAATAGAATTGCTAGAACTTTTTGTAAACCCTGAAAAAATTTCTTTCCCTCAGTTGTAGTCATATCTATATTTAGAAGACCAGAACCAACCAATAACTGTAAGACAATAGATGCTGTTACAATAGGTCCTATACCTAAGCTCATCAAAGAACCGAAACTTGCACCAAGAATAATTGAGAGATATTCAAATCTGCTTAATGCATTCTCACTTAAGCCATAAAGAGGAATATTAGATAGTATGAAGAAGAACACTAAGATAAGAAGAGTCCACTTGAGCTTGACACCAAAACCTAATCTTTTTTCTTCAGGTCCTTTTACTTCTGGCAAATTCATCAACAAACTTTTTAGGGCCATTATATCTTCATTATTTTACTACCTGATTTTTTTATTTTTGCCTCAACTTTTTTAGAAAATGAGGTTGCCTTGATTATGAATTTATCTTTTAGTTCTCCATTAGCTAAGATCTTATATCCTCTTAGCTCTAATTTTATTCCTTCATTAGTTTTTCTTGCCAAACCTTTTTTTAAAAATGTATCAAAATTATTTTGTATTTGTGAGAGATTTATGATATTTATTTTATTCTTTAGTTTTTTCATGCTTGTAAAACCTCTTTTGCCAAGATAGTCTGGTTCATATTTAAAGACCCAGGTTCTTTTTTGCCCGGCTCTTTTTCCAGTTCCAGCCATTCCTTTACCTCCCTTGCTTCCTTTACCTCTATGTTTCTTTCTAGCACCATAGCCACAACTTCTTCTTCCTCTCAATCTAGATCTTTTGGATCTTTTCTTTTTCATTTTACAGCATCTTTAAAATTAATTTATTTATTTCTTTATTTTTTCCTAAGATACCTTTAGGAAAACTTTTTCTAGTATCTCTCTTGAAGCCGCTCCTTGGTGGATGCAATCTAAAAAAAAGTTTTATTCCTAAATCCTCTAATTTCTTTTTTCCATCCATAAACTCTTTAACAAAAATATCAATTTTCTTTTCATCTTCTTTGAAAGGTTTATTTCCTGAAAGTTTTCCTCTTTTCATTATTAGTTGTTTTATTGTATTTTCTTTTGCTTCCCCGTATGCAATATAATTTTGAACTTTCTTTAGTTTTCCTATAATTTCAGGTGAATCATTAAGAATCACGCAAGAAAATTTCTTTCTTAATCTTAATATATACATTGTTTTCTTGACATCAGGAGCTACGTTAACTCTTCCTCTCATCCTGACAACAACTATTTTTACCATTTTATTATTCTTTATACATATTTATTTAATTTTTTAAGAGCAAAAATACATGCTTTAGCAAAATTGAATTTTGTTTTAGTCTGACCGTAAGATTTACTATAGACATCTTTTATACCTGCCAGCTTAAGAATTTTTTTACATTCATCTTCTATAACAAGACCAGTACCTTTTGGTGCAGGCATTAATTTTATTTTAACACTTCCACTCTTACCTTCTGTAACAAAAGGAATGCTGTGTTTTTCATTACATACGCATTCAAAGCTTCCACATCCTCTTTTGACTTTCATGAGATTGAGTTTTGCTTTGTAGATTGCTTTTTGTTTTGCAGGAACAGTTTCTTTGGCTTTACCATAACCTAAGCCAACATGTCCTTTCCTGTCTCCTACAACAGCCATACAGGCAAAACTTGGAACATTTCCTTCAGCAGTTTTTTTCTGTGTTTGTCTCCAAGGTCTTCTCTTACCTCCTCCGAATTTTCCTTTTGCTTGACCTATATATATTAAATCTGATTCAAGTTCAGGAATTAGAATATCAACAATTTCTGCTTCTAGGATTCTTAGGTTTTTCTCAAAAATATAATCTATTTCTTTTATTTTTTCTTGCCTTACTTCTTTTCCTAGTTTTGTTACTGGTATCCATTTAGCTAGGGCACTCTCTCTTTCCCTTTCTCTCCTTGTTTTCTCTCTTATTTTTTTAGTTTCTTTTTTTAATTCTTTATCTACAGCTTTACTAATTCTTTTCTCTACTTTCTCTTCTTGTCCCTCACGTTCTTTTGCTTTTCTGTCGACTTCTCTTTCTTTTTCTCTCTTTGTTTTACCACTCATTTTGATATTTTTTCTTTTATTTCATTAAATTTTTTATTTATTTCATCAGATTTTTTAGTATATTTTCCTTTTATTCTTTCCTCACTTGGTAGTATTTCTTCCTTACAGGATACTTCTAAACCACCATCTATCACCCCCTTAATAACAGCATAAAGTTTAGAACCTTTTGTTGATCTATACAGTCCAACATCTATTATCACTTTCTTAATTTTCTTTTCCTTTGCTTTTTTTGCTATTAAAAATCCTGTTAGATAAGCAGCAGGAATATTCTTAAAACTAAAACTCCAGCCAAGTTTTTCTAGTTCTTTAGAATTTACATAACATAAAGTTGAATCTTGAGCTTCTTTGCTTTTAACAATTTGTGTTATAATATACCTATTAGTTTTTCTTATGACTAATCTTGCTTCATTAGATTTAAGTAAGATATATCTCTTCCTATAATTTGTTTTACTTTCTCTTCTTCTTCTAAATCTAACCTTAACTAATTTTCCTCTCATTTTCTTTTTATCTTATCTTTAATATCTTTTTTAGATTTGAACATTCCTGCCTTAGAAAGTCTCATTAATTTTCTACTTTCCTTAGTGCTAATAATATTTTCTTGTTTTAATGTTTGAATATATTTTCTTAAATTCTTTATTTTTATGATATATTCTTTCTTTCTTTTTTTCACAATTTTTCTTTTTCTTCCAGGACCGCGTCCTCTTCCTTTTCTTTTTCTTTTTTGCCTTATTTTTCCAGCCCTTCTTTTGACTCCAATAACTGGTTTTCTTTTTATTGCTTTTTCCTTAATCAAAACTCTTATGTCTTCTTTTGTGATGGCTTCACGAATATCATTAATTCTAAATGGGTCAAACCATACTCTATTCTGCCCTATCTTAAGAATAGATGCTGCGATTCTTTTTTGTAATGCTAGAGTTTTCATTTTTCTAAAGTCTCCTTAATTATTTCCTTTTTTTCTGTTTCTTTTTCTTCTTCTCCTTTCTTTTCCTCTTTCTTTGTTTCTTCTTTTTTTTCTTCCTTAGGTTCGCTTTTAGGTTTGATTTCTTTTTCTTCTTTCTTCTCTCTTTCCTTTATTTCTTTTTCTTTCTTTTTTGTTTCTTTTTTCTCTGTTTTCTTTTTTTCAGCCGCTTTCTTTTTCTTTATTTCAGCCTTCTTTTCTCTCTCTCTTTCAATTTTTTCTAAGAATTTTTTAATATTTAAGTTTGCGATATTAATTTTTTTCTCAAGAGCTTTTTTCGCTATCTCTATTCTTCTTTTCTGTCCAACTTTTCCTATAAAAATAATTTCATCTTTCTTTATTTCCTCTAAATCTTTAAGAGCATAAATTAATCTCTGTTTTAATCCATTTATTTTACCTCTTGTTTCTCTTGGAGCACCATAACCTATAGATGGTCTTTTACCGTATCCTCTTCTTCTCTCTCTCATTTTATTATCTCTTCCCTTGGGTTTTCTCCATACTTGCTTCTTTTTCCTTCTCCTTCCCAATCTTGATTTTTTTGTATTATCTCTTCTTAAAAAAGAGGATTTTTTTCTTTTCATCTTAGTGTTTTGCTGATCTACCTTTTTCTTTTTTAATTATCCAAATTCCATCTTGAAATACTCTTTTGTCTTTCTTCCTGATTCTTGAAGCACTCTCAATATCTGCAGCTTGCTGACCAGCTAATTCTTTATTTATCGAATTTATTTTAATAATATCTCCTTCTATTTTTATCTCAACACCAGGTATAAGTTTTACAACTCTGTCTTTATTTTCACCAAGAAAATTTTTTATTATAAACAGATTTTTTTCTTTATCTATCTTGACACTTGTTGGAAAATGTGTTGAACATATTTGTAATTGGTATTCATAACCCTCGCTCACACCCTTAATCATATTTGCAATATGGGCAGCTATAGTATGAATTAATTTTTTCTCTTTTTTTGAAGCTTTATTATACCATATAACTATCTGATTATTTTCTTTTTGTATCATAATATTTTTAATCTTAAAAGTTTTCTCTAGACTGCCAAGTGGACCATTGACAACTACTATTGGCAATTCCACTTTTACTTCTATTTTTTCAGGAATCTCTATTGTTTTTTTAATTTCTTTTCTCATTTTAGTTTAGTAGCAATAAGCAATCAAACTTCCCCCTATATTTTTTTCTATAGCATCTTTATGAGTCATCAAACCTTTATTGGTTGATATTATAATTATACCAAACCCTCTAGCAGGAAGATATCTTTTAACATATTTATCAAATTCATTTTTTTTCACAAAAAATCTAGGTTTGATTGCACCACATTTATTTAATTTTTTAATTTTTATCTTAACTTTCCTAAATCTATCTTCCTCAATTTCAAAATCTTCTATATACTCATTTTCTTTCAATATTTTTAACACACCAAGCATCAAGTTAGATACTGGCATAATAGCTGTTTCCTTTTTTCCAGCCTTTTTGCAATTCATCATATCATTCAACATATTTGAAAGCCAATCTCTTACTACCATTTTTCCTCCTACATATATTTTTTAAAACCTATTTCTTTAGCTATTTCTCTAAAACAGTGTCTGCATAAATGCAATCCATATTTTTTGATATGTGCACCATATCTTCCGCATCTCACACATTTATAAGCCGCTATCCCAAATTTACGATCTTTTGGTTTACAAAATTTTAAAAATCTGGCTTTTATTACTGGCTTATTTTCCAACTGCTTTAATATTTTTCTCCAATCACTTGCTGTCATTTTATTCTTCAATATTTATTTCAAAATTTTTTTTAAAATATTCTAGGGTTTCTTCTTTACTTATGCTGTGTTTTGGCCCTACCTTACTTCTTGCTCTTTTTCTCTGAGATATTCTAAAACCAGGCCTCTTTAATTTAACAACAACATCAAAACCAAGTATCCCGATCTCTCTTTGATAAGATAGAGTTGGAATTTCGATATATTCTTTTATACCAAAACTTAAAAACCCACGATTGAACTGTTTTTTTCTAATGCTCGGAATTCCACCGAATAACATTTTCAATAGTTCATCAGTATTTTTCCTTATGGTTACTTTACAACCTATAGGCAATCCTGGCCTTATTTTAAAAGCTGGAATTCTCTTTTTAGCTAATGTTTTGACAGGAGTTGCTTTAGTAATTAATTTTAACATCATTATTGATCTTTTTAATTTTCCTGGATCTGCTGTTGCACAATGCAAAGTTATACTATCTATTTTGATCTGTTTCATTTTTTCTGTTTTATTTTCTTTATTCATTTGAATTCTCCCTTTTCTATCACAAATATGTTTTCCTTTGATATTTTGAAAGTTTTATCTTCAATAACAACAGAAATTTTATTATCTATCTCAGAAATCTTTCCTATGTTTCCTATATGTTTTCCACCAATAATAAACACAAAAGCTCCCTTAGCTAATTTTAAACAGTCTATAATATTGTTTTTCTTTAAGTCTAGAATTAGAGTATCTCCAACTTTGAAATCTTTCTTGTCAGTTATAAGATTTTTTCCATCATATAAATTAATCTGTATTTTATTGCCTTTGATATTTTTTTTACCTATCACCTTACAAGGTTTTTTCAAAGCTCTTTCCTTATTTATCTCTTGAATAATTAATTTACCTTTTTTTGTAAGATATAAACTAAATGTCTTTTCAAGTTTTTTAATATAAATTCTATCAAAAAGACCAACATTGAATTTTTCATCCTTAACTATCCTATTGTTAATAAAAACCAATCCTTCTTGCAGTACTTTTTTAGCCTCTTTTCTAGTTTTAACCTCTTTTAATAAATCTCGAAGTATTACTAATAATGGAAAGGATATTTTTGAAGTATAAGGACCCTTACCTCTAATAATAAATCTTTTTCCTTTCCTTGGCAGGGACCAACTTTTTGGCATAGCTATTCTTTTTAGATGCATCTTATTTTTCTCCTCTATTCAATTTTTTATTTCTTTTTTTATCTTCTAAATTTAATTCCAAAATTATTAAGTTAGATGGATGGAATGGAACATTGACTTTTGTTCCATCTTTTCTTGTTTTTTGTATTCCTTCTATATATACAATTATTTTTTTTGTACTAATTACAGATACCTTTCCCTTTTTCCCTTTAAATGTTCCTCTAATTATCTTAACTGTATCTCCTTTTTTTACAGGGAAAGATCTTTTCTTGTATTTTTTCTTAAGTTCTTTTGATAAATGTGTAGCTAACATTTTGTATTTCAAATGTAAGGGGGCTTTCGCTTTGTATTTTCTCTGTTTTCTAGGCTGTTTAGATGCCTTCCATTTCTTTGAAAATTTTTGTTTCATTTTTTTTATTTTTAATATTTAAATAATTAAACTTGCTATTCTAGAGATAAAGGGCCATCTATCTGCAGATTCTCTAGCAATAGGACCTTTAATTTGGGTTCCTTTTGGATTTCCTTCTTTATCTTTAAGCAAGACAACAGCATTATCAGCAAAACTTATATGTTCTCCAGTAGCTCTTCTATATTCTTTTTTCTGCCTTACAACCACAGCAAAGAACACTTGTTTTTTCATTTTAGGATTTCCTTTACGAACACTTACTCTTACTAAATCTGCTACGCCACAGGCTAGCTGTCTTCCTTTTCTACCCTTTCCTCTCTTTACTGCCACGATTCTTACAATCTTTGCTCCACTGTTGTCAGCAACATTCACTCTACCTCCAAGATTTATTCCTTTTATTATTCTAGCTGATACTGCTTTCATTTTATCTTTTCAATCACGATGAAATGTATGATCTTGCTTAAAGGCCTACATTCACCAATCTTTACTATATCTCCAATATTTATTTTTCCGATTAAACATTCAGGTAAGTAAGCATGTAATTTTGTGGAGGTTTTGGAGAAACGTTCATATTTTTTATTATAAACCAATCTTTCAAACTCAATAACCACTCTTTGACCAATCACTTTTATAACAGCACCCCGGAAATATCTCCCACGTATGCTCAATTGTCCATGAGTAGGACACTTCTTATCATTACACTTCACAGTATCTTTTTTTTCTTTATTTTTTCCTTCTTTCTTTTCCTTCATTTTCAATCCTGAATTTTAT
Organism: Candidatus Woesearchaeota archaeon; assembly: GCA_964396475.1. Lineage (GTDB taxonomy): Archaea > Nanobdellota > Nanobdellia > Pacearchaeales > UBA284 > DAOWHW01. Next base: position 73,519 of record CAYNFE010000001.1, read on the forward strand.
CTGTTCTTTAAGTAATTTTTTTATTCCTTTTCTTGTCTCAACCACAAGCAAATTTTTTGTCTCATCTATCACTTTACCTTTTATTCCTTTAAGTGATGTATTCTTTGCATCCACTATCTTTATTTTGTTCCCTATCAATAACTGCGATACTTTCTTCATTTTTTCTTGTTTTTATTAACTTGTATTTTTTTATTCTATATTTTCTTTGTTGAAACCCATTTCTATCAATTTTTCTTTTACACTTTTCACATGATTTCCCTGCAATTCTATTGTGCTGTTCTTCACTGTACCTCCACACGCTAATTCTTCTTTTAATTTTTTTGCTGTTCCTTTAGTATCACTATCAATTCCTGAAATCATTGTCACTATTTTTCCAAATCTTCTTTTCGTTGTCCGAATTTTTATTTTTTGTTTTGTTTTTGCTAATTCTTTACAAATACAAGCTTCTGTTGGTAAGCCACAATTTGGGCATATATTCATCTTATTCTTTGGTTTGATTTAGCTGAGTATGAATTCTTGCCATCGTTCTTTTAATTTCCTTTAATTTTTTAGTTCCGGCAGTTGCCTGGCCTTTTTGTATTCTTAATTTTAATAGTTCTAATTTAAGCTCTTGTAATCTGTCTAATAGTTCTTTTTTATTCAAATTTTTTATTTCTCTATTTCTCAATACAGCCATTTTATTCTTTCCTTTCCTCTACTTTTTCTTTTATTTCTTCTTTCTTTTTTGTCTTTTTCTTTTTCTTAATTTTTTTGGTTATTTTTTTCTTTATTTCTTCCTTTTTAGCTTCCTCTTCTTCTTTAATTTTTCTTTCAGTCTCATTGAGCTTTTCTTTTATTTCTTCTTCTTTTATTTCTTCATTTATTTCTATTTTATCAGGAATTTTTGTACCTTTTGGAACTATGGCTACTTTTACTCCAACAACTCCAGGTCTAGTGAATGCTTTTGATGTGGCCCTTCTTACAATCTTTGTTTCTCCAGTCTTACTAAGATAGCCAAAAGCAAAACGCCAGCTTCTTGAACGTTGACTTGGCAATCTACCACTTAATCTTATTTCTGCACCAAGAGCACCTGCCCTCATAATACGTTCAAGCTGTCTATAAGCAATTAATTTAAAACTAAGTGGACCAAACCTTTCAAGTGATAATGCTATCTGGTCTGCAACAGTTTGAGCATCAAATATTGGTTCTTGAAGTTCTGATACTTCTATTTGTGGGTTCTCTAGTTTGAATTTTTTCTTTATTGATTCATTTATTTTTCGAATAATCTCTCCACCACGGCCTATGACTAGCCCAGGTCTAGAGGTAATAATAACAATTTTTTCTCCTACTGGTGTTCTTTCAATTCTAACTTCACTAATCTTCCCTTTTCCAATAATTGTTTTTATGAACTCTTTTATTTCAAATTCCTGTTTTTTTGCTTCAATAAATTTCTTTTCAATCATTTTTCTTCTTCTCCTTTCTTTTTTTCTTTCTCTGTTTCTTTTGTTTTTTCTTCCTTAGATTCGCTCTTAGGCTTGATTTCTTCTTTCTTCTCTTGCTTTTTTTCTTTTTTAGTTTCCTTTTTGATCTCAATTGTTTCAAGATTCACATGTGTTCTTTTGAAATGTTTTCCACCATATGCTATTCTTGTTCCTCTATAAGGTCTAGAAGCTTTATTTGCAATAGCTTTACTTATAATCAAAGAATCTGCGTCAAGTCCTTTTGTTGTAGCGTTAGCTATAAGATTTTTTAATAATTTAATAAAATATTTTGATGCCTTTATAGGATATCTTCCAGAAGGTTTTCCTTTTGGCATGTTTTTCCTATGTGGAATCTCTCCTTTCATAGGAACAGCAACTTTTGCTCTTATCACTTTTTCTAAAATTTCTAATGCTTTCTGCGGATTTTTCCCTTTAATGAATATACATATAGCAATGGAATGTTTTGTGCTAATAGGAAGGTTTTTTCCTACTGCTTTTGCTATCTTTACTTTTTTCTTTTCTTGCTTCTTTTCTTTTTCTGTCATTTTATTATTTATTATTATTTAACTGAAAGGAAGGCTGAGCTTCTTGTAGCACCTATACCAGGAGTTCCGTGTTGGATTTTTCCCCTAGTTTGTGCAAATTCTCCAAGCCTATGTCCAAGCATCTCTTCAACTATTTCGATAGAGATAAATTCCTTACCATTATAGACATTAATCGTAAGACCAACCATTTGTGGTACAATTATTATATTTCTTCTGTGTGTTCTGATAGATTTTCCTTTTTCAGCCTTCTTCTCACACTGTTTTAAAAATTTCTCTATTGATTCTGTCTGTCTTAAAAGACTTCTTCTTTTCCTCGAAGGTAAAAATTTAGAAAATTCTCTCAGATCTAGAATTTTTAATTCAGATATTGATTTACCCCTATAATTAAATTCTTTTACCATTTTATTTTCTCTTTCCAGTCCTCCTTGGTCTTAACAATCCAACTTTTTTTCCAGGTGGCGCATTTCTTTTTGGTATCTTACTTTTGATTCTTTTTCCTCTTCCAGAACCAAAAGGATGGTCTATCACATTCATTTTAACAGCACTTGTTCGTGGATAGATTCTACCACCTACAGCTTTTTTCATATGAAACATCTTTCCTGCCTTAATTATTGGTTTTTCATGTCTGCCACTTGCAGAGACTATTCCAACAGTGACTCTGACATTAGGATTAAGAAATTTTTCTTTTTTAGAGGGTAATTGAACATAAATTCCTTTAACATCTTTTTTTCTCACTTTTGCAGTAGAACCACTTGTCCTAACTAGCTTTGGACCGGTGCCTGGTCTAGTTTCTATGTTAAAAATAGATGTGCCTATTGGAAGATTACCTAAACTAACAATATTACCAGAAGAAATTTTTGCTTTCTTTCCAATTTCTATTTTTTGTCCTTCATACATATTTTCAGCAGCAATATTATAGAAAATCTTGCCATTCAATCTTATCTTGGCTATTGGAGCACTGTAACAAGCAATATTAATCAATTTTTCAACTACACCAATTCCTTCTGTTGATGGATAACTCACACTAATTCTGAATGCTTTTTTCCTAGTTCTATAAGTGAGACTTCCTTTTCCTCTTGCTTGCTGTATTATCCTTTTTCCCATTTTATATTATTCCAAGTTTTGTTGCAATATCAATAGCCGGACTTTCTGGCTTTAATTTGATAAAAGCAATTTTTTTATTGTTTCTTATTTGAACATTCACACTTTTAACTTTAGCCTTAAAATTCTCTGTGAGAGCCTTGGCTATCTCTGCTTTTGTAGCTTTCATATCAACCACAAAAACAATCTTGTTTTCAATTTCTATCATTTTAATTGCTTTTTCTGTTGTTAGAGGATAAAATAATATTTTTTTCATTTTAATTCTCCTACTGCTTTTTCAGTCCATACCGTGAGTCTTCCAGGAACTCCACCTGGAGCAAGAGTAGAGATATTTAATTGATTTACAGAAGTTATATCAAGACCAAAATTTTTTAATTTTTTTGCTTTCTCTTGTGCGGAAGTAATAAACAGAATTTTTGAACTTTTTTTATATTTTCTTCCTCTTCTTTTTCCCTTTCCAGCTCTTACTTTCTTAGTTAATTTAATTTTTGTTCCTATTAATTTTGATAAAAAAGCTATGATATCTTTAGATTTTTTTTCTAGGATTGAGGATTCTATTATTAAAGGAAGATCAGAAGAAACATTTATCTTAGAATATTTTTTTTCAAGAATTTTTTTTGATGCAGTAGCTGCAATTGCTCCTTGAATTGCAATCTTTTTTTCCCTGATATTTATTTTTTTCCTTCTCTTAACTGCCTTAGGAGGATGTGCTGCCATACCTCCAACAGTTCCTGAAATAAAAGCACCTTTCCAGTTAAATCTCTCTCCTCTTCTAGAAAGAACTTTTCTAGGAACTCTTGAAACTCCTAGACCATAAAGAGTTTTATAGCGATGCCTTCTGTGGCTTTGTTTACTACTTCCAGCTCCTTTTCCAGCTAGAGAATAAGAACCATAAGGCTGTTGTTTCTTTGTTGTTTCAAAAACCTTATGAATTATATCATTTCTAACCATGACTCTGAACACAGCAGGTAATTCAATTTCTTTGACTTTTTTCCCTTCGAATCCAATCACAGCGACTTTCATTTTAGATATCATCTTTATTTCAATAATTTTAAAATATCATAATTTTTTTTGGAGGTTTTTTTTGTTTCGCGTAGAGGTGATGTGAGAAGTAACTGTCTTTTTGGAGCACCCTGTACAGAGCCCCTAAGTAATATATAATTTGTTTTTATCTTACCATAATGAGGGAATTCAAAAGAAAATTTTTCAATATTTTTAGCAGAACCAGAGTCCAAAAGTTTAGAATTATATTGAAGACGCGTAAAGAAACCATACTGACCAGCCATAGGAGCTCTAAAAGTAACTCTTGAAGGGGTCCAAGCCCCTAAGCTTCCTGGTCTTCTTCTACCTTTCTCAGATTTATGTTGTTTAAGACTTATACCGAAACGTTTTACAGGTCCTGAAAATCCGTGTCCTTTTGTCAACCCTCTTACATCAATAATCTGGTTTTCCTTGAAAAAATCCTCTAATTTAAGCTCTTTATCAACATATTTTTTAACAAATTCAAATTTTTCTGAGACATTTCCTCCAAGACCGATTTCAGCTATGTCTGGACTCTTCTTTATTCCTGTTTCCTTAGGAACACTATAAACAATTATATGTATATCATCATATATGCTTAGTTTCTTTTCAATCTCATTTAGTTTTTCAATAATTTTTGTTTTTTGTTTTGGAATTTTTATTTTACTTTTTATTTCTTTATCGAGATTATTAGAAAAAAGATCAAAAATAACTTTATTATTCTTATAGAATCTTATCACAAAAATTTTCATAGAAGGACACTCAATTAAAGTAGAAGGAATTATTATTTGTTTATTTTTAGTTAGAGAATCAGGTGTTAAATCACGAGCAAAAACACGTATCATTCCTACCTTATAACCAATAAAACCAAGAAGACCATTATGTTTTTTTTGCAGAGGTTTCCAGTTTACACTAGGTAAAAGTTTAACTGCTTTCTTTCTTGGCCAGAACTGTAACGAACCAGCCCTTGGCTTGTGTGTCTTTGGCATTTCTGATAGCTAAATTTATTTTTAGTGTCATTCTACCCAATACAAACCTCATAAAGGTAAGGACCCATAAAAATTAATCCGATGTTCTTTATAAAGTTTACTGAGCTCAAGCTGTAAAATCTTTCTCTTTAATGCTTTCCTTACCGTCAACAATAGCCTTTCTTATTATCTTTCCAGTTCTTTTTACCCCTAACCTTATTTTTTCATAATCTCCTTCTTTTTCAAGTTCTTTTGGGATATTGATATCTTTTATAATATATGTATGCTCGAAATGTACTTTCTTAATCTCAGAAGGTAAATCAAATAAAAATTCTTTTTGAACTTGTGGCCAATATTTCAAACTAAGAATCAATTGGCAAAATTTATCATTAACTTTTGCCTTGCTCCCTTTTCCTGGCCTAGGTAGTCTCTTTTTTATCTTTAAATCTATAGAATTATCTTCAGAAACACAATCAAAAAGAGTATAATTAGCTTTTGACACAAGACTTTTAAGCTCTTCACCACTAATTTTTTTATCAATATCATAAACAAAAAATCCTTTTTTCTTTTTTCCCTTAAGATCAGAAATTTGTTCTTTAATCATCAAAAGGCCTTTAATCTTAAACTCTGAAGAAAGAAAACTTATAAATTTTACAAGGTCATTAGCTAGTTCAAAGCTAGTAGTTATTTTTATCATTGAAGTTTTTCTTATATTGATTATAGCCCTGTTTTCAAACTGTCCCTTACTAAATCTTACAAACTGCCTATGCACACTTTCATCAATTTTATTTTCAAAAATTTTTTTTATAAACATTTTGAAGTGGGCCTGGCTGGGATCGAACCAGCGATTTCCACCTTGTAAGGGTGGCGTCATAACCACTAGACCACAGGCCCTTTATATAATTAATTGAGAGTAAAACTTTAAAAAGGTTTTCTCCTTTATTTCGAATGTAAATGGAGATAAAATGAAGAAAAAAACTCCCAAAAACACAGAAGAAAAAAAATATGATCCTGCAAAGGGAATGGAAGAGATAGAAAAACAGATCCCTGAAAAGGTCAAGAAAGAAATTGATAAAATTAGGGAGAACCTTAAGGAATTTAAGAGAGCTATTACTAAAAAATTTCCATTTATTGAGGCTATAGGAATTCTCCCTCCACCAGCCGCAAAAATAATAGAAGAGGAAGAGGAGGTGGAGAAAGAAAAAGATGAAAAATTGATACATGTTGTAATTATAGTTCCAGAAGAAAAAAATAAAGAGACAGCTAAGATAAGGGTTGAGGGAATAAAACTTATTCAAGGAATGAAACCTAAGGTATGGCTCCATATTAAAACCACAAAACAATTATGGGAGATATGTTTTGATGGAAAATATACTTTAATAGAGGCAATGGCTATGTCTTTTCCTTTGTATGATAAAGGTATTCTTGGAGCTTTGAGAGTAGCATCAATTCATAAAACCCTTGTCCTTAAAAAATTTGAGAAGTATGTTGTTAGTTATGTTCTTGTTGGTTCTCTTGTAAGGGAAGAAGCAAAAAAAACAAGCGATGTAGATATTTTTATTGTTATAGATGATACTGATGTTAAGCGTATGAGCAGATATGAGCTGAAAGAAAAATTGAGAGCTATAATATATAGTTATACTATGGAAGCAGGAGAGATAGCTGGAGTAAAAAACAAGTTAAGCCCACAAATATACATTCTAACAGAATTTTGGGAAGCAGTTAAAGATGCTCATCCTGTTATATTTACATTCATTAGAGATGGCGTCCCTCTTTATGATAGGGGAGCTTTCATGCCTTGGAAGCTTCTTTTGAAAATGGGTAAGATTAAGCCAAGTCCAGAAGCTATTGACATGTTTATGAGTCTGGGAGAGAGAGTAGCAATTAATGTAAAGAGAAAGTTGAATGAGATAGCAACAGAAGATATTTATTGGGGTATCATAACACCAAGCCAGGCTGTTTTAATGCTTTATGGAGTGCCTCCACCAGTACCTAAAGAAACTGTAAAACTGATGAGAGATATTTTTGTAAAGAAAGAAAAAATTCTAGAACCAAAATATATAGATATTCTGGATAAGATAGTAACTCTCTACAAAAAATATGAACATGAAGAAGTTAAAACTATTACTGGGAAAGAAGTAGATATGCTCTTAAAACAATCATCAGAATATATTAAAAGATTAAAAGAATTAATGGATCAAATAGAAAAGAAAACTAGTGAAAAAGAAATCATAGAGATTTATGATTCTATTTTTAATCTTCTTAAAGGAATTCTTGGAAAAGCAGGAGAGACAGTAATGCTTAAAAAATTTGAAGATGAATTAGTTAAGAAAACAAAATTATCTCCAAGAAATCTTATTCTTCTAAACAAAATAGTCGATGCCAAGAAAAAATATAAAAAAGGAAAGATAACAAAACAAGATATATCAGAAGCAAGAAAAGCATCTCATGAATTAACTTCAGCACTTTTAGAATACACTCAAAGACGAGAGATTTTAGAGATAGAGAAGCACAAAATAGATCTCATTTACAAAACTAAAGAAGCTGGAAAAGAAATAGTGAAAAAAGGAGAGGTATTATTGTTTAAAGATTCAGCATTCATTATCCCTGACATAACTCTTGATATAATAAAGAAATTCAGTGAAGAGAAAATTAGAGACAGCAATAAAGAAGAGTTAAGAAAAAATTTAGCAAAGAAAGGAAAAATCGAAAAAAAGATTACACCTAAACTTCTAGAAGCACTAAGAAAACTTTTTGGAGAGTTTGAATTGATTTTTTAAAATGAAAGCTGTTGTTGTTAGTTTTAGACGTGGAAGACATACTTATAAACCAAGACATTTCATTATTCAGACTGAAAAATCTAAGAACAAAAAAGATGCAGAAAAATATCTAGGAAAGAAAGTGGAATGGAAAAGTCCTGCAGGAAAAATCATTAAAGGTAAGATAACAGCATCACATGGAAATAAAGGACTTCTAAGAGTTGTGTTTGAAAAAGGCCTTCCAGGACAAGCAATAAATACAGAAGCAGAAATAAAATAAAAAAATAAAAAAAAATAAAAAAATTTTATATTTTTATTCTGTAGGTTCTTCAGTAGTTTCTTCACTGGCTTTTTCTTCTGTATCCTCTTCTTCTACTTTTTCTTCAGTAGTTTCTTCATTACTTTCTTCTGTTTCAGTTTTAGGATTTTCCTCACTAGTTGTTTCTTCAGTCTCTTCTTCTTTTTTGTCTTCTTCTTCACCTTCCATTTTAACCTCCTATAAAAAATTTAAATTAAAATAAGCAGAATATTATTTTTTTCTTTTCTCTATTTAGAAATTTAATCTACTTAATATTTAAATCTTTCTAAAAACATTAAGCGAAAATCTTTAAAAACTTCTTTTTCTTTAACATGAGATGCAGATCAAATTACTTATTGATGGTGGGGCAATGAAACCAGGCCCAGCCATAAGTCAGAAGTTAGGACCTTTAGGGATAAATTTAGGTAAAGTTATAAGTGAGGTTAACAAAGCCACCACAGATTTTAAGGGAATTAAAGTTCCTGTCACTCTTGACATTGATTCAAAAACCAAAGATTTCACTGTTACTGTTTCAACACCACCAACAGCTGAACTTTTGAAGAAAGAACTTGGATTTACAAAAGGCTCTCAACAGCCTGATAAGATTAAGGTGGCTAATGCTGCTATAGAATATATTATTAAAGTTGCTAAAATTAAGCAAAAAGATATGTTTGTTGATAGTCTTAAAGCAGCTATAAAATCTGTTTTAGGTTCTTGTGTTAGTAATGGAATTCTTGTGGAAAGCAAAGATCCTAAAGAAATCATAGAAGAGATTGAGAAAGGAGTTTATGATAAGATAATTTCTGAAGGAAAAGAAATTCCTGATAAAGAGAAACTTGATAAGCTAGATTCTGATTTCAAAGAAGTTCAGAAAGTTCAAGAGGCTCTAATTAAAGAAATACAGAAGAAAGAAGAGGAAAAAGCAGCAGCAGCTGCACCTGCGGCACCTGGTGCTCCAACAGCAGAAGCTCCTGAGGAAAAGAAAGAGGAGAATAAGGAAGAAAAGAAAAAATAATTTAATAAGATTTAAATATCAAACAGCTTCTTTTAAATTAGGGGGCTGTAGTGTAGTTTGGTTTAGCATTAGAGGTTTGGGACCTCTCGACCCCGGTTCAAATCCGGGCAGCCCCATCACATAATTAAAATGAGAACAAAAAAAACAAAATCAATAGCTCGTTTTGGTGCAAGATATGGTGCTGTTGTCAAGGAAAAAGCCAGAAAAGTTGAATCAAAACAAAAAAAAAGACAAAAATGCCCTTTCTGCAAGAAACAATCTGTGAAAAGACTTTCTAAAGGATTATGGCTCTGTAAATCTTGCAAGAAAAAATTCACTTCTCAAGCCTATTATATTAAATAATAAATTAGATAGTTCAAGAAAAACTTAAAGTTTATAAATAAAAAGAAATAAGGTAGAATATGGTTACATACAAATGTTTTTTCTGTGGTAAAACAGTTTCAGCTAAAGCATTGAAAGAACGTTTTTCATGTCCCTACTGTGGCTCTAAGGTTTTTTTTAAACCAAGGACAGCTGTTAAGAAAATCAAGGCGGTGTGAGTATAATGATAAAAAAAGAAAAAGAGAAAAAGCCAGAACAAAATTTAGTTCAACTTCAGTTAGCTGAACAAAATCTTCAAAATCTAGTTCTACAGAAACAAGTATTCCAACTTGAATCAATAGAAACAAATAATGCTCTAGAAGAATTAAAAAAGAGCAAAGATGGGGATGTTTATAATATTGTAGGTTCCTTAATGTTCAAATCAAATAAAGAACAGCTCACAAAAGATCTAGAGAAAAAGAAAGATTTACTTAATTTGAGAATTAAGAGCATTGAAAAGCAGGAAGAAGATATCAAAAATAAACTTTTAAAGGTAAGAGAAGAAGTATTGAAAGGTATGAAATAATAATTAGCTTTGTAAAAGATACTTTAAAATATATTAAAAATAGTATCAAAAAATTTATAAAGTAAAGAAATTTTATAAATAGGATTTATTAAAAAATGGGCATATTTGGTAAGATTTTCAGAGGAAAAGGTGGAGAAACACCAGAATCTCCAGAATATATTGAAGTTGATGTAGGTAAAGAAGACAAGAAAGTCAAGATCATCGTTAGGCCATTTATACTTAAAGCTTTTGATGATATAAATAAGATTCTTGAAGCTCTAAGAGATGGTTACACTATAGCTTTGATAGATATTAAGCCTCTCAAACAAAAAGATGTTGTTGAACTTAAGAGGTCAATATCTAAGTTAAAGAAAACAGTAGATGCACTTGAAGGAAATATTGCTGGTTTCGGAGAGAATACTATTGTTGCTACTCCTCCTTTTGTTGACATATACAGAGGAGAGAAATTAAGAAAAGTAGAAAAAGTTTAAAATTTAAATGAAAGTTCTATTCGTGCCTTCTAAATATAAAATTCATTTTTCTTTAGGGAATATAGAATCAAAAAGATTACCTTCTAAAATAGGGTTAATAACAACAATCCAGCACACAAATTCTTTAAAAAAAATAAAAACATTTCTAGAAAAACATAAGAAGAAAGTAATAATTAGAAAATCTGAATTTCTGGAAAAAGGACAAATCTTAGGTTGTGATGTCAGTGCAGCCACAAAAATACAAGATAAAGTTCAAGCCTTCCTATATGTTGGTTCAGGAAAATTCCACCCTTTACAGCTCGCATTAGCAACAAATAAACCAATCTATATCTATAATCCCCTTACAAATCAATTCTCAAAACTAAAAGCAGAAGATATAAACAAAGCAAAGGCAAGAAAGAAAGGTCAGAAGCTCAAATTCTTATCAGCACAAAATTATGGTATTCTCGTATCAACAAAACCAGGCCAAAATAAACTCAAACAGGCCATAGCTCTAAAAAAGAAACTGGAAAAACAAAAAAAGAAAGCCTATATTTTTATGTTCAATACCCTAGACATAAATCAATTAGAGAACTTCCTAAAAGTAGAATGCTGGATAAACACATCTTGTCCTGGCCTCAGTCTAGAAAATCCTTTTATCTGGATTAATGACATAGAATAGTAAAGAGGACTATAAGATGATAGAATACAAAAAAGCAACGTTCGATAAAATTGAAGATATATTAGAATTAGAGAATAGTTTTTTTAAAAGTAAAAGTGAATCACCTTCAGAAACAAGAGAAGGGATAGAATTATTTTTAAGATTAGGTGGAGAATGTATAATCCAATACTTAAATAATAAACCAAGTAGTTATGTGGGGATTATTAAAGTAAAAAATCTGGATGAGAGAATAAATTCTTTGTCTAATAATTCTCCTCTTAAGAAAGTCTATCAAAGAAGGATTTTAGAAAATTATAGAGATTATTATTTTGTTCATTCTTGGGTCAGTTTAAATCAAGAAGCCAGTGGTTTATTTCATAAAATTTTTGGAAAGAATAGTAAATATTATGATAAAAAATTAGTAGGATTTTGTCTAAAATCAGATAAAAAAGCTTTAAATGCTTATTTAAGATTTGGGAAGGTGGTTGAAGAAATAGCTGATTTATATTCTTCTAGAACTGTCCATTGTGTGTTGATATCTAAAAATAGAGAATAATTTCCTAACTCAATAAGTAATCAGACTAAGAGTCAGAATTCTAAAACGCCGGGACTGGGACTCGAACCCAGATGCCCAAAAAGGCCCAGCTTTCCAGGCTGGTGCGATACCATTACGCGATCCCGGCACATCAACAAGAGCATATAAAGATATAAAAATCTTTTTTACCCCATTTAAGAATGCAGATTATTTCAGACTTACACATACATTCAAGATTTAGCAGAGCAACAAGTCATGAGCTAAATATTCCTAATTTAGAAAAATGGGCAAATATCAAGGGAGTTGACTTGCTTGGGACAGGTGATTTCACACATCCTTTATGGATTCAGGAAATAAAAGACAATTTAAAAGATGAAGGAGAGGGAATTCTTAAAACACTGAATGGCTTTCCATTTATTCTTCAAACAGAAATATCCTTAATGTACAGCCAGGGAGGAAAAGGAAGAAGAGTGCATATTGTCATTCTTGCTCCAAATCTTGAGACAGTCCAGCAAATCAGCAGCTATTTTGGAAAAAAAGGCCGTTTAGATTATGACGGCAGACCAATTTTTGGCATACCTCTACCTGAAGTTGTAGAATCTTTAAAAGAAATCTCAGATGACATTGAAATAATTCCTGCACATATCTGGACACCTTGGTTTGGTCTTCTTGGCAGTAAATCTGGGTTTGATTCTTATGAAGAGGCATTTGATGATCAGGTTAAACATATCCATACTCTTGAGACTGGTTTAAGTAGTGATCCAAAAATGAACTGGAGACTTAGCAAGCTAGATAAGTATACTATAATTTCTTCTTCTGATTTACATTCTTTCTGGCCTTGGAGACTTGGAAGAGAAGCCACTATTCTTGACTTGCCTAAATTAACATACAAAAATATCATTAAAGCCATAAGAAAAAAAGAAGGATACAAAGGTACGATAGAAGTTAATCCAGCATATGGCAAATATCATTTTGATGGTCATCGCCTCTGTAATTTCTCATGTCCACCAAAAGAAGCAAGAGAAAAATACAAGAATATCTGTCCTATATGTCATAAACCACTTACCATAGGTGTAGAACATAGAGTAGAAGAACTTGCAGATAGAAAAGAAGGTTATAAGCCAAAAAATGCTTTTGAATTCAAAATCCTTTTACCTCTTCATGAAATTCTTTCTAAGCTGCTTGGTTCAGCAATGGCAACAAAAAAAGTATGGGCTGAATATAATAAATTGATTGATAAATTCAAAAATGAATATAATATCCTTCTTAATGTTCCAGTAGAAGATTTAAGAAAAGTGACAACAGATAAAATTGCTGGAGCCATAATTAAAAATCGTGAAGAGAAAATCAAAGTCAAACCTGGTTTCGATGGTGAATATGGCCAGGCAATAATAGAATCAGAAAAACAAGAAAAGCTTTTTTAATTCTTTTAACCTTATTTTATTAGCCCTCATAGTTTAATGGATAGAATACGGGCTTGCGGAGCCTGCGATCGCGGTTCGAATCCGCGTGGGGGCATTAGCTATTTAAAAAATGAAAAAATTATTGATTGTGTTAATATTGGTATTATTTCTTGTTTCTGGCTGCATCCAAGAACCAACATCAAGAAAAAGAATTCTTGAATCAGCCAAAGTTATTAGAGTTGTCGACGGTGATACTATAAAATTAGAAAATGGAGATACAATTAGACTCTTACACATAAATACAGCAGAGAAAGGAGAAGAGTGTTATGAAGAAGCAAAAATAAGATTAGAAGAACTAGTATTAAACAAAACAATCTGGCTTGAAAGAGACATGCAGAACCTAGATCAATATGACAGAAAATTAAGATATATTTTTCTAGAATACAATACAGATCCAGAAAATTATGATGGATTTGTGAATTTAATAATAATAGAAGAGGGTCTTGCTGCCTTACTTATTATTGAACCAAACATGAAATATAAAGAGATTTTTGAATTTGCAATAGAAAAAGCAGAAGGATGTCTTTTTGAAAAAAGTTCATTTTCTGGATGCTTTTCTATAGAAGAATTTAATTATGATCCTGAAGATAGTGATTGTAAAAATCCTAATGAAGAATATGTAAAAATAAAAAATAATTGTGAAGATATTAACATGAATGATTGGATAATAAAAGATTCTGCCAGGCATGTTTATAGATTTGAGAATTTTATATTAAACTCACAAGAGAGTTTTACACTACATAGTGGCTCTGGTCAAGATAATGGGAGTGATTTATACTGGCAGATGAGTGGAAGCTGTCCTGTGGTTTGGAATAATGATGGGGATAGCTTATTTTTGAGGGATTCCGACGAGAAACTAGTTCTTTATTACAGTTACTAAAGGTTTTTAAATTTTAATTGTTTCTCTTATTTGCCGGTATAGCTCAGTGGTTAGAGCACGAGTCTCATAAGCTCGGGGTCGGGAGTTCAAATCTCCTTACCGGCACTTTTTAAAAATGAAAAATAAAGATAAAAAATTTCCAATAATTTTGTTACTTTTAGCAATAATAGTAACTTTTGGAACATTTCTTGTAAGTTCTATGCATGCTACAATAACAGGAGCAGTTATTGGTAGCGTTTTTTCTGGATGGACCTTAATCTGGGTAATTTTGATATTAACAGCAGTATTTATAGGACTAAGCATCTTGCATGAAAAATAAAAAGAAAAAAGAAAAACTAGTTTTATTTTTTTACTAAAATTATATCTATTGTTGAAACATTGACTTTTTTACCTTCTTTATTTTCAAATTCTTCACTATTTATCTGAATATCTTTCACTTCAATTCCCTGTTCCTTAAGGAAGCGTTTTGTAGCAACTTCTGCGACATCAACTGCTCTAGAAATGAACTTACCTCTTGCTTTAATTGTAACTTCTTTTGCTCCCTTAGTTGTAAACTGCATCACTACTCCTGTCACATAGTTCATAAACGGTTTTCCTCCGATAAAGACAATGTTGTCATCTGTTCTTGTTCTTTCAGTCATTTTTTTAACCTCCATAACTTTTGTTTTTTGTTATCTGTTTTCTAAGCTATATACTTAGCATGATTACTTACTCTTTTCTTTTTTGACTAATCTTGTTATATAACCGGCAATACTATTTCTATTTTTTTTATTTACTTCTAATGTTTCATTAAGTATTTTTTTATTTTTTTCAAAGTCATCTGTGAATAAATTAGGATATTTTTCTATTAATTTTCTGGTTGTTCTCTTGATTGCTAATGATTTCACTCTGCCCATTTGTTTATTTTAGTCTCTATATATAAATTTTATGGGATTAAAGGATTTCTCCCTTTAGCCTTCCCTTTATATCTACCACGGGCTTCAACCTTTTTAATCCTTTCTATAATTATACTTGATTGTTTTGATTTCTTATAACCTTTGACTACAGAACCAAAATATTTCTCCCATCTCTTAAAGTGTTTTGCCTCAAGAGCCTCTCTCAATAAATGTAGATCAACAGCTTTATCCTCTGCTCTAGCTGAATGAAATCCTAAACCAAAATCAATAAAATAAACATCTCTATTTTTTAGAATCATATTGCTAGTAGTCAAGTCACCATGAATAATTCCAAAGTCATGAATCAAAGCTGTATTTCTACCTATCTTTTCACAGACAGCTAAAGCTTTTGTCAAAGGAAACTTATCCAATGAATCACTTAACAATTTTCCCTGAATATACTCCATCTCAATCTCTGTTTCTGGTTCAAATCTTTTTCTTGCCATCCCATTAATAGCCTTAACTCTAGGAACAGCAATAATAGAAGCACTCTTTCTCAGTATCTTTGCTTCATGTCTAGTTCTACTTGTTCTAAGAAACAAATCTAAATGTTCGTGACGATAGCCTTTCTTAATTCTTCTCTTTAAGAGCGAATTCCCTTTTTTAATAAGCAAGGCTTCTGCCCCTCTTCCAATAATTTTTTCTTTCATCCTAATCAATAACTCTTAGCTATCCATATAATGTGTTTAGCTTTCTTTCCACAGTAAACACACTTACCTCTTGCTTTAGCTTTTTCGTTTATCCCAATAATTTTTGCGCCCTGTGTTTTTGTTTTAATCCAATCCTCACATTTTTCATTGCCGCACCATTCGCTAACTGTTAATTTCTTATTTTTGATGGCTTTTGTTAATTCAGCCATGTTCTTGACTTTTGTTGTGCCTTTCTTTAGCATATCTTCTGATTTTTTAAGTAAATTTTTATGAATATCGTCGAGAATTTTCTTAATTTTATCATTCATATCTTTTGTCCTTACTATTTCTTTTTTCCCTGTATCTCTTCTAACAGCTATAATTTGATTTTTTACTAGATCTTTAGGTCCTATTTCTATTCTTAGTGGAATACCTTTCATTTCCCAATCATGAAACTTATAACCAGGACTATATTCTTTTCTATTATCTAAAAAAGTCCTGAATTTGAGATTCTTTTTTAATTCTTTTGCTTTTTTTAGAACTTTTTCCTTGGTTTTTTCAAAAAGAATAGGGATAATTACAATTTGAACAGGAGCAACTCTTGGCGGAATAATCAGACCCTTATTATCACCATGAATAGCTAGCATTATTCCTATCATTCTTGTTGTTATTGCCCAGGTGTTTTGCCAGACATACTCTTCTTTTCCTTGCTTGTTCAGGAATTTTATATCGAAAGCTTTAGCAAAAATCTGTCCGTCATGATGAAAGTCTGGCCCTTGAACAACTCTACCATTCGGAAGAAGACACTCAATAGCTTTTGTAAATTCAGCGCCAGCAAACTTCTCTGATTCTGTCTTTCTACTGACAAAGCCAGCTATAGCCAGATAATCTCTTAAAATCTCATTATAAATTCCTAGAATTTGTTTTTCCTCAATTAGAGCTTCTTTCTCTGTTGCAAAACAAGTATGTCCCTCATTCCATAAGAATTCTCTAGGTCTTATTAACAAGATAGGATGTTTAAATTCCCATCTTACAACATTATTCCATTGATTATATTTTAAAGGAAGATCTCTCCAAGAACGAATCCATTTTGAATATGAAGTATACATTGCTGTTTCAGAGGTTGGCCTGATTGCCAATCTCTCTTGCAATTTTCTTTTTCCAGCTTCTGTCACCCAGGCCACTTCTGGCGAGAAACCTTTTAGATGAGATTCTTCTTTCTTAAGCAATGATTCTGGAATAAAAAGAGGAAAATAAACATTCTTTATCCCAAGTTTCTTAAATCTTTTGTCTGTTTCTTCTTTAATTTTTTCCCAGATAGCATAAGCAGAAGGCTTCAAGATTTGACATCCAGAAACAGAACTATAATCAACTAAATCTGCTTTTATAACTGCTTGAGTATACCACTCACTATACTCATCTTTTTCTACTTCCAGACCTAATTTCTTACTTGTTTTTTTCTCCTTCTTTTTTAGCATCTTTTTCTATCTGTTTTAATACATTTAATCTTTTAAACTTTTTTAATCATTTTTCAGAAACCTTTAAATAAATTATTCTCTCCTTAGGATTATGAGTATACTTGAAAAAGAGGATGAGAGGCAAAATATACTTGGTATTCTAAGAAATACACGTAAAGCCCTAAAAACAAATGATACATTACTCCTTAAAGAAATGTCAAACAGGACTGTTCATGGTGCTTCGATCTCTAAAGATCCAGCTAGTATTTCTATTGCTGTTACAGTCTATGCCTTAAGTAAGATAATAGGACGCAGAGATTATACTGAACATAAAGAATGGTCTTCTTTTCTTTCCAAAGTTAAAAGAAGTATTAACAAAGCTATTGACCATCTTGAAAAAAAAGATATAAAATTTTTTCATGAAGATATGAAAGATATAAGAAAATCTGCTAATGAAATAGCAGGTCGTTTGAAAATCTATATTAAAGATGTTTTTAGATTTGCTCAGATAAACAAAGCTTCTAGGATATATGAGCATGGTATTTCAAGAGCCGAAACAGTCAGACTTTTAGGTATAACAGAATGGGAACTTGCCGAATATGTAGGTAAAACAGGCATCCCTGATGTTTCACTCAGTTTGACAATGCCAATAAAAGAAAGAATAAATTTTACAAAAAGATTATTTGAATAATGAAAGCTAAAAAAGCCCTTATTTTTGATTCAGGATCTATAATTACACTAGCTTTAAATGACTTACTTTATATTTTAGAACCTCTCAAAAAGGCTTTTGGAGGAGAATTCTATATTACAGAGTCAGTAAAAATGGAGATAGTAGATAGATCAATTAAATCAAGGAAGTTCATGTTAGAAGCATTAATGATAAAATCTCTAATTAATAAAGGAATTTTAACAGTGGCTCATTCCACCAACACTATGAGGAAAGAAACTAAAAGAATTCTAGATATAGCAAATCATACTTTTAACACAGAAGAAGAGTGGATTAGGTTAATTCATGAAGGAGAAACTTCTTGTCTTGCGCTCTTTAATATGGTTGATGCAGAAAAGAAAGCAATTGTTGTCGATGAAAGGACCTTAAGAATGCTATGCGAAGCTCCTCAAAATTTGAAAAAACTTCTTGAAAAAAAATTAGATAAGAAAATAAAACCAAGAGAAGAGAATTATAATTTTTTCAAAAATTTCAAGGTAATTCGTTCTTCTGAATTGGCATTTATTGCTTACAAAAAAAAGATCATCAGTTTGCCTGCAAAATCTCAGGATGCTATTAGAGCTATTCTCTACGCTACAAAATATAAAGGGTGCGCTATTTCTAATCATGAAATTGAGATTGCTAAAAAACTATGAAAGAAGCATCGTATTATGAAAAATTAAAAGAAAATACTGTTAGATGTAGACTCTGCCCTAGATTCTGTATAATTAAATTAAATGATAGAGGAAATTGTGGAGTTCGTGAGAATAAAAATGGGAAGCTTTTTAGTCTAGTTTATGAAAATCCAGTTTCTATTGCTCTAGACCCAATTGAAAAAAAACCCTTCTATCATTTTCTTCCAGGACAACAAGCATTGAGCATTGCAACTGCCGGCTGTAATCTGCATTGTTTGTATTGTCAAAATTGGGAAATCTCACAATGTAAACCTGAGAAAGCCTCTTCTTTTAAAATGTCTCCAAAAAGAGTTGTTGAAGAAGCTACAAACAGAGAAGTTAAGATAATGAGCTATACTTATACAGAACCTACGATATTTTATGAGTATATGTTAGATATAGCAAAATTAGCCAAACAAAAAGGAATTAAAAATACTACTGTGACTAATGCATTCATAAATCCAGAGCCAATAACAGAACTTTGTAAATATTTAGATGGAACTAATGTTGATTTTAAAGGTAGCGATAAGTTTTATAGAGAATTAAGTGGAGCATGGCGTAAGCCAGTAGAAGAGGCTATAAAGATTATGCATGAAAAAGGAGTGTGGATTGAACTTACTAATTTAATTATTCCAGGACATAATGATAAAGAAAAAGATATTATTAAATTAGTAAATTGGATTAAAGAAAATTTAAGTGTAGATGTTCCTTTGCATTTCTCAGCTTTCTATCCAACATACAAGATGTTAGAGACACCTCCAACTAATCCAAAGATTGTCATTAAGGCAAGAAAGATGGCTATGGATGCTGGGCTTCATTATGTTTATACAGGTAATATTAATGATAAGGAAGGCTCTACTACTTTCTGTCCTAAATGTAATAAACCAGTCATAATCAGGACTGGCTTTATGATTAAAGAAAATAGACTTATCGACGGTAAATGTCCTAATTGCCAAGAAAAGATTGCAGGAGTATGGAAATAATTAATCACTTTAAAATAACAAATTTTATATATTAGTTCTTCTTTTGTTTTTATATGATTGTTTTGATAGAACCTAATAAAAATAAAAAGAAAAAACTCTGTGATCTAATTAATAGAGAAAGAATAGTTCCTGTTAAATTTCCAGGTGAAGTTTTAAATTTTTTATATAAATATCAGAAAAAAGTAGATTTAATTATTGCTAATTCTAATATGCCTTTTGTAAGTGATCTCATCTCAAAAAAATTATTAGAAAAGTTATGTAGTAAATTAAATCTACCAAGAATTCCTTTAGTTGGATATTACAAAGAAGAGGATGAAAATACTAAAAAATTAAAAGAGGCAGGCATAGATTTGATTAAATATGATGAAAGAAATTCTGAATTTCCTTTTCAGTACCTAAGTTTAATCAGAAAAGAATATCCTGGATTAAATATTGATGTAACAAATATAATGGAAATTAGAGATTATTGGTTAGGGATAAAACAAAAGCCAGAAAAAAAAGAATTGGATTCAGAAGAAATAGAAGATATATTAAATGTACTTTCACCTACTGAAGAAAAAGAAGTAATGGATATAACAGAAATTTCAGCACAGGTCAAGCCATATATAACTCAAAATGAATATGATAAAGTAGTAGATGAGCTTGATGAATGGAAGAAAAAATATAACAAACTAGAAAAGGAACATAAAGATTTAAAGGTTTCTGTTAAAGATATAATAGACACTGCTAAGAAATAAAATGGAGAGGGCAAAAAAATATTCTATAGATAGGCCAAGACTTGTTTTTGATTATGCTTTACCAATATTTCAGTCTTTAGTGGAAGATAGCCATACTAAAATAAAGGTTCCTCCAGAAAAGAGATTAGTTGGCACTGCAATAGATATAATTTCATTTATTTATCGTTTTTGTTATAAGGATTTAACTGTAATCCTGCGTCATGAAGGTAAGACTAATTTTTTTGAAAAAAAGACAAAACACATCCCTATGATTTTAGAATTGATAATTGATAAAAATATTTCACCAAAAAATTTTGTCAGAGGAGGTCACAAAACAGCAATAATTCATCCTCCTTCAGAATATGATTATAGTCTAGCTTCTGTAAGCTCTTCACCATTGTTTAAATCAATAAAAAGAAAATTTCCTCTTGATGAATTTCTACACAAGTTTTTTGATCTAAAACCAGAATATAAATCAGGAATAATGGTATCTTGTAATTCTACATTTGGATTTAAGATAGATTGGAGATACCAAAAAGATAATCTTGTTTCTGAATTTCAAAATCATTATCTAGATTCTTCCAAAACCATGAAAAAGATATCACAAACCTTATTTAATTATGATTGGTCAGTTATACTATCTCTTGCTGTTGATGTGATGGCGGGAAAGTCAAAGGAAGAAATAACTAGAAAAAGATATCCTGAAGAAGAAAAAGATTTCCTCAGAGAAAGATTAGATAGAAAAATTGAGAAGGCTATTCATAAATCAGCTCCTTGTTTTATTAAGGGATTATCTAAAGGAGAAAATTCATATGAAATTTGTAAAGCAAATAAATTATGTAGTTGGAATTATTCAAGACTCTATGGATCAAAAATTATGAGTGCTCTTATCAACCGTTCAAAAAGAAAAGAGGATACTAAGAGAATTTTAGATTATTATTATAAGGTTACTGGAGAAAATATAGATGTTAAAACTTTTTTGAATGGAATTAGTTTAGAAAGATCAAAAAGAAAAAGAAAAAGAGCACTGGTGCCATATAAAGATCAACAAAAAGCCTTAGTTTCACTTTCTTAGAATTTTTATTATAACCCATAATGCGAATATCACTACAATAATTAGTGGAACGAGCCACCAATTATCATTGATAAAGTATAGTGCATTATCAAGGAATGCTAATCCTGTTAAGCTTGGTAGATAATTTGTAGCTAATCCAAACTTACTGAAATGACTTATTTTAGCAGAAACTTCATGAACACTTTTATCATCAATGCTGCTTAATGTTACCCATTTTCCTAACTGTTCATCATACATTATAATGAAAAGTCTGCCTTTGGCTTCGTCTTCATGATATCTTATTCTTACTTCAGCATCTGGTTCAAATGCAACTCCTGAAGGTAAGAAATCATATCCTCTAACTAGCATCATATTTGCTGGCAACGTAGGCATCATTCCAGCAGCCCTTATACTGATTATTTGTTGAGGATTCTTTAGTAGACCATCTTCTAATCTTATTTCTGAACAATCTGGAATAACAACAAAGGCCATTCCATCATTGCTTTCTATTGTTAATATCCCTTCACAAGTAATAGGTCCTTCTTCTTCCTCTTCTTCTTGACCTGGAGCACTCTTACAATCTTCAGGACAATTATAATAAGTTTCTCCCCATTCACAAATTCCATTACCACAAACTGGAGCAGGAGCTGAACCACCACCTCCACCTCCTCCTCCGCCACCTCCGCCAGAGGATCCAGTAATTGTCATTTGTAAATTATCTTCATTATTATCCCAATTAATACACTCATTATCAGAATCAACTACAGCTCTCATTGTGTAGGTTCCGTCTCCAGCTGCAGACCATGTATCTGATACATTAACTGTTGAGCCAGCACCAACATCACCAACATTAATTGTTCTTATCAAGAGATTTCCACGATAGAGTGTTACAACAACATTTGAAGCATTAATTGTAGTATTCCTATTAACATTTGTGAAAGTAACATTAAAAGTTACTATAGTTCCATCTTTCACACTATTATCTGAAACAGTGAATGTGTCTATTCCAAGATCTGAACCAAAAATATTAATATTTGCATTAGTATGGCTAGGCTGATAATTGAAACCAGCACTATCTTTGTAATTAGCTATTGTCTCCAAAATCTGCACACCACAATAATCAGTATTAATATTAACAGATCTTGTCTGTGTGTTTCCAGATAAGATAGTTGTATAGAAGAAATTATCTACCACACCTTCAGCTGTTAGAGTTGTTTGACCATCAACATCATAAGCATCTCCTGTTCCAGTATTACTTATCCATAGATCTATCAAGCTGTTTTGTTTAGCAATTAAGTTAGCTGGGAGTAATGGATAAGCAAGCAAGATATTTGGAGGTAAGACAGTTGATTGTATTGTGATATTTCTTGTAACACTACAGTTGGCTTCATATTCTACAATAATTTGGATAGTATAATTTCCTGGGCTAGTTGAGTTCATAAGCCAAGTGTAATAACCTCCACCCAAACCATCATCAATTAAAGTGGCAGGATTGCTTCCTGAAACTATGACTATGCCGGCTGGAGTCCAGTTAAGCCAAACCGGTTGTCCTGCTCCGCCAAATAAATCATAATATGTTAGATTAAAATTCTGACCTACTTGCAAATCACTTGGTGAGTAAGTTATTATTTTTGTTGTTCCACTACCAGAACATTCTGCTGCCTGACCAAAAGTTGTCATGATTGTTATAATTACAGCCATCAAAAATGCAATTGTTATGAGTTTTATCTTGACTTTCTTCTCCATTTTATATTTTCTTTTCTTTTCTTTCATTTTATGTGATTGTTATTTGTGTATTATTACTAAATTCATGGTTTCCAGCCCAGCTTGTTAAAGTCTTAAGTCCAGTTGTTGTTGATGTAACATTCCAGTTTGCTATTTTGAACTGGCTAGGAGCAAGGTCATACCACTGAATAGCTGGCCATGTTGGCAAGATAGTTAATCCAGAGCTGACTTCTAATTCAACTCTTAAGTCATAAAATGATTGGGTAGCCCATAAATTCTGTATAACACTTCTTACAAGGAATTGCTGTCCAAGAGGATAGCTTGACTGGTTTGTTGTTGGCCTGAAAATTGAACAATCAATAGCATCACAGACTTTCCATACTCTTACATCTTGGCTTAGTTCATTATTAGCTAGATTAGTTTCACCAGGAACAGGTAAGCTTTTAACTTTAACAGTTCTCCAGTTATCATTATTAGCATTCCACAATAAAGTAACTTCTTGTGTCTGACCAATATCTAAGTTGATAAGCTGCCAGTCTACAGGAACTGAATTGTCCTCTAATGTGACATTAATATTAGTTTCATTTTGATTTCCAACATTACTTACATTAGCTTTTACATAAACTACATCATAAAGCCATGCAGTTGAACTTGAAACAGATTTATTAGTTCCATTAACTTCCTTGATTAGCTCGATTGAATCAACACTTATATCATGTATAGCTTCTAAGACAGTAATAAAGTGTGTTGCGCTTCCTTCTGAATAATTCTCATTACCTGCATAATAAGCTGTGATATTATAATATCCAGGATTATTATACACTGAAATATCTGTAAGAGGACTAGCTCCAAAAGCAAATTGTGTTCCGTTTCTCAATAAACTTAAATCACCAGTTGTTGGAATATTAAGTATACCAGTATGATTAACACTCTCTCCTTCTGTAATTATTATGTCACTATTTAAACTATTCAAATATAATGTAACAGATGAATTTGCTTTGTTAATTGTTAGGAAATATGTTACTGAAGCTGAACTATGATTCTCATCCCCGTTTGAAACAGCAGTATAACTATAATATCCAGCTGCAAGAGTGGCTATTTCAGATTGAGGAGATGTTCCATTAGCGACCATTGTTCCATTTCTATACAATGTTATATAGCCATAAGGTGTTGTTCCAGTTGCATTGCTAATTGTTCCATAATCAATTGTCAAATTATTCTCAATACCATTCAGATAAAGATGAACTTCTCCTGGAAATAAGGCACTTACAATTAATATATTATTAACAGAAGCTGCTGTCCAATTCTGGCTTCCAGTTGTATTACAAACATATCCATAAGCCCCTTCTGGAAGTGTAGCAGTTTCATAAATCAAAGTGTAGCCGCTTGCTACTAAAGTATCATTTCTATATAAGTTAATCAAAACTTCATTATTATTTGCTTGGCAAGTTATGTTAGTTTCTGTTCCTACTGTAACATTCCATCCAGGCTGAGCACTTAAATTAAGTACTGTTGTTCCTTGAGTAACATTCAACCATCTTGTCAGACTTTGTTCAGTATAATTTTGTGAAGCAGGATAATAATATGTATAATTATATAATCCAACACCTAGCTGTGCTATCTCAGTTGCAGGACTTCCACTTGCTACTATCTGAGAATCTCTGTAAAGTAATGCATTGCTAGCTCCTTGACTGATGTCTAACCAACCAGTTGCATTTGTAGTTGAATTAAAAAGAACACTCAAATCATTTTCTTGTCCATTTAGGGCTAGATATATAGTATGATTATCTTGCATTATTATATAAGTTAATAGAGAAGTTGAGTTCCATTGGTTAATTGTATCATTTGCATACCATCTATAATTATATGTTCCTACAGCTAAATCAGAAAAAACAAAACTACAGTTTGTATCTAATGAAGGCAATCCAGGATTACATACAGGAGTATAATTTGTTCCATCAAATTCAAATATTACAGTATCAACACCAAAATCATCTAGCCATTCTATACTGAAATCATAAGGACCTGAACCATAAACAACAGGACTTATAGGATTGACTTGTTCATTCAACCACCAAGGAGGTAAGTCTACTAGAGAAATAATATTTATTGTTCTATTTCTTTCATTATCACTAGGATTTTCATCAACAAAACCTATAATTGTTGCATTTAAAGTGATATTATATGTTCCAAGTTCATATCCTGTTGTATCCCAATCATATGTTGGATAAGTAAAAACATTAATTACAGATTGTGTTGTATATAATACTATTTTATGAGTTGAATTGACTAGATAGTAGGTCATATTAACTGTCTCTGGCTGTGTTCCATAATTATTCACTCTTGCTTTTAATTCATATGTTAATCCTTGTGTTAAATTTGCTGGATCATCTAGTATTGCTGTACCATTATAACTTATTCTTATTCCATTAACAGTATTAGTATAATTATTATCTATTCCAACATCATGTATAATCACACTTGTATTAACAATAAAAGTCCAATTCTCAACTGCGAAAGCACTATTGAAAGCATCATCTATACATTCAACATTCCATAGATAAACTCCATTTGATAAGTTATTATAGTTCCAATTTCCATTTGTGGCATTAGCTGTCTGTTGGCTTCCATCTACTTGCCATGCTCCACTTGTATTACTATAGATATTACAATCTAGAAGTAAGTCCATATTATCTGTTACATTATATATTATAGTAACATTCTCATTAGTTACAGAGTTATTAGGTGGGAATATCAGATTTACAACAGGAGGCTCTATATCTGGAATTGTTGTATTAATAGTGAATGTCCAATTTTCTATAGCAAAAGCACTATTGAAAGAATCATCAATACACTCAACATTCCAAGTATATGTTCCATCAGGAAGATTTAGATAATCATAAGTATCTGTTGTTGCATTAGCTGTCTGTTGGCTTCCATCAATCTGCCAACTTCCACTTGCATCACTATAAATATTACAGTCTAATAATAAATCCATATTATCTGTTACATTATATATTACAGTTACATTCTCTATAGGAATTACAGATCCATTTAATGGTGAAACAAGATTTACAACTGGAGGTTCGATATCTCCAGTTATTGTTACAGTTATATTATAAACACTATCAAATGAACTACCACCAAATTCACAAGTTGTTGTAACAGTTATGTCTGAAATTCCAACTGCAGCAGCTGTAACATTCCATTGTGTTATAATTGTAGTTCCGCTAGTGATATTTCCTAGAACATTAACAGGAGTTGGGGTTGTTAATACAGTATTATTTGAGAAAGTTATTGTTGCATTACAGTTAACAACATCTCCACCAACAGCAGTGATATTAGCCTCAGTCAAGAAAACATCACTTAAGTTAAATACAGCATTATCATTTGGTTGAGTAATTATTGTTGTCGTATTTCCATAACCAGGGATAACTTGTACAACAAACCATGTTGTCTCAGTAGTATTCCAATTATTACTAGTATCATTAGCAAAAATTCTAACACTATAATTTCCAACTTGCATAGTATTTATGAAGTCGTATAGATATTGGTCTACTGCCATTCCAGGACTCATAGTAAAATTATTCATTGTTAGATCAGGATAAGTAACTTGAGCAAGAACAGTATCTACAGCAACATTATCTCTTGCAAATGCTGACAATAAAGTATTTTCTGATTGATTTATGAATTGAGGTATTGCATTAACATTCCATACATCTGGAGGAATAATGTCAGGACCACTAACATTAACAATAAAAGTCCAATTCTCAACTGCGAAAGCACTATTGAAAGAATCATCAGTACACTCAACATTCCATAGATAAACTCCATTTGATAAGTTAGTATAGTTCCAATTTCCATTTGTTGCATTAGCAGTCTGTTGACTTCCGTCAATCTGCCATGCTCCACTTGTATTACTATAGATATTACAATCTAGAAGTAAGTCCATATTATCTGTTACATTATATATTATAGTAACATTCTCATTAGTTACAGAGTTATTAGGTGGGAATATCAGATTTACAACAGGTGATTCAGTATCATTAAGTACTGTAACATTAATCCAGTGTGTTTCAAAACTACTTGAATAATTCTGACTACCTGGATAAATAACACTAACATTATGTATTCCTGTTTGATTGAAACTTGTGATATTAGTTACAGTATAATTATCTACATTAATAAGCTGGGTGTCAAGATAGAGCTGAAGTTCATAAATTCCTTGTCTTGATTGTATGGCATCTGTATCTTCATTAGGATTAGGCATGCCATCAATCACAGGATACTCTTCTTGATGTGGACTAGGATGTACTGGAATAATTAAATAACCAGTCATATTAACAATATCATTTACACTAACAGTTATATTGTCATCAATTCCATTAAGTCTTAAGTTTACAAGAGAAAATGCAGGATTAACAATCAATATATTATTTATAGATGCGGCACTCCAATTCTGATTTCCGCTCGTATTACAAACATATCCATAAGATCCTACACTAAGTAAGGAAACATCAGGATTATTTACAATCTGTCCATTTCTATATAAGTTAATTAAAACTTCATTATTATTAGCTGTGCAAGAAACATTTGTTGTTGTTGGATAAGTCACATTCCAGCTTGGTTGTGAGTCAAGTGTTAATATTGTTGTAGCAGGATCTATAATATATAAAGCAGAAGTGCTAGCTCCACTATAATTCTGTGTTGCTGTGACATTACATATATAATTATAGCCAGAAGGATTTGCAGCCAATGTAATAGGTAAATTATTTTCATTTGTTACATTAAAACCATCTCTCCATAATTCAGCATTAGCCTCAGGATTTGTACAAGAACATGAAGCTATGAATGGCTGTTGATCATAAGTAATAGGGCTCTGAGGAACAAAGTTTAATGTACATGAACTATTTGTCTGTCCAACTGTCAACCATCTTGTCAGACTTTGTTCAGTATAATTTTGTGAAGCAGGATAATAATATGTATAATTATATAATCCAACACCTAGCTGTGCTATCTCAGTTGCAGGACTTCCACTTGCTACTATCTGAGAATCTCTGTAAAGTAATGCATTGCTAGCTCCTTGACTGATGTCTAGCCAACCAGTTGCATTTGTAGTTGAATTAAAAGGAACACTCAAATCATTCTCTTGTCCATTTAATGCAAGATGTATTGTATGATTATCTTGATTTACAACATATAAACTAGAATTGCTTGCGCCATGATAATTCTGTGTTTCAGTAACATTACAAGTATAATTAAATATGCCTGCTGGAAGAGGAATTGGAATATTATTGTATTGTGTGATATTTACATCATATATCCAAAGTTCAGCTTGAGCTTCGGGGTTTGTACAATAACAAGAAGCATTCACATCCACTGGATAAACACTAGGACTTTCTGGATCAAAATTTAAGAAACAACTAGTATTAAGCAAAACATTGACAACACTAACATTCCATGCTAAAGCATCTTCTCCTCCTTTGTTATCATAAACAATAACATAAACATCATGAAGTCCAGAAGCATTGTAATCAGGCTGATAATCATAAGAAGAAATTGTTGAAACTTCCTGTCCATCTAAATTCCATGTATAATATAAAGGATCATTGTTAGGGTCAGAAGCCCAAATTTCAAAATGCAATGTCTGACCTTCATCAACACTTGGAATTAAATCTTGAGGAACATAATCATTAATAACAGGAGGTTGATTAATACCTTCGAACCAAATTGTTATTCTATCAGATTCAACAACATGATTTCCTAAATCCTTTGTTTCTGAATAATAAGTATGATTTGCTGGCTGTGTTTCTGTCTTGACCTTAACAAAAGTACATGTTGTCTGGCCACCACAATCCTTATATCCCCATTCTTGACCATCTTCATAAATTTTAATCCATCTTATTCCAGCATTTTCAAGATAATCAGTTGCAATAGCTGTTAATACTGCAGTTGTATTTGTATGTGTTGTATCAGAAAAAAACTGGAGTGTTGGAGGAGGATCAATTCTTCCATCATCAATTCCTACAGGACTGATTCTATTTTCAAATCCTGGTTCAATAACATCAGTAGGGACAACAAAAGAACCAAGCAAGAGAGGTATGAGTATAAAAATTGGAATTAAACTCAAAATTAATCTAGCTCTATTATTCATTTTTTAATTTATTTCTTTTTAGCTGGTATATAGTGAAGTTCTAAACCACCACCATTTCCATCTTCATTAGTTTTAAAATAAGCACCAAAACTAATATCATCATAAACTAAAGATCCTGAAAATTTGTGGCTTTTTTTAAAGGAATTATAATTATGCTCTAACCATGTTGCCCAATTCATATTACTATAACCCATTTTTGTCTTAAAGTTCCATTGACTAGGTTCATCATAAGTTTTTTCCATGTCAAATTCTGCAAATGGTCCCCAAAATTTTCTAGTAAAGTCAATATTATTATATTTATGTAATATTTTTTTGTAAACATCATTAATAGATACATTTCTGTCAATATCTCTTCTTTTTAATAAATAATCATTAACAATTCCTTTTTCTGCTATATTTTTTGGAAGGATATTTACGGCAAAAATCAAACCACCCCCAATAGACCTATCACCAACACCAAATCTTAATGAATTATCTACATTTTTTATTTTAGAATTTAGTGTTTGTTCAAGATACCAAGGAGATTCTCCATTAGACTTAAAAAAACACCTATCAAAATCTACTCTATAATCTAGGCTCTTATCTTTCTTCCCTACTTCAGCCAATAAATTCAAATAATCAGTATTAATCTGGGTTCTGTCTGTAATTAATGAACTTTTATTTCCTATTTCATGGCTTGATATAGGGATAGTATCAATATAAGTCTGATTTCCATTTATTCTTACAATTGTTTGTCCATTTATATCTGTGATAATATTAGTATTATTTCTTATTTCATTATCAATTGTATGATTTTCTAAAACAGTTCCCAAGCCAAATTTTAAATTAGGTTGTGGTTTGATTAGATATTCAAATCTTCCAGAATTTTTGTTGTCTTTATTTTGTATCCTTGTTCTAGAATCAGTTAAAACATTAATATCAAGATCTGTTTTTGTTATAATTTCTATTCCTTGGTTCTCTCTTGTAGAATCACCATAAACTTCATGATATCTATTTGTAGTATTATCTTCTGTGACTATTGTACTGTTATTATTTCCTATTTGGAATGTAAATTTACCTAGTCTTAAATCAAGTCCTTTAGAATTTCCTTTATCATCTATATCTTGGTTTGATAAATCTTGTTCATCAATAATCTGAGAGTATGCTCCATTTTGGATTAATCCATTTTCTGTTTTTGAGCTAGATGTTGAATCACTTTGTTGAGATGATATTCTTCTCATATCAATATTTCCAAATAAACCCACCTTTCCATTATAATCTACTCCACCCAAAACACCTAAACAAGCAGTTTCTCCATCTTTTTTTGTTTTTACATGCATATAAGGAACAGCCATAAATTCTATATTACTAAGTTTTACCCTAGTTCGAAGATTTCCATTAAAACCAAAGAGATCATCTTTTCCAAAATAAGTCTCTCCTGAAAAAGAATAATCAACAATTTCTTTTTTAACCCCTAATGTATCTATCTTTGCACTATCTTCCTCTAAAACTATCACATCTAAAAAATTATCATTGGACTCTTTTGGTTTTTGTTCTTTATCAGCTGGAGAAGTTCCCATTAGAAACGATAAAATTATGCTTGATAATGTACTCATCATTTTCCCTTTAGCCTTTAGTTCTCAACGAACTTATTCTATTTATTTTTTTTCTTTTTTAAATCTTTCGCCTTTCTAAACTAAAAAGTAGTGACAAGAAGGTAGTAAAAAATATATAATATTTTTCTTTATCTTTTAGAATGAAAATATTTTTTACTGTCTTAATTTTAATTCTTCTGTTACCTTCAGTATCTGCGATAGTGATAAATGAAATTTTACCTGATCCAGAGAGTGATTGGAATGGTAATGGACAGAATGAAACATATGCTGATGAATGGATAGAGTTATTTAATACTGGGCAGACAAAAAATTTAACTGGGTGGAAAATAGGTGATAAGGTTGAGAATTATACTTTAAATCATATTATATGTTCTGGATGTTTTTTAGTTTTGTTTGGTTCTGAAACTTCTTTACAGTTGAATAACAATGATGAAACTGTTTATTTTTATGATAACAATAGTATTCTTATTGATTCTTATTCATATTCTTCTTCCTCTGATGACTTATCTTTTGGAAGATGTCCTGACGGTAATGCATCTTGGCAATCAAATTTAAATCCAACACCAGGACAAGCAAACAACTGTTCGCAACAACAGCAAGAAGAAAAAGAATTAAACTTAGATTATCCAGGGCAAGTCGAGTGTGAAGAAGAATTTTATATTGAGATTGAAGCTTCTGGTTTTGAAGATGGTGATTATGATGTCAAAATAGATATTCTTAGTGAGAATGACGAAGAGAGAATAGGAAAAGTGTGGAATGAAGAAGATGAGAAATGGCAGTCCACAAATAATTATATAATAGAAATTTTAGAAATTGAGAATGACGAAGGAGATGTAAAATTAAAATATAAGATAGAGGATTTTGAAGGAGATGCTATACTAAGGCCAAGGATAAGGAAAACAGGTTCAAGCTCTTATGAACAGTTTGATGATGAAGATATAGAAGTGGAATGTAATATCCAAGAGGAATCTGAGATCAAAATTCTAGAATGGCCTACAGAAGCTAGATTTGGTGAGGAGATTAAAGTAGAAATTGAAATTTATCGAGGAGATACAGCAAAATATGCAGTTTATATTTATGTTCAAGACAATGAAGGATCAAAAATGAGTGATAAAATTAGTTTACATGCTGATGAAAAATTCCAGATATATACTGAAACTATAACATTGACACTTAAATGCGAGAATGAACAAGGAACTTATGAAATTATTGCAGAAGGTTTTGATACTGAAGATAGAAAAGAAATAACAATAGAATCTTGTGAACCTGAATCTGAAGAACCTATGGTTGAATCTTCTAAAACTGAAACTACCAAGACTAAAACTTATCAATCTAGTCATTCATATCCTAGCTCTGTAGAATCAGAAAATCTTCTAATCAATAAAACTTTACCTTATATTTTGTCTTCAATAGCATTACTTCTCGTCATTTATTTAATAATCAAGAAGATTTAAAAAGAAGTATCATTTTTTATTAAAATAAAAATAAAATGGACCAAAAAGAAATAAGAGATAAGCTTGCACATGAATGGCTTCGTACCCATCTAATTTTTGAAATATTAGGAAAGCCAGCAGAACATATAGAGAAAGCAATGGATATGTTATTAGAAAAGCTTGCAGAAGAGAAAAATATAGAACTCTTAGATAAGAAAACCAATAAAGCAAAACCTGTAGAAAAAACAAAACAGGTCTTTACCACTTTTGCAGAAGCTGAAGTTCTTATTAATAAATTACCTCGTCTTATAGAAATTATTTTTGATTACATGCCTTCTTCAATTGAAATAGTGGAACCAACAGTATTGAAATTTAAAAATGAGGATGTGAATGCTTTGATAAATGATTTGGCTGCAAAACTTCACCACTATGATGCTATTTCAAAAAAATTAAAGATAGAGAGAGCTGCTCTTATAAAAAGACTCAAGGAAGAATTAGATAAGAAAGAAGAAGGAAAGGAAGAGAAATAAAAAATGAGTATAGATAATAAATTCAACAAATCTGGTAAAACTAAAGAAATAATCAAAGATATGTTTTTGATCGGAACGTTATTTGGGGGAACTGCTAATTTAATTTATAATATCACAACAGCAGAGGAATTTACCCGCTTAGAATCTTTAGGTTATTTTATTAAAGGTGCTGGATTTGGTGCAATTGCAGGATTAGTTCTTGGTTCATTATGTAGTATTATCTACATAAGTATTAATAAGCATAGAATTAAAAAATATTAAAAATAAAAAATTAACGTCTTCTTATACTTGAGGGTCTCTGAAATTTTTTCTCATATTGTTTTGATGCTTCTTTCAAGAATTCACCCATCTCTTTTCTTGGTTTTTTTCTTATTAGAATATAAATAATGATCAGTATAATTATTATTGCTGCAGATATTATTATGCCCCAGGTTCTTCCAGGTGTTGCTTTCTTTTTGCAAGCATCAGCTGGCACACAACAAACAAATGTATCTTTTGCTGCAGTAATATTTCCTTCACAGATTTCATTTTCTTCTTCTCTACAGATTTTACCTCCTAATTCAGAACAAGTTTTTTCTTCTAAACCTATACTTGTAATATTTATAGTCATAGGAAGGGTTGTAGTTATTTTTTCTGAATTATATTTTGCTTCAGCTATAATTTCTCCTTCATAGACTCTTGCTATTACTGGTGAAAATGAAATTGTTATTGTTTCTTTTTCTCCTCTAATAATCTCCTCTATAAAACTTGGATCTATTCTCTCAACAACACCAATCAAGGCAGAACTGTAAGTTAGGGAAATATCTATAA
The DNA here is from genome assembly GCA_964396475.1 of Candidatus Woesearchaeota archaeon. GTDB lineage: Archaea > Nanobdellota > Nanobdellia > Pacearchaeales > UBA284 > DAOWHW01. Next base: position 106,960 of record CAYNFE010000001.1, read on the forward strand.
TATCTCTATCAAGTTTATTTTCTAATCTAATGCTAATTGTAAAAGGTCCTTCTGAAACATCTGCTGTTTTTGTGATATTTTTTTCAATGAAATAAAATCTTTTTTGTATCAGGCTTTCATTAAGCTCTGTAGTTTTATTTTCCCATTCTTGTTCTGTTTCATTTATAATCTCTTGCTGTTCACTCTCATTAAGCTCTTCTTCACTTGAACCCACAGAACCATTTATCCCCTCCTGTCCAGTTTTTTCTGTAAATATCAAAATAGGGATTGAATAATCATAATGTTCCTGAGAAATTTTAGATCTGTAATCAAGGGCAAGGTTTTCAAAGATAGTTCTTCCATCAACTGTAGTTACTTGAGGAATATCAAATCTCAAATTTTTTATACCATTGACAGGCAAATTTGTTATAATACTGGAATTAAGCATATTTGTTTCTATGACTATATCACTTATTCCTTTGTTCAATAAAATTAAATCAAAGGTTCCGAGACTTTCTGTTTTTATGATGCCTGGCCAAAATGCAAGTAAGGGTTCTATGTTTTTATTTTGAAAACCAAAGACAAGCATGAATGATTCATCCACTAGAGATAAAGTTCCTTGTTCTAAAAGCCAGCTTTCAGATTTTTCTATAGAATCTAAATAACTTGAGTTTGAATAATTATTAGATTTTAAAATGAAAGTAGCGAGACTAGTTGCTTTTATATCTGATTCATAACTAGTTAGATTTTTTGGCCACCATCCACTAGTTGTCTGTGAATTTAGAATATGATTTAATATTTCAGAATCTTTTGTCAAATAATAAATAATAGCTTTTTCTTCGATATTAATAGCATTTTCTTTCAGCCAAGAAATTCCAGCAGCATTAACACTATCATTCTTATCTAATCTTCCTGTCATTGCAAGAGAAAATAAAGCATAAGCTGTAGCTTCTGTATCACATGGACTGCCCCAGCATCCAGTATTATTATCTTGAGAAGTTTCTAGAATGTCTTGCATTTCCTGTCTTACTAAACTATCTTTAAAATTTATAAGAGTAAGGGCATTTAATCTCATACTACATTCTTGATTTATGCAAGAATCATCTCTCTCCTTGTAAGTTGTCAATGCTTCCTCTTCCAATATATGTGAAAGTGCACCTGCAGAAAGAATATGTTCTTCTAGATCTAGAGTAAGCCATTTATTTTCAACTCTAGGTCTTAAATTTTCATATCTTGATGTTGTTATCTTTTTAATAGTTAAAGGTGTATTTGCAACATATAAACTTCCATCTTTACAAGTTCCTCTGACTCTCAACAAATAATCATTAGGTTCATTAGGTAAGTCAAACCATAAGAAATATTTTGTATCTGTTACTTTTGAGATAAAAATATTAATAGGAAGTTGAGTGCTTCCTCTATAAAAAAAGATATCGCTAGAAAGAATGTCTCTCATAACATCAGCATCTAATTCAACCTGTACTGTTTCTTCTGGAAGATAAACTGTTTTTGCAAGGTTCAAATTAATGCAAGCTAGGGCACTAACATTACTTATACAAAAACAAAAAATGAAAATCAATACTATTATTATAAAAAAAATAAAATAATTCTGCCTCATTTTAATAGATAGAGAAAAAAGAGTTAATAAATTTTTTCTTATTTCTTTGACATCTTTTTTAACTTTTTCAATGTTTTTTCAAGATCTGATTCTGCTTTTCCTCTGGTTCTTATTTTTGCTTTTGGTGCCTCAGGCAGTTTTGGCTTTGCCATAGATGCAGGCATGGGTCTCATAGGTCTTGACATAGCAGCTTTTGGAACTGCTCTAACTGGACCTGGACCTCTTGCTGGCCTAACTGGTCCCGGTCGTCTAGCCATTGTTGCTGGAATTCTTGTTCTTGAAGGCATGACTGGTCTTCTAGGAGGCATTGTTCCTGGTGGGAAAAGTTCTAGCTTTTTCTTTGGTTTTGGTTTTTTGAATTTGAAGAAATATAATAATACAGCTGCGATAACAACCAATATAATAATTAACCATAACCACCACAAGCTAGCTGGCTTTTTACACTCACCCTGGCTAGGACAACATCTTGTGGTATCACTAGCTTCTATATAATCAACAGAACATTTTTCATCGCCAATACAGGTTGTTCCTGCCTGTCTAGCACAAGTTCCAACACATCTACCAGTACAACAATTCTCAACATCTCTTGTTTTTTGTATAAACCCATCAAAACAATCTTCACCAATATCACACTCTTCTCCTATATTACTACAACTAACATCTTCTACACATTCTACAGTTGTTCCTACACAACACATGTCAGTATCTTGTGTTGTTGTGAAACCGACAGTATTCCAGGTTATACTATTCACACAAACCTCTCCAGAGCTACATACAATACCAATATCAATACAATTTTGTTCAGAAGCATTTGCAGGAACACAAGAACCTAAACAACAATCACCATCTAGTGTATAGACAGTATCGCCGTAACACTCTTCTCCAGCTTCACAGACAGCTCCTCCAGCTTCGCTACATTCTGCATCAGCGTATTTTTTACAACAATAATCTTCCCAGTCAGGACAAACTATAGTCCAAACATCAAATTCATCTGCTTCACACTGTTCTTTACAGACTCCACCAGCATCACTGCATTCTATAGTTCCTCCTCCAAGCCAATGACAACAAATCTGTCCTGTTGGGCAATCAAAAGGAAGTTCTATCCATTCTGGAGCACAAGTTAAATTTTCAGTACATTCATAAAAAGGACCTTGATCCTCACATGCTCCTCCTACTCCGCCAGTTCCAGGACAGAGATAAGGCCAAAATACCCATAAAGCAAATGCAGTATCTCTAATAGAATTTTTTCCAGCCTCCCCATAAGCACTTGAGACAAGATCTCCATTTGGTTCTTGATTAGTAATTAAATAATTTTTTGCCTTGCTTATAGCATCTGGGCCTGTTCCACCTAAAGCTAAGCCAGCATGAGCAGTATCATAAACTCTTCCATAGACAATAGGTTGTATCAACCAATAGCCTTTATCTATGCCTACAATTTTTTGTGCATTTAGTATTGTATCAGAATATCTTGACTGGGTTGTCAAAGGATATAAGAAAGATTCAGGGAAAAATTTTATATTTTCTTCTGCAAAAACTACAAGATAAGGAATGAGCAGATTTGCATTCTCAGTATCTCCTTGTCTTGATAAAACATATGCTGTCCATGCAGTTCCTTCATAATCGCAAGTTCCAATGTTAAGAGGATTAGATTGACAATAAGATGGAACTCTTAATTCTAGAGGTTGTGGTTGGTCTTCAATCTTATTTGAACCTGGCACTCCTGGTTTGCCACTTTTAGTCTCGCTTGAAACATGCCAAATCTCGCTGCCTGCTTTTTTGTAAAGCAGAGAAGTTCTATAGACTTCAGTATCACTCCAACACTTAATAGTATATATATTACTATAACACTGGGAACTTTTCTCTACTTCAAACCAATAATCTCTATAAGTTCTTTTGAAACAGTCAGTAGTATTCAACATCTCAACAGTTTTATCATCATTAACTTTAAATGCTAATTTCTCATCATGTCCAGCATAAATTATTGAACAGGTAGCATTATGACCTCGCTCTACATCTATCTGTAAATACCAATCAATTCCTTGAGTTTGAGTCATATTTTGTCCAAGAAGCCAGTTCTTTATTTTGGTAGTATTTTCATCAAATTCATCCAAAGCCATTTTTGCAAGAGCTGTTTCAGTCAACAGACACTGACTCTCTGAGTTTGGTCTAGGTCCAGCCCCCCAACATTTTATTTCTGGTCCAACATAGGCTTTGGAGTTCAAAGCGCTTCTCCCAGGATCAGTAAGAGTAGTATTACAGTATAAAGCAAGGAGAGAGAAAGCATGTTGTTTATTATTCAATTCAGCCCAGTGTCCTCGTACTTTATTTATAAGCCAATCATAAGCTTCAGCAACTTTATCTTCTTCAGTTTCTTGGGCTAAAGTAAAACTAATACTGGAAATAAGAATTAAGATAAGAATAGTACAAAAAACTACACTCTTTTTTATCATATTTTTCTAAACTCACATATATTTAAAAGACTTTCGTTTACTTTGTCTTTTCTGTTTTCTCTTTTTTCCTTTTTCTTCTCTACTCTGTCTTTCTGCAATCATAGCTCTTCTTAAAACATAATTCACAGGATTCTTTATCTTCTTACATATTGGAGGATGAACATCAGTTGGGCAGACACCCAAATCAAGATAATAAGCATTTAAATTGCAATTAGGAGGCAATCTAGGTTCTTGTTTTTTAAACCATTGCAATTGTGTTGCAATATAATTTTCTTTAAGTGCCCTATAATTTAATTTATTCCATTTCTTAATTCTGGATTCAACATCTTCCATACTTAAACCAAGAGACCTAAAAAAATTGATAAGAATAAATAGAGCTCTTTTCCTTCCATCATGTTTCATTCCAAGCAAGATATTTTTTATACAAGGTGGAAACATTTCTTCATTTAGTTTATCTATTTTAATTTTTGGAAATGGAGTTTTTTTCTTTATTTCTTTTTCTTTGATTTCTTCTCGCGCTTCTTTTCTTGCTTTCCAATCTATGGCTTGAACAAATAACTCTTTGGCTTCTCCTTGCTCAGGTTCAGACATGAAAGGTTTAACAAAAATTCTCTCAGGTTTTGCCCATGCTGGATGAAAGGCTTTAATTTGGTCAGATCTTATGACTACACTAGCTAGTCCTGTTCTTTCATGTAAAGAGTATGCCATTCTATAGAGGTGTCTTGGGGCAATAAGCACAGTATCAATTTCCAGAATACTAAAAGGATTGAATCTAGCTTCTCCTTCATCAATTAAAGCCTCGATAGGTTTTCCAGTAGCTTTAGATATTTCTTTTAAACTGCTCAATTTTAAAATTCTCTTAGCAAGATCTTGATATATCATATCTTTAAGGTAAGCTGCAATCAACCTTGGACCTTCTGGAAAAAAATCTTTTACATCCATCTCATTAATTTTTGAAGGAAAGGCCTTGAATTTAAGACCGATATGAAAACCACTGCCTCCACTAAATTTCAACCCAAAATTTCTTACACCATGGAAATACAAAGCTTCGCAGAGGAGCCAGGCTGCTATTTTACTGTATTCAATAAATTTGCAATCTATGTCCAAAATAAGGTCCCATCCTTGTCTCATCTTATTTAGCTGTTCTATTCTTAGATCAGTGCTTAAGTCAAGAGGAGTGTTCCATAACTCTTCAGAGACATGAAAAGATGTTGCTCCTCTGGCTGCAAGATTAGCAATATCTTGTGGATATTCAATTATATCGGGTCTCTTCCCAAAAGTATCAAAATAAAGAGGAATGGTTTCTTTATTTTTTGCTTGCTCAGCTAAGGCAGCTTGTACATCTTTTCTTAAATAATAAAAATAAGCAGTTTTTCTTAACCCTTCCAACTTTTTCATTAACAAAATTAGAAGTGAAAATTTAAATAATTACTTATGATTAAAAATATTCAATAAGAAACACAATAACACAATAAACTTTAAAAAGTTCTGAACTCTAAGATGCCTATGTTAATTAAATTAGATAATCCAAAACTTCTTGCCGATAGTATTTCATTGCTTTCAGATCTAGTCTTGGAAGTTAAGGCAAAAATAAATAAGAATGGTTTTGAGATAACAGCAATAGATCCTGCTAATGTTGCTTTAATATCATTAAAAATTCCAGCAAAAGTTTTTTCACAATTTGAATTAGATAAAAATAAGGAAGAAGAACTTGGATTGAATCTTGAAGATCTTAAACAAGTACTAAGAAGAGCATCACCAAACTCACCCCTCATAATAGAAAGGAAAGATAATACTATTAGACTAAAAATAAGGGAAAAATCAAAGAGGGCTTTTAGTTTAGCTTTAATAGATATAGAAGCTGAAGAAAAACAAATCCCAAATCTAAATTTCTTATCTAAAATAGAGCTAGACTCAAGAAGTTTTTCAGAATCAATAAATGATGCATCAATAGTTGCTGACTCTTGTTCTTTTAATGCCTCAGAAAATCTTTTTTTGATAGAGGCAAAAGGAACCCTAAATTCAGCTAAGACAGAATTTAACAGTGATGAGATAAAAATAGATTCTAAAGAAAATTCAAAATCCAAATATAGCTTAGATTATCTTGTTAAGTTTGCAAAAGCATCAAAATTATCTGATAAGGTTAAAATTAATTTTTCAAATGATTACCCTGCAAGATTTGATTTTGTTAACAAGGAAGGAATTGAGTTAAGTTTTATTCTTGCTCCGAGGGTAGAAGAAGAATAAAAGGGGAATAGAATAAACTTTATAAATATTAATTTGTTATTAGAAACATGGATAAAAGAGGACAGGTTACTCTGTTTATTATTATTGCCATTGCCATCGTAGCTGCCGCGGTTCTGGCTGTCGTTTTCTGGCCCGCTATATCTACAATGTTTATGTCTCAACAACAAGCAGAAACTTTTTTAGCTAGCCAGGCAGAACCTTTGAGAGATTCTGTCTATGATTGTGTTTATTTCGCAAGTTATCCTGCTCTTGAAAGAATGGGTTCACAAGCAGGCTATTATGATACTACTGGCCTAGATTCATTATATTTTACTGGTTCTGATTATGTTGTTGTCATGTTTAAAGACTCTGCAAAACAAAGAATAAACAAACTTCCAAGCAAGACACAAATAGAAGAGCAATTTTCTCTCTTTTTAGAAAGAGAGGGTTATTTTGAGATTGATGATTGTTTGAATGATTTTTCTTCTTTTAAGAGAAAAATGGATGTTGAACCCGGACAAAAAGAGATAACAGCATCAATAAATCCTGATTTTATTGTATTAGAAGTAGATTGGCCTATAAAAATAAGCAAGCAGACAGCAAGAGCAACTGCTGAGCAGACAGTCAATCAAAGACCAGTAACTTTCCTCATACCTTTAGGAAATTTATGGTATACTGCTAATAGGATTGTTGATTGTGAAACGCAGATAGATTGTGATTATGAGGGTCTTAAATGGGATGAAGAGACATGGGATGATCCTTACACACTTCAATATGTAAGCAGAGATGCTCTAAGTATTAATGAAAATCAAATTGTCTTTTTACTTGAATCAATTCCCTCAAGAACAGGAGAATTTCCATATAAATTTAATTTTGCAATAGATAGGACATAAAAAATAAAATAAAAAAATGAAAAAAATATTTACAATACTAGTGATGATTTTGATAGTTAGTATGACATTCAGTGTATCATTGTCCTTATCTTCTAAACAAGTTGAAGCTCAGGAACAAGAGGGCTGTTGTCTTGATACAGGAACAGGACAACAGTGTGTGAGAACAACAAGAACAGAGTGTCCAGGAAGATTTTTTACTGGTCCTCCATATGATTGTTCTAATATACCTGAATGTACTCCTCAGACATGCATTCCAAAAAAGAAGGATGAACCTTGTCTGAGAAATAAACCAGCTGCTGAATGTAGAGCTATGGGTGGAGTTCCAGAAAATCAACCTTTAGAATCAATTCCTCAATGTAAACCAGGTTGCTGTATTATTGCAGATGGAGTGAAGGCAGAAGTCTTGCAATATAGACAGTGTGAAAATCTTACTACAGCCTTAGGTTATGAATTAAATATGATGGAATTTAGAGATGATATAACAAGTCAGGTAGAGTGTAAGAAAGTTGGTTCTCCAAGTGATTTAGGTTGCTGTGTTTTAGGGGCAGGTTCTTGTGCTTATGGTCCAAGACGAGAGTGCCAGGAAGGAAATTTTGTGCCTTTACAGGGTGGCTATTTTTGCAGAGATGTTGCTGACTGTGCTTTAACTACTAACTTTTATTATGATTGTGGAAAATTACCTGGAAGTGAAACAGATATTTATTGGTTTGATAGTCAAGGCAATCAAGAAGAAATGACTGAAGATGGAGATTGTAATTATCCTGATGCTCTATGTACTAAAGACAATATTGGAAATGTTTATTGTATGAGTACTAAATGTGAAAATATCTTTTTAGAAGACCAAATCATGTCAGATCATCCACCAAAAGTTGATATTAGAACAAGAACAGTTAATCTACTTACAGGAACTAGTGTGTGTTATAATTTTTATACAGCTTATGGAGATGAGAGAATGCAAGAAAGATCAACAGGCTTGCAGAATCAGATTCTTCACTGCTCATTTGGTAAGATAGATGTTGAGGGTTTAGGCCAGGATAGAGAAAAATTATGTACTGAGGGAGGAGATTCTCCTGCTCTAATCCATGGAACAGTCAAAGAAAATAAATGGGATGAATGCAGTAAATGCGGATCTTCAGAAGGATTATTTGGATTTGGTAATGAGGTTGGTGATTTCTTAGGGCCAGCTTCCATAGGATTGCCAACAGGAACAATGTTTTCAAGTCTATTTGGAGATTATTGTAATAAAGATAAGTGTGAGGGATTAAATGGAAATCCTGGTTATGGTGATTGTTATTATCATGAAGATGTTGGCAAAATAGGTTTTGGAACACCTATAGGTTCTTGTGATCCAATATATCCACCAGGACTTGCAAACAGTCAGTGTACAGATTGTGGGGGTGGAGGAGATGCAGTATGGAATCTTTGTACAGAAGCAGAGTGTTATAGTAAAGGAGACTGTCAATTCCAGCCAGCTAGCACATGGTTGAGAGCAGGAACATTCATATGGTTCGCACCAGGCCTTGCAGTTGGAGAAAGAATAAGCCAGATAATTCCAGAATGTATTATAACCACATCTTACTGTGCAATCAACAAACTAGATCCAGCATGCTTACACTCTTCAAATTATAATATATTAAGTTGTCTAGCAGATAGAGGAAAAGCTTATGCAATCTGGGCGCCAGTATGGATAATCAATGGCAAGCTTATGGGGGCAGCCTGGAATGCCTTAAGTGGAGAGGTAACAAATAAAATTGTATCAGAAGGAAAGAAAGCTGTTTTTGGTGGCGGCGAACAAGGAGGAGAACAAGGCAACCAAGGAGGTAATGAATAATGTCAATAGGAAAATATATTGCTGTAGGATTAATAAGTGCTGTTGTAGGAACTGGTATAACATATCTTGCAACTACTTCATATTATCAAAATCAAGTCAATAATCTACAACAAGAAAATATTGAACTAACAAAAGAGAATACTAAACTCGAAAAAAAGTATGAAGGTATGAAAAATTTATTTTTAGAATCAATATCTCTGGAAATAAAAAGTATGGAAGAAGATTTAAAAGAAGAAGATAAAAGCCAAAAATTTAGCTGGAAAGAATATGAAGAAGAAAAAGAAGCCATAAAAAAAGAAATTCAAAAAGAAATCGGACCAAATGAACTTGAGAAAAAACTGACTGAAAAATGAAAAATAAATCACTAAAAATATTTTTTGTATCAATCTTAGCATTGACTATAATCCTATCAGCTTTACCTTTGTTGAATGCACAAAAATTTGAAACAATAAGAAAGCAAGAAGACCCAATAGTTGCCAACCTTAGTTTAGCTAGACTTAATTTATACCAAGAGGACATGGAAGATGGTCGGTATAGAATTAAATGTGATATAACAGGTGCAGAGTATACTATGGATCATAAATATGAATATCAAGTTAATATTATTGTAGAGGACTTAAATACTGGAAAAGAAAAAAGATCTACAGCAACATTAAAAAAACACAAAGGCATTTTTGATCCAGGTTGGGATACACGAACTAGATGGGAATTATTTAAAGATCAAATGTTCTTACCAGTTACCTTAGGTATAGGAAATGCTTTACAAATAAGAAGTAGGATGGCAAATAAGGGACAGAGTTTTGGAGAAGCTATCAATCCTATGGCAGATTTTTGGCCTACTACTAAAGGAGCATATTTAATTATAGGTCCTGAAGTTGAAAAAGCAAATATAGTTTGTAATTATTATTATAAAAAACCAGGAAGAGCGCAGGTATTTGAAGGACCAGTCTATATACTAACTACTTCATTTACCAAAACTTTAACAGGCCCTGTAGAACTATGGCAAGAACCAAAACAAGGAGATAAGGTAGCTGCTGAACTTCAAAAAATAGAAACTAAATTGATTGACATAAGAGTTTATAAAAAAATGGCAGGTGACATTGGTAGGCCAGATTTAATTCCAAGGGTAAAGGCTCTAGAAAAAAAACTTGAAGAGTACAAAACAGAACTAGAAACTAATGGGGAAAGTGCATTAGCCTCTGATGCTGGGATTACTAGTCAAGCAATAGCAATTACTGGTTACTTTAGTTGGAAAGAATATGATGATGAAGAAGAAGCCATAAAAAAAGAAATGTCAGGCACAGGAAAAGGAAGAGGCCTGGAACCACCAAGAACTACAACACCACCAAAACCAGAACCAGAATCAAATTGTGTAAAAAATGGATTAGGTTTTTGTACATTAGAAGAAAATTGTAAACCACCTGAAAGAATTTGGAAGCTATCAAGTGATAAAGATGATTGTCCACCAAAATTCATAAATTCTGGCATGACAAGAGTAGAACAAGTTTGTTGTGCTGAGAATAAAGATATAGAATGTTCTAGAGTTATGGGAGATTCAAGTTATGAATGTACTGATGTTAGTGGATGGGAATCAAAAATGGTAACTAATTATTGCCCTGAAAGAGGCAGAGCAACTTGCCCAGGTGATTTAAGATGTTGCAAACCCCCAACATGCGGAAGTGAAGGAGGTATTGTTGTTAAAACAAGGCCAGAAGAAATAGAAAAATGTAAGCAGCCAACAAAATCTGTTTTCAAAATAGAAGAGGGTATTTGTTGTGAGCCAAAAGAAGCTGAAAGAGAGGCTCCTAAAAAAGTAGGAACATTAGGAAGACTTTCTGTATGTGTTGGTAAGTATTGGTTATGGGGTAAGGAAAATGACATAACTTTCTTGGAAGCTGCTAAAAAAAGTTTGAGTGAAGTTACAGGAGTTTCAGGATTACCTACTATTAATGTAGAACAATTTAAAACACTAACACCAGAACAGAAAAAGGAACAAACTGATAAATGGAAAGAACAGCTTTTCAACAAAAGAAAAGAAATCTTAGATGATGAAAAACTTAAAGATCAAGCAGAAAAAATAGCAGAAGCAGAAGATAGTCTTGAAAAAACAGGGATGATTCACGCAATGACATGGTCTGAGATTTCCTCTAATATAATATCATGTGCTCTAGGTGCTTACAAAGCTGGAAGATTAGCTTTCCAAGGTGGCGAGAGAAGCATGGGAAAATGTTCAGCTGAAATGCCATTGCCTGGAACAGAAGCTTGTTTGAGTTGTAATAAAGATCCTTATAGAATCTGTACTAAAGAAAGGTGTGCTATCTTAGGAACTTGCATAGCTGTTCCAACTGAAAAAGGTGACCAATATAATTGTATTCCTGGAGAGTGTGAAGAGCTTGGCCTTGTAGGAATGGAAGATGGAATTATTGAATGGTATATTAATGGAGAAATGGCACCAGAAAGTCCAAAACAAGCTGATATTAGTCAAGGCAATATAAGGACAGACATAGGGGAGATTCCTTTCAATACAAAGATGATAATAGTTAATTTGACAACTGACAAGCCAGCTCAGTGTAGATGGATTTTAGATGAAAGGGGAGCTGAGTTTGAAAATATGGAAGAGTTTGAAGATAATTATTATCCTATGTTACCAGGAGGAATTCCAGGATGGCAGTATGCTGGAATAATGTTGCCAGGTGATGTTGCTAGAGATGAAGAACATAGAATATTTATCAAGTGTAATAATGCTTGTAATATTGCGCATGGAGCAAGCTATGATCAAAATTATATAGAATTCAAATTAGCAAAGAAACCAGATCAATTACCTCCAATAATAGTACATATTGATCCTCCAAACCATGCTGTCATAAATGGCGACTGGAAAAACCTGACTGTTAGTTTCTGGCTTGATGAGCTTGGTAATTGTAAATATAGTGATAAGTCAATGAATTACACAATCACTTATGAAGAGATGAAGTACTTTAATGAGAAACCAAATGAAAACTCTAGTGTTATTTTCGGGAGATGCTATCCGGATGAATGCATTCACTTGACTGGAGCTCAATGTACTCACTGTGAACTTGAATTAGACTTGAGCAAAGGTTATGAAGAATTAAACTGGACTGAAATGCCTCCAGAAATGCAAGAACAGCTAGAAGAATCGTTGTCTAATATAACAAAATTATTTAATTTCATGATAAGATGTGAGGATACTGCTCATAATATAATGATTGAAGATGACACTTTAGATTATATCTTTATGACAATGCCTGGCTATAACATCAGTGTGATAAGGCCAGAGATGGATGAAAGAACTTATGACAGGCAGCCAGAGATAGAAGTAACAAGCGAGCCAAGAGTGACAGAATGTAAATACAAGACTTATCAGGGTCATGGTCCTAAAACCCCTCCAGCATGGGATGAGATGTATTATATAGATGAATATATGGATATAGTGCATTATGGCAAACATAATGAAACACTTAATGCAACAAAAACAGGAATGCTTCATACATTATGGGCTAGATGCAGTGATAAATGGGCTATTGAGGCTATAAATTTCACTAAATTCTATACTATATTAGATGAAGATTCTCCAATAATCATAAGAATGTATCATGATACTACAGTAGGAGATTATCTACTTATTGAGACAGATGAAAATTCAACTTGTGTTTATGGAACAAGCTCTAGTATTGCATGTAATTATAATTTCACTGAGGGAACAACAATGACAGGAAACAATGAAACAATACATGCAACTTATTGGCAGCTTGATCATCTCTATTATATCAAATGTGTAGATGAATGGGAGAATTATCCTGGCAGAGCTCCTGAAGCTAACGCATGTACAGCAATAATAAATCCTTACGAAGTTCCTCCACTATAAGATTTCTTTAATTTATTTTAGAATTGGAATGGGGCCAGAGGGACTCGAACCCCCGACTGACGGTATCTCCGTTAGGGTTGATAAGGGATGTGCCCTTATTCTGGAGCCGCCTGTTTTACCATTGAACTATGGCCCCTGATAATATGCTCAAGAATAAGTTATTTTAAAACCTTATCATCTGACGAATCTCTCAAAACTTTTTCCTCTTCTTTTTATGTCATCAAATGAGATTGCAAGTCCTTTTCCTGTCTTATCTAATTTGTCTGGATGAATAAACCACCAACCTTTTCTAAGAAACTTGATTGCAAGAATAGGATTTAAACCAAAATTTTTAGCAAACTTGATTAGCTCTGATATTTGTTCTTTTCTTAGATATTTTTTATTATTGCTTGAAATTTTAACTTCAACAGCATACTTCTTTTTACCGTTTCCAGCAAACAAATCACAGTTAGTTTCAGAAATCATGCCGCTTCCAGCTACTCTTGCAACAGAAAAACCCTGCTGACTTAATAAATGAAGCAATTCTCGTTCAGCATCACTTCCTCTTTTCTTGTTTGCCATTTTATATATGTAGGGTTGGAAGTTCAGGGTATTCTTTTTCTTCTTTTACTTTATCTAAACATTCTTGGTTTATTATCCCTTTGTAATGTTTTAAAATATCTTGAGAAAATTTATAATCAAAAACATCTCTACAAGAAAGATAAATAAATTCTGCAGTAAAAGCCCAACCTTCAACAGCTTCTACTCTATGTCCAACTCGTATTGTATAATCTTTTTCAGAATTAAGATATCTAGAATAATGTTTTTGTAATATTTCATTTATTTTTTTACCAGGTTCAGAAGTATTAAGAAAAAAAGAAATATCTTTATCAAAATCATCTTTTTTTTCTTTATTAATATAATTGAACCATATTGCATGTCCTCCTTCATGAGTTGAAACATCAAAAAGAGTATGATGTCCTATTTCTTTTACACGATTTGCACCACTACTTATACCATATTCGTCATTTGATACTACAATTTTATCCTGTTCAATATCATAAAATCCCTTTCCTAATGTAATATCTGAAATTTCAATTTTTTCTGGTATTGTATTTCTCGCTTCTTTTAAATAAAAAAAATCTAATTCTTCCATAGCTTTTTTTGTAATTCCTTTATTTAAATCAACAATAGTAACAGGATATTTTTTATCTTCTTCTTTCCATACTGTTTTTCCTCTTTGGTCTATATCTAAATATTTTCCCCTGCTAACCTCTATTTTTTTAATTTCAAAAAGATTCTCAGTGTTGCTTTCTATATTTATTTTTGGTTTTCCATTTTCAAAAATAACTCTTTGACCATTGTAATCTATCTCAACATTTGAAGTATCACTGATTGCAATTTTATCATTAAGGGCAATAGCATTTAAATTTCCCTTTTCAAATATATTATTAAATTTCAGAATTTCTCTCTCAGGATTGATGGTTTCTTCAAAAATAAATAAATTTTCCCCATTTATTATTAAATCACCTTCTAGATAACTTATAGTTCCTTTTTTCAATAAAAAGTCATTGTTAAATTTTTCTTCACCAACACTATTCCATAAAACTTCACCATCAACAATAGCATCTCCAATTTTAATATCTTCAAGGTTTATTTTTAAAACATATCCTAAAACATCATCTTTTTCTAATCTTATTTTAATTGGTTTATCACTCTTTATTTTTTTTGAATTCAACATAATTTCTTTACCTGCTTCAATAGTTATATCTCCTGTTCTAATATTTACAATAGTTGTATTGAGAAATTTTATATTTGAATTATAAATTCTCAGCTGTGGATCATCATAGTCTTCCACAGGATAAAATTTTAATGTTCCTCTTATTTTAGAGAAATTACACCAATCACAATAAAAATAAGTACTATCCTTATTAGTTACAATTTTTATAGGGGCTTCTTCCCATGCGTCTCTAAAATCCCCTCCACCTATCCATTTTGGTTGTAGTTTATTCAAGGTATCTAAATTTTCTAAATAAAAAGAAGGCTCATCCAATTCTCCAGAAAAAAATACCTTTTTGTTATCAATATCATATCTGCATCCTTCTTTTGTAGCTATACTAATTTTTTCATTAATTAATATAGTTTTCCCTCTGAAAGACGAACTCATTTTAATGTTATTTATATTTCTACCATTTTCTAAAATAAATTTAATATCAGCAATGGTTGATATCTCTCCATCAATCATTCTTACTTCAAGTATGCCATCTTCTCTCATGTTGGCTTTTTCAATATTGCCTTTGAGTATATAATTGTATATTTTCTCTCCATTAGAAAAATCTCCATCATTCAAAATATCTGCTTTAACATCATACATAGAAACAAATATAAAAATAAAAAATAATACAAAAAAAATTATTTTTAGATATTTATTCATTTTTTATAGCAAATTGGAAAGTATAGTATGGTTGATTTTTTAATTTAAATTCTTGATCATCTAACTTGTACAAAATATCTTTTTCTATAATAAAAGGAGTAATAATTATATTATTATTTTCTTGGAAATAAGATACTAATTCAAGATCAATATAGCCAGGATCTTCTATGTTACTTTCAGTTAAATTTTCTGCTATTTCTATTAGTTTTTTAATTCTCAAAGAATATTGAAAATTATATTCGTCATCTAATCTAATTGTATGATCATGAAGAGTAACAGTTATTGGCCATACAATAATTAAGAAAATTTTATCTTCATCGATTTTTACATCAACATCTGGATTACCTTTAGAAATTATGATGTCTGTAAATGTAGAAAAATTAATTTCCTCTATTTTTTGCTCTATTTTTTTAGATATTTGTTCTTCAATCATCTCCAAGGACGGAATCAATAATTCTTCATCATAATAATAGTATGGTATTTTTTCAAAATTAGTGCTGAGACTTTTATCAGGAGGCATATAACTATAACCTCCCTGCAAACCCGCTAATATAAAACTATTAATAATTTTTTCATCTAAACTATCTTTTATATAATAATTTAGTGAACTAATCTCTGGAGTTTTTTCTAGTTGTGTTCTTTGATAATTTTGATAAATAAAATAGGCAGCAAGACCGGCAGCAACAATCACTATTGCAATAATAATGAAAAGCGTTACTTGACCTCTTTTGTTTTTATTCATGTTTTTTTCAGTATAATAATATATTTAAAGTTTTGTTGATTTTAACTTTTTAATTTTTAGGACACAAAAAATGCAAACTGATCAAGAAAAAGGAAATACTTTGCTTAGAATATTAACCCCTTATGTAATAACAAGAGATCCTTATGAAGCTGAAATGTATTATAAGATAGCAATGGATTTTTATAAAAATGCAGATGTTAAACCACCTTTTGAAGCAATAAACATTAAAAACCAAATAGATAAAGAAAAAGAGAAAAAATATATAGAAAAAATTATTAATAAATTGTATGAATTTTCTATAAATCTTGAGGCAATACTGTAGTTCTATGATTTGCCTTAGCTCTCTCTTCAGCCTCTTTTAATAATTTTTCTACTTTCTTGTTCAAAGCTTCAGCAAGATTAGCTGAAACTCTAAGCTCTTTGACAACTTCTTTTATTTTTGATTTTATCACGATTTCTACCATATTCTACTTGTATGAATTAGAAATTTTTATGGTTTTTTTCCAATGATTCTATAAACCTTAGTTCCACAGACTGCACACTTACCTTTTACTGCCCAGACACCTTTTTTTATCTCTACAAATTCTGGATTTACTACTTCTCTTTGTTCTTTGCATTTCATACATCTTGCCATGTACTTCTTTTTTTCTTCTGTCTTTTTTTCTTCTGCCATTTTTTTCCTCCCTTTTTATATCGATATTTATCTTTTTAGTTTTATAAATCTTACTTTTTATTCTCTTAACAGCATTTCTAATTTTTCTAATCTTTCCTTAGAAATTGTTTTTACTTTTCCTTTTGTTATTTGCTTAACGCGTGTCCTAGAAAGATCAATTTCTTTTGCAAGTTTTCTTATACTATTTTTTTTAATATGTTTTTTTATTTTACTTATTATTCTTTGTGTAATAAAAGTAGGCTTTTCAATAAAAGGAATCTTATCTAAATCACACATTTTTTTAAGTTCTTTTGATGAGTAGTCTTTTTTAATATGTTTTTTATAAATTATATCCACAATTGGTTTTGCAATTTTTTTATTTTTACATTTTAAGGCTTCCTGAACTGTGCTTGAAGCAATTGGAATATTTATTTTTTTTAAAATATCTGTATAATTAAAACCGTCTTTTTTAAAATTTTTAACGAGAGGTTCCACATCTTTAGTAAAATAATATTCACAAAAAAGTCTACTATTTTTTGGTCTGGTTCTTTTTAATATTTTCTCAAAATCATATTTATATTTGTCTGAAATTTTAGGTGAGAGTGCAAAATGTTTTTTAATTGATATCAAAGCTTTTTCAGATATGACTTGATTTCCAATACCTTTTAATTTGTTTCTAAGCGTAATTTTAGCTAGACCTAATCTCTTTGCCACCTTACTTAAGTTATTATTAGAGATCTTGACTTCAAGTTCAAGTATTTCTTTTACGTCGGCTGTGATGGGTATATAACCACTACATCTCTTAATCACACCATATAATTTAGAAATATTTTTTATTTTCAAATCTTCACATATGTTTTCTAGAGCGATTTGTTTCTTTAATTCCTCCCGTTCCTCCTTACTTACTTTTTCTCTCAATTTCTTCTTTTCTTCTTTTAAAAATAATCTTTTTAGATATATCTCTCTAATACTTTTTTGTTTTTCCCAAGGAAATGAAGTAAAAAATTGATTTTCTGAAGGATATATTTTTTTTAATTGCTCTACACTATATTTTTCAAGATCTAACATTTCTAAACTTATTTTATCCAAAATTCTCTTCGGTATGGTCTTTACCTCATTATAATTATATTTTTCATAAGTGTGATTATTACAATTAAGATATGAAGCGGCTTTTTTACAAGAGCCTTTTATTTCAGTAAACTCTTTGACTATTTTTCTTGTTAGAGACTCTTGCTTTTTTTTAGATTTTGACCTGGATTTTGACCTTAATACAATTCTTTCATTTCTAAAAACATCTTCTTTTTTAATTTCTTCTATCTTTTTCTCAATAAGCTTTTCAACTAAAATATCTAATTTGTCTTTTCTTATCTTTCTTGCATTTCCATGAATTATATTCTGGAATTTCCACACACTTATTTTAAGATCTTTTGATGGTTTTCTATAACTTCCGTAAATAACATGTGGAAAATATGTTAAATAAAGCTGGTAAGTCTTTCTGACTTGTTTAGTGACTGGATATAATTTTTTATCAACAGCAAGTAACATCCTGAATTTTGTTTTCGAAATTGGTGTTGTTTTTTCTAGTATTTTTTCAAGATCATTCATATTTATTTCAGATGTTCCATAATGTTCTATTAAATAATTTGTGATCAATCTAAAAGAATTCTCTGGCATGACTTGATTTCTAGATTTATTTCTTAGTATAATCTCAAAATCATCCTTATCTAAATTTGCTCTTTTTGCTGCTTCACTTATATTATTATTAAAGATTTTAACATAAAGTGATGAATATTTTTTAACTTCATCTATAATAGGAATATAATCACCATTATTATTTTTAATCTGAACCTTAGCCATAACTTTTAAGTACAAAAGAAATAGATTTAAATATTTCTATGTTTTTTTATAACTGTTTATAAAAATTCTTTATTTCTCAGGTTTCATAAAAGGGAATAAAATAACATCTCTGATTGATGGAGAATCTGTCAATAACATGATAAGTCTGCCAACACCAATTCCCAAGCCACTTGTAGGAGGCATCCCGTATTTCAAAGCCTCTATAAAATCTTTGTCAATAGGCATAGCAGCTTCATCACCTTTTTTCAGAAAACTAGTTTGTTCTTTTAGTCTTTCTTCCTGTTCTTTTGGATCGTTCAACTCATCATAAGATTTAGAGATTTCCATTCCCTTGATCAGTAATTGAAAACTATTTATTTTTGTCTTATCTTTTTCATTTTTCTTTGCTAAAGCAATCATTTCAATAGGATAATGTGTAAGAAAAGTAGGCTGAATTATTTTTGGCCTGGCTATTCTCTTATATAATTCATCTAAGAGAGCACCATAGTGCATGCATTTATTGACATCAATATTTTTCAATTTCTTAGATATTATTATCTTCTTTAATTTTTCAAAAGTGTTTTCTTTGTTAATATCTATTTTTGTTTCTTTTAATATTAAATCCCTGAATTTTATTTTTTTATAAGGTGGTTTTAGATCAATCTTAGTTCCTTGATACTCTATTTTACTTGTACCAAGAACTTTTTTAGCGATGTAATAAACAATCATCTCGTTAAATCTTATGTTGTCTTCATAATTTGCATAAGCCCACATTGTTTCCATCTGCAAAAATTCTGGATTATGGGCCCAATCAATACCTTCATTTCTAAAATCAGGAGAAAATTCAAAAATCTTATCATATCCTCCAACTATTAATCTTTTCAAATACATTTCATTAGATATTCTTAAATATACCTTTATATCTAAGGCATTTAACTTAGATTCAAAAGGCTTGGCACTTGCCCCCCCATAAATTGGTTGTAGTATGGGGGTTTCAACTTCAATAAAACCATTCTTGACTAAAAATTCTCGCATAGCCCCAATAATCTTACTTCTTTTCATAAAAACTTCCTTGACTTTAGGATTCATTATTAAGTCCAGATAGCGCTTTCTGTATCTTTCTTCTTTATCTTTAAAACCATGCCATTTCTCTGGTAGAGGCATCAAAGATTTTGTAAGAAGTTCTATTTTGGAAACTAAAATGCTTAATTCACCTCTTTTTGTCCGAAAAATAATACCCTCTATTCCTACAATATCTCCAGCATCAATAAATTTTTTGAAAAAGCCAATTTCCTTTGTTGGAGTTTCTTTTTCTTGAATGACTAGTTGAATTTTTCCTGTAGAATCCTGCAATGCTACAAAAGAGATTTTTCCAATATCTCTTACAGTCATAACTCGCCCAGCAACACTAACTTTGTCTTTTGTTTTTTGTCCTGGCTTTAGATTAGAATATTTTTTTAAGATATGAGAAGCGTAATTTTTAACATTATATTTGTATTTATAAGGATTGATTCTTTTGTCCAATAATCCTCCAATTTTCTTTTCACGCTCTTTTATTATCTGTTCCTCTCTTGTCATAATCTAAATAAGAAAAAATCATTTAAATATTTAATCAATACACTTCTCTTCTATCAAGTTCATTCTGCACTATAGCTAAGGTTTGACTTGAGAAGTATTTGATCTGCCCAACAGAAATCTTTTTCACTTTATTTTTTATCCTTCTTAACTCTTGTTTTGGAATCCCTTCTTGATCACCAAAAATAAAAACAGGATTCTTATCTATCTCAACTGTCCTGATATCCTCTCCTTTAGCATCAAGAAGATAAATTGTCCTTCCTTTCTTGCTTAAATCTTCAACAATATCTGAGAAATTTTTCTTTTCAATCCAGCATCCAGAAAATACCTCATTCCTTCTACTTTTTTTATATTTATACAGCATTCTTTTGATTAATCCAGATATATCTTTTTTGCTAATTATTTTAGGATTAGTTATCTCAAGATGTTTTGGAGGATCAGGAGGGCCATAAAATACTAGATGCATTCTAATGTTCTTTCTCATAGCATTAGAGACAAAAAAAGCCATAATAATAGAATGACAAGCTATATCTAATCTTCCGGCAGCCATGAGATCTTTGATATTTCCACTTGTTCTTGCCTTTTTGGAAAAATAAATAAATTCTCTCATAAAATAATAAAATTTATAATACTTAAATATTCTATGTTTAGATGGACAAAGAAGTAGAATATTTAATTATGAAATTTAAGATCTATGCAGAAAAGAATAAAAGATTAGGTTTTGCTCCAACTAAAAAAGAAGAAAAAAAATATAAGAATGTAACTTTAGACTATATTAAAAATCAATTATATAATCGAGAGCCAGGAGAAGTACCGATTCCAAGATCATTGAATCCAGAAAAAGGAAAGATTATATATGAAACCTCTCATGGCTTAAAAACTATATTGCTTAAAAATTTAGGTTATGAATTAAGAGATGGTATTTGGCAAAAGAAAATAAAGAAAACTAAATGATTCTTTCTGGTTTTAATACCTTATCTTTTTGTTTTTTAATTTTATCAGAATCAAAGAAAGGCCTGACAAGAGCAACCACTTTTTTATTATAGAAAGCAGCTATTATTTTTTCCTTTTCAAATTTTCCTTTTATTTTCTTGATGTCCTCTTTTTCTAAAAATTTTCCTTGTTTTAATTTTTCTACAGCTTCTTTTCTGACAAAGATAATTGGAGAAACCTTTGAAATCAATTTTTCTGCTGGAATTATTTTATTCTTAGTCAGTTTTTCTATTTTTATTGCTTTTTTTATTAAAAAAGGGCCTTGACTAATTCTTCTTAATAAGGTCATATGTGCTCCTACTCCAAGTGCTTGACCAAGATCATGAATTAGTTTTCTAATATAAGTTCCAGCTTCACATTTAACTCTAAAAACAAAATTTTTATCTTGTTTTCTTAAGATTTTGAATTCATAGATAGTTCTTTCTCTTTCCTTCCTTCTGACTCTAGATTTTCTTGGTGGTAATTGTTTAATTTTCCCGAGAAATTTTTTCTTAATAGTTAATTTTAATTTTTTTAATGAAACATCTTTATGAAGATGAGCCATGCCTTCATATTCTTTATTGAGTCTTTCAAAAAGAGGCATTAATTTTGTTGCTCTGTTTAATGCGATAAGCAAAACTCCAGTTACATTAGGATCTAAAGTTCCTGCATGTCCAGCTTTCTTTGCTTTGAATTTTTTTCTTACTA
This sequence comes from Candidatus Woesearchaeota archaeon, assembly GCA_964396475.1. Lineage (GTDB taxonomy): Archaea > Nanobdellota > Nanobdellia > Pacearchaeales > UBA284 > DAOWHW01. The sequence continues at coordinate 128,738 of CAYNFE010000001.1, forward strand.
AATCACAAGCTTGAAATGATGTTTTCCCTGCTGGTTTATCCAAAATAACAAAGACTTTTTCCATACTTAAATTTAGAGGAAATTTTTTAAATACTTTATGTATTCTAACTAAAGGCTAAGAGAAAATGAAAGAAAGCATTGAAACATTAGTTATTAAAGAAATATTTGAAAAATACCAAGTTAAAGTACTTATAGTCATAGGTGGGGATCATAAAAAAAATTATAGTGTTCTAAAGCCAGTCCTCGGATTAAAAGAAGTTTTACAAATATCTCATGACGAAAAAGGACATAAAATTTGCAAGTATGTTAAAAAATCTGATATTGTTGTTACAGTACCTTTTAAAAAAGATGTTTTTAAATATTATATTAAACAAGCCCTCGAAAAACATCCTAAACCTTATGTCCACACTCATGGCGGATCAAGCAGCACTAATATAGTTGAGAGTTTGTATGATAAAAAAGAAAGGCTAGAGCCAATTCTTCAAAAAGGTTGTGGAGAAATCTAATTACTTTTCTAATGCTTTTCTATGTATTATTGGTTTAGGTTGCTTTGGTTTTTCATGTCTAATCTCTGGTTTTGCTTTTGCTATTTCTTTATGTAGAGCTTTTTCTTTCTCTTTTTTCTCTTCTTCCTTTTTCTTTTCCTCTTCTGTCTTTTTTTCTGGTTTCTTTTCTTCCTTTTTCTTCTTCCTCTTCTTTTTTTCTTCTTCTTTCTTCCTTATTTTTTCAATCTTCTTATTCAATCTTTCTTCTTCTTTTTTAAATTTTGGAGGAAGTGCTTGAAACTCTACCTTAATATTTCCTTCAGAATCTTTTATCGCTTTAACAGTAATTTTTTGAGGTGGTTTTTTTATTCCTCTAAGCCATACAGCCTCATTAATCCATCTATCAATCTTGACCTTTTTTAAATCCCTATCACGAACTTTCATATGTTTCGCTACAAATTCTTTTATTGCTTTCATAGCTTTCTTAGCCCTTTTATATTTTGGAGCTTTCAACCATTCTTTTCTTAAAGGTATTGTATATATTCTTTCTTCTTTTTTTATTTCTTTTTTTACCTTTGCCATCTTATTCTAGTATATTGATTTTAAAATTTTCTTCTTATTTTTCCATATTTTATTTTTCTTTTTCCCTTTCTTTTTATAGCTCGTTTTATTTTTGTTCTTCTCCATGATCTCTTAACTCTAGTCAATCTTGAAGGATGAACTCTCTTTCCTTTGCCTAGAGCCTTAGGAATGACCCAAAAAGGAGTCCATCTTGTTCTCCTCTGCTGTTTTCCAAGACGTAATTTTTTTGATAAGGATTTATTTCTTGCCATTTTTTTATTTTTTTATTTTTATGTTAAAATTAGATTTAGTATTAGATTTTTTTCCTTGTTGAATATCTAAAAGCAAATTCTTAAATTCAGAATCATTTATTGGATTCTGTATCTGTCCGAGTTGAGAGGCTTGAGCTATCATTGCAATAGCTTTTATTGCAGTTTCAGGGTGAGCTATTTTCAAATTTCCATAACGTGAGATAGCTTCCTTACTCATTTTTTTCTTTGCTGTATTTTCCAATAACATGATTTGCTGCATCAATTCTACTTCATTAAAATTTGAATTTTTTTTATTCATTTTAGATTATGATTTTAGCTCTGTTGCAAGAGCTTCTAGAAATTCCTTGCCTTTCTTTGTTAATCTTCTTCCGGCACGTTTCTCTTTAATATGCTCAACAAAACCAACTTTTGTCCCTTGTTGTACTATTGTCCTGATAATCTTTCCACTAGCTTTATAGAATTTTTCTGGTTTAACCCCTCTATTTTTTTTCGAGCCATATTTTGTTCTTAATTTTGAAATTCCAACAACACCATTAACATAAATAGTTCTTAAAATGCTAGCTGCTCTTATATACCACCAATCATCTTTTTCAGGAGGCCTCATTTTTGATATTCCTGTTTTGACAAATGTCGCCCATTCCGGCATTTTAAATTCATCCATAGCCTTTAATCTCTCAGCTAAAACTTCTATAAATTTCTCTGCCTTGATTTCTCTTGGTGTTATTTTTTTAATTTTCGCCATTTTCTTATGAACATAGTAAAGCCAATAATCTTGGCTGTGAAATCTTTTCCTTCTCTCTTTTTAAGCTCTGAACAAATATCTTGAGCTATCTTTTGTGCTTCTTTTCTATCTCTTGTAGCACTTTTAAGTATAGATACTTTAATTAAATCTTTCTTTTTAAATGTTTTTTCAAGATTATCAAGGAAATTTTTAGTCAAACCTTGTTTGCCAAGTTGAAAAGAAACAATCATTTTTTAATAGAAAATCCTCCGGCTGGAATTGCTTGTAAAATTTCTTCTTTACTAAATTTATATTCTTTCTTTTCTAGAATTTCCTTTATTTTTTCAGTAATCATTTCTTTAGGAATTTTGCCTGGTGTAAGAATAGCTAAACATTTAATTTTTGGAACTATAGGAACTGCTCTAATTTTCTTTTTTTGAACTTTTAAACATAATTTTAATCTTACTTTTGCTTTTTGAACTTTGCCAAGAACACTAAAAGTTCCTGTTTTCTGTCTTTTCTCCTTTAGTACTTGTTCTCCTATAAATATATGAATTTCCATTTCTTTTCTCCTCTTTTTCCATCCTTGACTAAAACAAGCACAAAATACTGCAGCCTCTTTGATATCCTGGGCTGTTATTTTTCCTTTTAGAATGCAGAAAGGACTTCCAGGAGTTTTGGTATGCAAGATAATATCATTTTTCTTTGCTTTCTTGACTAATTGTTCATTCTGTTGAGCACTTTTTCCTGCAAGAACAAGTTTGCCTTTAGATGTGTAAAACCATCGATATTTCATATCTAATTAAAGAAAAGACCGTTTTAAAATTTAATGCTTAACAAAAAATTTATAAATAATTCATGTGAGTTGTTCTTATGGCTAATGGGGAATTAGAACTAGATAAAGAGACTAAGAAAGACTTGTTTGGATTATGTAATTGTCTTTTTAATCCATTTTGTGAGACAGATAAAGATCTCACAAACTTTTTATGGGAACTTAAGAATTCTTTCTTAGATGCAAAAAATAAACCACCAAAACCAGCAAGATCATTTTTTGATCATTTTAGATATATCTCACAATTAATAGCTTACAATACAATAGATAAGACTGTTTATTTAACAGTTAAACAGTATAAAATAAACTATCATCCAGATGAAATTTCTCTTATGTGGATAACAAGAGAAAAAAATCTTGGCTATGGAATTAGAATTGAATCAAAACGTGTTTTATTTAAATCAGAAGGAATAGAAATAGAAAGCTTATCAAAACTTAATAGGTGTTAAATCTTCTTAATTTTTGAACCTTTATTAGTATCCTCAACAATATAACCTTCTTCTCTAATTTGTTTTCTTATTTTATCTGATAATTTGAAATTTTTCTTTTTTCTAGCTGCTTCCCTCTCTTTGACAAGCTTTTTAATTTTATCTGGAATCTTTATTTTTTCTTTCCTTAGAAGATCAAGAGCAAAAATCTTATCCATTTTCTTGATTGTTTGTATTTTCCCTTCTGCTTTCTTGTCTCTCACTAATTTCCATAAAATTGAGAGTGCTTTTGGCATATCAAGATCATCATCTATCGCCTTCTCAAATTCTTCTAGATATTTCTTATTGATTTTTTTATCATCTTTTATTTCTGCTATAAGATTTTTTAATCTTTCATAAGCATTTTTTGCAGCATCAAGACTTTTATAAGAAAATTCAAGCTGTGTTCTATAATGAGCAGTAAAACAAAAATATCTATAGTCAAGAGAATCATAACTTTTTTTTTCTAATTCTGAGATAGTTTGAATTTCTCCTTTGCTCTTAGCCATTTTTCCTCCTTTGAATAATAGCCATCTTGCATGCAACCAATAATTAACAAATTTTTTTCCAGTTGCTGACTCGCTCTGTGCAATTTCATTTGTATGATGTACTGGAATATGTTCTTCTCCTCCTATATGAATATCAATTGTTTCTCCTAAATATTTCATTGACATTGCTGAACATTCTATATGCCATCCTGGAAATCCCTTACCCCAAGGACTCTGCCATTGCATCAAATGTTTTGGTTGATTTGTAATCCATAAAGCAAAATCACTAACATTTTTTCTTTCAGGGTCAACTTTAACCCTTACTCCTTTCTTAAGCTCTTCTAATTTCAATTTTCCTAATTCTGTATAGTTCTTAAATTTAGAAGTATCAAATATTAGACCAACTTTTGTCTTGTAAGTATAATCATTCTTCTCTATTTTTTCAACTAGCTTTATCATCTCTTTTATGTGTTCAGTTGCTTTAGCCCAAATGTCAGGTTCTATAATATTTAATTTTTTTAAATCATCCTTAAAGACATCAGTATACTTATCAGCTAATTTCAGCATAGATTCTTTTGTTAAGGGTAGCCCTTCTCTTCTCAAAGCCTTAACCATTTTATCTTCCCCTACATCAGCATCACTAGTAAGATGACCAACATCAGTAATGTTCATCACATGCTTTACTTTATAATTGTCATATAACAAAATCCTTTTCAAAATATCAACAAAAATATATGTTCTTAGATTTCCAATATGCTGATACCAATAAACAGTCGGACCACAACTATAGAGAGTAACAAGACCTTTTCTAATCGGCTTGAATTCCTCTTTTTTTCTTGTTAATGTATTATAGAGTTTTAACATCTAAGAAAAATAAGAAAAAATAGTTTTTAATTTTAACTAAAATAAGCCACCACGAACTATCTTAACTGTGAAAGTTTTTGAAGCAAATTCTACTGTATCTTTTATTGATATTTTCATTATACTAGTACAGAATGGTGTTCCTGGAGGAACATTCAGGATTAAGTCTACATACCCTGCATCAAATTCAAAACTATCAAAACTTTTCCACGTATTTGCTTGAGGATACACTATCCATGTTTCTGGATTAACACAATCACCACCAACTACTGAAATTTTATATTGTAAATTATCTTCAACTACTGTTTTACCTGTTCTAGTTCTTGCAGCTAAAGGTATTCTAAAACTTTCTGTTCCTGGTTTTATGCTTGTTTCAGCATTATAAACAACAACATATCCTTGTTCCTGTCCAAACATTGTTTTAAGTTGATTTTTAACTTGTTCATCTATCACACTAACGCTTTGTGTTGCAACTCCAAAAATCTGTCTTACGAAAACCAATCCTAGAATTAACATAACTACTGCTATAACTATGATGACTAAGGTATTCATAGACATCTCAAAAGCTCCACTCTTTTTTCGAAGATTAAAAAACTGTTTCATTTTCCTCTTTTTATTCAGTGTTTTAAAGTTTTGGAGTTTTATAAAACTTTTCTTTAATGAGCAGTTATAAACTCACATTCTGGTGTCAGCTCGATAAAATGTTTTGAACTCCCATTATTCCAAGCATCACACTGATTTTGTATTTCATTATCTACTGCTTGTCTAGGATCATGTACTATATCACAAACCCATTTATTATCTTGTGGCATTGGGTCCATAAGACAAGGACCATTGCTTAAGTCTTGACCTTCATTGATTGCTTGATAACAGGCTTGCTGACATGCTTCTGTAAGAACTTTTGCTGTATCTCTCTGACAGCCTAACGCACTCACAGAAAATAAACACAAAATCAATACAATAAAAACAATCTCTTTTTTCATTTTATTTTTTATTTGAGTGGGAAAGCGGGGATTTGAACCCCGGACACCTCGAGCTTCAGTCGAGTGCTCTCCCAGGCTGAGCTACTTTCCCTTAATAGATTATGTCTACTTTTGCTTTTAAAATTTTCTAAAGAAAAACTTTTTAAATTATAAAAACATAACAAGAATATGAATAAAAGAGGTCAAGTAACTTTATTTATTATCATAGCTATCATCATCGTGGCATTGATTGCTCTAGTTATATTTTTTCAAAGAGGCTTTCTAGGTGCTGGCTTAAGTGAAGGAGAAATAGCCACAGTAAAAGGTTATCTTGGAGAGTGTTTTGAGCTCAAGACCAAAGAAGGAATTCTATATATAGGAAAACAAGCAGGTTATTATGACTTAACAGGGATTGAAAGTATAAATTTCCTTGAAGAACGAACAGCTTACTATTGGAAAGATAATCAGAGTCTTGTTCCTGACATAACAACAGTTCAAGATGAGCTAAGTGATTATTTGAATGAGAATGTTAATGAATGTTTTTTCATACAAACTGTTTCTGAATACAATTTTGAAGGACAATGTACATCTGCTATAGAAATAACTGAGAATATCAATGTTCAATTCAATTGTCCAGTAACTGTCAGAAAAGGCGGGGCAACATCAACACTAGAAAATTTTGAAATTAATATCAATGCTCCTGTTGCTAAACTTCTAGATGTTTCTAATCAGGTTGTTGAAGAATATTCTAAAGAGCCAGGATTCATAGCTATTGAAAATATTGATGAAATTGCTCTAGCCAATAATGTAACAGTAAAAGGAGTTCCAATAACATTTGATATTTTTGAACCAGAACATATGTGGTTTTTAATCACAGATAAAAATATAAAGTTTGAAGATAAAAATATAACTTGGAGGTTTGTTGTTGAATTATGATAAAAAAAATATTCTTTATTTTTGCTTTATTTTTGATTATTATATTACTAACATCCCAAGCATCAGCAATTTTTGGATGTGCGCCAAAATCCGATACACAGGCCTATGTATGGAAAGAAGCAGAAGCATTTCACTTGCGTATCTGTTTCACCCCAAGAGATAATGTTGAAACTCTTTTAAAGAACAATGGAATTAATTATGATGGTGGAATACTTAAAGGAAATTTTAATTTGAAATATAATGATGCAAAAGAAGAGTATGAATCTTATACTGGAGATATTTTACTTAGAACTATTATTTCAACACTTCGACAAGAATTTTTTGCAACAAAAGATATAAATGAAGCAAATAGAATTGCTGAGATGTTAAATACACTTTCTTTAATTATGATAGAAGACGGCACAACACAAATAATTTATTCAACTAGTCTTGCTTTAGATGAAAATGGTATTGTAAATAATGGTAAAATAAATATACCTAGATATAATGAGCAAAACGAGAATAATATTATGTATGCTGGAGGAATAATAACTCCTTATACAAAGAAAATTGCACTAAATCAAATAGAAATAAAAAAACCTTATGTTCAACCTGAATTCAAAATATCAGGTATTAGTATAGAGTTTGTAAAATCAGGTGAAAGAAAACTAACATGGCATTCAACAGATTCTTATTTAAAAAAAGCTGATAGAACAGGAAAAACAATAATAAATGAATATACAGCAGATGCTGGAACTATAGTTAAATATATTACAAAGGATAAAAGATTTGTAAAAGAAAGAGGAATATTATATAAAGATGGTGAAGAAATAAAAAATGCTTATGTACAATTAATTTCAAATCAAGAAACACAGATTTGTTGTTTGACAGATCCTGATTATTGTGTTACATCTGAACAAAAGAAATATCCTTTAGATAAATTAGGAACTGCTGGCAATTTTGGTATAGGTAATTTTGAAGTGAGCCATAATGAAGAAACAAAAGAAAGTTTGATTAGTGAACAAGCCACAGAAATTGTTTATACAAAAAATCCAAATAAGATTTTAGAATTAATTAGTTAGAATAATTATATGCTCTATATTTCTCAATCCATTTTCTAATTTTTTTTGCTTCTTCTTTTTCCCCCATTTTTTCATATGTCTCTGCTTTTTCCTTACGAGATTCTAATATAGGATCCCAGGATAAAGATATATTTTCAAATTTTTCATTATCTCCAAAATAAGAAGTTATTGCAAAATCAAAACATCTTAAGGCATCCTCATTATAACCTTGTTCTCTGTAAATTTTGCCTCTTTCTATCCATCCTCTTGAAGATAATTCAGATAGTCTGACAATATTCTTTTTTGATATACCTTTAGAATATTCTTCTTTTATACCTGATTGAAGAGAATCTAAACATTCTAATGCTTGCTCCTCTTTTCCTAGATAACTATAGGACTTGGCTGATATAAACCAATTTTTAAATTTATTTTCATTCTCTATTTTTTGTTGGCAAGATGTTGAAAAAAGTAATAACAATGATGCCATCACTAGATTAACTAAGTTCTTCATTCTCTTTCTAGAGGGAAGAACTATTTAAACCTTTCTTTTTGTGTTACTTTTTAGTGATAAATAATATTTTTATCTCTTTTGGGAAAGATTATAAATTCATTTTTTCTTCTTATCTTATAAAAAAGAGCAATGGATAATATGATAAGATTACATGCAGTTGGTGGTTATAATGAAATAGGAAAGAATATGACTGCTGTTGAACTTGGAGATGATGCTTTTATCTTTGATTCTGGTCTTTATTTACCTCCTATAGTTGAAATAGAAGATAAGACTACCCCTTATACTGAAAAAAAACTTAGGCAGATAGATGCTATTCCTGATGATACTGTTTTAAAAGATATAAGAAAAAAAGTTAGAGCCATTTTAGTAAGCCATGCTCATCTTGATCATGTCGGAGCTATTCCTTACACAGCTCATAATTACAAAGCTGAAGTTATTGGAACTCCTTTTACTGTCGAAGTACTCAAATCTTTAATTCGAGATAGAGAAATGAAATTTACCAATAAAATTAGGGCAGTGACTCCCAATTCTTCATTTACAATTAAAGGAAAAAAAGATCATAAGATAGAATTTATTAACATAACTCATTCTACTCTACAAACAGCTCTTATTGTTTTACATACACCAAAAGGAGCCATAGTTTATGCCAATGATTTTAAATTTGACAATTATCCTATTCTTGGAAAAAAACCAAATTATAAGAGAATTAAGGAGCTTGCTAATGAAGGGGTTCTTGCTTTAATCATAGATTCTGTTTATGCTGATTATGAAAGAAAAACACCAAGTGAGAAAATTGCTCGTGGATTACTTGAAGATGTTTTACTTACAACAGCTAACCAAGATGCTTGTATTATCGTAACAACTTTTTCTAGTCATATTGCCAGATTAAAAAGTATTGTTGATTGTGGTAAGCAGCTAGGAAGAGAGATTTTGTTTCTTGGAAGATCATTACATAGATATGTTTCAGCTGCTTCTAGAGTAAAACTTGTTCCTTTTATGAAAGATATTAAGCTTTTGAGTTATAGAACACAAGTTGAAAGAGCGCTTAAGAAAGTTTCTAAAAACAGAACAAAGTACATGCTTGTTTGCACAGGTCATCAAGGAGAGCCTGGCAGTATTCTTGATAGAATGGTTCGTGGTGTGCTTCCATTCAAATTTTTATCAAGAGATCATGTTATTTTTTCTTCAAGTATTATTCCTAACCCTGTAAATGTAGCTAACAGGAAACAACTAGAGAAAAAATTAAAGTCGAGAGGTGTAAGAATTTTTACAGATGTCCATGTTTCAGGTCATTGTAGTAGAGAAGATATCAGAGATATGATAGATATGTTACAACCACGTCATATTATCCCTGCTCATGCTGATTTACCTAAATTAAGTGCTTCAGCAGAGCTTGCAACAGAAATGGGTTATAGGTTAGGAAAAAATATTCATATCTTGCAGAATGGTCAGAAATTAGATTTAACCTGATATTAAATTAACTTAATATTAGAAAAAAGAAAAAAATAAAATGGCTGAAGATTTAGTAATGGCTTTAAGAAATGCATTAGAAAGAGGTGAAAGTATTGAGGAAGCTAAAACTAGTCTTCTGAATGCTGGCTATAAAAGAGATGATGTTGGAAAAGCAGCTAAAGATATAGAAAAGTTAATTGTAAAGAAAGGAATTCCTAAACCAAAATCAAAATTCAAACCATTACCCCCGCCTGCACCAAAATAAGATAATAAAATAATAAATAAGGCTAAGGACAGGCATAAAAAATGAAATTTGCACACATTGCTGACTGCCATCTTGGTTCGTGGAGACAACCAAATATGAAGGCCCTCAATATGAAAGCTTTTGAAAAGGTTATTGACAAATGTATTTCTGAGCAAGTGGATTTTATTCTTATTGTTGGAGATCTTTTTCATACAGCTGTCCCTTCTATAGATATTCTTAAAGAAGTCGCTTCTAAATTTAGAGAACTGAGAGAGAGAAATATAAATTGTTATATTGTTCCGGGCTCTCATGATTATAGTATTAGTGGTAAAAGTATGATCTCTGTCCTTGATAAGGCTGGTCTTTGTATAGATCTTTCTCAAAAACAAGTAGTGCTTCAAGGAAATATTCTTCTTTATGGGATGGCTGGCAGAAAAGGAGGTTTAGAACAGAAGGAAATTAATGAACAAAAAAATAATTTTAAAAAACTTGATGAAAAAATTTCTCTGCTGAAAAAGGAAAAACAAATTTATAGCATTTTCTTGGTTCACACAACCATTTCTGAACTTCTCGAACAACCATTAGCAAATAAAATTGATTCTTTATCTATTAAAAATCTACCTGTTAATTTTAATTACTATGCTCTTGGACACATACACTCTGGTAGCCTTTTTGATAAAGATGGTAAAATAGCTGCTTATCCTGGTTCATTATTTCCTACTAATTTTAGTGAGCTTGAAAAACAACATACAGCTAATTTCTTAATAATTGAAAAGAAAGAAAATGAAAAAGAGAGTATCAAAAAAATATCTATAAATTTGAGAAATGTATTAAATCTGAGTATTGATGCAAATAATGAAACTCCAATATCATTAAAAGAAAAAATCCTAAAAGAATTAAAGAAAAATAATCTAAAAGATAATGTTGTGACTCTTCGTGTTTCTGGAGTTTTAAAAGAAGGAAAACCCTCAGAAGTTGATTTTATATTTTTAGAGGAAAAAGCAAAAGAACTTGGAGTTTACAGTTTACTTAGAAATACTTTACAGTTTACTAGCAAAGAATTTGAAATAAAAATTCAAGAAATTGAATCTAAAAATATAAAAGAAATAGAGAAAGCTGCTCTCACTGCTGCTATGAAAGAAGGAATAATAACAAAAAATGATAACGATAATATTGATTCTTTTATGAGAATTTTTAATATAGAAAAAATAGAGGGAGAAACGTCTTCTGTGTTTGAATCAAGATTAACAAAAGAAATAATCAAGACATTAAAATTGGAAGACTTATGGAAATAAAAATAAAATGAAAAAACAAACAGATCAAATTATAATTATAGAAAAAATAAAGAAAAAAGTTGAAAAATATATGCATAAAGATATTTTTCCAGGCCATGATTTTAACCATGTAACTAGGGTAAGAAATTTAGCAATACATATTGGGAAAATAGAAGGGGCAAATTTAGAAATTTTGGAATTAGCTTGTTGGTTACATGATTTAGGAAGAGTAGATGAAAAAAAATTAAAAAGACCGCATGCAGAAATTAGTGTAGAGATAGCAGAACGATTTTTGAAAGATGTTAAATATAATTCTCCAAAAATAAAAGATATCTTATATGCTATATCTATTCATAGTTGGAAAAATAAAGCCAAAACAAAAGAAGCTCAAATATTACAAGATTCTGATAAACTAGATGTTATGGGCGCATTAGGTATAATGAGGACTTTTAGTTATGGTGGATATTATCATAAGTTAGAATATGATCCAAAAGACCCAATATGTCTAAACAAAAAAGAATATGATGATGAAAAATATAATATTGATCATTTTTACAATAAAATTTTCAATCTCAGAAAATTATTATATACAGAAGAAGCTAAGAAAATTGCAAAAGAAAGGGAGAGATATATGAAATCTTATTTGAAAAGATTGCTAAAAAGAAATAAATGGGAAAAAATAAAAAATGATAATAAAAAAAGTTAAATTGCATAATATAAGGAGTTATATCGATGAAACTGTCAATCTTCCTAGAGGTAAGATTCTTCTTAGCGGAGATATAGGTTCTGGTAAGAGCACTATTCTTTTAGCAATTGAATTTGCTCTCTTTGGCTTACAGAGAGGAATAATAGAGGGAGCATCTCTTTTAAGAAATGGTAAGAATGAAAGTCATGTGGAGATTGAATTAGAAATTAAGAAACATAAAATAATGATAAGAAGAAATTTGAAAAGAAAGAAAAATACTGTTACTCAATCAAATGCTGTTCTTGTAGTAGATGGAAAAAAGAAAGAATTAACTGCAACTGAACTTAAGAGTTTTGTTCTTGAAATTTTAAATTATCCTCCTTCACTGTTAAAGAAAAAAGGCCTTATCTATAGATATACAGTTTATACACCACAAGAAGAAATGAAAAGAATAATGCTAGAAGACAAAGAAGGAAGACTGGATACTTTAAGAAAAGTTTTTGACGTTGATAAATACAAGAGAATAATTAATAATAGTGAGCTTTTTGTTAGTCAATTGAAAGAAAAGAAAAAAGAAAAAGAAGGTCAACTTACTGATGTGCCCTTCAAAAAAGAACGTCTCAAGAAAAAAATAGAATTAGAAACTGATATGAGAAAAAAAATTGAAAAAATAAAACCTTCGATTATAAATTTACAAGAAAAAATAGAAACATTGAGAAAAAAAATAAAAGAGGATCAAAAAAAAATCGATATTCTAACAAAATCAAAAATAAAAACAGCCGAAATAGATACTGAATTAAAAGAAAAGAATTCTCAGATAAAACAACTTGAGGAAGAAGAACAGGAATTAGACAAAATGATAAAGAAACTTAAATCAGAATTAGAGAGCTATCCAAAGAAAGACTTGACAAAAAAGAAATCTGAGATAGAGGAATTCTTAGAAAATGGAAGAACTAATGAAAAAATCCTTGAGAGAAAGATAACTATGCTTACAGTAAAGAAAGATAGGCTTATCGAAGATTCAAAAAAGATTTCAAAACTTAGATTCTGCCCAGTTTGCAAACAGAAAGTTACTCCAGAACATCGCGATAATATTGTTGATGAAATAAATAATGAATTAGAAAAAATTGAAAAAGATATTGGAAAAATAAGACCAGCACTTGAAGAGTTAAGACAAGACATTAAGAAAATAGAATTGGAAATGAAAAAAATAATAGAGGAAGAAAAAAAGAATCTTGAATTAAAATTAAAATTGAGAGAGATGCAAGAAAAAGAAGTTAGAAAATTAAAGATGTCTAACTCTAAGAAAAATGTAAAGAAAAAAATATCTGAACTAAACAAAGTAAAGGAGATTGAATCAGAAATTACAGAAAAATACAAATCAACAGAGGAACATCACAAAAAAACTTTAGATGTTTTGGAAGAAGAGCAGAAAAAAGAGAAATTATTGCTGATGGAGAAAGCAGGTTTTGAACAAGGCATGCATGACCTTAAAAAAGAAATTAGTGAGATTAGAAAAGAGATAAATGAAAAAGAAAAAATAGCTAGAAAATTAATTGAACTTCAGAAATTTCAGAATTTTCTGACAAATAATTTTGCTGCTGTAATTGAAATGATGGAAAAACAGGTGATGTTGAAACTTAATGCAGAATTTAATATTTTATTCAAAAAATGGTTTATGATGCTTGTTGACGATCAAAACATTGATGTGAGAATTGATTCTGAATTTACTCCAATGATAGAACAAGGAGGTTATGAAATAAATTATAATTATCTTAGTGGGGGTGAAAAAACAGCTCTCGCACTTGCTTACAGACTTTCATTGAACCAAGTAATTAATTCCATGCTTAGCAAGATAAATACACGTAATCTTTTGATACTTGACGAGCCAACCGATGGTTTTTCTGATGAGCAGCTCAATAAAATGAGAGATGTTTTATATGAATTAAAAACTGAACAACTTATCTTAGTTAGTCATGAATCAAAAATTGAATCTTTTGTTGAGCATGTGATAAAATTCACAAAGCAAGGACATGTTAGTGAAGTATTTCAACAATAAAAAAATATTTAAACAAATCTAACGTACTAAAAATATGAAAAAAGAAATTTTATTCTATTTTATTCTTGCATTTTTGATATTACCAGTCTTAATTCAAGCTCAGAATAATACTCTAGAAATTGAAAAAGTACCAATTTATGATGTGATAGTTATGGAAAATATAAATATTCCGGCAACATATAACTTTACTATAAAAAATCCAAATAACTATGATGATTTTTTTAAGATGTATACTCTTTTTGATGCGCAATTCTCACCTCTTTCTAAGCAGAGTGTTCCTGCTGGTTTAGAGACGAGCTTTATAGTAACTCTTTTACCACGAGAATCATTAAGAGAAGCATGTGGAGAAGGAACATGCAAAATACAATATTATCTTAAGGCTGACAAAACAGGAGTGATTGAGGATACCATTCCTATTAGGATATTTTCAATAGATAAAATAATCGATGCAAATGTTCCTGTCAGCATCAGTAGAGAAGATACTATGCTAATCTTTAATATCACAATCAAAGAGAATATTAATTTTGGTGAAATACAGTTCACTTTTGATTCAGATTTCTCACAGATAGAAGAGACTCTAAGCATAGATCCAGAATCATCACAAAAAATAGAACTTCAGCTTGATACAGAAAAGCTTAAGATAGCAGAAGCAGGAGACTATGAAGTTGAATTGAAATTTTTTATAAATAATGAATATGAACATGTTGTTAAAAGAAATATAACCTTAGAAGAATTTTCTAGTATAAAAACAGATGAGAGTAGCAAGTTTGGTTTCTTTGGTTTTACTAAAATTATAACTAAGAAAAATGAAGGAAATAGTCCAAAATTTGTTACAATAGAAATAAGTAAAAATAAATTTGAGCATGGTTTCACTTCTTCAAATATAGAACCTACTTTCAGAGAACCTTCTGGAATTTTGGTTTTAATGAAATGGCAGAGAGAACTAGAACCAGGAGAGTCATTCACTATTGAAGTTCATACAGATTATACAATTCCAGTAATAATTCTAATATTAATTATTATTGCCATAGTCGCAATATGGTTAATGAAAAGGTCAAGAGTAATAGTGAAGAAAAAAGCTTATAGAATCAAGACAAAAGGCGGAGAGTTTGCAATAAAAATTGTATTCTTTGTCAAAAATATTGGAAGAGAAATTAAGAATGTAAAATGTACTGATAGACTTCCACGCATGGTTAAATTATATGAGAGATTTGGAGCAACTAAACCAAACAAGATTGAGAAAGAAAAATTGGTATGGAACTTTGGAGATCTAATGCCTGGAGAAGAACGAGTTTTCTCTTACATAATTTATAGTAAGGTTATTCCAGTTGGAACAATAAGAATTCCTAAAGCAGTGTTAAGTTATATCAATACAAAAGAGAGAAAACAAGTAGTGTACTCAAATGAACTTTTAGTAATGGGGGAAGCTGAAAAGTAAAAAAAAGTTAAAAGTAAAAATAACTCAAAAACTTTAAATATCTTCTTTATCTTTTATTTTTATGAAATTTATTTCAGTGCAGGAAGCACTAGATAAAAAAAGAAGTAAGGTAGATATTAGAGGGTGGATTTATCAGCTAAGGAAATTAAAAGATAAAGTTTTTCTTGTCCTTAGAGACTCGAGTAGTATTATTCAATGTGTTATTTCAGAGAAAAAAGCAAAATTATGGAAAGATGCAAACAAACTAACTATAGAATCTAGTGTTGAGATTTCTGGCACCTTAAGACAGGATAAGAGAGCTCCTAATGGCTATGAACTTATTGTTGACAAAATAAATACTATTGGTCTTGCAGAAAAATACCCTTTACAAGTCCGCAAGCAGTATCTCAGTCCTGAACTTCTCCTTGATTATAGGCATCTTGCTATCAGAGATCCAAAGATGCAAGCTATAATGAAAATTCGTTCAACTGTTTTTCAAGCAATACGTGAATATTTTAATAAAGATGGTTATTATGAATTTCATACTCCTTTTATAGTTTCAGTAGCAGAATCTGGGCAAACTTTATTTGAAGTAAATTATTATAATAAAAAATTATCTTTATCACAAACGTGGCAATTTCATGCAGAAGCTGGCATGTATAGTTTAGGAAAAATTTATACTATTGCACCATCATTCAGGGCAGAAAAATCAAAAACAATAAGACATTTATCTGAATATTGGCATGCTGAAGCAGAAGCAGCATGGATGAATCTTGATGAATTGATGGATCTTGGTGAAGCGTGCGTTAAATATGTTATTAAAAAAGTTCTTGAAAAAAATAAACCACAACTGGAATTTTTAAAACGAGACATAGCATTATTGAAAAAATATCTAAATAAAAAATGGCCAAGAATTACTTATGATCAAGCCCTCAAATTATTAAAACAAAAGAAAAATATGAAAGTTCCTTGGGGAAAAGATCTTAGAACAATTGAAGAAGAAAAAATAACTGAAATTTATGGATTGCCTGTTTTTGTAACTAATTATCCAAAAGAAATTATGGCTTTTTACAAACCACGAGATCCAAAGAGTCCAAAAACCTCCCGATGTTTTGATTTATTGCTACCAGAAGGTTGGTGTGAATTAATTGGAGGTTCTGAAAGAGACATAAATATTAATGAATTAAAAAAGTCCTTAAAAACAGCAGGAGAAAAAATTGAAAATTATAATTGGTATTTGGAACTAAGTAAATATGGTGCTATTCCACATGCTGGCTTTGGTCTTGGAGTTGAAAGGCTTATTGCTTGGATATGCAAACTTGATTCAGTAAAAGATGCAATTCCATTTCCAAGAACTATGGTAAGATATAAACCATAAATAATTTTAAAATTAAATATAATCAGTAAAAAAGAGAATGGTAAAGAAAAAAAGGAAAAAGAAAACAAAAAAAGCAAAAACTAGAAAACAAGAAAATCTCTTGGGGTATTTTGCTTACAGAAGGAATAGTTTGTGTATTAGTAGGAAGAATAGGAGCTGGAACTCTTACTATAGTTTCTAGTGTGCTTTATAAAAAACAGAATAAGTAAAAGAGAAAATGAAGATAGATTCAGTAGATATTGAATGGCTTGGGCATTCAACAGTAAAAATTATTACACAAGGTAAAGTGATTTATATAGATCCTTATCAGCTTACAACAGAAGATAAAGCAGATATTATTTTAATAACACATAGCCATTATGATCATTGTTCTCAGCAGGATATTCAAAAAATTGTAAAGAATGGAACAACAATTATATGCACAGCAGACAGTCAGAGTAAGATAGCTAGACTAGGGGAAAAAATAAGTCTTGAATTAATAGAACCAGGAATTGAAATAACAATTGATAGTTTAAAAATTAGGGCTGTTGAAGCATATAATCCAAATAAGAAATTTCATCCAAAATCAGAAGGATGGGTTGGTTATATAATTCAGATAAATAATGTTGTAATATATCATGCTGGTGATACTGATTTGATAAAAGAAATGGAAAAATTGACAGGTTATTCAAAAAAAGGAAACATATTCATAGCCTTGTTACCAGTTGGAGGCACATACACTATGAATGCAGAAGAGGCTGCCAAAGCAGCTTTCATAATAAAACCAACTCTTGCTATTCCAATACATTATGGAGCTATAGTTGGAAGCAGAACTGATGCAGAAAAATTTGTCAAGCTTTGTGGAGAACAAGGCATTAAAGCGCAGATTCTAGAAAAATCTTAAATCTATTTTTTTATTTTTTCTTATGTCCTATGCTTCCTTTCTCACTTTTCTTAATATCCACAAAAGCTTCTCTGAAAGAAACTATTAGCCATACTAGATTCAATACTAAAAAAGGCCAACTTCTTATCAGATACGAATAGATAATCAACAATAAAGCCCCAATAAAATTAACAATATCATAGACAGGATTTTCAGTCTTCCATTTCCTTATCTGATTCATAAAAAAAGCAAGCAAAATGAGAAACATTCCCATAAATCCAATAATCACCTCTATCCCAATCATAATAATTAGAACACAACTAATTTTATAAATTTTATTAGTTTAACAAATCAATGGCTGAGGGATGTAAGATTGATATAGGATGCAAATATAACATTCGTAAGGCTGCTATAGAGTATCTAACAAGAGATTTTATTGATTTTTATGATTCTAAAAAATCCATTAATCCTCGTACATGCCCAGAATGTATGAGTCCTATTGAAAAAGGAGTTTCAATTGATAATCAGGTTTATTGTACTAAATGTATAGAAAAAGTAGTTACTGAAGTGCTTAATCAAACTTCATAATTCTATCTTTTCTGTCTTCTTTCATTAATAACACAACGCGAGAATTTTCTTTTTCATCAATAATCTTATATTTAGACTCTTTACAGATTTTTTCCGCGAATTCCTTAACTTCAAAATGTTTTGGCATAAAATCTACCCCTAACCTTTCTCTAGAAAAACCAACTGCAACATAACCTTTAAGTTCAACAAACATTGGCTTTGCCATTTTGATTAATTCTGCATAATTCTCTGGCTCAACCATATTCATATTTCTTATGCAAGTTATCCTTATCACAGTTCTTGTATTTAGTTTTGGCAACAATTTTAGTGTTTTAATCAAATTTTCCCATCTGCCTGTAACTGGCCTATCTATTTTCTTATATAATTCTTCATTTGGAGCATCAACTGAAACATATAATTGGGTTGGCAGTTCTATTTTCTCTAAAACTTCAGGAAGCATGCCATTTGTAACTAAAAAAGATGAAATTTTTCTTTTATGCAATTCTTTAATCAACTCACTTATTTTTGGATAGATTGTTGGTTCTCCTGCAAGACTAATTGCAAAATGTTTTGGATAAAATGCCTCTTGTAATTTTATTTTATTAGCTTTTTTATTTCCCATAAAACCAATGAGCTGTTTTCTTTGAGCTTTGATACATCCATCAATAATTTCTTTTGGGTCATCTATTTCTTTTAACATTTTATCTCCAAGAGTATATTCTATAGCACGCCAGCAGAAAATACATCTATGTTGGCACCAAGCAACACTAGGCGTCATTTGACAACATCTATGACAATTAATTCCATAAAATTTTTGTTTATAACAAATATCTTGATCTAAAATTGATTTTTTTGTCCATCTACAAATCTGAACAGCACTATGATTTCCAACTAAAGCATAGTGTTGCTTTTTCAATAAATCTTTAACTTTTTTTGGTAACATGATAGTATAATAAAGAAAATATTAAAAGCATATTTAAATTTATTCTAGTATGGGATATCAACAAATTGGAGATATTTTAATTTTTAATAAAATCTCAAAAAAAGAGGCTAAGCAATTTTTAAAAAAATTTTCCCACATAAAAACAATTTGCATAAAAACAGGAAAAATTAAAGGAAAACTAAGAAAACCACAGATCAAAATTGTTGTTTCAAAGGCTAAGAAGAACAAAACTTTAACAATCCATAAAGAAGCAGGAATTCTCTATAAATTAGATGTCAGAAAAATTATGTTTGCTAAAGGAAATATCAATGAAAGACATAGAATAGTTAAGCTTGCAAAGAAAAATGATATTGTTATTGATATGTTTGCTGGCATTGGTTATTTCTCACTTCCATTAGCAAAAAAAGTCAAGAAAATTTATGCTATAGAAATCAATCCACAATCATATAAATTCTTAATTGAAAATATAAGATTGAATAAGATAAATAATATCAAAGCTATAAAAGGAGACTGTTCTAAAGTTGTTCCTAAATTAAAAATTAAATCAGACAGAATTATTATGGGTTATCTTCCTTCTCCTTACAAATATCTTGCTAGCGCATTCAAAGTAGCTAAGATAGGAACTATAATTCATTATTCTTGTCTCATTGAAAGAAAAAATTCAAGAAAAGAGATTAAAAAGCTAGTAGATAAAATAGGAAAAGTAAGATTAATTAGAGCTATTAGAGTTAAGGCTTATAATCCTGCTTTAGATCATTATGTTTTGGACTTGAAAGTATTAAATAATTAAATTGCAATTAAAATCACACCAACTATTATAATAAGAATTGCGATTATTTTTTGAATGATTATCTTTTTTTCTAATGATTCATTCACAATTTTTTTTGATTTACTTAATATTGTGGCCATAATAAAAACAAGCAAACTTTGTACAGCACCAATGGCAGAAATGAAAGAAACAGCAGGGGCAATTTTGATGACATAAACATAAGGAATTAAAGTTATAGCGCTAAGAGCATTAATAATAATCAGATGCTTAAAACCTTTTATCTGGATTTTTTTAGTAATAGATGGATGGTGAAAAATCAATAAAATTAGGGCAACAAGGAAACTACCAAAACCAATCCAAAAAATTAATTGTAATGAAGAAGCATAAAATGTGGAATATCTAATAAGGATATTCCTAGTTGCAAAGAATATTGCGGCTATTAAAACAGTAATAATTACAGGAGTTAAATAAAATTTCTTTTTTCTTTTTTTATGCGTTTTAATTGAAATTAAAAATCCTCCAGCAATAAGTAAAATTATACCAGCATATCTTATTGGGGTGAAAAATTCATGCAAAAAAATTGTTGCTAAAATAAGTGTAAATAATGGAACAAATTCTAGCGATGGCATGACCCTAGAAACTTCCTCATGACTTAGACTTTTATAATAGAAAAAAACTGCCATTCCTAAACTAATCCCTCCAAGAGTTGCAAACAAAGTAATATTAAGTGGAAGAATTATTTTTTGTTTTGTTATTAAAACTACCGCACTAAATAAGATAAAAGTTGTAATCCCATAAACCACAGTGCATAAAAAGGGATCTTTAAGCTCATCACTAACAATGTGTTTATCATAGATATTAATAAATGCCCAGATAAATACAAGAATTAAAATTAATATCAACCATAACATTTTTTAAAATAAAAATTGATAAGCTATTCCCAAGACAAATAGCAAAATTAAGAGGAATGCAATAAGCCAATTTATTCTTACAGTGTATTCTGGCTTTCTCTGACCTAATTTTTTTGCTTTAATTGCCATCAGTACGATCAGAATTCCAGCTATTCCACCACCTATTGCTCCAGCATATGAAATTATACCAATGAAATCAATTAATCCAAAGAAGATAATCAACATAGTTATGATTAATACTGGAATAATTGTGAAAAACCATGATGTAAAATGTTTAAATTTCATATCATACCAAAATATCTCTTTCTGAGCCACACCGACAGCAAGAAAAGAAGTAAACATTGTAAATAACGCAAATAAAGAGACAAATCTACCTAAAGCAAGAGTGGCTATTTCTGGCGTGTCTATACCTTTAAATCCTATGACAGTTATTGTGAAAAGAAGATAAATAACAATAGGAATTAAGCTTCCTATTATTAATGCTTTTTTCATTTTCCTCTTGTTTTTTATAATCTCATTCATTTCTGGGAGTGCAGCAAAACCAAGATAAGCAAAAAGAATTGCTCCATAAGGAAATAAAAATCTAAAAATCAAGATAGGATTTGAACTCATGAAATTAGATATCTGTGCTTGAGGTAAAAAATAGATAGCTATAACAATAACAATAGCAATAATTGCCCCTAATCCGAATAATTCTTCCTTGCCAAGAGTTTTAATACCAAAAAATATGAGGGTAGCCATTAATACTAAGAATACTACTGAAAAGATGAGATGTGAAGATAGATTAACTGAACCTAATAAAATAAAACTAAGAACTTCACCTTCACCAAACATATATGCTATTAGAGCTCCATACTGTACAAGAAGCATTGATATCATCATTAAAATTTTTCCTGTCTTTCCTAGATAAATAGAAGCATAGCCTGGCAATTGATGCTTGCCTTTTGTTCTTAAGATGACTTCACCAAAATAAAGATAGATAAGTAATACGATGAGACCTATACCTATGATATTAACCAAACCCCAAAATAATCCTGCTTGAGCAACTACATAAGGTATACCAAGAATTCCTGCACCAATTATCATTCCAACTAAAATCGCTATAGCTTCAGCAGTACTAAACTTACTAAACCCCTTTTTCATAAATCAATAAGAAAAATGAATTTTATAAACCTAACCTCGGCAAAAATTTCAAAACTAAAGCAATTGCAGGAGCCATGGTTAAATTATCAAGCCATGCTGAAAATAATTCTACTATTGTTATGACAACAGCAGCAATTCCAACAACATAAATACTTAGATTCAATAAGGGCATCAGTAAAATACCTATAAGTAATGAACCAACAAAACAAGCAAAAGCCCCTTCGATACTTTTCCCCCAGACAAGAATTTTTTTACCAAATTTGATACCGACAATTCCTGCTGCCATATCTCCAATAATCATCATTGATATAGCAAGGATAGCATGTTCTTTTTGGAACAGAGCAATTGTGATAATACAACCAAGCAAAAATAAAGTGAGATTAGAGATTTTTCTATCAGATTTTTTATAAAAAGTTTTCAGATGACTTTTTTTCATTGCTCTAGCCATATCTTGATAAACGAAAAATAAAAATGAAACAACCAATATTAATAATATCCAAAGTTTAGGTATTATTAAATAAAGGAAAGGAAAAATAATAGCAGATAATCTCAATAATTTTCTTGATACATTTATTTTGTTCTTTCTTTTTCCAAATCTGATTTCTTTTTTGATTTTTCTCAAGTTTTTACCTGTTATTAATAAAGTAAATAAATAATAGAATATCATTATAGAAACTAGAAGTATAAAATTATATTTTACTGTATTTATCCAGACTATTAAAAACCAGATAGGTGATAGAATAATAGAAATCAAGTTTGCAGATCTTTGGATATAATAAAAAATTGTGCCGCAAAGAACAAAAATAACTCCAGAAAAAATGAGTGGCATTAAGGCATTTATACCATAGATAGTTAAGATACTCTTAAACAGAAAAATATTAAGTAAAACTATCAAACCATAAGTTGTGGCAGCTCCTTTTCCTCCTCTAAAATTCAGATAAAATGGGAAATCATGACCGACTATTGCCAAAAAACCTGCCAAATAAGCAGCAAGAGGAACAGAGGGAGCATGTAAACCTATAGGGATTTTGAATATTAGAAAAGTAACATAAAAGGCAATAATTCCTTTTAACACATCAAATAATGCTGTCAGAATCCCTGCCCATTTTCCAATCACATGACCAGCATTCATAGCCCCAGCATTCTTAGTTCCATATTTTCTTATATCTATATGCTTAACAAGTTTTCCAAGAATATAAGCAGGATTTATACTTCCTATAAGGTAGGCTAGAATAAGAGATAATATCCATAAAAAAAGTTGCATTTCCTATTCTTATTACCTCCTTACATATTTATTAGAAAAAAGAATTTTAAATAATTTTTGATATGAATAATAAAACTTATTAAGCTTTTTTTCATATATTTATTGGGCCTATAGTCTAATGGATAGAACAGCTGGCTTCGGACCAGCAAATCCAGGTTCGAATCCTGGTAGGCCCACTCTTATTTATTCTTATTTTATATTACCAAAATATTTTTATATGAAGAATCTGAATATTATAAAGGCTAAGATGGAAATAAGTAGATTAACTGTAGATTTGATAAAAGAAATGTATGAAAGGATAAAGGAAGAAAAGACTGCAGATGCTATTTTTGAATTTTATCTATTTCTACCTTTTGATTTATTAAATGTTTTTTATAGAAAATATATAAAGAAAGAGAATTGCCATAGGTTTTATACACTAGATAATCATTCTTTTTGTGAGAAATCTAGTCATTTTTTAAGTCTTCCAAGAACTCTAGTTAAAAACTTTTTTTGTAATGGTGGAGAACCAAACAAAGAAAAATTATCTCTTGGAGTTTTTGCAGATTATGTTGGTTGCACAGAGAAAGCTGAAAAGAAAAATTAATAAACTAAATTTTGTTTCTTTATTAATAAAAGGGGTAAAAGAATGAAATATACTGATTATATAGATCTAAGTTATAAACCCTCTAAGAAAGATTTGATCTGTGAGTTCTATCTTGAAACTAAAGGGAATTTGAAAAAAATAGCTGGAGGTGTTGCATCAGAATCATCAATAGGAACCTGGACCACGACTATGACTATGAAACCTTACATGCTAAAGTTAGCTGCTAAAGTTTTTTCTCTAGAGATGAAAGGAAGAAAATCTGCCAATATAAAAATAGCTTATCCAAATGAACTTTTTGAATTAGAAAATCTGCCTGGTATAATGTCCAGTATTGCAGGAAATGTTTTTGGAATGAAAGATGTAATTGGATTAAGACTTAATAATATCATATTTCCTGAAAATATTGCCAAGAGCTTTAAAGGCCCTAAGTATGGAATAAAAGGTATAAGAAAAATATTTAATATAAAGACAAAAAGACCCTTGATTAGCACGAGTATTAAACCAGACAAAAGACCCCTCTTAGGAACAATAGTAAAACCCAAAATAGGGTTAACTACAAAAGATCATGCAAGAGTGGCTTATAATTCTTGGATTGGTGGTTGTGACATTGTAAAAGATGATGAAAATTTATCAAGTCAATCATTCAATAGATTTGAAGCAAGGTTGAAAGAAACTTTTAAGATGAAACAAAAAGCTGAAAAAGAAACTGGAGAGAAAAAAATCTACATGATTAATGTGACAGCGGAAACAAAAGAAATGTTGAGAAGAGCAAAACTAACCCAGGATTACGGTAACAAATATATAATGGTTGATATAATAACTTGTGGTTGGAGTGCATTACAAACATTGCGAAATGAGAATTTTAATTTAGTGCTGCATGCTCATAGAGCTGGACATGCTGCTTTTGATAAAAACACTAAACACGGAATAAATATGAAAGTTATAGCAAGATTGACAAGAATGATTGGCCTAGACCAGTTACATATTGGAACAGCAGTAGGAAAGATGTTTGAGACCCATGAAGAGGTTGTTGATAATAAAAATGCACTTACTGATGGATTTTATGGCATCAAAAAAGTTATGCCTGTTTCTTCAGGAGGCCTGCATCCTTTGATGATTCCTGAGTTATACAAAATTTTTGGTGATGATGTTATACTACAGTTTGGTGGAGGCATTCATGGCCATCCTTTAGGAACTCTTGCAGGAGCAAGAGCTGCAAGACAAGCCCTAGAAGCAGTAATGAAAGGAGAAAAACTTAAAGATTATGCCAAAACACACATGGAATTGAAAAAAGCTGTAGAATTTTTTAAATAATAACAAAAGATTTATAAGTATATTTTCTGTTTTTTAATTACTTTTAAATTTTTATTTAAATTTAATAAATAAATAAAATGGCAGGAGAAAAACCAAACTTTAATGTAGTGTTTATAGGACACGTCGATCATGGAAAAAGTACAGCTATCGGAAGAATGTTTTTCGAGACTGGAAAGTTTACTGAGCAAGAGCTACAAAAGATGAAAGATATTGCAGAGAAACTTGGAAAGAAAGGTTTTGAGTTTGCTTTTGTTATGGATAGATTTAAGGAAGAGCGTGAAAGAGGTCTTACCATAGATTTAGCATACAGAAAATTAGTAACTCAAAAATACAGCGTTACTGTCATCGATGCTCCTGGACACAGAGACTTTGTTAAGAACATGATTACAGGAACAAGTCAGGCAGATGCAGCTATATTGGTTATCGCTGCACAACATGGTGTAATGGCCCAAACAAAAGAACATGTTTGGCTAGCTAGGACCATGGGTGTCGGACAGATAGCAGTTCTTGTGAATCAAATGGACACTGTGAACTATGATGAAGCTAAGTACAAGAAAGTTGTTGAGGACGTATCAGGTCTTCTCAAAACAGCAGGTTATAAAGTCGATAAGATGAACTTTATACCAGCAAGTGCTTTTGTTGGCGACAATATCACAAAGAAAAGTGATAAGATGAGTTGGTATAAAGGACCAACCTTACTTGATCAACTAGATTTGTTTGATGCTCCAAAGAAACCAGTGGACTTACCTATGAGAATGCCTGTTCAAGATGTTTATACCATCACTGGTGTAGGCACAGTTCCTGTAGGAAAAATAGAGACAGGTAAGATGAACATAGGAGAGAAGGTTATTGTACTTCCAGCAAAAAGTGGAAAAGGAGTCACAGGAGAAGTTAAGACTATAGAAGCACACCATGAACAACTTAAGGAAGCTATAGCAGGAGATAATGTTGGAATTAACATTAGAGGAATAGGAAAAACAGATATTGCAAGAGGAGATGTCATAGCTACTTCAAGCAAACCTCCAGCAATAGTAGAAGAATTTACTGCACAGATTGCTGTTATCAACCATCCAACAGTTATTGCCAAAGGCTATACTCCAGTACTACATATACATACAGCACAGGTGCCAGCACAATTCATAGAATTGCAGAAAAAACTTGATCCAAAGACAGGCCAGGTAGCTAAAGAAAATCCTGATTTCTTAAAGAACGGAGATGTAGCAATTGTAAGACTGAAACCACACAAACCACTTGTTATAGAAAAACAAAGTGATAATCCACACATGGCAAGATTTGCTGTTCGTGATGCTGGACAGACAGTTGCGGCAGGAATATGTATCGACTTGGTTCCTAAAAAACTGTAATAATTTTCTAAATTTTTTTAGTTTTTATCTTTTATAGCCGTGGCTCTAGGAAATTTTCCGAAAAATATATAAGTATGTGCTACCTGATTTTGCTACGCAAAATCAGGTGGTAAACAATTCTTAATAATTTTATAATTTCAGTTTTATAATCTAAATGTATGGGCACAAATAGAAACATTTATAAATATGTGCCCACATAGTATATTATGGTTTATCATGAGATTAGAAAGAGGAAAAGAAAGATATACAATTACTTAATCTGTAATATCCGCAAAGGAAAGAAATGGGAGAAAAAAAGTAGATATATTGGGGAAGGTAAATTATCTGAAAAAAAAATTCAAGAAAAAATTAAAAAATTCAAGTTTGATTTAAAGAAAGGAAAAGCGAGATATCTTTCTAAAGAACAGATTTTAAAAATAGAAGACATAAAAAAGAAATTTAATGAATATCTAAGAAAATCTAGACAAATTGGAATAGAAAAATTTGATGAATGGTTTTTTACAGAGTTAACTTATAATAGTAATGCTATAGAAGGAAATACTCTCTCACTTAAGGAGACCTCTTTAATTATTAATGAAAATATGTCTCCAAAAGGAGCTACTCTTAGAGAAATCCATGAAGCAAAGAATCATAAAGAAGCTCTAGATTTTTTAAAAGAGTATAAAGGTGATTTAAATGAAAGATTAATTTTAAAAATTCATTCATTTATCTTGAAAAATATTGCTAATAGTTCTGCTGGAAAATATAGAAGAACAGAAGTTAGAATAAGAGGCACTGACTTTAAACCGCCTAGAGCTGAAATGGTTCCTTTATTAGTTACAGATTTAATTAAATGGTATAAAAAGAATAAAAAAGAATTCCACCCTCTTGAATTAGCTTCTTTTGTATCTGCAAAGTTAGTTACCATTCATCCATTTATTGATGGAAATGGCAGAGTTTCCCGTTTAATAATGAATTTCCTATTAAAGAAAACAAAATATCCAGAAATAAACATTTATTTTAGAGAGAGAAGCAAATATCTAGAATCTATTAAAAAAGCCAATTATGAAAAGTATAAATCATTAATATTCTTTTTAGTCAAGACTCTTAAAAAAAATTATTCTTTTTTATATAAGAAATAAACAATTAAAAAAATAAAAAAAGAAAAATAAAACTAAAAACTTAACATCTTTATTTTGTCTGAAGTTGCAGCAAAATTTCTTGCTACAATATACTGACAATTGATTTTTTCTGCTGTGTTGACTATTGAGGGAGTGACTGCAGTATCTATAACTAATGCAAAAATTTGTGTTTTTCTTTGTCTTAATCTATATAGTGTTCTAACAATCTCACTTGAAGAGACTCTTTTTATGATTTTAAGATCAGAATCAATGAGCAAGACATTTTTTGATCCTTCTATCTTTTTTAGATAATTTTTCAAGGTTTCTTTGTCTTCTTCATTTAATTCCTTTTTGACCTTTATTTCTTCATCTTCTTGTCTCTCTTTTTTTGTTTCTCTTTTATTTTCTGTTTTTGATGCCCTTAATATCTTTAATGATCTTTTCCTTCCTCTGTTTCGTTTATATCTATTTAAGAAATCCTCTACACTTAAACCATTTCTTAAGCAGATTATAATTTCTTTCTCTGTCAGCTCTTCGACTTCCTTACCATCTGGAGCTCTTGCTATTAAAGCGACATTTGCATTATTAATAGCATCCATAGCTATGAGAACACCTCCTCTATCACCATCAACAAACAAAGTTATTTTCTTTTCCTTGCTTAGATCTTTAATTGTTTTAGGCAACACTGTTCCATTCATAGATATAACATTCTTTATTCCACATCTTAATAAGTTTAGAACATCAGCACGACCCTCAACAACTATTATTTCAGAAGCTTTTTCTATATCAGGACCAGCAGACAAAAGCTCTCTGCCATACTCTCTGATCTTAGATGTTTTTTTATGATTAACTATATCTTGCTCTATTTCTCTTAATTCTGGCATATCCACATCAAGTTTCTCTAAAAGTTTTTTTGCTCTTTCTATGATATACTCTCTCTTGCTACTCCTAACATCTTCAATGCTCTCAATCTCGAACTTTGCATCACAAGGTCCGATTCTGTCTATAGTTTCAATAGCAGCAGCAATAATAGTAGTTTCAGCCTTGTCTATAGATGTAGGAATTTCTATTTTCCCAATAGTTTTTGACTCATTAACTTCCAAAGTCGCATCAATTCTACCTATCTTTCCTCTCTTTTGAAGTTCTCGGAGTTCTAGCTCTTCCCCTAATAGACCCTCAGATTGGCCAAAAATTGCACCAATAACATCAGGTTTTTCAACAACACCCTCAGCAATAAATTTAGCATTTATAATGTATTTGATTGAGGGTGGACTAACTTTTCCCATTTTTTACTCCTAGAAGAATCTAAATATTATTCACACGATCAATACACTAATATACTACAAGATACCTCACCAATTTTAAAATTAATAATTATTGGTTAATTAGTATTTGTTATATATAATTGTAATTTTGATTTTTGATGTGTGATATATTATTCTTCTGATATTTGATTTATTTATTTGTGATTTTTAATTTGTAATTTAATTTATATAATATAAAGTATAAAAGAGTATTTAAAGGTTTTGGTGTAGTTACTTAGCTGTAGTAATAAAAAGCCCAAAAAAATGATAAAGAAAAAGACTATACCAAAAAATCCCCCATAGAAAGTTTTGGATTAAATTCTCCAGTTATATTCTTCAACATTAGCTTTTTTATCTTATCCTTATTTCTCTCTTTTCCAAGCAGCCAACCTAGTTTTACATAAGCTGTCTCAGGAAGAATGTCTTTCAAAAATAAGACACCAGCATCATGTAATTTTCTCAGAGCTGAGTAAACAAACGGATTGAGTGAGCCATAAAGACATTGGGTAGCAAAACAAATTATCATTCCAGACTTGGTAGCTCTCTTGATTGTTTCAAGCCAGGATTTTTTTCCTTCTGTAGCTACATGTCCAAGTCCAGTAGCTTCGATAACTAAACCTTTGTAGCCTTGTTTTCTGTAAAAGTCAATTATCTTAGCAGAAGAATTAGGACACCATTTGATTAAAGCAACTCTATCCTCAAATGATGCTTCTGCCTTGGTTTTATTATTATTTCTCTTTCTGAATCTGCTGTGTTTTTCAATCCTTCCATCTTCATAAATTGTTGCTATTGGTTTTGTATTGATTGGTCTAAACGTATCTCTTCTAGATGTATGCATTTTTCTGACTTTTGTTCCTCTGAGAGCAAAGCAAAAATTATCTTCTGTTGTTGCATGTCCTACTATCATAACTTCTGCTATGTCACTTATTGCTGCTTGAGCTGCACATGTTAAATTGAGAAGAGCATCAGTACTGCCCCTATCAATAGATCTCTGTGCATAAGTAAGTATAACAGGCTTATTTAGATCTCTTAACATGAAAGATAAAACAGAAGATGTGTAGTGAAGAACATCAGTTCCTTGCAAAATTATCAGGCCTTTATTCTCCTTTTTGTTTAGCAGCTTTTCACATAATTTGGCTAGTTTTTTCCACTCCTCACTTGTTATATCCTCACTCATTATAGTAAAAGGAATTTCTATAGTTGTTATTCTAGCTATTTCTTGAATTTTTGGTGCTACTGCAATGATATCCTCTGCTCTGGTTAAGGCTTTTACTCCACCAGTTTCATAATCAAGTTTTGAGGCTATTGTTCCGCCTGTTACAATAATAGCGATTCCAGGAAGATTTGCTTTTGGCTTGATTAGCTTTGGCTTGAATATCTCTTTCTTTGGTTTTTCTAAAACTTTTATTTTCTTTATCTTAGCTTTCTCTATACCAATATTATATCCAGAAGAGAGTTTTAGAAGCAGTATTTTTGGATCATAGGATTTAATTAGTATTCCTTGAAACTCTTGCTTGTCTGTTATAATCTTAACTTTTTTGCCTATCTTATTTTCACTCTCTTTTTTCATAACAAAGTCTGTAATAAGAAATATAAAAAACTTTCCACAAAATCAAAATCTTTATTAATACTAAAAATAGAAAATTTTTGTTCTCTTTGCTTTGGGAGATTAAAATGAATAAAATAGATACATGTGAAATATATTTAAGAAATGATGGTGATCTTAAAAGGATTAAAGGGATTTATACCCCTAACCAAGCCTATCATAAGGCTAAAAAATATGAAAAAAAAGGATTCAAGACAGTCATAATTAGAATAGATTCTTCAGGAAAAAGGACAAAAGTCATTCCAGCAGAATTAGAGAAAATATTAGATAAGGAAAATTTATAATGGAATTATAAAATATATGTTGTAAAATAATATTTGGCTTGCAATAATGTATTTAAATAAATTTAACTCTAAGAATATAAATAAATTTATTTAAAATTATTCGACTTTCGGGGGAAAGTCGTCGAATAATTTTTTTCTGAATGCTTCCTATTCAGTTTTATCTCTTTTTATTCAAATAAAACAAGACATGCATGTATATAAATTTTTCGACATGCTGCTTGTTAATTTAAAAATTAAAAAAGAACCAAAAGGAGGGAAAAAATGGCTATAGACTTCGCAAAAGAGGCAGTAGAGGGATCTGGTAGATATGGAATTAATTTTGATGAACTTAAGGCAGGAAAAGCAACTATTAAAGTAATAGGTGTTGGTGGAGCTGGTTGTAATGCAATAACTTGGCTCTTCAATAAAGGAATACAAGGAGCCAGTGTTTATGCTGCTAACACAGATGCTTTACATCTTTCTGTGAGTAAAGCTGATGAAAAAATTCTTATTGGTAAAGAATTAACTCGTGGCTTGGGTTGCGGTGGCTATCCTGAAAAAGGAAGAGAGGCTGCCAAAGAAGCCATAGTTGAGTTAAAGAAAGCAATAAGTGGAGCAGATATGTGTTTCCTAGTAGCAGGAATGGGCGGCGGTACTGGAACAGGTGCTGCACCAATAGTATCACAGCTAGCTAAGGAAATAGGAGCAGTAACAATCGGTGTGGTAACAATGCCTTTTGAGACAGAAAGAGCTAGAATAGACAAAGCTGAATTTGGTTTGCAACAGCTAAGAGATTCTACAGATACTGTTATTGTTATAGATAATAACAGGCTAGTGGATATTGCTGGAAACTTACCAGTAGAACAAGCTTTTGCCGTGGCCAATGAGTTGATTAGTACTATGATTAAAGGTATTGTAGAAACTATTACAGTACCATCTCTGATTAACTTAGACTATGCAGATGTCTCCTCAATCATGAAGAATGGAGACGTGGCTGTTATAGGCATTGGCGAGAGCGATACACAGAATAGGGTTGAAGAAGCTGTCAAGCAAGCTTTAAGTCATCCACTTCTAGACATAGATTATAGAGGAGCAACCGGAGCACTAATCCATGTTATATGTGGAGATGACCTAAAGTTAGAAGAGCTTAACAACATTGGTGAACTAGTAGTAGAGAATCTAAGCACTGATGCCCAAGTTATTTTGGGAGCAAGAATTAACAGAGACTTCAAAGGTAGAGTTAGAGTTATTACAATAATTACAGGTGTGAAGAGTCCTTACGTGCTAGGAAAACCAAAAACACAAGAAGGAACTCCAGTGCCAGTGATGTCAGATTTAGGCGTGGAATTTTTCCACAGCTAAAAATTCATTTCATGTTCCCCTTAGCCTTTTGGGTTCTCGGCTAGCTCTCTAACGAGAGCTGGCCCCTTTTTTCTTTTTTTTTGAATAAAATTTAAATACTAAGAATTCTCTATATATCTATATAATAAAAGAATAAAAAATAAATTTAAAGGAGGTTAAAATGAAATGGATGGGATGGCTTGCTGCTCTTGGTGGCTTACTTGCTATACTTAACCAATGGATGCTTGATCCATATTTCTTGTGGATTGGCGGTTTAGCAGCAATCATTTTCGGAGCTTGGTCTGCTATGGCCAAATAAAAACAAAGAACTTTTAATTTTTTTTATTTTTTATTTTTTCTTATTATTCTAACTCAATGTATTTCTTTTCTTCAGATTCAATTATTGACTGTTTATGCTCTATCATCTGTGCAGCTTCTCTTGGTTTTCCTACCTTTTCAAATAAAACAGAAAGCTTGTCATAAACTTCTAGCTTCTTTTTGAGTGGAATTTTCATAGAAAGAATTTTAGAATAAGCCTTTATAGCCTTGATATATTTCTTCTCTTTTTCATAATTTTCTGCATTTTCAGAATAGAGAGTATTTATTTTTTCTTGTAATTTTGGTTTCTGTTCGTTGTTAGCTAAAACAAGAACTTTTCTAAAATTATCATCTGTAGCAAAATAATCTCCTGCCTGTAAGAACATGATTGCGGCTCTGAAATACAAATCAATTTTCTCTCTGAAAGTAGGAGCCAGATCAGCAGCAGAGCAGAGATTTTTAGCTGAACTATTCCACCACTTTTTATTCTTGTAAATCTCAGCCATTAATGTTAAAGCAATAATTTTTGTTTCAGTTGGCATTCCCTTTTTAATTTCATTCTCCATATACTCTAATTTACGTTCATCTGTTTCATACTTTCTCACACCCAAAAATAGATCATCTTTTGTTTGTATCATTTTATTTATCTTTTAATTTTATTTTTTAATCAAGCATAAAGTTTTCTAATTGGTTTAGCAGTTCTTTGGCCCCATTTTTCAAAATAAACTATCATATTTAAGTCAGGTTTTTTCTTAGCCTTTTCTTTACCAAAAGGGTTTGCTAAAGGTAGTATAGCTTCTATTTGAATATGGTCAGGAATCTTTAGTATTCTTTTGATAGCATTCTCATCAAAAGCTCCTACCCAACAAGAAGCTAATTCAAGTTCTGTTATCTTAAGTAGCATGTTTTCGATAGCAGCTCCTGCTTGTTGTCTGGCATATACTTCTGCTTTAGAACCATAACTTTTTTTCAATACACTCAAATCAGAGCATACAACAATAACATAAGGAGCGTCTGAAATAAAGCTTTGACCAAGGGCAGCTTCAGTAATCTCCTCCTTTTTCTTCTTATCACTAACAATGATTAATTTAGCAGTATAAATATTTCCAGCAACTGGAATAAATCTTGCTGCTTCACATACAGCAGTAAGACTAGAAACATCAACTTTTTTTGATGAATATCTTCTTACACTGGTCCTTTTTTTCAAAACTTTATCAAAATCCATAAAAATTTTAACAAAACATAATATAAAAATTTTATTGTTCTCAAAGGAAAAGAAAAATCTAAAAAACCCCTCTCCTTCATATTCTTATGCTCTTTTCAAAGCTAGCTGAGGTGTTTGAAAAATTAGAAGCCACGACAAAAAGGCTTCAGATGTTTGAGACTCTGAGCAGTTTTTTTAAAAAAATTTCTAAAAATGAAATAGATGAAGTTGTTTATTTTTACCAGGAAAGACTATTACCACCATTTAAAGGTATTGAAATAGATATGGCAGAAAAGATGGTTGAAAAAGCCATAGCAAAAAGTTCAGGAAAATCTGTCAATGATGTTGCAAAAACTTACAAAAAGTTAGGAGATCTTGGATTAGCAGCTGAAACTATCCTAACTAAAAAGAGCAGAACTCTCATCAAGACAAAAGTACCTTCGATTATTGAAGTTTATAATACATTAATGAAAATTGCTCAGACAGGAGGAACAGGAAGTGTTGATAGAAAAATTAGTATGTTATCTGGCTTGCTTAACAGGGTTTCTCCTAAAGAAGCCAAGTATATTGTTAGATTTGTTTTAGGCAGACTTAGATTAGGAATAGGCGATCCAACAATTATGGATTCTTTAAGCAAGGCAATAAGTGGTGATAGAACGAAATTAAGATCAGATATAGAAAGAGCCTATAATATTAGTTCAGATTTGGCTATTGTCGCTAGAACTTTATTTGAGAAAGGTCCAAAGGCGTTGAAAAGAGTTGAAGAAATCAAGATTGATGCTCCAATAAGAATGGCCCTCGCTGAGAGGCTTCCTAGCGCAGAAGATATAATAAAAAAAATAGGAAAATGTGCTGTTGAAACAAAATATGATGGACTTAGATTACAGATTCATAAAAAAGATAATAAGATTGAGATTTTTTCACGAAACAGAAAAAGAATGACATACATGTTTCCTGATATTATAGCAGGAATCAAAAAACAAATCAAAGCAAAATCAGTTATTATAGAGGGAGAGGCAGTTGCATATAATGAATCAAGCAAAGAATTTGCCCCATTCCAGATTACTATAACAAGAAAAAGAAAATATGAAATTGAAAAAAAAGCCAAGAAATTTCCACTTGTCCTATTCACTTTTGATATTCTCTATATTAATGGTAAAGATATGACACAGGAACCTTACACTGAAAGAATAAAAACTCTTCATAAGATAATTAAAAAAGGTTTTACAATTAGAAAAGCTGAAAGGATTCTAACAGACAAGACGAAAGAGCTTAAAGAATTTTTTGAAGAGAATATTGAAAGAGGAACAGAAGGGATCATAGCAAAGAGGCTTGATGCCCCATATCAAGCAGGAGCAAGAAATTACAACTGGATAAAGCTAAAGCGTTCATACAGAGGAGAATTAAAAGATACTGTAGATGTTTGTATTGTCGGATATTTTAAAGGCAAAGGAATGAGGGTAAAATTTGGTATAGGAGCATTGCTAGGATGTGTCTATGATAAAAAGAAAGATGAATTCAAAACAATAGCAAGAATAGGTTCAGGTCTTACTGAAGTAAAATGGGTGGAAATAAGAAAACTTCTGGATAAAATAAAAATAGATAAGAAACCAGCCAGAGTGGATTCTCTAATAAAACCAGATGTTTGGATTCAGCCAAAATATGTTTTCACTGTCATGGCTGATGAAATAACAAAAAGTCCGATGCATACGGCAGGAAAAACAGAAAAAGAGCCAGGTTTCGCATTGAGGTTTCCAAGAATTAAAGGTTGGATCAGAGACAAGAAATCAGAAGATTCAACCAGTGTAAGAGAAATAGAAAAGCTGTTCAAGATGCAAAAAAGAGTTAAAAAATCAAGATAAAAAATGACAAAAGCTAAAATAAGATTTGGACCAGCAGGAATCGGTGGAATGAGACAGGCTCCAAAAAATCTAGAGAGATATCATAAACAAAATCTTAGTGCAGCAGAGATCCCCTTCACATATCAAGTATGGATGAATAATAATCAAGCCAAAGAAATAGGAAAGATAGCTAAAAAATTTAATGTAAAACTCAGCATTCATGCGCCTTATTATATTAATTTAGCTTCTTATGACAAAAAGAAGATTGAAGCTAGCAAGAAAAGAATTCTTAATTGTTGTGAAAGAGGACATTATCTTGGAGTAAAATATATTGTTTTTCATGCAGCTTATTATAGTGGAAGACCAGAAAAAGAAATTTATGAGATTGTCAAGAAAGCAGTAATTGAAATGCAGAAAGTAATCAAAAAGAAAAGATGGAAAGTCAAACTTGCTCCTGAAACAACTGGCAAAAAATCTCAGTTCGGCTCGCTTGATGAACTACTTAAGTTGGCTAGAGAGACTAGATGTTTTTTTTGTGTTGATTTTGCTCATCTATTAGCTAGAGAAGGAAAGATTGATTATAAAAAAGTTTTCGAAAAATTAAAAAGATTCTCATATATTCATTCTCATTTTTCTGGGATTGAATTTACAAGTAAGGGAGAACGAAGACATAAAATAACTTCTGAAAAAAGATTAAAAGAACTTTTGACTTGGATTAAAAGATACAACCTATCAATAACAATAATAAATGAAAGCCCACAACCATATAAAGATTCGCTTAAAGGATTAAAAATCTGGAAATCTTTGAAATAATTTTCTCTTCGATAAAAAGAAAAATCAAATTACCCGCAATTAGTAACAACACCGTCGATAAAGGGGAAAGATTTTTAAATCAATCAAACTCAAGAATAATGACAAAATTTTATCTAAATTTTGAAATTTTAAATAAATAAATTAAAACAAAAAATGAGAAGCAAATTTATTTTGGCTTTTATTTTGGTATTAGTCGCAGTATTTTCTATCTTTTTATTTACTAGTGTTAGTGCAGATGACTGGTATGAATATTCTGAACCAGACATTGATGAGATGACTGTCTATGTAAATGGAGAAATGGTTTGGTATGGTTACTGTTATTACGATCCTATCAATGTGACAGATAGATGGAGATGTATGACAAACCAACACGAAACACCAGCTCTAGAACGTGAAGAAGATGCAGAAGTTAAAGTTACTTTCAAAGCTAATGACGATTTTTTAGAATCTAAAGTTAAGGCATGGATAGGTGGTTATCATGAAGATATTGAAGCAGAAACACCTTTATTTGATGTCTTTGAAGGAAACACATATACGAAGACTCTTGATCTTTTCATTCCAAAAGATATAGATGCAAGAGATTCATATACTCTACATGTAGATATTCAACAGAGACATGATTTAAGTGGTGTTGATGAGGCAGACCTAGATACAGAGATCCAGAGAATAGCTAATTGGCTTGAGATTATGAGTGTTGAGCTTTATGATTCTGGTCATTATTATGGCTCTTGTTCAGGCTGTATAATGACTTTCGAAGCTGGAGCAACTATTTATGTGGATGTTGCAGTAAAGAACAGAGGCAATCACGAAGCAGAAGATGTCTATGTTAGAGTAAGCTTGAATGAACTCTGTATAGAAAGAACAGTCTATCTTGGTGATTTAGAAACTAGTGATGATGATGACGATGAAGACGCAAAGACCATTACAGTAGCTCTACAGGTACCTTCAGATACATTTGCAGGCACTTACACCCTTGAAACTAAGGCATACAATGACGAAGTTTCTGACACAGAATTTAGAAGTGTTATTATAGAGGGCCCTGGGCAACAACAACAAGAGCATGAAGGAGAGGTAGAAATAATGCCTCAGATAACAAGTAATGAGATTGTAATGGGCAAAGGATCTGTTTATACCTTACTTATAGCAAATTTTGGCGATGAGGAAGAGGATTTTGTTATTAGTGCTCTTGGAACAGAGGGTGGTTGTGGAGAAACTGCCTGTGCAGGTTGGGCTGAGGTAACAATCAACCCACAAGCTTTTAGTCTAGCACCTGGAGAGAGTAAGCTTGTTAATGTCTATGTCGCTGTTTCTGAAAATGCTGTCGAAGGCGAGCACATTTTCAGCGTTAAGGTAGATAATGACGGTAAGTCCCAGCAATTCAGTATGGTAGCTAACGTTACAAAAGGAGAAGGCAATGGACTAGATCTCAAAACAATACTAACAATTGTAGGGATCATTTTTGCAGCTGCTATAATTGTTTTGTTAATTATACTATTGACAAACAAAAAGACTACAGAAAAAACAGAAGTAGAGGAAAGCTACTACTAAAAACCAAACTGAAACCGAAAGCCGAGAACTCAAAAAACTAAAAAATTTTTTAATTTTTTTTCTTTTTTTTATTATTTTTTTTCAATTTTTATACTCTCTAAATATTATATTTAACCACAAAAAAGTTTATATACTCACTCTTACTTTTTAAGTAACAACACATACATAATAAAAACTCTAAAATGAAAAGGTTAAGGTCAATAATATTGTTGTTTTTGATGATTTTATTTGTATTCTGTATTTCAGAAGCAAGTGCTTTCACAATAACATCTAACATAACAACTAATACAGTTTGCCCTTCTTCTACTATAGTTATTGAAGATGTTGTAACTGCTTCAAGTGCTGGAGCTTTCACAGTTACAGTTGAAGGAACAGCTGCAACTTTTACAACAACAGTCCCTACAGGATTCTGGCTTGAAGGAGGTCAATCACAATCTATTTACTCTTATATCACACCTTCCAGTCAAGTTGTTCCTGGAAATTATAAATTAAAGATAACAGTAGAGAAAAGTAACGGTAACATAAAAACAGTAGAACATAATGTGATTGTGGAAAATTGCCATAACACTGTACTTAGTGTTGAGCCTGAGACTTTAAGTGTATGTGCTTGTGAAGAAAAAACCTTAATGCTTAACATTAACAATCTAGGTAATTATCTAGAAAATTATGAAATATCTATAGAGGGTCCAGCTGCAGATTGGATAACTCTATCTTCAGATTCTGTAACTTTGGCAAGCTGTACAGAAACAGATATTGAAGCTTATGTGATGACTCCTTGTAATGTTGCAGGAACTTATGAAATCAATTTTGTTGTTACATCTGAAAATCCTTATGCTCAAGCAAATAAAGTAGCTAACATAGAGGTTGTCTCTTGTTATGATTATATTCTAAGCAGTGAAAAGATATATTATAGTATGTGTGAATCTGATGAGCTTAGTGTTCCATTGAAAATAAAGAACCTAGGAACAAGAGATAATATATATAGAATTAATCTAGAAGGCCCAAGCTGGACAACTCTAGATCAAAATACCCTAAATGTAGCTGAGGGGGAAGAGAAAACATTTAATATTATAGCTAGGCCACCTTATACAACACAAGGTAATTTCTCAGCACATATTGAAGTTCTAAGTGACTTTGGAAAAGTTCTGAAGAAATATGACTTAACTTTAGATGTTGAAAAATGCTATGATGTTGCTATAACAATTGAGGAAGAAAGAGATAGAATGTGTAATGCTTTAAGCAATACTTATGCTGTCATAATCAAAAATAATGGGAACTTTGAGAATACTTTTGATATAACACTAGAGGGTCAAGAGTGGGCAACAATAAGTGAAAGGCATATAACTCTTGGTGCAGGAGAGGAAACAAGTATTATTCTTGATATCCATCCTCCTTACAATACTCTTGGTGGAGAATATGATTTCACAATAAAAGTAAAAGATCCTCTAAGTGGTGCTGAAGCCGAGGATACAATCGCAATAGAATCAATAACAATAGAAGAGTGCTACAAGCCAGCAATCAGCATAGCAGATGATCCAGTAAGCGTAGCAAGAGACAGCACAGCAACTGCAATATTCATAATAGAAAATAAAGGAGAACAGCCAGCTCATTATAATATAGAAATTAGTGGAACAGGCACAAGTTTCTCACAAATTAATCCTGGCGCAATAGATATAGAAGCAGGAGAAGCACAAACAGTTTATCTATATATAGCTCCTCCACCTGAGACACAGCTTCAAGATTATAAGGTTACAGTAACAGTAAGGTTAGAAGATACAACAATCTTAGCATCAAGAACAATAACAATAAATGTAGTAAAATCAGAAGAGGGAGAACTAATAATTCCAGAAGAACCTGTTGAAGAAGAAGAAAAATCATGGTTCCAGAAAACAATTGATTGGATTGTAAATCTTTTCACACCAAAACAAGTTGAAGAACAAGAAGAAATAATAGAAGAACCAGAAGAAGAACAATTCAGTGGTTCTGAGGGAGATTCTTTTACTTTTAATATTAAAGATGAAGAACACACAGCAGAACTTGAAGAAGTTGAAGATGATAGCGTAACAATTCAAATATCATCTGATCCAATCATAGTCGATTTAGATGTTGGAGAAACCAAACAATTTGATACTGATAATAATGGCTATCTTGATCTTGAAATTACATTAAATAGCATAACTGATGGAATAGCAGACTTAACATTTAAAGAACTTGAAGAAGAAATAATAGAAGAAGAACCTGAAGAAGAGCCAGAAGAAACAACAGAAGAGCCAGAAGAAACAACAGAAGAGCCAGAAGAAACAACAGAAGAACCAGAAGAAACAACAGAAGAGCCTGAAGAACCTGAAGAAAATCAAGCTCCTGTTCTTAAAGAGGACATTCCTGATTTAGAAATAGGTGCAGGACAGACTTATGAAATTGATCTTAAAGATTATTTTGAAGACCCAAATGGAGATGTCTTAACTTATGTCACTGTCAAACCTCTTAATGTAGATGTATCAGTTTCTGGTAGTATAGTTACTTTAACACCAAAAGCAGGTTCAGAAGGAGAAACAAGAGAAGTTACATTCTATGCTTCTGATGGTATAGAACTGACAGAGAGCAATGTAGTAACAATAACAATAACAGAGGCAGCAGAATCAGTAGAAGAGGAACCAGAACCAGAGATAGAAGAACAAGAACCAACAGAAGAACAACCTGAAGAAACAGGGGAAGAATCAAGTGATAATTTCTTCTCAAAATACAAAGGTCTGTTAATAGCAGGACTGATAATCCTTGTAATCATAATAATTCTTCTTAGTGGACTAGGAAAGAAAATAATTGGATTCTTTGAAGAGGAAGTTCCAGCAAACAACAGAAAAAGATAATTTTATTTTTTCTAAATTTTTAAACCAATAATCTTACTGACTCCTTTCTGCATAGTGGCTCCATACAACAGGTTAGCG
This sequence comes from Candidatus Woesearchaeota archaeon, assembly GCA_964396475.1. Classification (GTDB taxonomy): domain Archaea; phylum Nanobdellota; class Nanobdellia; order Pacearchaeales; family UBA284; genus DAOWHW01. Next base: position 169,389 of record CAYNFE010000001.1, read on the forward strand.
TTGTTAATAATAGAGTCATTATGTGTTATGATTATACATTGGTTTTTCTGAACATTCTTTTTCAGTATGTTAGCCAATCTTTCACTATTTCTCTTGTCTAGTGCAGGATCAATCTCATCAAAAACATAAAAGCAATAGGGTTTGTATTTCTGTATAGCAAACATTAATGATAGGGCAATAATAACTTTCTCTCCTCCTGAAAGCTGATCAGCGTCCATGTATTTTCCCTTACCTAGTTTAATTATCATCTCTAAACCTCCTTTGAAAGGGTCTTGTTTATCTGCTAACTCAAGAAATGCCTGCCCTTTATTACTTAAAGCCATGAAATTCTGACTGAAAGCTTCATTTATAACATCAAACGCTTGCATAAAAGCCTGCTTCTTTTTTTTGTCAACCTCTTTAATGATATTTAGAATTTCCTCTTTTTCCTCCCCTAGTTTTTTAACTCGAGATTCAATTTCTTCATACTCAATTTTAATTCTATCATAGACTTCTAAAGCTCTGAGATTAACTGGACCTATTTCACCTAAGATTCTTTCATTTCTCGCTATTCTTGAATCAATCTCTGCTTTGCTTCCTAAATTTGCTTTTTCTAATTCCTCTCTTAGTTCTTTATAATCTTCAACTTCAGACTGAACAACTTCCAACGCAGCATCAACTCCTGCTTTCATTATATTGATTGTATTAATCTCATTTTCAATCTCCCTTGCTCTCATCTCTTCTGCCTTTACCATAATTTCTTGCTTTTTCACTATTCCTTGAAACTGACTTTTTTTAATCAAGAGTTTATCAAAAGTACTTCTAAACTTTTTTTCAGTTTTTTCTTTATCTATCATATATTTCTTCTTCTTTTCCTCATCTTTTGTTAGTTCCTCTATAAGTTGTTCAAAATCTTTCTTCTCTTGTAAGCTCTTTTTTATAATATCTTTAAAACGATCCATTTCTTTCTTAGCAAGTTCAATCTCAAGACTGATATTTCTTTTCTCTCCCTCACCTATTTTTAATTTTGAAATATCATCAACAATTTTTGTGGTTTCTTTGGAGATTTTACTTAATTCAGGAACATTTTCTTCAAGAGAATAAACAAGAGCATCTATTTCTTCTTTAACCTGTTTAATCTTGTTCTGTCTAATAAGGTCATCTATTCTTGTTCTCCTTTGCCTTATCTTATCAAATAAATCAGAAAAAATTTCAGAAATCTTTTTGCTTTCATCCTTAATTTTTGTAGCTGCTTTTATTATCTCAGCTCTGAAGTCATGAATATCTAATTTTTGTTCTTTCTGCCTTGATTTTTCCTGCTCTAACTGCTTTAATTCCTGATTTGTTCTAATTTCCTCTATTTTCAGCTGTTCAATTCTCCTATCTATAGTATTTATCTGTTCTTTATAATTTTCTAACTTAACTCCTAAGACAGCTGTCTCAGACTTTAGATCAGAAATCTCATGATAGAGCTGTTCTTGCTCAACTCCTGATTTTTTCTCAATATGTTCATTAATTTCTTGAACTTGTTTGTCAAAATCAATAATTTTTCTTTGAATAAAATTTATTTTATCCTGAATCTTGCTCAGTTGTTCTTTCTTGTCCCCAATTTTCTTCTCTAATTTCTTTTTATCATTTTCTTTTTCCTTAACTTTCTTAAAAATTAAAGCTGCCTTATCTCTTCTAATCATTCTTCTCAATTTTTCATATTTTTCAGCCTGGGCCTTCTCTTTCTCCAAGTTTCTCATATAGGCTGCTCTTTCACTCAAAGTTATTCTGATTTCTTTTAATTTAGATTCAGTTTTTTCCAGTTCTCTGATAGATTTTTCCTTTCGTACTTCATATATCTTAATTCCAGCTATATCCTCAATGATCTCTCTTTTCTCTTCAGGATGCATTTTTATTATGGTGCTAATCTCAGCCTGAAGAATAATGTTAAAACCATCAGGATCTATTCCAGCCTGCGCCAAGAGCTCTAGAATTTCCTGTCTTGTTTTTGTTTTTCCATTAATCTTGTAAGTGCTTGTACCATCTTTCTTTGCTATCCTGGCAATCTCAACTTCATCAGCAGGTTCTTGTAGAGTGAAGATATTATCACTATTATCAAATACCATACTTACTTTAGCACTTTGAGCTGGCTTTCCTTCTTTTCCACCATGACAAATTAATTTAGCAGTCCTTTCAGCTCTTAAACTCTTAACCTTAAGCCTTCCAAGAACAAAACATATAGCATCTGCCAGATTGCTTTTACCACTTCCGTTAGGACCAACTATGACATTTAGGCCTTTATCAAATAATATATCAGTGGGTTTTGCAAATGACTTAAATCCATTAAGATGCAATTTTTTTATATAAGGCATTTTATAGTTATAAGTTATCGAGAGGGCTTTTTATATTTTTTATTGTTGCATTTGATACAGATAAATAAATCTGTG
>CAYNFE010000002.1:0-105961 GCA_964396475.1 Candidatus Woesearchaeota archaeon
GGAATAGGGGTGAAAAGCTAATCTAGTTCGGCGATGGCTGGTTCCTGCCGAAATATACCTTCGTATAGCCTCTTGTTAGCTTACTAACGAGGTAGAGCTACGGATTGGACATGCAGGTCGCTTTTGTGGTCGGTGTCCTGTTCAACTCCGAACTTGTTAGAAGCACAGCAAGGGAAACAGAAGTGGGGGGTAAGCTTCTACTTCGAGATGGGAACAACCAAGACTAAAGTTAAGGTCCCAAAATGATGATTAAGTGCATCAAAGGGCGTCTTGATTCTGAGACAGTGGGGAGGTGGGCTTAGAGGCAGCCATCCTTTAAAGAAAGCGTAACAGCTCACCCATCGAGAGTCAGGGCACCGAAAATTTACGGGGCTAAATCATCTACCGAGACTTTAGTGTTTCTCTTTGGAGAAATCAAGTAGGCAGGCGTGCTGCTTGGGCAGAAGCATCTTCGTAAGAAGGTGTGGACCGTGTAGCAATGATAATCCTGGTGTTAGTAGGATCTGACTTACGTGAGAGCCGTAAGGGTCGAAAGAGCTATGGTTCCTCGACAATGTCGATCAGTCGAGGGTTAGTCGATCCTAACTGCATCCTTAACTGAGATGCGGGAAGGGGAAGCGCGTTAATATTCGTGCACTGTTCCATAGTTTTGAAATTATCAAGGACGTTTTAGGATATGCAAAGTGTATCCGCAAGGACATCTCTTGCAAGAATGTTGTGGAGTATTGTAATAATGAGAAGCGACTTAATTGTAGGAGCCAAAGTTTGTTGAGTCCTAGAACCCGTGAAAAGTTGATAATGGAGTTATTGAGCAATCGTACTTAGAACTTGCACTAGTGCTCTTGCTGAGTAGGTAAAGACCTGCAAGCTTAAAGCTGGTAAGGGAATTCGGCAATTTGGCCTCGTATCTTCGGTAGAAGAGGTGCCTATATTTGTGTTTTGTTTTTCGAAATAAAATGCAAAGGTAGGTTTCAATCACAAGGACGGCCCGACTGTTTATCAAAAACGTAGCCAAGTGCTAATCTGAAAAGACTCGTACACTTGGTGAAACCTGCCCAGTGGTGGTGTCTAAAACTCCTTTTCAAGGGAGCTAAGGTCCATTAAACGGCGGGGGTAACTATGACCCTCTTAAGGTAGCGTAATACCTTGTCATCTGAATGGTGACTTGCATGAATGGTGTAACGAGGTTGTCACTGTCCCTACTAGCAAGCTTCCGAATCCTCCATCCTGGTGCAAAGGCCAGGGACGCCTAGTGGGAAGCGTAGACCTTGTGGAACTTTACTGCAACTTGTCGTTGTGTTTTGTAAAGCGATACATAGAGTAGCTAGGAGAAATGAAGCGAGGCTTCGGCGTAGCGGATCGCAAGTGTAACACTAGCTATCATTTTGCAGAATGCTAACCTGAAAAGGGACAGCGACTGGCGGGCAGTTTGGCTGGGGCGGCACCCTACTGAAAAGATATCAGTAGGGCCCAAAGGTGAGCTCAGTGTAGTTGGAAACTATGCAAAGAGCGCAGAGGTAAAAGCTCGCCTGACTGTGTCTCGCAAAGAGAGAGACGCAGATGCGAAAGCAGGGCTCAGCGAACCCTAATAGCTTTTTAGTGGAGCTTTAGGATGACAGAAAAGTTACCCCAAGGATAACAGGCTTGTCGCGCTCGATAGTCCATATTGACAGCGCGGTTTGGTACATCGCCGTCGGCTCTTCCTATCCTGGCTGTGCATAAGCAGCCAAGGGTGTCGGGGTTCACGCATTAAAAGGGATCGTTAGCTGGGTTAAGAACGTCGTGAGACAGTTTGTTTGATATCTACTAAGTGTGTTGTTGTCTGAGTGGAACAAAGCTTCAGTACGAGAGGAACGGGCTTTGGGAGCCTCTGGTCTAGCAGTTGTCCTGACCGGGCAGGCTGCGCAGCTACGCTCTGGTTGATAAGAGCTGAAAGCATCTAAGCTCGAAGCAACCCGCGAAAATAGACAACTAAGGCCGTTGTAGAAGACAACGTTGATAGAGTTGGGGTGTAAGATAGAAGGCAACGACTATTTCAGCCCGCAACTACTAAAAGCCTCATTTTTAAAGTCAAAAAAAATTTACTATGGTGTTGATTCATAGATCAATTCTAATATCAAATATCTATTTCTTTTTACAATAATATTTATAATGGCTAAAGAATTTTTTTTCTTTATGAAAAATTTAATTGAACAGCTAAGATATGTTGGTGGAAATGATGAGGGTTTGGGTGGTTATTGTGAAGCATTAATTATCACAATAAATAATGAAGAAAAATATGTGCTTCATAAATATGGTGAGTATGTTAAAACAATCGAATCAGATGAAAAATATCCTACCACTGGAAGACCAGTCTCAGAAAAAAATATAGTTTGCGGAAGACATGAAAAAATAGAATTTACTAGTAAGAAAGATTTGTTAATCGCTTTTCCTTTTGGTCATGAAAAATTATGGCAAGAAACTAGTAGATCTTGTGGTTATAACATTCCAAAAGAAGAATTTATGAAAGCTCATGAAAGAAGATTTGATGAAGAATACTCTAAGCTAAAAACATATGAAAAAAATATATAAAAATTAAGAACGTAAAAATCTTTTACTCTTCTTTATAGTCCCAGAAACACCAATACATCTAAAAAATAAATTAGGTTCGTCAATTAAAGCAAAAGAGGCTTTAATTTTATCTACATATTTTGTTGTTACACTTATTATAAAATAAATATTCTTTTTGATTTTTCCTGTCTCAACAAAAAGAGGGCCTGCTTTAGCATAACCAAGAATCCCGATAAAATCAAGAATAGCCTTATTGATTATCTCTTTTGTCTTGTCCTCATTTATTTTTCCTTCAACAACAAGAACTATATAATGTCTTTTTTCTCTTAAGCTTGGCAATAATTTGAGTTTCTTTATCTTGTTTTTCTTTGTTGATTTTGCTATTTTTGCTGATTTTGTTCTTCTTTTTTTCATTTTTTTATTCAATTGATTCAGGTACTGGTGTGCATATTCCTTCATCACAAATACATCCTTCAATTTCACAATTATACAGAGCTGGACAGATAAGTTCTTCAGATGGTGGACAATCTTTTAATTTTTCTTCATATACAGATGCCATAATTCTTGGAATACATCTTTCTTGACCTCCCATATTACAAGGACAGCAAGTTAATTGTACTTTAACACAATCTGTATTACTAAAACACTCTTCTTGAGGCATACAGCTGTTCTGTCCATTTATAACTAATAAAACTAAAAAAAGAACTATGATTGCAAGAGTATTGAACCATCTCATTGTATAAAAATAATATTTAGATATATTAAAAACTTTCGAAATTAAAAAATATAATAAAAAAGAAATATAAAAAATTTATTTTACATATCTTAAGGCAGTTTGTATTGCATCTTTAGGCCAGCCTGCTTCTGATAATTTTGCTCTAATCTCTGCTTTTGTTGCTCCTGTTGCTAAAGCATCTCTCACATAAGAAACTAACTCAGGGGAAGTTTCTTTTTTTGTTTTTGGTCTGGCTTTGAAAACAAATTTCTGCAAGACAAATATCAATGCTGCTAAAATAATTATTCCTATTATCACATATAACAACCAGCCCAATTGAGGTTTCTCTGGTTCTGGTATTATGCAAGTTTTCTCTTCTTCTGGCACATATCCTGTTGTTGTATCACATGTTCCTATCAAATCACATGTTCTTATCTGTATTCCTTCTGTTGGACATATTGTTGGTTGCCAGTCTGTACAACTCCAGTCAGCAACAGTACAAGGTGGCAAAGCTGCACACTCAGGATCTGCCCATGTATCATTTAATTCATAAGTTGTGCTACAGTTGTTTAAATCTGTACATGTTCTTGTTCTCACATTACCAACACAAGCACTCCAATCATCACACTGCCAGTCTTCAGAACAGCAAGTTCTCTCATATGTCTTTGATCCTAGACCACAAGCACTCTCTGTACAATTTCTTGTCTGCTTATCTGTACAAGGATAAGGTTCCCAAGGTGTACAATCCCAGACAGGATCGCAGACTTCTCCAACACTAAAAGGCTCATGAATTTCATACATAAGACACGTGTCAATGTATTTGTATTGGTTAGTTTCTGGATCTAAAATCTGTCCGCAGTTACCTCCACTAGGTTCATATTGTATTTTAACTACCAACTCATAAGTTCCATTTTCTCCAGGTGTCTTAAAGTGAGTTAATTCATCTAATGGTAATTCATAAGTATTATCCCAGTCTTCGCAACTATGTGTTGATTCATCTAAGCAAGCTGTAAAGCCAGAACCATAGTCATACATCAATAAACATTTGCTGTCAGTACATCTAGGAGGAACTGAACTATATTCTTCTTCTGTTTGTTGTGAAGGATCTTTAATATATGTAAACAAACCAGAAGTCATGTTCTTCTTATTATCTGTTGTTGATTTTTGTATAAATTGAGTTAAATGTAATGGAATACTATCAGCACATTCTGTCCAGCACTCTTTTCCTTCGTCACACTCTAATTGTAAACCAAAGTAATCTCCAAAACCTGTTCCTTCTGCACAACATCTTTTTCCTCTAGCTTCACATAAATTCATAGGTATTGTTCCTCTCGTTTTTGTTAACTTGATATCATCCCATCTAACAATCTGTGCATTAGAGATAGGTGCATCTATCAAGTAAATTCCATGTGATATTATCCAAATTTCTTTTACTCTGTCTGTTGCTGGCCAATTAGTGCCTGCTATCCAATCTGCATAAAGGTCAGCACTCTCATTTGTCCAGTTTCCTTCAACAGGTAGAATTTTTGGAATATATCTATCATTTGATGTATCTGCTGGTCTTTGACACTCTGAAACTGAACCATTAACAACATAATAATAATGTAAGTTTCTTCCCTCTACACTTTGAACAACTAATTCAAATGCACATCCAGTATAATAATATTGCTTATCATAATGCACTTTCCATGTCAAAGGATCTGGAACTTGAGAAACTTGATAAGATAATCCATCAAAACTTAGTTCATTCTCAGATTCATAAGTTTCAGAAGACAAAGTTACATTTCTTACAGGAGTATATGATATCCTAAATTCAAAAATTGGAGCAGCTCTATTACCTAAATTCTGATGAAAAGCTGCTTGTCCCTGACCAGTTTGATATATTCCAGAAGAGTCTGTATATGCCACACTACTATAATTCTGTCCTAGAGGATCCATTGGATAAGTTTCAATTCCTGCAGCCTCTCCTCCAAGACCTAAAACATATGGAAGCCAGCTTGTAGGAAATCCTCCAACAAGTTCTTCAAAACCACTATTAAGAATAATTTGTTTACATTGTGCCCCCATTATTAAACAGCATTTCCCTTCAGGATCAGGATTGCTAAGTATACATTGCTCTGTTCCCTCATCATAATCATACCAATCTACTGGAATGTTATTTTCACAGATATATTTTGAACATTTTGGCTTGTTTGTGTAGACAAGGAAATGAATCTCTGTGTTTGGTGGTAAAATATCTCCTTGTTGAAGCATAAGTTTTATAGAACCGTCAAACTCATCATTCTGGCCATAACTTGTCTCTGTAAGCTCGCTAGTTAGGGTAGCTGTTCCTGTCATAGGTAAATATTGCGATTCTGGAGCTCCTCTGAATAGTATTGTTATTGCAAGAATCACAAACACTAAAAACAGAATAAGAATAAGTTTTTCTTTAGTGCTATAAGGAATCTGTGATAACTTTGATTTTCTCTGCCTCTTTTTCGCTTTTATCACCATTTTTTCATTTAGATTTATTGAAAGAAAAACGAGTTGTATATTTAAATAGATTTCGGTAAAATAGAAAGAAATAGTAAGAAACATTAGATTTAAAAAATATTTTAGTCTCAGTATATTATGAAAAAAGAAGGGAAGAATAAGAGGAAAGGAAAGAAAAATATAATAGATTTTAATGTTATTGAGAAAAAATGGCAGGATTATTGGGAAAAGGAAAAAATCTATAAGTTTGATCCTAAAAGCAAGAAAAAAATCTTTTCAATTGATACACCACCACCTTATGCTTCTTCTGAACATTTACATATCGGGCATGCTCTACATTATACACAATTTGAAATTATAGCAAGATTTAGGAGAATGTTTGGATATAATGTTTATTTTGCTCCTTGTTTTGATGACAATGGTCTACCTACAGAAAAATATGTTGAAGAAAAACTGAACATATCAAAGAAAGATGTTACAAGAGCAGAGTTCAGAAAATTGTGTTTAGAAGAATCTAGAAAAGTTGAGAAGGCATATGCAGATAGAGTTTTGAAAAGATTAGGGCATAGCTATGATTGGTCACTGCTCTATACAACTATATCAAGAGAAGCACAGAAAATAGCACAGATTTCTTTTCTTGAACTAATTAAGAAAGGAGAGTCTTACAGAGCTGAAGAACCAACTATATGGTGTCCTTATCATCAAACAGCATTAGCTCAGGCAGAAGTTGAGGATTTAACCAGAACAACTAAACTAAATTATGTTTCTTTTGATCTTGAAGGAAAAAGGAAAGATAAAATCCTTATAGCCACTACACGTCCAGAACTCCTTGCTTCTTGTGTTGGTATATTTGTAAATCCAAAAGATAATAAAAACAAAAAACTAATTGGAAAGACAGCTACTGTTCCTCTCTTCGGCTATAAAATCAAGATAATGCAAGATGAGAAGGTTGATCCTGAATTTGGAACAGGAATAGTAATGATATGTACTTTTGGTGACACTAGTGATATAGAATTCTGGAAAAAATATAAACTGGATTTAAAAATAAGTATAGATAAAGAAGGTAAATTAACTAAGGTTGCTGAAAAATATGCTGGATTAACACTCAAAGAAGCAAGAGAAAAAATTCTAGATGATTTAAGAAAAGAAAAGAGATTAATCAAGCAGGAAACTATAGAGCAGACTGTTGGAGCTTGCTGGAGATGTTCTACTCCAATAGAGTTTATTGTAACAAAGCAATGGTTCATCAAAACCCTACAATATAAAAATCAGTTGATAAGTTATGGAAGAAAAATTCAGTGGCATCCTAAATTTTATAGAGCCAGATATGAGGATTGGGTTAGAAATCTAGGTTGGGACTGGACAATCAGCAGACAAAGATATTATGGGGTTCCTATTCCTGTCTGGTATTGTAAAAAATGTGGCAAGCCTGTTTTTCCAGAAAAAAGAGAACTTCCAATAGATCCTACAGTTCATAAACCAAAAAAGAAATGTTTATGCGGTTCAACACAATTTGAGCCAGAGTATGATGTCTTTGATACTTGGATGACTTCAAGTATGACACCAGAAATAGCTATAAGATGGTTAGAAAAGCCAGGGCAATTCAAAAAAATGTTTCCTTTATCACTCAGACCACAAAGCCATGATATAATAAGAACATGGGCTTTCTATACTATACTCAAATCATTCCTGCATTTCAAAAGTATTCCTTGGAAGACAATTGCAATAGGAACATATGTTTTAGATTCAAAAGGAAAGGGCATGCATAAGTCTAAAGGAAATGTAGTATGGACAGAGGATATTCTAAATAAATACAGTGTAGACGTCTTTAGATATTGGGCTGGTATAGCCACGTTTGGAGAAGATTTAAGATATCAAGAAAAAGATTTAATAGCTGGAAGAAAATTTTTAACAAAATTATGGAATGCTTTTAATTTTTCTATAATTCATTTAAAGAACTACAAGCCAAAAAAAGTAAAGTTAGAGGTATTTGATTCATGGCTTCTCTCAAAACTACAAAAATTAATAACAGAAGCAACAAAGAACTTTAAGGAATATAAGATAGGTATTGCTACGAGAAAAATTGAGCAGTTTTTCTGGCATACTTTCTGTGATAATTATCTTGAAATATCAAAGAATAGATTATATCAAGGAACAAAAGAAGAAAAAGAATCTGCCCAGTATACTCTTTATATTTCATTCCTAGCTCTGATAAAACTTCTTGCTCCAATTGTTCCTCATATAACAGAAGAACTCTATCAAAATTATTTTAAAAAATATGAAAAAAACAAGAGCATCCACATAGCAGAATGGCCAAAATTTAATGAAAAATTAGCAAACAAAAAAACAGAAAAAATAGGGGATGCAGCCATTGATATTATAAGTAAAGTAAGACAATCAAAAGCAAAATGTCAAAAATCCTTGAATGCAGAAATCATTCTTTCACTTGAAAAAGAAAAGATAAAAGAACTAAAACCAGTCATCAATGATTTGAAGGCTGTGACAAAATCTAGAGAAATCAAAGAAGGAAAGAAGGATGAAATATACCTCAAATTCTTATAACTTATTGCAGAGAGATTTTTAAATAACTAATTACTTATCTAAATATAAAAAATGGAAGAAGCTGAAAGAAAAAAATTAGCAGACCTTGTAGAAGAATTAGAAAATTATAGAGGCAGGCATACAGAACTTATTACAGTTTATGCTCCTGCTGGTTCTAATATCAATCAAATAGCCTCTCAGCTTGTTTCAGAACAAAGCACTGCACAGAATATTAAATCAAAGACTACTAGAAATAATGTTATTGATGCTCTTGAAAAAATAATCAGGCACCTCAAGCTTTACAAAAATATACCTGAAAATGGCTTAGCTATTTTTTGTGGAAATGTTAGTAAGAAAGAGGGTCAGCCTGATATAAAAATCTGGGCTATTGAACCCCCACAGATTCTAAAAACTAAATTTTATAGATGCGACCAGACTTTTGTTATTGATCCTTTGAAAGATATGCTAAAAGCTAAGGAAATTTATGGTTTGATAGTATTGGACAGGAAAGAAGCTACATTTGGCTTGTTAGAGGGTAAGAGTATCAGAAAGCTGAGACATATAACAAGTGGTGTTTCAGGCAAGCAGAGAGCAGGAGGACAATCTGCTCTTAGATTTGAAAGACTTAGAGAGGCTGCTGTAAAAGAATTTTTTAGACGTATCTCAGAGCATGCTAAGGAACTTTTCTTTGATAGGCCAAGACTTAGTGGTTTGATAGTTGGAGGACCAGGACCAGGAAAAGAGGATTGGTTAAAAGAAGGACATTTTGTCACAGCCTTAAAGGATAAGATAATAGGAATGAAAGATATTGGATATGCAGATGAACATGGTCTTGAATTATTGGTAGAGATATCTCAAGACATTCTTGCAAAAGAAGCAATCATAAAGGAAAAACTTTTGTTAGAAAAATTTTTCACAATTCTGGCTAAGACACCTGAAAAAATTGCATACGGCTTAGAAAAAGTAAAAAAAGCTTTAGAGATAGGCGCAGTTGATAAATTATTGCTATCAACTTCACTAGATAAAAAAATCTTTGCAGAATTAGAAAAAAAAGCTAAATCAACAGCTGCTGAAGTTAATTTAGTATCTGAAGAAACTTCTGAAGGGATACAATTCAAAAATTTAAGTGGTATAGGGGCCATATTGAGATTTGTAATATAAAATGCATAACAAAACCAAATCATTAATTTCACTTTTATTTTTAACTCTGCTTGTTCAAGGCTCAGCGCAAGGTTTATTGCTGACTGAAAATATTTCGACACACACCGAACAAACAAAAACAGAGGATAAAAATCTTAGAGTTGATTATAAATTATATGATGAAAAGGGGAATGAATGTGGTGTTGGACATTACAAAAGTTCAGAAGACCAAGTAGAACTGGAACTAAAGATAAAAAAAAATTTCCTTATATTTAATATAGGACCGCATTACAAGCTTGTTTCAAACTCAAAACAAGAAACTTATAAAGAAGATGGAAAGATATTTGGACTAGAGGATAAAAAAGGCAAATTAGATATAATCGAGTACATCAACAACATAATAAATAATGGACCAAGTTTTGAATTAGAGAAAATAACTTATAGTGATTCAGTGTTTGTCAATAAGAGAATCAAAGAAATTCAGTTTTCAGAAGAACTAAGTGATTATTGGAAAATAGGAGCAGAAGGAATCTTAGGAGGAAATATTGAAAAAATAGTGTTTTGCATGCCTGTAGGAAAGAAAATTCCTGAAAAGATAGAAATTAAACATGAAAAAGGAAATTATACGGCGAAAAAAAATGAAAAAAGATAATGAAAAAGAATTATTAAATAAAGTAGAATCATGTCTTTTTTTGGCAGCGCGTTATTTAAATATAGATGATATTGTCAGATTCACAGGCATAAATCCTTTGATGTTGAAAGAATTAATCGAGAAATTAAAGAATAAGTATCAAAATGAGGAGAGTGGATTAATAATTTTAGAAAGAAAAATGGATGATAAAGAATTATGGAAAATGGATGTTAAACAAAAATTTCATTTTCTTGTCAATAGACTAGCAACAGGCGAATCTGAATTTACAAGTGCTGAACAAGAAACTCTAGCTGTAGTTGCGTACAAACAACCTATTAAGCAGTCAATAGTTGTAAAAATTAGAGGTAATAAAGCTTATGATCATATTAAACATTTTATTAATGTGGGTTTACTAAGCGCAAGAAAACTCGGCAGAACCAAAGAATTAACAACAAGCAATAAATTTTATGATTATTTTAATTTAAAACAAAAAGGAGTAGAGAAAAGATAAAATGTTAATAATTCCTGACACTAATTTTTTAATTTACATTTCTAAATACAAACTTTGGCATGATCTTGAAAGAAAATATGGAAAATACAAACTAATAATACTGCCAGAGATTGCTTATGAATTAATTAAGTTAAGCAAGAAAGGCAAAGAAAAAGAAACTTCATTAGTTGCCATAGAACTAACTAAAATAAAAGAATTGAGGAAAAAGAAAGGTTACGGTGATAAGGCCATTCTAAAGAAAGGAAAAATTCTTAAAAAAAATAAAAAAAGATTTATCATAGGAACAATGGACAAAGAATTAATGAAAAAATTGAAAAAAGAGAGAATAAAAATCCTAATTATAAGACAGAAGAAATATTTGGTAGAGATATGAGGAAAAAATTTTGAAATCATGTTGACTTCTTAATATTATAGAATTTGCATAAAAGAATCCACCACATTATGTTTATAAATAAAAAACCCTTTTAGATAAAATAGGATAAAAATATAAAATGAAATATAAAAGATTCAGAAAAGGTATTTTTTGCGTTCCGTATAAATTAGAACCTCTTAGATATTTGATTTTGCATAGAAAACTCCATTGGAAAGGATGGGAATTTACTAAAGGAAAAAGAAAATTTTTTGAAAAAGCTAAAGATGCTTGTAAGAGAGAGATTAGAGAAGAGACAGATTTAAAGATTAAAGAAATAAAAGATTTTTCTATAGAAGGAAAATTTGTTTATGATAAAAAAAGCCAACAAGAATGGAAAGCTAAGGGCTTCAAATACAAGCTTTTTGCTTGTGAGGTTAAGAAAGGTGTAGTTAAGGTTTCTAAAAAAGAACATGATAGATATAAGTGGTGCACATATGAGCAGGCCTTTAGACTTTTAAGGTGGCATAACCAAAAAAGAAGTCTAAAAATCGTCAATGAATTTATAAAGCAAAGTTTTAAAAGACAGAAAAAATAGATTTTATAGTACTGTTTTAAGATGTTTAAGATTGTTGAGATTGCCGACCATGTTAGAGTAGAACCAGAACTATTTGGCATGCCTATCAAGAAAGCTGTAAAAAAGCAGCTAGAAAAGACTTATGAGAAGTATATTGATGAAGATCTTGGAGCTGTTATCGCTGTTCTAGGGGTAATTTCTGTAGGTGAAGGTATCTTGATTCCAGGAGATCCAGCAGCATATTATTCCTCCGTATTTAAACTACTCATTTTTAAACCAGAGCTTCAAGAGCTTGTGTTCGGACAGGTAACGCAGATAACAAATTTTGGAGCTTTCCTGAATATTGGAGCTTTTGAAGCTATGATCCATATAAGTCAGACAATGGATGATTATGTTTCTTTTAGTAAGTCAGACTCATTAATAGGAAAAAATTCTAAAAGAAGCTTAAGAAAAAAAGATTTGTGTATGGCTAGAATTGTTGCTTTAAGCTATAAAACCATCCCTCCAAAGATAGGCTTGACTATGAGACAGCCAGGTTTAGGAAAATTGGACTGGATTAAAGAAGATAAAAGAAAATCTAAGCAGATGGCTGCAAGAGCTGCAAGGGTCGAAGCAAAAACAGTCTCAGGAAAGGGAAAAGGAAAGAGAAAAAGAAAAAGTAGATAAAATGAAAGGGAAAAAAGTTTGTAAGAAATGTAAAATTTTTGTTGAAGGGGATAAATGTCCTTTATGTCAAGGCAATCAGTTTGCTGAAAACTGGAAAGGCCGTATCATAGTAACAGATCCTGAAAAATCAGATATAGCTAAGAAATTAAATATTAAAAAGAAAGGTGTATATGCTATAAAAGCTTAGATAGTAATATGGAATTCAAAATAGAAAAACAAGAGGATAAATTATTAGTGGATAGAGAGGAAATTATTCTTAAAATTACAAACATAGAAGCTACTCCTTCTAACGCTCAAGTTCAAGAGGTTATAGCTAAATTAACAAATAAAAATAAAGAGCTTATTGTAATAAAGAAAATTCATCAAAAATTTGGCATGCATGAAGCTATAGTAACTGCTTATATTTATAACAGTGAAGAATCAAAGAAAAAATTTGAAATAAAAAAGAAAGGCAAAACTGAGGAAAAGAAAGAGGAACCAAAGGCAGAAGAAAAGAAAGAAGAAGCAAAACCTGAAGCTAAGCCTGAAATAAAAGTAGAGGAAAAGAAAGAGGAAGTTAAATAATGGGAAAAAAAGCACCAAAATCAGTAAAGAAAGGTAAGAAGAAAAGAAAACCTAAGAAGAGCAGTGAAAGATATAAAAAATATAAAATAGAAGGAAATATAGCTAAACGCACTGCAAAATTCTGTCCTAGGTGCGGGCCAGGAATTTTTCTCGCAGAATCAAAAAATAGATGGTTTTGTGGAAGATGTCATTATACTGAATTTAAGTCAAGGGAAAAAATAGAAAAAAAGAAAGAATAAAATAATTTCTCTAAAATCACTTTTCTACAACAATAATCCTTATTAAATTTATTTCTCCTCTAAAACTAATGAAAAGAAGAAGGAAAAACAAAAATAAAATTCCAAACTCTTCAAATGTCTTAGTTATCTTAGGAAATTCAAAAGAAGATAAAAAATATCTAAACAGAATCTCAGAAGATATTTTAAAACAAATAGAAAAAGATTGTAAAATTTATTATTTATCTGATAGAATATATAACAATGATGAAAAATTATTCAAATTGCTGAAATCTTACTTTCCAGGTATTGATATTAGAGTAAAAACAAGAACTACTGAAAGACAATGGCTAGTGTTCAAATCTCTTCTAATAAATGATAATATTAAGAATGTTTATATTATAGGAAAGAAAAATAAAGATTTCCGTAATTTTTTAAAAGGTCAAGAAACAAATAAAAAACCCTTTTACAGAGCAATTCCTGTTTGGGATGTAGAAAGAACTCATAAGGTTTTTGAGTATAAGAAATTAGAAGTTCGTGTTCTAGAATCTTAATTAAAGAGAATTATTAAAAAAGCGGGGCCATAACCTAAAAAAGTAATGGTTGTAATCCGCTAAAAAAATCTTATTTTTTTATTGACAAATATGAAGATTATATTTGAAAACCCTGGGAAAGACTATTAGGAAAATCAAGGAGATGGTCCCTCAAGCCTTCCCTGGGTAAAAAGAGGTGATAGTATATTATAGCTGTTCGAATATTTAAATGTTTCGGTATGTAGTAATTACATAGTGGTTACTAATTATTTTTAACCCTTTTCTTCTATTATTGTCAATGAAGGAGAATAATAATCAAAATAATAACAAAATAGGGCAAGATCAGTTCTATGATCTGCTTGTTTCCAGAGAGCTAAGCTGGCAGGCCATAATCTATGATTTAATCAAGAGTGAACAGCTTGATCCCTGGGATATTGATCTGGTTTTGTTATCTAAAAAATATGTTGAAAAAATTAAGGAGATTCAGGAGGTAGAAGAAGGAATATTCTTCATATCATCTAAAGTTCTTCTTGCAGCAGCTTTAATGTTAAGAATAAAGTCTGAAGTCTTACATAATAATATCTTAAGTATTGATGAAATATTGTTTGAGAAGAAGAGTAAGAAAGATGAAACTCTAGGAGGAAGCCAGATTATTGATTTTGTTCCAGATGAGATGCCTGAAATCTTACCTAGAACCCCACTGCCTCGTAGTAGGAAAGTTACTCTGCAAGAGCTGATGAAAGCTTTAGACAAGGCAATAAATACTGAGCATAGGAGGATCAAGAAAGAGTTGACATTTAGAAGAGCTAGATATGATATTGATGTTGTCCTGCCAAAGAAGAAAGTTGACATAAGAGAGAAAATCAAGGAAATTTATAAAAAAATCAAGGGTTTCTTTTTTGGAAAGAATGTCGAGAGGCTGACCTATACTATGTTGGCTGGAACAAAACGAGATGAGAGAATCGCTTGTTTCCTACCTATTTTACATCTAGATAATCAAGAGAAAATAATCTTAGAACAGGAGAAACCATTTGATGAAATAGATATTTTGCTTAAGAAAAATGACAACAATAGACAAAAGATGTGATAAAAAAGCTGATTTTTTAGAAGGTAGGCTTGACATTAAAGATATTATAAAAATTGAACAAGGTAAACTACACTGTAATAAGTGTGGTGGTATTGATTATAATTGTAGATATTATAAAAAATATCTAAAAAGACTTAAAAAAGAAAAATAAGATAGTTTTTTATTTATTTTATTTAATCTGAATAAAATCAAGCATGTTTCTTTGATTACTTTCTATAATATTTCCATCAAAACAATTAATATGTAATCTTAACATCTTGAAACCACTAAGAAAACAAGTTATATTCCACATCTGTTTATTTTTTTGTTTCTGGAGTATTACTATAATCTTATTGATAGTATATGGTGTTAATTTTTCTTTTTCGAGTTCTTTTTTTATTATTTTTTGAAGTTCTTTAATATCTATCTTGATATTTTCATCTAAGACAGTTACTTTGTCCTTAGGTTTGAACTCATCTTGTTTATGTGTTATTTTATTATTTATTTTGAATGTTTCTACTTTCTTTTTTTCTGGAATATAATAATCTATTTGTTGAGTTTCTATAGAAAAATCAGGCTCTAAGACAAAAAAAGCACTAAACAAAAAAGAAGTTTTATGTTTCCCTTTGAATTGTTTGAATGCTTTATCTGATTTGAGTTTTTTAATTGCTTTGTGAAAGGACATTATGATTTTATACAAATTTTGGTCTCTGGCTTAATAATAAAGGAAGAGGTAAAGGTCTCCAAGGCATTTCTCCTTGTTCATCTTGTAGAATTTTTTTGAATTCTTTAGGTTTCATTTCCTTCACTTTTCCTGTTACTCTTGTTCTAACTGAAAGAATTTGTTTGTCAAGCTCTTTTTTTCCTATACAAATTGTGTAAGGAACCCATTCTTGCTCTGATTCTAGAATTCTCTTTTCTACATGAAGAGGTCGATCATCTATATCTGCTCTTACAAGAGGTTCTTCTTCGTTTAATTCTTTTGCTAGTTCTTTTGCCTGTTCAATAAATTTTTCAGAGATTGGAACAATTCTAACTTGTGTTGGAGATAGCCAAAAAGGTAATATTGGATTCTTCCCTTGTTTCTGGTCCATGGCTGCTTTCTCAAGCAAACCATACATGACTCTTTCAATGGCTCCAGAAGGTGATAAATGTAAGATTAAAGGATATTCTCTTTTGTTCTTTTTATTAGTGAATTGTATTTTGTATTTTTTAGCATTTTCCACATCTATTTGATCAGTTGTTAGTGCACTAGCTTTTCCTAAGCTATCTATAAAGTTAAATTCATATTTTGTGACAAAATAGAAAAATTGTTCTGGCCATATTTCTATAAGAGCAGGTTTTTCAAAGGCTTTAACAAGCTCTAGAATAAATTTCTTGTTTTTTGAATAGAAATCTTTTGTTGCTCTTATGGCCAGTTCAAAATCTTTCTCTAAATCAAAACCTATTTGTTCTTGTAATTGTTTTGAAAGAAGCATTCTAATTTTCATTTCTTCTTTAGCTTGATTCAAATCTTGACAAAAGGCATGACTATCAGGCATTGTAAAAGTTCTTAATCTTCGCAACCCAGTCAATTCTCCTCTTTGCTCAGCTCTGAAACTATACTTTGTTAGTTCGTAAAGTTTCATTGGAAGATTCTTATAACTAATTCCTGCTTGGCTTGCCATTATGAAATGGCCAAAGCATGCAGAGAATCGAAGAAAGACTCTTTTGTTAGGTGTCTGAATAGAATATTGTCTTGCTGGAAATCTATCTAAATAAGACTTGAGTGCAGGATGTTCAGAATCATACATTACTGGAGTCTCAACTTCCATTGCTCCATAATCTTGCATCTTTTTTGTAACAAATTCCTCTATTAGAGCCTTAATTAATCGGCCTTTAGGATAATATCTCAAATTTCCTGGATCACTTACATCTTCATAATCTACAAGTTCAAGTTTTCTCATTAATTTAACATGAGGAGGTTCCTGGCTTACTGCTCTAATTTTTTTAATCTCATATCTAGCAAGCTTTTCTAAACTAGGATATTTAGAAAAATTAAAACCAGTAATTTTATCTTTGGCTAATTTTATTTTATAAAGTTTTCCTCGCATATCTAAAACATACCAATCTGACTTGAGTTTCTTTTCAGCTTTAAGTGCTTTTGATATTTTTTCTCCTTTTTCTTCTTTTACTCCTTCTACACTAATCTCTCTGCTTAATTCTGAAAGGGGATGACCTTTACATTTAAGCTCGAACTCTTTATACCAACCAAATGGAGCTCTGACTACTTTCAATTTAGCTTTTGAAAGTTCTTTTTCAGCTATCTTCAAGATATATAGGGCTGTATTTGGTGAGGATGGTTCTGATGTCAAGTGCACATAAGGATAAAGAACTATTTTCTTGGCTTTGACTTGTTTTGCTATTTCTTTTACATTGGCAACTAAATTCTTTATTATAACTTCTCTTGCTTCCTCATCTTTTTTCTCTACAGCACTAAGGACCACAAGACACTCTTTTATTTCTTTGACCTCTTTTTTTATTTCCTCTGGATTACTTATTGCTTTTTTTACTGGTTTAAAGCGAATGTAGTCACAGTGAAGAGTTATTATCTTCATAGAATTAAAAAAGAGATGAGATTTATAAAATTAACTTATCCTTATTCAGGTTCAAGCCCTGATGGAATTTCTCCCAAATCTATCCTAACCTTTTTATCATTAATAGGTAAGAGAAATACAGAATAACCACTTACAGGATGAGCATAAAAAGGAAGAATAACACTTTTGCTTGAATATTCTGGACCTAAAAAAATAGTGCTGTTTTCTAAATCATTCATATCATAGAATCGTTCTTCTACAGGTTTTGTTCTATAATTTTCACTATCTAACAATCTTGCATCAAAGAAATCATATCTGATGTTTTCTTCAGTGTTTCTTACCTTAAACAATGCATCAATATAAGGTGTGCCATGATCATAATGAACAGCATAATTTATGACTCTAAATTCTAAATTATAATTATCATCTTTTACCCATTCTCCAATATCTGCTATTTTTGTCCTAGGCTCAACATATTCTTTTTCCTCACCAATATAATCACCAATAGAAAAACATTCTCCTGAAGAAGATTCTATATAATTTACCCTATATGCATCATCTTCTTCATCTTTTCTTATAGAATACATGACTGAATCTCCAGAATCATAATACATTGTAAAACTAAGATCATAGTGTTTATCTCTTTTTATTGAATGCATAGAATATATTATTTCTCGTGTCCCTTCTTCAATTTTTTTAATGGCTTTTTCTAAACCTTTCTTTCTAATTTCTTTATTAACTTCTTCTATAAACCTATCTGTCATAAATGTAAATCTTGAGAGTTCTTTTTTATCTCCTGTTTTTACATAATGTATTAGAGCATCTGTATGTTTCCTATGGAAATCTTTTATCACATCTGCTGCCTCGTTTGGTGACAGGGAGAAAAGAAAATATGGAATTAAAAAAAGATTGAATAGACCCATTTTTTTCTAAAGATACTGAAATATATAAAGTTTGTTTTAATCTATAACAATAAATTTTAAATAGCAAAATTGTCTTTAAAGAAGATGAAAAAGGCAATCATTCTATGTCTGGTATGTTTTTTAATTCTTTTTTTAGTTAGCAATGTTCAAGCTATGATTTTAATTTCTAGTCCAAAGGAAGTTTATAATTTAGGAGATGGTCTTGAGATAGAAACAGATTTTTCATACAGTGAGCAGATTCATGGTTTCCTTAGAATAACTCTTATTTGTGGTGAAGAAGAAAGTTTGATGTATTTTTCACCAACTATCATAGAGACTTCAGAAAAGAGTATTGATGTCTCTTTTCCTGTCAGTGAGGCATTGGGCTCTTGTCGTATTTATGTTGCTATAGAAGATGACAAGAATAACAAATTAGAAGAAAAATCAATTGATGGTTTTTCTTTAACAGATAGAATTAACATTGAAGCTTCTTTAAGCAAGTATGAATTTGAGCCTTCTGAAAATCTTAAAATTGAGGGAAATGTTATCAAGGCAAATGGTGAGAAGATAGATGGTAGCATAGAAATTATTGTTGATGATAATAGCTATTCAGACAGTATTTCTAATGGTAAATTTTCATATACAATAAAGCTTTCTGAAAATATAATGCCTGGTCCTCATATTATCACTCTTAAAACTTCTGATGGTAAAGGTAATCAAGGTGAGAATACCGCTGAATTTAAAATAAAACAAATACCAACTGCATTAACAGTTGAGACTAATAAGGGAGGGTTTATGCCTGATGAAATTTTGATAATAACCCCAAAATTGTTTGACCAGGCTCAGCAAGTTATGTCTGAGGAAGTTAATGTAAAATTAAGTTCTAAAGAAAGTGTTTTGTTTTTAGATAGAGAAACTGTTATGCTTGAAGAATCTGTGATGAGTGGTGGTGAGACAATGTACAGATTCTTACAAGATGCTGCTCCAGGAGAATATTTTGTAGAAGTATCTTTTGCTGATTTGAGAATTGAGAAGATAATTTCAGTTTCAGAGCTTGAAAAAATAGATTTAGTGTTAGAAAATGATACACTAATTGTTACAAATACTGGAAATGTTCCATACATCAAAAGTATAGAAGTTGATTTTATAATCCATGATCAAATCACAAAACAAATACTTGACTTAGATTTAGAAGTTGGAGAAATAAAAACATACAGGCTTGAGGCACCAAAAGGAACTTATGTTTTAGATATTAATGCTGGAAATGACTCTACAGAATTTTCAGGTGTGCCTCTTACAGGAGGTATTGTAGCTACAATTGATTTAAACCCAAAAAAGAATTTATTAAGTAATTGGCCCTTATGGTTATTTATTCTTATTGTCGTGCTTTTGTTGTTATTCTTGTATTTTAGAAATAGAGCCAGTAAAGGAAAACATGAAATAAAGAAGAAGCCAGAAAAAATTAGGACAAGAGAAATTGAAAGGGAACATAGATTATTGAAGTCTGGTGGAGATATTGATAATGATATTAAAAAGATATTTAATAAAAATAGTTCAAAACTGGCTGCTCAAACAATCATGCCCTCTTTGGTTTATGGAACAAAACAAGAAATCTCTGTATTATTAATGTCAATATCAGGATTAGAAAAATTCCAAGCTCTTAAAAAGAAGGATTCAACTAAATTTAATATTCTATTTGATAAATATTTTGATGCCATAACAAAAAAGATAAAAATTCATCAAGGGGTTGCAGATCTTTATGGGAGTAATCTTGTTATTTTCTTTAATATTGTTAAGCAGTACAGACATGATATTGCTGCCATAAAAACAGCCCAGGATATTAAAAAGATTACAGATGCTTTTAATGAAGCTATAAAAAGTTTTGATATAGAATTAAGAATCAAAGCAGGCATTAATAGTGGATTAGCTACTGTAAGCAGTATAGGAGCAGATAAAGCAGTTAAATATACATCAATAGGTAATACAATAAGCCTGGCAAAAGCTTTGAAGAACAAGGCTTTAGATAATGAAATTTTAATACCAGAAAAAATTTATGATCAAGTTTCTAATGTCATTAATACAAAGAAGATAATGCCTCTTTATCTGACAGACAAGAAAGCCATCAATGTTTATGCTGTTCGAGATAGTACAGATGTGAAAAAAAGACACAGATGGTATATTGATAGAGCACTTAGAAAATAAAAATGGCTAATATTAAAAGAGGCATCAAGAATTTATTTTTTCTTAGCTTGTTTAGATTCTTTTATCTTTTAGGAATCTCTATGCTTATTCCTTTTGTATTTTCACTTGCTTTAGAACCTCAAAATATATGGCAAGCTCCAATAATTTTTATAATTAACGTAGTTATTTTAGTCATAATAGGTTTTTCTGGTTTACTCTGGAGAAAACAAAATTTAAGTTCGACTTTAAAATTTATGGGCTTTATTACTTTAATTCCTGCTTTTATTTCTTTATTTTTAACTTTTTTTGGAGGACAATTAATTTTAAGTTATTTAGAAAATGTTTACCAAATTCCATTCACAGAAGAAATTCTCTCTTTTCTTGAATTTTACATAGAAAGAACAATCCCTAAATTTGGAATTTTAACTATAGGATATTTTTTCTTTGGATTTTTGCTTTATTTTATTGGAAGAAGAATTAGAAGATAATTTTATTTCTTTTTTAATTCTTTTAATAACATACAGGCTTTACATAAATCTTGAGATGATGCATAACCGCACTTCTTACATTTTTTAAACGCAGTCCCTTTATATTCTTGTTTAAACATTGGCATTATTTTTAAGAATGATTTGACTATTGCATTCTTAACTTCTATATGTCTTTTCTCAAGATCAGCAAGCCATTTTCTTATTTCTACTCTAAGAGTTAAGCCTCGTAAAGGACATATACATATATCTTTTCCTGGAATTGGAATCTTTTTGAGTTTTGCATAGAGCACAATTTCTTTTGTTGAGCATAAATAAAAAGGCTTTATTCTTTGCACAAATTGTTTTGTCTTTCTTGTCCCTGTCATAGGACCTAATTTAGCTAGTAACTCTGGATTTCCTTTCAATAGATTTATTATAATGGATTCAGATTCATCATCTAAACTATGAGCTGTTGCTATAACATCAAAACTTAGTTGTTTGGCTTTCTTGTTAAGTAACCATCTCTTTAGAACAGAACAGACATAACAATTGCTGATGCCTAATTTCTTTATCTTTTTTGTCTTAGTATTAAGAGTGAAACCAAATTCTTTTTTGAAACTAAAAATTTTAACTTTAATGTTATTCTTTTTCAAAAATTTCTCTGCATTTTTGAGAATTTTATTTCTATAACCAGGAATGCCTTCATCTATTGCTATCCCTATTATTTCTTGTCCTCTTGAAGCATATATTTTATTTAAAAGATATAAGAGAGTAATGCTATCTTTACCTCCAGAGTAAGCTACAGCTATCTTGTCTTTCTTTCCAATTAGATTATATTTTCTTATTGTTTTTCTTACTTTTTTTTCAAAATATTTTATGAAAGCCGTTTTATTCAGCCATCTCCCGCAGCTTAGATAATATATTCCTTTCTTTGGTTGGTTTTTCATAAATTTTCTAAAGAAATAAGATTTTTAAAATCTACTCTAATTTTTTCTAATTTTATTTTTTTACTTTTATAACTTTTATTTTGCTCACATAAATGAATTTTCTATAATCTCCTTTTTCTCTATCTGGAAATTCAATATGTTTTAGAATTTCTTCACCAGAATCCCTCTCTATAAGATAACCACCATTTTCAAATAATTTTTTCTTTTGTTTTTTAAATATTTTAATAGCTTTATCTACTGCGCCATTTTTAATTTGGATTCCATATTTGTCTATAGGTCCATTTAAATATCTTAGCGCTACTCTCTTAGCTTTATCTTCTGTAAGTTTCCTTAAACCAGTCTTTCCAGGTATAATAAGTTCTTCTTGATAAATTACTTTTCTTTCTAAATTTCCTTGACTCTGTTTTGTTTCTATTTGCTTTTCTGTATCTTTTTCATATTTTTTTGATGATTCAGGATGTTTTAGCCCATTATATGTTATTTTTATTATTTCAAATGATTGTGGTTCTTCTTGCTCTTCTCCGTTATCTTTTTTACTAGCTTTATTCCATTCCTTTACTTTCTTAGTTTTTTCTTTAGGTTTTATTATCCCTTTATTTATTTTTTTGTTAATTATGCCCTTATTAATCAGCTTTTCTTCTTTTTCTCTTTCAGTTTTCTTATCTTCTTTCTCTAATTTATATAATCCATCTTTGTATATACCAGACATAAAATCTTTAATAGATTTTAAAGAAGGGAATTTATTCTGTTCCCATAATTCATTTGACTCTTTAAGAGCTTCTACCAAATATTCATTATACTCTGCCCCCCCAATTAAAATTTTTTTATCTCCAAATCTTCCACTCTTTATTTTACTAATGCCATAAATATTTCCTGGGTCTAAGTTTTCAGAACAGAAATTTTTAGAATTAAGAAAGGTTATTAATGATTCTATTCTTCTATAAAGACTATCTACATAATGTTCTTCTATTTTTCTCTTTTTTTCAACTCTTTCTCTTAAATTCTCAATCCAAGGAATTACTAATATCATTTTATCCTTATTGAAATAAATATCTGAAAATAAAAAACCTAGAAGATTCTTTTTAAAAAACTCATCCAAAGATTTTTGTCCAGACTTTTTTTTAAGAAAAAGCTTATTGTTCTTTATCTTGCTTAAATTATCTATTATTTTTTTCCTAAGCAATTTGTTTGTTATATTTTTTACTCTCAATAAATTAGTACCCAATAAAAATTCTTTATCTTCAAAATCATCCTTATTTTCATCATCATTTAAATTAATTTGATGAGTTCCAAATAGAATTCTATATTCAGTATAAAGAGGATGTTCTCTAATAGGATCTTGTTTCTTCAATTCTGTTAAAAAATATTCTAATATACTTTTATAATTCATGATAAAAGAAAGATAAAGAAATTTATAAATCTAACTGTTTGTATTTACTTTTAAGTGACAGTTAATTATTCTTCAATCTTTTCTATCTTGATAATTTTCACTGGACAGACGTCTGCTGCTTTCTTGTTACATTCATATTCTTCTTCACTAATCTCTGTCTTTTTTGGTTTAGCTCTGTAATCTCCAGCTTTCTCCCAATTTTCAGGACAGGCAGCAATACAAGCTCCACAACGTATACATTTTTCTCTTTTTTGAATAATTTTGAATTTTGCCATCATGAATTAAGTTTGACAAGATCAGCAACCCTGTCATCTTGTCTTAATTTTATTATCCTAACACCTTGTGTGTTTCTACCCATAACTCTAATATCTTTACATGGAACTCTTATAACCATACCTTTTAGTGTACTGACTATTATGCTATCTCTTGTTGTGACAAGCTGAATCCCTATAACTTTTCCATTTCTCTCACTGCAGTTTATGTTGATTATTCCTTTACATGCTCTTGATGTTCTTCTGTAATCCTGAACTGCACTTCTCTTTCCATAACCTCTTTCTGTTACTGTCAAAAGGGTTTTTTCTTTATTTTCTTGCTCTTCCTTATTTAGACTGACTAATCCTATAACTTCATCATCCTTATCAAGCCTTATAGCAATGACACCATAAGCAGCCTTACCCATTTCTCTAACATCCTTTGTCTTGCACCTGACAGCTATTCCTTTTTTAGTTGCTAGAATAATATCATCTTCTCCAGTAACAATTCTTGCATCAACAACTCCATCATCCATAGGTAAACTTACTGCCTTAACACCAGACTTTTTAATTCTGATAAAAGTATCTAAATTTACTCTTTTTGCTATTCCTTTTTTTGTGGCTATAAATAGAGAGCCTTTTAGCTCAGTTAAAGGAATAATAGCTTTAATTTTATCTGTAATTTGAAGAAGATTGATTAGGGCTTTACCTTTACTATATCTTGTTGCTGGTGGTATGTTATATGCTTTAAGTATGTAAAGCTTTCCTCTCTCTGTCAAAAAGAGAATATTATTATGAGTATTACAGACAAAAACTCCCTGTACAAAATCTCCAGTTGTTAATTCAGTCCCAGTAATTCCCTTGCCCCCTCTCCTCTGTTCTTGATAAACTCTTAAAGGCATTCTTTTGATATATCCTTTTGAAGTAAGAAGCACAGCAACTTCTTCTTTTTTTATGAGATCAATTTCTTTTATCTCTCTAATCCTCTCTATAATTTTTGTTTTTCTGTTGTCCCCATACTTTCTTTTTATCTCATGAAGCTCTTTAACTATTATATTCAAAATCTCTTTCTCACTTGCTAAAATCTTTTCCAATTCTTTTATTTTCTTTCTTATCTCTTCAAATTCTTTTTTAAGTTTGTCTTGTTCAAGCTGAGTTAATTTTTGTAATTTCATATCTAAGATGGCTTGAGCTTGTTTCTGACTTAATTTGTATTTAGACATTAAATTTTGAGTAGCCTCTAGTGTTCCTTTTGCTTTTTTGATTAGGGTAATTACAGAGTCAAGATTTTTTAGAGCAATTATCAAACCAGAAAGAATGTGCTCTCTATCTTTAGCTACTTGGAGTTCATATTGGGTTCTTTTTCTGACTATATGTTGTCTATGTTTTATGTAACATTCAATGAATTGTTTTAAATTAAGAATTTTTGGTTGTCCTGCTACAAGTGCTAACATGATTGAGTGAAATTTTGTCTGTAGCTGAGTAAGTTTAAAAAGCTTGTTCAGTATGAGCTTTGAATTTGCTCCTCTACGAAGAAGAAGCACAATACGAATCTGGTTTTTGGCAGATTCGTCTCTTATATCAGCAATGTCTTGAACTCTTTTTTCTTGAACAAGTCTTGCTATAGCTTTTATGAGCTCAGCTTTGTTTGTTTGATAAGGTAGTTCAGAAATAATTATCATCTCACGCTCACCTTTGGCATGTTCTATGGCTGCTTTACCTCTAAGGACAAAAGAACCCCTTCCTGTCTTGTACATATCAGAAATTCCTTCTTTGTGAATAAAACCAGCAGTTGGAAAATCAGGCCCTTTTATATATCTCATCAATTCATCTATAGTTATTTTTGGTTTTTTAATACAAGAAAATATAGCCTCAATAACTTCTGTTATATTATGTGGAGGAATATTAGTTGCCATTCCCACAGCAATTCCAGTTGCGCCATTAATTAGAAGGTTTGGTAATTTCCCAGGAAGTATTTCAGGCTCTTTCAAAGAATTGTCAAAATTAGGAATCATCTTGACTGTCCTCTTGTCCAAATCCTGTAATATCTCTATAGCTATAGACTGAATTCTGGCTTCAGTATAACGCATTGCAGCAGGAGGGTCTCCATCTATGCTTCCAAAATTACCTTGACCCTGGACTAGTGGATAACGAAGAGAGAATGATTGAGCCATCCTTACAAGAGCATCATAAATAGCAATATCTCCATGAGGATGATACTTACCCATACAATCACCAACAATTCTAGCTGATTTTTTTGTTGGTTTGTTATGTAATAGACCCATCTGATACATAGCATAAAGAATTCTTCTCTGTACAGGCTTCAGACCATCTTCTACACTAGGAAGAGCTCTTGCAACTATAACAGACATGGCATAATCAATATATGCCCCTTTCATCTCTTCTTCTATCTTTGATTCCTTGACTGTCTCATCCTTTCCTATATTTTTAGGTGGTTCTAATTTTTCATCTTCATCATTGTTTTCATTATTTTCTTTTTTCTCTTTTGTTTTTTCTTTTTCTTTCTCTGTCATTTTAAATTTCAACTCCTAATTTTTTAAGATCTTTTATGAGTTTGTTTTTATTTTTGAATAGAATTGTATGAATTCCTAATTTTTTTGCTGGTGATAGATTTTCTTTTTTATTATCTATGAAAATGCATTCCTTCGGTTTTGATTTTAGTTTTTTCAATGTTATTTTGTAAATTTTTAGTTCTGGTTTAGCAGAACCAGATTTATAAGATAAAATTATCAGATTAAAAGATTTGTAAAGACCAATTTTTCTCATTACTTCATCTTGAATAATAATTTGATTAGATAAAATAGCAATTTTATAATTTCTTTTCAATTTTCTTGCCAAATTTATTATTGAATTATTTTTTTTATGTGTTTTTCTAAAAGCTCCATATAAACTTACTTCGAGTTTTTTTCTATGTATTTTTAATTTTTTTGAGATTTTTGATAAAGCAATTTTTTTATTTAGTTTTCCTTTTCTTAAAAGACTGTATTCTGGATCTCTTTTTTTGAGTAATAATTTTGGTTCAATATTTAATTTTTCTGCTACATAATCTAAAGGAGATTTGTTAACCTTGGCTAATACCCCTCCTACATCAAAAATTATTGCTTTTATTTTTTTATTTTTCATTTTATCTTAAATATCTAATATAGCCTCCTTAGCATGCTCGATTATGAAATTTTTTCTTGGCTCTACTTCACTACCCATAAGAATTGAAAAGAGCTGATCAGCCTCGACAGCATCTTCTATTTTTACTTTTTTCAAAATTCTTGTTCTTGGATTCATTGTTGTTTGCCATAATTGCTGAGGATTCATTTCTCCTAATCCTTTAAATCTCTGGACAGAAAGATTTCCTCCTAACTTCTTAAGAGTTTTTTCTAATTCCTCGTCGCTATAAATATAATAATCTTTTGAACCTTTACGGATTTTATAGAGTGGTGACATAGCAATAAAAATTCTGCTATTTTCTATCAACTTTAGCATGAATCTGTAAAAGAAAGTTAAAAGAAGAGTTTTGATATGCTGACCATCAACATCAGCATCTGTCATTATAATTATTTTTCCATATCTTAACTTATTCGCTATAAAATGCTCTCCTATGCTAGTACCTATAGCTGTTGTAAGTGTAGCTATTTCTTCATTACTAAATATTTTATTAAGATTTGCTTTTTCTACATTGAGTATTTTTCCTTTTAAAGGAAGAATGGCTTGTGTTTCCTTGTTTCTTGCTTGTTTTGCACTTCCGCCTGCACTCTCTCCCTCTACCAAATATAATTCAGTTTTTTCTATTTTTTTTGAAGAGCAGTCAGCTAATTTTCCTGGCAAGGTTGTTGAAACTAATGCAGATTTTCTTCTCACTAATTCTTTTGCTTTCTTTGCAGCTGATCTTGCTTTAGATGCATCTATAGCCTTAGTTACAATAATTTTAGCTATTCTAGGATTTTCCTCAAAGAATTGACTTATCCCTTGACTTACTACAGAATCCACAATACCTTTTATTTCAGAATTACCTAATCTTGTTTTTGTCTGTCCTTCAAATTGAGGATCAGTAATGCAAACATTGACGAGTGCTGTCAGACCTTCTCTAACATCCTCTCCAACTATTTTTTTAGCAACTTTACCATTCTTCAACATATTACTCTTAATAGCATAATCATTTATTGCTCTTGTTAATGCGGTCTTGAATCCAGTTATATGGGTTCCTCCCTCAATAGTATTTATCGTATTGACAAAACCAAATATATTTTCATAATAACTATCACTATATTGAATTGCTATTTCTACCATTGTCGTATCAACTGATTTTTTGAAATAGATTGGTTTATGAAGAACTTTACGATTACGATTAAGCCATTTTGCAAATTCTACTAATCCTCCAGCTGCATAAAATTTTTCTTTTTTCTTGTCCGGTTCTAATTCCAACTCAATAACTAAACCAGGATTTAAGAAAGCAAGCTCTCTCATCTTTGTTGCCAGGAGAGCAAAATCAAATTTTAGAACAGAAAAAATCTCTCTATCAGGCCTGAATATAACTTTTGTTCCAGTGGAGCCGTTCTTGTAATTTCCTACAGCCTTAATCACACTAATTGGTTTTCCTCTCTTGTATTTTTGCTCATAAATTTTACTATCTCTTTTAACTCTAACTGTCATGTATTCACTTAGAGCATTAACAACACTTACACCAACCCCATGTAAACCACCAGATATGAAATAAGCTTTATGATCAAATTTACCTCCAGCATGAAGCATTGTCATTACTATTTCAAGACCTGATTTTTTGTATTGTGGATGTTTGGCTATTGGAATACCTCTTCCATTATCTTCTATTATAACTTCTCCTTCTTTTGTTATCTTTATATTAATATGAGTACAGAAACCAGCAAGAGCCTCATCAACGCTATTATCAACAATTTCATAAACTAAATGATGCAATCCATCTTTACCAGTGCTTCCGATGTACATTGCAGGCCTCTTACGAACTCCTTCTAGACCTCCAAGAACTTTTATAGTGCTAATATCATAACGACTTTTCTCTCTCTCGCTTTCCTTCTTATCTTTCTTTTCCTTTCTTTTTTCTGGCATTTTTCTTTCTGAGTTTTCTGACTAATTGCTAGCTAATTTTTAGTTTTTTCCGTCGATAAAATATTTCTCTCCGTCGACAAATACTTAAAGAAACAGATATTTAAAAAGCTTTCTGCCTGATTTTAATAGAACTAAGCCTTAATTCCTGCAAATCTGAAAATTTGGTTTTTTAAGAAAAGAAGTATTTTTATTTTTTCTTTGGTGGGTTTTTTAGATTTTTCTTTGAGGTTTTCTCTAATTTTTTCCTTTTCCTTTTCTTTTTCTTCCTATAGATTGCATAAATGATAACTGCAATCAGAGCAATTATCATTAATATATACCAATACCAACAGATAAAGATTGAACAACAGAATCCAAATAAACAACATTGAGGCATACATCTATTTTTCTCACATTTAAAGATTGTACAAGGTGCCTCTGGCTCACAAGAACAATCAACACAACAATTATCTGATGTTTCTGCAAGCTCACATTTGCCATCGCCACATTTAGCAAATAGATGATAACAGTCAGTTGGACAGTTTTCCCAATTCTCTCCAGCTTCAGTATCACAAACGCCATCACCACATATGGGAGTACCACAATCACTTGGACAATTTTCTGGTGTTTCTCCAAGCTCAATATCACAAATCATATTTCCACAATATAGTTCACAGTCAGGACAAGTCATATAAAATTCCCCAAACTCACATACTCCATTATAATTACAGGTCCCATTACAATCTACAGGACAATTAACATGATTTTCTCCACAATCTGGTTCGCAGATATAATTTCCACATATACAACCAGGACAATCTATAGAACAAGTTACAGCAGTTTCATTGTAAGAGCCACAAGGACCTATAATAGTATCGCATACACCATTACCACAAGGACAATCCTCAAAGCAAGTTATATTTGTTTCATTATACTCTTCCTGACATAGACCATCAGGACAGTGACAATCTGTAGGGCAATTAGTGCAGTTTTCATCTCCTTCACATACTAGATTCATATTACAAAGCTGACAATCTATACAATTACTAGTATTTTCACACATATAAGGAAAAGTAGAGTTTGGAATTGGCTCGCATATACTGTTATTATTACATTCAGGAGCGCAGTCTTCTGGACAATTTGCACATGTTTCTCCTAGAGTAGCATTATCACAAGTTCCATCACCACAATAAGCAGGATCTCCTAAAATACTGTCAGGAGCCTGATCATTGCCAAATTCTGATAAAGAAACATAAGTACTTACATTATGTGTGTTATTACCAATAAAAATATATACAATATCATCTTCTTCCCACTGCTGATCACAATTTCCAATATCAATAGCATACCAGTTATCTAATCCTGAATTTCCACCTGTTCCGACAGTATCATGAAGTGTACAATAGACATTAGTGCCATCTGAAACATCAAAAATAACTTCTAGACCATTAGGAGAGACTCCTTTAGGTGAGTCATCAACAAATCCATTAACTCCATGTTGAGTTCCAGCAAGAATGAGAGGAAGTGTAAGAATAATAACTAATATCACAATCAATAATCTCTTCATTTTACCTCTTTTCTATATTAATATCGATTCTTTTATTTTTAAATATTTTGAATTCTCACATCTCTTCTTATTTTATTTACCTATACATATATAGATTAATTTATAAGTTAATAAACCGATAGATTTATAAATAGATATTTATTCATAACGCTATTGAAGAAAAGAAAGATGGCAAACCTACGTGGCCATGAGGATGTATTAGCTAAAGCAATTCTTAGAGTTATTAATACATCTACAGAACCTCTCGAGACTAAAGAAATTGGGCAGGCTCTAAGTAAGGTCAAGGGAATTACTAGAACAAAGCTATTCTATAGACTAATGTTATTGAGAGGAGAGGGTCTTGTCTTAGGTAAATTTGTCGGTCCTGGCAAGGGTGTCTGGATCTGGTGGAGAAAATCAAGAAAATGAAAATACATATAGAAAAATATGATAAAATAAATAGAATAATAATAAGGGTTGGAATAATATTTCTTCTACTCATTTTAATCGGAAATATCATTTTTTTGAATGGATATATAAATAAAAAACTTGAAATTGAAGGTGATGAATCAAATTCATTTATTGATTTCATAACAAGTAGTATGTTTCGTGTGTTTGATTTCTTGACTGGTTTATTAGTAGAAAAACCAACAATCTATGAAATAAATATACAAGTTTCACAAAGCAGTGATGATGCAGAAGAGAGATTAGATGATAATAATGTAGATTTAATAAGTGATGATTTAGACTTGGTTATTTCAGATGATCATTGTTCAACATATATTGAATGTGGTGAATGTAAAGATAAAGTTAGTAATTTAACTCTACAATATAAAGGAAGTGAAAGTGCACTTATTAAGGTAAAACAGAAAAACGGAGAGGTTGTGTTTGAAGGAACAATTGAACCAGGAGAAGAATTTTCTTTCTCTGGTACTGAAAAAGGTACTTTAGGAACTGAGATTGTAATTTATATTGATGATATTGAAAATACAAAGATTCATACAAGCTGTTCTAAACCTATTGGAATTGATTTGGTGAGTGGTGATTTTGAAATAATTGACGGATATAGTCTTGGAGGTGGAAAACTTTGTGTTTGTGTTTGTGATGTATGTGATAGTGGATGTGGTGAATGTAAAGATAAAGTTAGTAATTTAACTCTACAATATAATGGAAATCAAAGTGCATTAATTACAGTAGAACAGAGAAATGGAGAGATTGTATTTAATGAAACTGTTGAGCTAGATGGACAATTCTCATTTACAGGAACTGATAGAGGTACTTTAGGAACTGAGATTGTAATTTATGTTGATGATATTGAGAATACAAAGATTCATACAAGCTGTTCTAAACCTATTGGAATTGGTTTGGTGAGTGGTGATTTTGAAATAATTGACGGATATAGTCTTGGAGGTGGAAAACTTTGTGCAATGGGAGAAATTGGTTGTAGTGGTTCTGGTGAATGTGTGTGTGAACCTCCTTCTTCCCCTGAAGAATGTATTGAAAAAAATCAAGAAATTGGAATCAGATTTAATAATGTAAATATTCCTAAGGGGGCAATAGTAAATAATGCTTATATAGAATTTGAAATAGCCGAGTATAATGATGATATTACTAACTTAAATATTTATATTCAAGATGCAGATAATCCCGGAACATTCACTACAAGCAATGGTGATATTACAGGAAGAACAAAAATATTATACATACAATGGATTAATGTTCCTGTTCTTAATGTTAATGATAAATTGCAGACCCCTGATTTTACCTCTATTGTTCAGGAAATAATTAATAGAGAAGAATGGAAAATTGGCAATGCTATGGTTTTCATAATAAATGGAGATGGAAAGAGAATTGTGAAATCTTATGATGGAGAACCAAGTGCTGCGCCTTTACTTGTTATTAATTACTCTGCTGACCAGATAGATAATCCACCAGTAATAAATTTGATTTCTCCAAGTGATGGAACCATAGATATGAATGGATTAATTATCTTTGAATACAGTGTTGATGATGAATCCAATATCGCTAGTTGTTCTTTGATTTTGAATGATGAAAATGTTGGAACAGAAACAAATGTCGAAAGAAATGTTGTTAATAATTTTAAGATAGGTAATATTTCAGATGGAGATTATTTATGGAGAGTTGAATGCTATGATGAAAATAATAATAAAGGAATATCTGAAGAATATACTCTTAGTGTTGTAAGGACAAATCCTGCTAGTCTGGTTCATTTAAATGAAACAGTAAATGACGCCAACAATAATTCAATCAATATTACAATGGACCTTATAGATGCTGGGACAGAGGAAGTTGATTACAGTAATACAGGAGAAAATACATCTATAGATATTGAAAAGGGAATTTATAATCTTAGATATATTTTCAATAATTATATTATAGATGAAATAATATTTTATGGTGTCAATATTTCTGAAGATATATCACAGATAGTTGATGTTGATGAGATAGAGAATGATATGTGGGCTGGGCTCTATGGTATACTTCCAAACTTTGAGTTTGAATATGCTGAAGTTACTGTAACAGCAACCGGGGATGACTTATTCAAGTGTACAGATTGGGATTTTTATGCCCAGAATTGTTATGGAAGATGGAAAAAATTAAAAAACCTTGTTCCAGGAGAACAATATACTTTTAATATGACTGGTGGTGATCCTGGTTTTGGAGAATCAAACTTTACTATTATTGTGATTGACAGACAAGATTATTTAGAAAACTATACTGAAAATATAACAAATCAAAGCGGGAATATAGTAGACGCAAACATCACAATTATTGACCATGTGATAGAGAAGATTTATGTATATAGTCACGATGAAACAAACCCAAATAATGAGATAAAAATAGATGAGATAAAAAATCAGGAAACAAAATGGGAAGAAAGATATGCTATAGATGCATCTAACCTTAATTTTACGAATGCTATAGTAAGAATCACAGCACAAGGAGATAAATTGTGGAAGTGTGTGAATTGGAATATCACGAGCAGGGTTTGTATTGATAATAGCTGGACTTTTGTACAAGAAACAATTCCTGGACAAGTATATTTCTTAAACTTGACTCCTGGAGATCCTGCTTTTGGCGAAGGAGATGGCTCTATTCCAGATATCATGACAGACAAGCCATATTATGGTGTTGGACAAACAGTCTACATGGCAGGATTTGACTGGAGTAATAATTCAAATATAACTATTAATATAACATATGGTTCAGAGTCAATTAATGGATATCCAAAAACTATATTATCAAATAGTACAGGTGGAATAAATGATAATTTTGTCCTGGCTGGAGATGCAGACTTAGGATTTTACACTGTCTTTGCTTATGAAACACTAAATTCTTCAGCTAATGATACAACACAATTTGAAGTTGCTGAGCTCTATCATTATCCTGAAAATAGTTTAATAATTCCTATGGATTCCAAGCAGAGCGCAGACATAGATGATGTTGATTTCTTAAGAGCATATGGAATGCTCTACAGATTTGTTAATAATTCCATGCCTGTAGATATTATCATCAGTCCAGAGTGTGGTTATTTTGATGCTATAGATATTGATACAAACACAACTTATTCTGATGAGGATTATTGTCATGGCACAATTATTGTCACTGATCCTAATACAGGAACTCCAGAAAACGAAGCATTTGATTATTTGAACACTTTAAGAGATTACTATGATCCTATTGAGAGCATATATCCTTTCAGAAACGTTGTTGTACATAATGGCTCTGGCTATATAAGAGAAGAAGATAGATTATATGTAAGCAGGACTCTTGAACTTGCATTGTTTGATGATGAAGCTCGCGGAAACTTCAAAGCAACTTTAGATGAATCTTATGTTCCTTACACACAGATCACAGAGGCCCAGATAATTGCCGGCTCTCTAAATTTCTATGATTTAATGTATATAGATCATTATGATTTTACTAATGCAGGTGATCCTATAGCACTCACAGATACTATTAAGAATTTTACAGATAATGGAGGTTCTTTATCTCTAGAATGTAAATCTATAGAGACTCTTGAACTCTATGTACAGTATTTCCCTGGCATTGTAAAAGGACCTGGAGACAAGGGTAAGATTAGAGTGTATGTAGAAGATGATCCTATAACCCAAACACATAGCTTAACTGATATGGCTAATGAAGGAGGCGCTGTCCCAACACTAGACATGTCTGGTGTCTCTATAAATTACACTATTTATCTTGTTGATGATAATTTTGACACTAACCCAGATATTGTGAAGATGGTTGGAAGACGTAATGAAACTACTAATTCCTATATCTTATATGCTGGCGGCCATATAGGAACAAGAAAAGGAGATGCTGGTGAGACTCCAAGAAACAGGATTGCTGTAAATAATTTCTTGTTGGTTGTGGAAGAAATAAAAATAGAGCCTGATACAGTAAATAACCTTGATGAGATAGCTGTTGGAACCACATGGATAGAATGGAACTGGACCAATCCAAAAGATAGTGATTTAGATTATGTTGAGATTTGGATAAATGGAACTTTTTATGCTAATGTTTCATATCCAGGACACTCAATTAATGTAACTGGACTAAATCCTTCTACATTATATGAAATAGGGACAAGAACTGTGGATATATATGGTAATATCAATGATACATGGATGAATGACACTGCTTCTACTTTAAGTGGTTCAGGTAATGATAGTAATGGAGGTGGAGGAGGTGGAGGCGGAAGCACCCCTCAACCAAAATGCGGTAATGGTATCTGTGAATTTGGAGAGAGTTGGAGAACTTGTCTTCAAGATTGCCCTGCTCCTGAGCACGAAGAGGAAGAGGAAATAATTGAAATAGAAGACTGCAATATTACAATTCCTGTTGAAGAAAATTATACTGGAACATGTTTCATGCTAACAAAAAGACAAAAAATCTTTTTCAATTTCAGAAAAATAGAACATTTCATTGTTGTAGAAAACATAAATCCAGATAATGTTGAAGTAAGTATCCATAGTGCAACACAGTATGCTACTTTATTACTAAATCAACCACAAGAATTTGATATGAATGATAATGGAATTAAAGATATTATAATTAATTTAGATTATTTTGATTATGAAGAACAAAAAGTTAATGTAACAGTAATAATAAAAAGATGTGATTGTCCTGAATGCAGTGAATGGAGATGTTTCTTCTTATGTGAAAAAATAAGGACTTGTTATGATTGCAGTGAAGAAACCAACTATGAATGTCAAGAGTATAAGGAAAAGAAATGCTCTTGGTTATGGTGTTTAATTGTCTTGATGATAATGATAGCAGCTATATTATATACAATACTAAAAAAACAAAAACAAGAATGGGGAGAATCCATAAAACAGAAAAGGATTCTCGCATCAATCAGCCAGAGTTTTGTATAAAAAAATGGTGAATGAAAAAATGAAAAAGAAAACAGGAAAAATATTAATAACGATAGGAATGATTTGTCTAGCGCTGCTTCTAGTTATGAATATTGTTAACAGTGATATATTTCAGCCTGATGCTACTGAAGGAATAGATACTTTTGCTAATCAAAATGTTCCAAATAATAACTATGGAACTCAAACTTT
This sequence comes from Candidatus Woesearchaeota archaeon, assembly GCA_964396475.1. GTDB lineage: Archaea > Nanobdellota > Nanobdellia > Pacearchaeales > UBA284 > DAOWHW01. Next base: position 35,458 of record CAYNFE010000002.1, read on the forward strand.
CTTAGCTGCAGGTGAATCTTCAGGAAATTATGCTGGTATACTTATCAAATTCACAGACGTTGATAATATTCCATCTAGTGCTAACATAACTTCAGCAATCTTAAAACTTTACTTCTATGACTCTCCTACAAATCCGACAAATGCAATAAACTTATCAACTAGATTAATAACTGAAAACTGGTCTGAAGATACTGTAACATGGAATACTAAACCATCTTATAGCAGCAATTATTCTGATAAAGTTACTCTTACAAATAGTTATGGATGGATTGAATGGGATGTTACAGATGGTGTCCAGAGATGGGTTAATGGAAGTAGTATAAATTATGGATTAGCTGTTATTCCAGATCAAGAGATAGCTAATACAGATAAAAGGTTCTATAGCAGTGATCATACAGAAGCCTCATTACGACCAATCTTAGAAGTCAACTATATTATTGATGTTCCAAATATAACTTTAGTATGGCCTGAGAATGATACTCAGCATGGTGATGGAGATGTCTGGATTGGTTATCGAGTAGAAAGTTCAGAAAACATAGCAAATTGTTCCTTGATTTACAATAACACAGTTTATGGCACTGATAACAGTATTCAGACAGGAGTATTACAGAGACATAAGTTAATTGTGAATAATAATAACTTTTTCATCTGGCAAATCAATTGTACTACAGATTCTGGAATAGTAGGTTCAAGTGAAAAATACCATCTTATTACTAACACATCAAAAGCTGACTTTTATGGATGGGTAGAAAATGCTAATGGCAATAGGATTAATATAACAATAGATTTTGCTCAAGGAGGAGTTACAAAATTCAATAGCAATGGAAAGATACATGCCTTAGTTTTAGATGATGGAATCTATAATATAACTGTCAGTCCTATAAATCATCCTTTCAAAAATATAACTTTCAAAAATATAAATATTCAAAAAGGATTCACGAAGATTGTTGACGTTGATATGTTAACAGGTACAGAACTTTATGCCCTTGATCCAACACAATTTAACTTTTCAGAAGCAACTGTCACATCAGACCCAGCAAAAGGTGCTATATTATACAAGTGCAAAGATTGGAATTTTAGTGCTCAAAATTGCACTGGTAATTGGACAAAGGTAAAAGATCTTGTGCTAGGTCAAGAATATAGTTTTGCATTAACTCCAGAAGACCCTGGGTTTATAGAATCTAATCTTACTTCTGCAGTCCATGCTGGATCTGATGTACTTTCGTATGTAATTGCAAAAGATAATAATTGGTATTTAGCTGATATGAAAGATGCGAGCAAGAGATTTTATCTTAATTTCTCATCAAATCTAACTAATGGTTCAATATTGAATATGTTTGTTAAGAAAAATAAAGGTGTAACTATCGGTATTTATGCTTATTCAGATACTACTGGCGCAAACCCATTTGGGACTTTTACTGTAACATCAGCGACAGGTGCTTGGTCTAATATAACATTAAACATTTCAACACCTACGCATGCTATATGGCTTGGTGAAGGAACTGGAAGCGGATCAGACCCAAAAGAAGAATTTGATTATATAATCGCTTCAATCCTTACAGGAGATGCTCCACCAACAACCACTCTTAATACACCGGTAGACAATTATTACAATGATACATCAGATCCAGTAAACATTACATTCAATTGTTCAGCAACTGATGATATTCAGTTAGTTAACATAAGCTTGTACATAACAAATTCAACAAATCAGTCTTTCAGCCTTAACCAAACAACAAACATATCAGGAATATCAAACAGCTCGCAATGGATTTTAGAATTAGTGAATGGCAATTACACTTGGAATTGTTTGACTTATGATAATGCCAGCCAAGGAGATTGGGATATTAATAGAAGCTTGAAGATAAATTATAGTGCGCCAGTTGATAATGCACCAAATGTTACTCTTGATTATCCAGTAGACAATTATTATGATGACACAAACCAGTATGTAAATATAACATTTAATGCAACTGTAACTGATGATTATAATCTTGTGAATTGTAGTCTATGGCACAATTATACTGGAACATGGCATCTTAACCAAACTCAAGCTGTTAGTGGAACATCAAACACAACAGAATTTAACTTGACTCAATTAACAAATAAAACTTTTGTATGGAATATTGAGTGTTATGATAATGCGAGCCAGTCAGCATTTGATTCTACAAACAGGACTGTGATATTGAATTGGACTGCTCCTCCAGATAATGCTCCACAAATAACTTTAAACTTACCTGGAAATAATACACAATTTAATAATACACAAAATATTAATTTCAATTTCACAGCGACAGATGATCAAAATTCAAGTTTAGAATGTTCAATCTATCTTGATAGTGTTTTGAATCAGACAAACAGTTCGACACAGAATAATACTTTAACAAACTTCTTGATTAATGGAATTACTTATGGAAGTCATAACTGGAGTGTTAATTGTTCTGATGGAAGTTTGAGTAATGTTTCTGAGGTAAGATACTTTAGTATCAATGATACTCAAAATCCTACTTACAGTAATGACCAAGATGATTCTTCTGGATCTGTGGTAGAAGGCATTATTGTGAATATTAGTGTGCTATGGCAAGATAATGTTGTTTTAGATACAGCTATATTTAGAACAAATCAAACCGGAAGCTGGATTAATGTTTCAACTTGTCCACTTACTGGAACAAGTCAATGGTGTAATAAAACAATTGATACAACAGGAGATGCAGGAAAAACAATATGCTGGAATGAATATGCAAATGATACAGCAGATAATTTAAATACAAGCATGAGTCAAACCACTCATTGTTTCAATGTTACTGCTATTCCTGTAGACAATCCACCAACAACAACTCTAGTAAGTCCAGCAGATGCTTCAAGTGATACTGATGGTAATATAGTCTTCACTTGTAATGCTACTGATGATCTTCAATTGAGCAATATAACATTCTACTGGAATTATTCTGGCTCATGGCAGGAAAATGGAACTGTAACTGTTAGTGGTACAGATAATGAAACTAATTTTGTTAGAAATGGATTAAGTGATGGTACTATATTATGGAATTGCCAAGCATGCGATAATGCATCTCAGTGTGATTTTGCTAATACTAATTGGAGTGTTGATGTTGATACAACAAAGCCTGTAATAACATTTGTAAATCCAACACCTGGAAATGATTCAACAGTTACTGTAAATTATGTTTATGTTAATATTACAAGTAATGAGAATCTTGATATAGCAATACTAGAATGGAATGGTTCTAATGAATCTATGTCTGGCAGTGGAACAAATTGGTATAAGAACAAGACAGGATTGAGCAATAGCTTATATATTTACAAAGTTTATGGAAATGATTCTGCTGGTAATTGGAATGTAAGCGAGACAAGACATGTTACTGTGAATGTTACAGGCCCTATTCCTCCAACAGTCATATTAAATTCACCTCAAAATAATGCGGTTCTTTCATCAACTAGCATAACATTTAATTGCACTGCCTATGATGACTTGAATCTAACAAACATAACACTCTATGGAAACTGGTCAGGATGGCATGCAAATGAGACTAATTCCTCTCCTAAAAATAATACAGCAACATTATTTGTAAAAAATTTGGGTGAAGGGATATATTTATGGAACTGTGAGGCTTGTGATAATGCTAGCTTATGCTCATTTGATGCTAACAGAACTCTAATTATAGATATAACACCACCAGTGATAACAAATGTGAATGCTATAAGTATAACACATAATTCAGCCATAATAATTTGGGATACTGATGAAGCAAGCAATTCAAGTGTGAGTTATGATACTAGTACAAAAGATAGTAGCAATCTTGTAACAAGTCATTCTATTACTCTTTCAGGTTTAAGTCCTGATACTTTGTATGATTATAATGTAACTAGTTGTGATGCAGCTGGAAACTGCAATACAGATGGCCCATATAACTTTACTACATCAAGCGCACCTCCTGGAGGAGGTGGCGGAGGTGGAGGCGGCGGAGCTGGTGGAACAGGCGCCCCAAAACAATTCCCAGAAGAGAAAGGAAGAGAGTATTGCGACATGACTCCTGATCTAAACAGATTTAATAGAGCAAATTGTAGTGCTGGCGTGCTTGATATTATCTACTTCCAATACAAAAATGTACAGCATAAAATAACAATAAGTAAATTCAATCTCATAGTTAGTCAAATAGGTCCTGATTCAGTTGAAATTATAATTGAGAGTGAACCAATATATGATACATTCTTAGTAAATGAAACAAAGGAATTTGATTTAGATAATGATGGGATTAATGACATCTCAGTTACTTTAGATGATATTGATAGGTTAGATGCTAATTATCCAAAAGCAATCGTAACTATGTTATTATTAGAAGAAATTCCTGAATGTGTTTGTCTTGAATGTGGTCTTTGGTCTGATTGTATAGAAGGAAAGCAGACAAGAACTTGTTATAAATGTGGTGAAGAAACTAATTATGAATGTCAGGAACATACTGAAGAAAAATCATGTATGAGATATCCTAGAATTAGGTGGTGGTGGATACTTATTCCAGTCTTAGCAATAATTTTAATTATAATAGCTATAAAATCAGGAAAACAAAAACCAAATTTGAAATTAGATATTGGAGATTACATAAAAATGAGAAGAAAAATAAAACATGATATTGGTGGAATTAAAATTAAGAAAATTAAAAAATTGTCTAGAAAGGAACAAGAAAAAATACAAGAAGAGGAAGATGAAATTTTAAAAGATGCTAGAAAAATTATTGAAGATGTGGAAGACACTAAATTAAAAACCCCCCTTCCAGTTAAAGAAGAAAAAATATTCAAAGAGGTAGTTAGATTTGAGAAAGTTGGTAAAAAATCAAAAGAAGATTTGTTGAAAGAACTTAAAGAAGCATATAATTTATAGCAACGATAGATTTAAATATTTGAAATGAAAAAATAATATATAAATAAGTGAAAAAAAGATAAAATGGGTGAATCAATAGGTATTTTGTCAATAAAAGGTGGTGTAGGAAAGACAACTACAACTGTTTCTTTGGGAGCAGCCTTGGCTCAACAAGGTAAAAATGTTTTATTGATAGATGGAAATTTTTCTGCTCCAAATCTTGCTTTACATTTAGGTATAGTACAGCCAGAAATCTCTTTGTTTGATGTTTTGAAGGGAAAGGCTAACGCATTAGGAGCTATACAAGAGACTGATTATGGGTTTGATGTTATTGGTGGAAGATTAAACATGAAAAAAGTGTTCTATCCAGATTATCTAAGATTAAAGCAGAAAATCCAGCATTTGAAGTATCATTATGATGTTATTCTAATAGACAGCTCTCCAACATTAGATCATGAAACTTTATCAGCTATGATGGCTTCTGATAGACTTTTAATAGTAACTACTCCTGATCATGCAACTCTTTCATGTACTATGCATGCAGTTAATGTAGCTAAAAAAAAGAAAGTTCCTATAGCTGGAATTATCTTAAATAGGGTTTATGGCAAGAAATTTGAATTAAGTTTGGAACAAATAGAAAAGATGACAGGAGTTCCAGTCTTAGCAGTTATTCCTCATGATATTAATATTCTTGAAGCATTATCAGAACTAAAGCCAAGTACTTTCGAAACAAAAGAGAATGAGGCTGTAGTTGAATATAAGAAATTGGCTGCTTTTTTAATTGGGGAGAGTTATGAAGATAAAAGATTCAGTACAAAATTAAGAAGCTTTTTCTCAAAAAAAGTTCCAAAACAAGAAGTCAACAGACAGACAAGAAATAAAAAACATAGAATCAAACATAAATAATTTCTATAATTTTCTCATGACTTTTCTGGCCTTTTATTATTCTAATTTTTGATTTAGGAATATTAAAATGTTCAGCAAGAATCTCTATTAATCTTTTATTGGCCTTTCCTTTCTGGGCTGGAGCATCTACTTTAACTTTCAATAAATTTTTTTCTTGGATAACTTCAGCTTTTTTTGCGTTTGGAATTACCTTGATTTTTATTTTCATTTTTTAAAGTAAAGCAAGCCGCGGGTGGGAATTGAACCCATAACCTATTGCTTACGAAGCAATTGCTCTACCAGTTGAGCTACCGCGGCATAAAATTAATAAATAAGAATAGTTTTTATTTTTTCTCTTTCCTTGTTTTCGTCATTCTAAGTTTCTTTGTAATCAGTTCCTTAATCTTCTCTTTTTTTTCTTTCTCTCTTTTATCTTTTCTTGGTTTCTCTTCTTCAATTTCATAGAAATCACTGGCCTTCAATTTCTTTTTTATTTTTCTCTTTTTTAAATAGAGTTTAGCAATTATGTAAAAAACAAGACCTATGCTTTTTGAAGATTTATTATTGCAAGGAACTACAAGGTCTAGATAGTCTACCATATTGTTTGTATCACATAGACCAATAATAGGAATATGAATCTTAACAGCATCCTTTAAAACATTTTTATCTAGCCAGGGATCTGTTACAAAAACAACTTCTGGTTCAAAGAAATTTTCTAAATCAGGGTTAGTAATCATTCCAGGGGGATATTTTCTAAAGATTTTTATATTAGTAGCCTCACCGAAAGCTTCAAGAGCTTTTTGCCCAGCATCTCTTTTACAACATAAAATAATATGCTCTGGCTCATAATTAGCTAGAAAATTAGCTGCTAGAGCAATCTTCTCATCAATCTTTTTAGTGTTAAGGACAGCAATACCATCAGCTTTTCTTCTGTAAACATACTGGCGCATTCCCGGAGTGACTGCTCGAGTTCCTAGATGAACAGCTGTTTTAATATAATCTTCTAAAGGAACTAGTAATTCTTCTTTTTCTTTTGTTTTCTTCTTCTCTTCTTTACCTTCTTCTTTATCTTCTTCCTTATCCTTCTGTCCTTCTTCAGATTCTTCTTTGTGTTTTGTCTCTTCTTTCTTTTTTCTTGGCATTTTAATTTAAGATGAAAGCAATTTAAAAAGCTTATGAAACGCCGGGACTGGGATTCGAACCCAGATATCCTTGCGGAAACAAGGTTAGCAACCTTGCGCCTTACCATTGGGCCATCCCGGCATATGATAAAGAAGAAATCAGAACTTTTAAACTTTATTTTTCTCTTTCAATAATTTTATACTTTCTATCAAATTTTCTCTGTTTGATTAAAGAAATAGCTCCTTCAACAATCAAACCTAAACCAGCCAAGAACCAAAACCAATCAGAAGAAAAATCATAAATTCCTGTTACTTTAATCAGAGCACTAAAAGCAAGAATAAATCCTACTATAATAAAAATTTCATAACGCCAAAAATTATTAATTTTTTTAAGTTTTGTTCTCATAGTCAAATAAGAAAAATATTCTTTTTATAAATCTTTTTATTTTTTATTTTTTCTTTTCTTTTCAATTAATCTCTCAGCTCTCTTTATCATATCTTTTTTCAGACCAATAAAGCAACCACCCTCTTTACCAGCACAATATGTTGCTTCACCTGGCTTGATTATCTTTGCTATTTCTGGACTCTCTATATCTATATGTGTTATTCTTGCTCTTGCTTTTCCTTTTTCATGCAGATAAACCTTACATTTGATAGGATGCTTACCTTCAGCTTTGCCTGTCATAAAAAAACTAAGCAGAAAAGATATTTAAAGTTTTCATAATTAAGCTTAAGATGAAAAAAACAAATAAAAATTATGATTTAAATCTACCAATTCTTTATCTTATAGATGCAACTAGCATTCGATATGGCTGTAAGAGTGTTGAAGAAACTATTGATAAGATAAAAGAACTGACTGGTTTAAAAAGTTTAGAAAAAATAAAAAAAGAAATTATGCTTTAAGACTTTAGATTAGGGAGCCATAATGTAGTTTAGCATAGTATTCGTGCTTAGGGCGCATGCGACGGGGGTTCAAATCCTTCTAGCCACATCTAAACACATCATAACATTTAAAAGAATTCTCAGGGTAATATTATTATAGCGGGGTGGAGCAGTCTGGAGTGCTCGCAGGGCCCATAACCCTGAGGTCGCGTGGTTCAAATCCCGCCCCCGCTATCAATAAAAATGTTCTACATAGGAATAGATGAAGCAGGAAGAGGGCCTGTTCTCGGACCAATGATTCTTGCTGGTGTATTAGCTGATGAAAGAGAGATAACAAAATTCAAGGAGCTAGATGTAAAAGACTCTAAGATGGTAATTCCTAAAAGAAGAGAATTTCTGGCAAGAGAGATAAAGAAAATAGCTCTTGGTTATCACATTATAAAAATAAATCCTGAAGAAATAGATGAAAAAATAGATCATAAAGTTAATTTGAATAAAATTGAGGCACTAAAAGCAGCTGAAATCATAAATATTTTAATGAAAAAGGTTCCTGAAGCTGAAATTATAGTTGATTGTCCCTCTCCTAACACAAGAGCATGGCAAAATTATCTATATGAACATTTACATGACAAAAACAAGATTAGATTAAAATGCGAGCATAAGGCTGATATTAATTATCTTGTTGTGAGTGCTGCATCAATTTTAGCAAAAGTCACAAGAGATTATGAGGTTGAAAAGATAAAAAAACAATATGATATTAAGTGTGGAAGTGGTTATCCTTCTGATCCTGTATGTCAGAAATTTTTAGAGACAGACAAAGCAAGAGAGATGGCTAAACTAGGTTTGATAAGAAAGTCTTGGGCAACTTGGAAAAATGAAGTGAAAAAGAAAGGGCAGAGAAAACTTCTAGAATTCAGTTAATTTTTTTTGATCTTTTATGAGTATATCTTCTTTTTTTATGCCAAAGACTTCAAAAATGTTCTCAACTGCTGGCAAGATTTGATGCTCTAAATAATACTTGATATTATACTCTCCTTTTTCATCAGGAAGTTTTACTTTCTCCCTTACTAAAGATTTTTTTAATCTTGTTTCAGCTATAAAATATTCTATTAACATACCCATATCAACAGGAGTTCCGCTCTTTTTCATTTTTTCAGCAGCTATGACATGAGGAGTTCTTGCTTTGTATTCAGAAAGAGGTTTTTTTAATTGAGTTCTGATAAGTATTTCATCTCTTGAAACTCTTCTTTTCTTTAAATCATCTACTGTTTTTTGTAAAATTTGAAAGGCTTTTTTTTCATTACCATCTTTAAGTATCCTCTGTAAGATATCATTTTGAAGATTTCTGACTAGATTACACCAATCTCTCCTGACAGTTTCAAAACCTCTTATTTTTAACTTACCTCTTTCATTTATAAGAGCATATTTTTTCTTTGCTCCAAAACCTCCTGCCCTTTTAGTCACCCAAATTCCTCTTTTGTAAAAATCCTCAAGTTCAAGTTCCATTATTCCTGGAAGTTCAGAATTTAATTTTTTAAGAAATTTAAGAGTTTCAGTTCTTTTTTTATTTTTTAATTGAAAAGCCACACTATCAGTATCACCATAAATAACATTATAACCTGCATTTCTTGTTTTATCTATAGTTTCTTTATTAAATTTTCTAACAAAGGCAAGAATCGAGGCAGATGATTCAAGAGAGTAGTAGCGGGCCCCAAAAAAACCTATATAACCATGAACTGCAGCTGATAATAGTTTGAATGCATTGCTCCTTGCTTTAGTTATAGGATTTGGATTTTCTTTGTATTCTCGTTTAACTTTCTTTCTTTTTTCTATGAGTTCTTTAAACATCATAGGGAAAAATCCTGGTTTTTTTGAAAAATAAAATCTTGTTTTTTTACCTGCAAATTCAACTTCAGGAGATTCATAAGAGTTTTTCTCTCTCTTCTTTAGTAATGTTGCTTTAGAAATATTAAAAGAAACTATTATGCTTGTATGCATGCTTGTAAAATCAAATATAGCAAGATTTTCATATAAACCTGCTTTTGGTTCTAAAACAAAAGCTCCTTCTACTCTTTTTCTTTGTCTTCTTTCTTTTATTTCATCATGTAGGGGGCGTTTTTCAGCAATTTCATTATAATTATTAAGCTGATGTAAAATATAATCCTCTAATAAATGGGCCATTGAACTTCTTGTTATCTCAAAAAGAGGTTCTTGTATGATTCTGCTGAATTCTATCATATCTGGCCAGAATTTTTCTGCTAATTTATATGTCAAAATAGAATCTTGAAGATTATATTCAAAATAATTCTCCCACTCATGTTCTTTTATTTTAGAAGAGTGTTTATGATTAAATTCTTTTTTTCCTTCTCCTAATAGTTCGTAAGCCACATCATTCAAACCTAAAGTCTCTGACTGTAAATATTGAGAATAGACTGTCTCTATAAACCTAAATAAGTCAACATGAACTATTCCAGTTATCTTTGCTTTTGGAATCCTTCCTCTAAAAAAAGATGGCTGACTTTTATCTAAACCTAATGAAAGTTTAATTTTATTTTTCTCAGCTCTGGCTTTTAAATATGGAATATCAAAACCATCACTAAAATAACCAACAAGAACATCAGGAGAGATTTTATTCACATAATCAATAAAAGCTTCAAGCATTTCTGCTTCACTCTTAAAATATTCAACATAAGTGGGCTTCTTTAAACTTTTCTTGCATGTCAGAACTTTTTTAAAATTATCAGATACAAGAGATATCATTAAAATCTCTCCTTTTCCTAATTCTAATTCATCTGATTCTATATCAAATGCTAAAATTTTAGGTTTGAATTTTTTATTTTCTATTTTTTCTATTTTTTCTACTTTTATACAAGTATCAATATCAAAAGCTGAATCTATACCACCAAATTCCGAAGAATTATTTAAAATTTCACCAGAGATCTTGCGCCAGGATAAGGGAATAAATTTTTTATCAATTATATATTTAGTTATCAAAGACATGTCATACTCTCTTCTTGCTTCAATTTCTTTAAAATCAAGTTTATTAGCTACTGGATGAGCATCTTTGTAGTTTGTTATAAAAATTTTGAAAGCTTTTACTGATTTTCCTAGAAAATTTTTATCATGAATTTCTGTTTTTTTTACTTTGGTTATTCTTGAAGGAAGCTTAATCTCTATTTTATCTATCTTTCTCTGTAATTCTTTGATTCTTCTATCAGAAATACCTTGTTTTAGAACAGCCCAAAGATAAGGTTCAAAATTATCTATTAGACAGACTCTTTTACCTCTGTCATCCCTGCCTATAATTCGTACATAATTATGGCCTTGCCAGTCAAAATAGCCATAATCCAAGGGAATAAAATTAATTTGAACCATATAATAATCAAAACAAAGATACTTTTAAAATTTCTTTATTCAAAAAACGAAACATTTATAAATAAATTATCACTTATTAATAGTAACATAAATATTAAACAAAAAAGGAAAATAATGATAAAATGAATAAAATAAAAGGATTAGGTGGATTAGCTGCTTTATTGACTTTAGCTATAGGTCTTTCTAGTACAAACTGTGATTTTATTGATCCTGGAGTAAAAAGCAGGAGAATAGCAGAAAATCATGACCCTGCTAAAGCTGATACTGTTACAGTTAGAAGATATCAATCTTGGTCTGGTATAGCTAAAAGTATTTGTCCTGAAGGTGTTCATATAGATGATGTTGGAGCAGAAATGAAAAAATTAAATCCACAAATTAAGAGCATACATATGATTTATCCAGGACAAAAAATAGCAGTTCCTGATTATAGTACAAGAAAATAAAAATATTGAAATAAAATGACAACAAAAAAACAAAAAAACCAGATGCTGGATTATTTAGTAGATAGATTATTAAATTGTGGAAAAGATATTGTGCCTAGAACAAAAGAAATGATTTCTGGTATAGATTCAAATTATATTAAAGTTGGAGATGATGGGATTATTTTGCTTGTTGACCAGGTTTATCCTAATAATGCTTTAAATAAATTATACAGAAAAGCTAAAAAAGAAAGAGAAAATGTTGGTATGGTTTTATATAAAGATGGAAAAACTTTTTTTAGAAATGCAGCAGAAAAAAATTATTTTAAAATGAGAGAAGATCTCAGCTTAAGAAAATATAGTAATGATGAAATGCATAGGATGATATCTTTTAGACCAGAAGAGAATTTTATATATGATAAAAAAGAAAGAAAATTACAATATTTTCAACCAGATTCAGAGAGATTGCCTGAAGGCTTGATTACTTTTGAATTTAGACCAGTACATTTTGATTATGAACATATTGATCAAAGATTCTAGTTTAAGCCAGATAATACTGATTCAAAAAGATTACATATTTGGGTGAAAAAAAACCTAAAGAATGGAAAATTAAGATTAGAAGATAAAGTACCTGACAAAGGAATTCTGAAAGAAAGATAAATTTTTATATTTGAATTCTTTCCTGTTTTTATGGGCCTTCAGATAAGTGAATTAGTTCCAAAAAAAGAGATAAAGCTTGAAGAATTGAGAGGAAAGATCATAGCTGTTGATGCTTTCAATATTCTTTATCAATTCTTAGCTAATATTAGACAAATAGATGGAACCCCTTTGATGGACAAGAAAAAGAGAGTCACTTCTCATCTTTCTGGACTTTTCTATAGAACCACTAATCTGATGACTAAAGGTCTTAAATTAGTTTATGCTTTTGACGGTAAGCCTCCTAAGCTAAAAGAGAAAACAACAGAGAAGAGAGCAGAAAGAAAAGAAATAGCTAGAGAAAGATATGAAAAAGCTAAGGAAAAAGGTTCTGAGGCTGAAATGTTTAAGTGGTCTAGACAAACCCTAAGATTAAATGATGAGATGATTGATGAGAGTAAAGAATTGTTAAAAACATTAGGCTTGCCAGTTGTTCAAGCGCCTAGTGAAGGAGAAGCCCAATGTTCTCATATGGTTAAATACAAAGATGCTTACACTGTTGCAAGCCAGGATTATGACTCTTTGCTTTTCGGAGCCACTAAACTTGTGCAAAATTTAACTCTTGCAAGAAAAAGACGTACATCAAGTGGAGCTTATGTTTCTATAAGTCCTATAATGATTGAGCTTGACAATGTCCTGAATTTCTTACAGATTAATCATGATCAACTAATCTGTCTTGGCATCTTAGTTGGAACAGATTTTAATCCACAAGGAATTAAAAGTATAGGGCCTAAAAGAGCTTTACAGCTTGTCAAGACATATAAGCAGCCAGTCTTACTTTTCCAGGCTCTTGATAAATTAGTTAATGAAGGTAAGATTCCAAAGCCAGAATTTGATTGGCAAGAAATTTTTTCTCTGTTTAAAAAACCAGATGTTAAGAAAGAATATAAGATTGAATTTAAAAAAGTGAATGAAGAAAAAGTTAGAGAATTATTATGTAAAGAACATGATTTTTCTGAAAATAGAGTTAATAATGCTTTGAAAAGAGTTGCAGATTATGAAAAAGCTGCTAAACAAAAAGATCTCAAGAGCTTTTTCTAACCTTTCTTAATCCCAATTATTAATGCTATCGCTCCTAGAATTGCTGTTATCCCAAAATATACTCTAGGATCTGCTGGAAATCTTGCAATTATTCCTGGTGTGAAATTGAAATTAAATGCCAAGCCTATCAAACTCACTGCTAAAACTATCAGACCGAACAAAAATAACATTGGTTTTGGTCTCATTTTTTTATTTTTTTATTTAATTTATTTATTATAATTATTATTTTGTTGTTCTTAATCTTATTCCTTTTTGTTTTGCTATCTTTTCTACTGCTTTCATTGCTTGTAAGTATCTATGTCTTCTATGACCTTCAGGAGAACTTCCAGAAGGCATACCTCTTCTCAAACCCTCTCTTCGTGCTTTATCTTGATATCTATTCCATTCTTCTTCATATTTTATCTGATAATGATTCCATTTTGCTTGTAGTTCAGATGCTGATCTTTGTCTTCTTATAATTTCAGTTCTTTTTTGTTCCTGTCCTCTATTCTCTCTCTCCTTTTTCTCAATCCTTCCTAATTCTTTTTTCCTGCGTTTTTCTCTTTCTCTCATTTTTCTTTCTTCTTTTATTCTTTGCTTCCCCTCTAACTTTCTTATTCTTTCTTTCTCTTTTCTTCTTTTTTTAGCTTCTTCCTTAAATGCTTTTATCTCTCCTCTTCTTCTTGCTTCCTCTTCTTTTTCTATTCCTCTTAATTCTTTTTTTCTTGATATTTGTGCACCTAATCTTTCACGCGATCTTGTAATATATTTTGATAGAAGTTTGAAAAGAATAACAATAATTATAGCAATTGTTATTACATCTAAAATTATACAAACCATATAAGGAAAAATATAAGGGCAGAATTGTGATCTTAACCATATAAGCCATAACAAAGCAAGAGCAATTAAGATAATCCAAAATAAAGATCCTTTTTTTCTGAGTTGTTGCCATGAGATTGCAAGAATAACAGCAATAAAAAGTCCTACAACCCACCAACCAACTTGAGGAATTATAACACCATAATAATAAATTGTTCCAAAAGAACCCATAAGAGCAAGAACTATGGAAACAACAAAAGCAGCACCTTTGCTAGTATGAAAAACTTGCTCTAGAACAAACCAGCATACTGCAAAGATTAATACAAATAACAAGGCTGCATTAACCCATTCGCTCTGCGCAAGGTCTGAAATAGATGGCATCCCATAATTAGAATAGCCATAGCCATTATAAGCAAGAACTGAACTAGCAATAAGAATAAATGCAAATAAAAATACAAAAGCCAGGCCTCTTTTCATTAGAATATAAGACTAAAGTTATTTAAAAATTTTAGGTTTATGGTTTATGGCTTTAATTCAAGAATAAGCTTGTCTTTCTCAAGATAATAATTTTTTATTGGTAAAGATACAGGAATTAACTTAAAATAAGCTTTATCTTTTGTGAAAGCCTTTATCTCAATGCTGTTTTCTAATTTGTTTATCATGATTTCTTTCTCATTCTTTACTCCTGGCAAAATAATTTCATAAATAATCTTGTCTGTCAATCTTCTTACTTGAGTCTTAGGTTCTTCTTTTGGTAACTTGGCTATTTTTGCTTGCTGAGCTTTAGTCAATTTTTTTGTAGGAAGTTTGATTTCTTCTTTTTTAGTAGATTTGTTAGATTTTCCTCCTTGTTTGATTTCTTTGATTGGTTGCAATTGGATCTTCTGACCTGGTCCAAATTGTCTTACTTTAATAACTGGTTGGCCATCTGGAGAAGATCCTACTTTAATGCTTATACCTTGAGAATGAACAGGTATGTTTGTTCTCTTCATCTTTGCTTCCCCTATATTTTTATCTAATTCTCTAAATTGTTTATCTATATCTCTTATAAGTTTTTTAAAAGGAAATTTGATGAAGAAAGGCATTTTGAACGCCTCATCAAAACTCTTCTCCATACTCTTCAGTTCTTTTTCATGCTGTTCCTCATAATCCTTTACCTCTTTAAGCACTCTGCCACAGAAAGGACAATAGCTAAATTCTGAACTTATTTTCTTTCCACATCTGCACTTGATTTTCTTCTTGAACATACTATTATCTCGATATATGTGCTTTTAAATCTTTTTTCTGTATTTCTGTTACCACTCTCTTATGGTGACAGATAGAAAGATTTATAAAGGTCAAAATCTTATGAGTATTATAAATTAAATGATATTAAAAAAATGACAAAAGCAAAAAAAGAAGATTTAGAAAAAATAATCGGAGCTTACTTAGATACACATGGTCTTAGAGAAAATGCTGAAACAGCGCCTTCAAATCCAACTCTTGTAGAAAACTTAGGTATTAGAAGAAAAAATAATCCATTGTGGTACTATGGAGCTACTGATGCAGCAAGAAAAAAAGCAGCTAGGGAAGAAGAAGAAATATACCAAAATCAATTAATAGAAGGAGTCACATATGATGGATTAATTGATAGTTATAATAACAATGAACTAAAAGTTCTTTTAACTAGTTTACCTGCTTTAAAAGAGAGCCAGAAATATAGTGAACTAACAAAAATACATCAAATTTATAGGCAAGCACTTCAGGGTTGGAAAGGAGATCTTGCATTAATGAAGAAAGATGTAGGACAGTTCAAAGATCATGTAGTTAGTGGTCTTGATAACATGGCTGATCAAGCAGATGCTTTTAGCAATGCTGACCGTGCTTCATTATATGCAAGAGGAACATTATATGAAGCTAAGAGACAACTCTATAAAGCTGTTGACAAGATAAAATCTCCAAACATGAAATAAATTTGATTTTTTTATTTATTTTTATTTTTATTTTTATTTTTTACTGATTATTTTGTTTATTATTTTAGCCATTTCTCTTACAAATAGATCTGTCTTACCCTGCCACTCTTCTACTTTGCTTCCTGAAATTTCTGATCTAGATCCATGAAGAATCTCATGTGCTATCTTATGAAGGTCACGATACCAAGAAACATATTTTGAATGTAAAGTTCTGTTTCTTACAAAAGTTTCTTCTAAAAGACCTGCGACATGCTCTGGGCTTGGCGGCATTTTCTTTGCTGCTATTAATGCTGCATGGCTTGCGTCAACCATTGCCCAATAAAGTCCTTCTATACTATTAAGTAAAGAGGCTTTTGTTCTTGCTAAATGAAAAGGGGCTCTCTGTAAAATAACATAAATAGCCTCTGGTGTGCTTTTCAACTTACCTTTGGCTAGCAGAACTTTAAGGGGTGTGAAAAAACCGCCAAAATCAATCAATGGCTGGCCCCATCTTATTATATTAAGGATAACAGGCTCTCCTCTTATCATTTCAGTCCACCAAGTGCTTAGCCTGACAGAATTAATATGCAAGGGTTTTCTATAGGGATTTGCTTTAATCAATTTGCCTAACTCTTCTCTATACCATGCAATAAGTTCAGCATCCCATAATATAGTGCAATCATCAATCAAAACAATAATATCTATATCACTGCCTCTTTTCATCTTACCTTTGGCAGCTGAACCAAATAAAATTATTGACTTAATTACCTTACCAAATTTTTCATATGTTTTAACTGCAAAATCATAAGCTATATCATTCTCTTCTTTAATCCTTAAAGTTGGAAATTCTTTCTCGCTTTTCTTTGTAACTTTTGGCTGTCCTATTTTTGGTACTTTAGGAACTTTAGGACTTTTTACTTTTTTCTTCCGCATTTTTTACCTCTTTTATTTATTATCTAAATAATTATATTTTTTAAAGTTTCTTATTTTTGTTTTTTTTGATTTACTCCATTGGTGTTCCTGAGAATCTTTTTCCTTTACCTGGCATCTGTCCACCCAGCTCCATAGGTAAGGAAGCGAAGCCTGCTCCATAAGTACCAACATGTTGTTCTGGAAGCATCATACCATATCCAGCTGAATAGCCTCCTGGTATGCCATAAACTCCTCTTACTTGATTCCAGTATGGTTGCATATCCATTCCATATAAAGGGGAACCAAGAGCCTCAAGAGTAGGAGGCACTGGAGATGTTTTAAATATAACTGGAAGAGCAGCTGCCTCTATAATCTTTTTTCCTGAAAATCCAGCTTTTTCTAATTCTCTTAAAACCTCTTTAATAGGCATATCTCCCATTCCTGGCGGTAAATGGCTATCTGCAAAACCAAAATTATCTGTCAGATGAGCATGTTTTACAAAAGGAGCTACAGCTCTAGTTTGAGCAGCTATAATTTTTTTGAATTCTTTTTCATCATATTTGCCTTTCTTTTCTCCAAGACCAAACTTCCTAAGCAGACCTATATGACCTGTATCCCATGTTGCTCCAATAAGTTTATTTGCTGCCTCTCTTGCTCTAGATTCATTGACTCCTGAATCTCTTGCTTTTTCTATAAATTCCTTGCGGCTGTCTTTTATTAAGTTAGCAAGTTCTTCTCCCTCACTAAAGATTGTCCCAGCAAAGAAATTTTCCACAGCTATCATAGGGGCTTTTTCCCCGAATTTTTGATAACCATGCAGAGCTGTATTTGCAATAGTCTCTTTAGTCTTATCTCTAGAAAATTTATCAGTAGATTGATAAATTTCAGGTGGGTCTTCTTTTATGACATTCTGAAATCTTCTTATGACTTCATTGTATCTTTTAGTAGCTTCAATAGGATTTGTCTCTGTCAGATTTTCTGTCTGTATTCTATTTAGGTTATTTTTAATTTTCTCAAGTTCATCTTTATGTTTCTCTCTTGTTTTTTCATCCCAAAGCCTATTAGCATCATTATAAAAGGTCCTTAGGTGCGCGCCAATATCATCATATATTACCTGACCCATACTTAATGTATCTAAAGCCCTCCGCTGTTCTGGTAAAAGTTCTTCTGGGTCTATCCTCTTTTCTTTTATATCTTTTAGAACTGGTTGAATTATAGGTGCAGTTCCTGAAATTATATCACCTGCTCTATAATTCTCCCAGGCAATTGAGCTGAAAGTCCTGTCCCATACTTTTCTATTCTGCTCTCTAATCTGCTCTTCTGGATTAATCCAATAATATCCTTTTTCTGGATCATATCTTCTCTCCCTTCTAATGCCTGTCAGCTGACCAGATTCTCTGCTCACAACATTAACCATATCTTCTTCTGTTATTGGAGCTTCTTCAGGTTTTGGAGCTAGCATTGATGGTATTCCAGAAGTTGCATGAATCACAACAGGAATATTTCCGTTTATATCTATCTCATGAGCTCTTTCAATATTTTTTTTGAATTGTATTTCAGATTGTTGTCTTACACTTTCACTCCAACCCCTCTCAGTAAAGCCCGCAGGATCAATAGATGGTGGAACATGTAAGGAAAAAGTTGCCCCAGCAAGTTTTCCAAGCTGTTTGATTTCTGTCCAGTGTTGTTTTGGCATCACCTCAACTCCTGGCGTACCCATCTCACTGCTGAAAGGCTGAAGTTCAATAGTTTTCATACCCTCGCTTAATCTTGATGAAACCTCAGCTATCTGATTTCCTGTTTTTATTGAAGTTGGGGATCCTATTTCAGATGTAGGAACTCTGTATCCAATAAATAAAGGACCATAAGTAGGATCAAGAGGACCATAGCTGCCTGTATAAAATGATTCAAGGGATTTGTATTTTTCTTGTGCCATATATATTTAATGTCCTTTATACTTTTTAATTTTTCTTTCTCTTTTACGCCAATCTAATTCCTCTTCAAAGGGCTCTCTTGTTGCTTTATCATCATACTTGACAAATTCTCGTGTCTCTTCTAGATTTCCTATTTTTTCCCTTCTTTCAGGTTCTTCTCTCTGAATAGGAATAGTCATCTCAGGTCTTCTTTTAGGTAAGAATTCTGTAACTCTTTCTATTCTTGGAGTAATTTCTTTCGCTCTTTCTTCTTCTCTTCCCTTTTCTTCAACATATTTTCTTTCTTCTTCACTTGTACTGGCATAACCAGTATGTGTATCATATCTTCTATCTTCTTTTTTTTCTTTTTTAGTTGGAATTTCAGCTAAAGAATCTTCAAGTCTTCCAGTTCTAGATTCATCTTTTTCTAGAATAGGTATGATAGGTTTTCTAGACCTAAATTCTTGCACCTGTTCAGAAGGAATTTCTCTTACTTCTTTTTTTTCTTCTTTCTTCTTTTCCTCTTTTTTTTCTTCTTTTGGCTTATCTTTTTCTTCTTTCTCTTTTTCTTCTTTTTGCTCCTCTTGTTCTTCTGTTTCCTCATCAGTTTTTTCATTTTCATCTTCCATTTTTATTTAGAATTTTAAATTATTTAGGTTGCCATCTCTCTGGCATTTCAAATTCAGGTGGACCAAAAGAAGCCATTCCATGACTTTTCTTATAAATATCATAAATCTTATAACATAATTCAGCTGCTGTTCTTTCTGCAAGAGCCCTCACAATAGACTCTTCAAAATTATCTTTTTTGATCTTGCCTATCTCAAGCTCTTTCTTTTTTTCTTCCTCTTTTTTAGGCTTTTCCTCTTTCTTTTTATCTTCTCCTATAAAATGCTCTATATCCTCAAGCATATGAGAAAGACTTTCTTCTGTAACACTTTCTACTAACCTTAATGCATCTTTGAAATCTTCTTTATCTAATTCTTTATTCATAACTTCAATTTCATGATCATTCATGGTATATGCCTTAAAACTTATTTCTGCACGACCACCAAAAACATAATGTCCTTGTGGTGTTCTTGTAGGTGTGCCTCTAAAAACAAAATCTACAAGAACACAAGAATGATAATCTCTCTTTAATTTTAAATTTCTAAAATTTTTTGGTAAATTTCCAGAATCAACTTCCTTGACTATATTTACAGTATTCTTACCAAAAAGACATAGCTCTAAAAGGACTATATTAAAAGCCTTAACTAGAGCAGGCTCTCTAGTCTTTTCTTTCATCATAAGTTCGTTGGCAACTTTGAGATAGGGTTTTGCCCATCTAGTGTAAATTTTTAAAGTTCCTACTTGATTTTTTACCCATGATTTTTCTACCTCATATCTCTTACGAAGTTCAGACTCACTCTTTTCCTTCCATGCTAGAAATTCAGCAACTCTTGGTTTTAGAACCCTTTTTACCCTATCATTTAAATCCATCTTGTCAACCTCTTCTGGAGTTTTGGCAACCATGAAAGCATCTCTAATAGTGGAAAAACCTAGCTGTGTTGCAAGCGTGTCTATGCTACCTATTCTCTGCTTGTCAACTTTCTCTAGCCATATTTGTTTAAGACCAAGAATTCCAACCTCTTGTTCTTTAGGATCTTTACTGCTAGTAAGATCATATTGTTTTAACCTTACTTCAAATTCCCTAAGATCATAAAGTAAGTTAATCAAACTTCTAATCATAGCCCCAACTGTTCCCATTATTTTCATCCCCTCTTCTTGCATTATTTTTGCTCTTTGACCCATCTCTGCAAAATAACCGCTTCCTGGAGAAGCTGCAAAATTATCAATAATCTTCTCTACTTCAAAACCAAGATCTCTCATGAATTCTACGATCCAAAAATAAACAGGTTCAAGTTGTTCTGCGGGGCTATCATAAACAATTTTGTGTTCCCATACTGGTTGCTCATACTTAGGATTTATTTCAGCTATGATATCAGATGTAGTTTTAAAGCCCTCTTTTTTCTCTTCTGTCATGAGAAAATCAAGTAGAGATTATTTTTATTACTTTCGGTGGTAGCAAAACAAAGATTTAAAAAATATTCAGTATTCATAATAACATGGTCTTTGGAAAAATATTCAAAAAAAAGAAACCAAAAAATGAGGCAGTTATTGATTTGGGAAAGCTTAACGAGATACAAAATAGAACAAGAATGCTACAAGAGGCAACTCAGATCACAGATACAGAAACTGATACTGGTTTTCTTGGGAATTTAGCAAGCGCAGCAAGCACTAGCGACACGAGTCATGTGGCTGTTTCAGGAATCGATCCAGAAAAAATAGAAAGACTTAACAGAAGAATAGATACCTTGATAGATAGGTTTGAACTTATAGAAAGAAAACTAGAAAGAATCGAGAGAAGAGTAGACTTAAAATATTAGTCAAAATGAAAAAAAAGAAGGTGAGTAAGAATATAATAGAAAGAGAGGGAGGTGAAATAAAACTTTTCTTTTTTATAATTATTGTATGTTTTGTTTTTGTAATCGATAGATATACTAAATTATTATCAAATTTTATTAGTGGTTGTTTTATTCTATGTATAAGACAATCAATTAATTATGGAGCTGCCTTCAATCTTTTTAGTGTTTTTGGATGGACTAGAGTTCTTTTAATACTTATCGCACTCATAGTATTATTTTTTACTGCATTTTTATATTTTAGAACAAAAGAATTCAATTATTTTTATATAGGTTTAGTTTTACTCTTTGCCGGAACATTAAGTAATTTATTTGATAGGATTTATTTTGGTTATGTTACAGATTTCTTAACTTTTAGTTTTATTCCATTCCCTGCTTTTAATATTGCTGATATTAGTAATCTTATTGGTGTTATAATTCTCATAGTTTTTCTTTTAAAGAAGAAATAAAAAAAGGAAAAAGTAAGGAAAAAATTTAAGCTGCTTCAAAAACAACATGAACTGATGCACTTACTGTAACTTTTCCTATCTCTACTGATGTTGGTGTTTCAATTTCTCCACCTTCACCACCTATTGTCTTTGCCCTATAATCTACTGCATAAATCCAAGGTCTATAATCCCATGTGGTATCTTGAACAGTTTTTATACCTTTAATTTCTAAGTTTAAACCCTGAGCTATGCTCTCTGCTTTTGTTCTTGCGTTTTCTGAAGCTTTTTTAAGAGCTTCTTCTTTAAGTTCATTCATTTCTTCATCTGATAAAGAATATTGAATGTTATCAACAAAATTTGCTCCAGAGCCTACTGCTGCTGTTATGAATTTTCCAATGTTAGTATAATTTTCAATCTTTATCTTTAATCTGTGGTTAACCCTATACCCTTTAAGATTCCTCGTGCCTTGAAGCCAATCATACTCTGGATATAAATTATAAGAGTCTGTTTCTATCTCACTTTCTGAAAGACCCTCATTGACTAAAGCCTTTTTAATTGCTGCAATTGTTTCTGCATTCTCTTGCTCAGCTTCTTGTGCATTTTCATTTGTATTTTGATAACCTAAATAAAGGGTTGCTATTTTTGCTTGTCTCTCTAATTCAGCATTTCCATTTACATCAATAGTTCTTCCATCAGAAGGCCATGGTTTGAAAACAAAAAGCACTGTAACAAATACTGCTACTATCACAAGAATAAGAATTGTCAAAAGAATATTCGTTGTTTTAATTGCCATATTTGAATAAAAAGAATAATCTATTTAAAGCTTTTGAACTTTAAACTAATATGAAAAAAGAAATAGGTGAAAAGAAGATTCTTGCTTATGCTCTTGCTAATGCAATAACCCATGATGGTAAAGCACAAGTAGGAGCAGTATTACCAAAATTGTTCCAAGAGGGTTTAAGAAAAGAACAAATAAAATCTATTCTACCAAAAATCCAAAAAATAGTCAAGGAAGTTAACTCTTTAAACAAAAAAGAGCAAGAAGAAGAATTTCAAGAACTTAACAAACTAGTAAAAAAGAGAAAAGAAAGAGAGGGTCTACCACAATTGCCTAAAGCAAAAAAAGAAAAAGTGATTATGAGGCTTGCTCCTTATCCATCTGGACCTTTACATATTGGAAATGCTCGTCCTGTAATTCTTAATGATGAGTATGTTAAGATGTATGGAGGTAAACTTTTTCTTGTTGTTGATGATACTATAGGAAGTGAAGAAAAAAAGATTGTCAAGGAAGCTTATAGATTAATCCCAGAAGGGCTTAATTGGTTAGATATTAAGTATAATAAAAAAATAATCTATAAATCAGATAGGTTAAAATTATATTACAAGCATGCTGAAGATTTGATAAAAAAAGATAAGGCATATGTCTGTTTCTGTGATGCTGAAACCTTACATAAAAATAGATTTAAGGGAAAAGAGTGTGAACATCGTAAAGTAAGTCCAAAAGAAAACCTAAAACATTGGAAAGAGATGTTAGAAGGAAAATATAAAGAACATCAAGCCACACTTAGAATAAAGACAAGTATGAAAGATAAGAATCCTGCTTTCAGGGATAGGGTTCTTTTTAGAATATCAGAGAGAAAACATCCAAAGACGGGAAATAAATATAAAGTTTGGCCTATGCTTGAGATGAGTTGGGCTATAGATGATAAACTTCTTGGAATAACACATGTTTTGAGAGGAAAGGAATTAATGATTGAAACAGATATGGAAAAATATATCTTTGACATTTTTAAATGGAAATATCCTGAATTTATTCACACAGGCCTTTTGCAATTTGAAGGAGCTAAATTAAGTAAGAGCAAATCTCAGAAGGAAATTGCAACAGGAAAATATTTTGGTTGGGATGATCCTAGAACATGGTCTCTGCAATCTTTAAAAAGAAGAGGTATAAAGAAAGAAGCACTTAGAGTATTCATATTACAATTTGGAATAACTCAGACAGAAATAACTGTGCCTATAGAAGCCCTCTATAAAGAAAACAAAAAATTTGTCGAATCAAGTGATAGATATTTTTTTATTGCAGATCCTGTAAAGATAAGAATAAAAGATGCTGAGAAATTAAAAACAAAAATGCATTTACATCCAGATTATTCTAAGAGAGGGGATAGAAATTTTACAACATATCAAGATTTCTATATTTCCAAAGATGACTATAAAAAAATTAGTAAGGGAAAAACATATCGTTTTATGAATCTGTTTAATTTTAAGAATTTCAAGTTCGTTTCTAAGGAACATAAACCAGAACTAGGAGCTAAACTCATTCATTGGCTTCCTATACAAAAAGATTTAGTCAAGACAGAAATATTGATGCCTGATTCAATAGTTATGAAAGGTCTGGCTGAGAATGGAATCAGGAAATTAAAAGCTGGAGAAATAATACAATTCGAGCGTTTTGGATTTTGTCGTTTTGATAGAAAAGAAAAAGATAAGTTTGTTTTCTGGTTCAGTCATAGATAAGATAAAAAAATAGGAAAGTTTTTAATAATCTTACTTTTTCTAACACAACATGAGTCATATACTAGTAATATGTGAGAAGCCACAAGCAGCCATGAAAATAGCCTATGCTTTAGCTGAAATTGCTCCTGTAAAAAGAAATATTGCTGGTGTTCCATACTGGGAAGTTAATAGAGGTAAGGAGAAGTTTATTGTTGTTAGTGCTGTCGGACATTTATTTGGCCTTGTCCAGAAAAACACTAGCAAGGATTGGCCTGTTTTTGATATTGAATGGAAAGCTTATAGTGGTTTTGTAAAAAAATATATTAATGTTATTTCACACTTTTCCAAAGAAGCATCTGATTTTATAATTGCATGTGATTATGATGTTGAAGGAGAATTAATTGGCTTTAATGCTCTTAGATTTTTATGTGAGAAAGAAGATGCTAAGAGAATGAAATTTTCAACTCTCACTAAACTAGATCTAATCAAAAGTTATAAAGATATCATGCCACATGTAGATTTTGGACAGGCTTATGCTGGTGAAACAAGACACCATCTAGACTGGTTCTATGGCATTAATCTTAGCAGGGCATTAATGCAAGCTATGAAAAAAGCTGGAGCATTTAAGATTCTTAGCATTGGTCGCGTGCAAGGTCCAACTCTTGCATTAATTGTTTCTAAAGAAAAAGAAATCCAGGCATTCAAGTCAGAACCTTACTGGAATGTCTTTCTTCTTGTAAAAAACAAACACGAATTAGAAGTAAAATATCCTAAAAATATCACAAAGAAAAAAGAAACTAAAGTTTTTGAAAAATTAAAAGGAAAAAGTGGGGAAGCAAAAACAGATAAGGAAGAAAAAAATCTATGGCCTTTTCCGCCTTTTGACTTAACTACACTACAAATAGAATCATATAAACTCATTGGCCTTACACCTACACAAACTTTGGCTGTAGCACAAAAACTCTATCTAAGAGGTTTAATAAGTTATCCAAGAACTTCTTCTCAGAAGCTACCTTTTACCATAGGATATAAAAGAATTCTAGATAAATTGGACAGAATCTATCCAAAATTAACTGTTCATGCTAAAAGAAGTAGACCTGTTGAGGGAAGAAAAATAGATCCAGCACATCCAGCTATTTATCCAACAGGAGAAAAATTCAAAAAAATAACTCAAACAGAAAAACAGGTTTATAATTTAATTGTTAAGAGATTTATTTCGTGCTTTAGTGAAGATGCTATCATAGAACATAAGAAGATAACTATAAATATTGATAAATATGAATTTACTGCTCAGGGCAAACAAATTCTGAATAAAGGCTGGCTTAATATTTACCCAGCAAAAATAGAGACTAAAGAAATTCCTGATATGAATGGAAAGATTAAAGTTAAAGATGTAAGAATAGAGGAAAAAGAGACTCAACCTCCAAGACGTTATAGTGCTTCTAGTCTCATTTCAGAATTAGAAAAAAGAGAGTTAGGAACAAAAGCAACTAGAGCTAATATTATTGATACTCTCTATAAAAGAAATTATATTACAGGCAGGCAGATAGAAGCAACAAAACTTGGAATGAATGTTGCTCTTGCTTTAGAAAAAAACTGTCCATCGATACTTGATGAAAAGCTTACAAGAAAATTTGAAGAAGAGATGGATAGTATAAGAGGGGGAAAATCAGTAGAGAAAATAAAGAAGAAAGAAAAGAAAATTATTGATGAAGCTAAACAAATTCTAACAAAAATATCAAAACAATTTAAGGAACATGAAGAGGAGATAGGGAAAGAGCTTCTTTCTGCGCATAAAGAAATCATGAAAGAACAGAAAAAAGCAAACACATTATTTTTATGTCCTGTATGCAAGAAAGGTAATCTTATTATGTTAAGAAGCAAAAGGGGCAAGAGATTTGCGGGTTGTGATAAGTATCCTAAATGTAAAACAACCTTTCCTCTTCCACAGTATGGCTTGATTAAAGTGAGTGATAAAAAATGTAATAATTGTGGTTTCCCACTTCTTATTCTTATCAGGAAGGGTAGACCCCCATGGGAATTTTGTTTTAATCCTGCATGTTATAAAACTGCAGATAAGACAGATAAAACAAAAGTAAAAAAAACTAGAAAAAAAGTTGGAACTAAAAAAAGAAAAAAGAAAAAGAAATCTAAAAAATAATTATCTTATGATTGTTACTTTCTTTGGCTTTTGTATCTTATATTTATCAGGAACTACAAAATAAATTCCTGAAGATATATCTGCTTTTCTTAAGTCTAGTCTATCTGAATTAATGCTTAAGACTTTCTTACCAGAAGCATCATATAAGAAGCCTTCAATATTCTTTCCAAATGTTAAGTAGTTAGTTGCTGGATTTGGTTTTATGATTAAAGATTCATGTAATTTGTTTTCTAAATTTTCTTTTATCCCTGTTGATTGAAACTTTATTGTGTCAGCAACTAATTGTGCTTGCCCAAGAGCTGTATCGACTTCAAAAGTGACTGGAATTATTGTTGAACCTTTTGTGAATTCTGTTGTGATTGAATCTCCAGGTTCTATATCTAAAGCTCCAATAGGATAAGCATGGAAAAAATGTCCATTCAATGCAGTATCTAATGCTGTAGTACATTGTAATGCAGGATTGTTATTTTTATAAGATATTGCTAGTATTGGATCTGTTAGACCTGTTTCATCTATAAGTTTTCTTACATTTGGTGCATGCTCTAACAATGTATCAGACTGATTGTCATAGAATAATTCTAGTCCTTTTGATACATCATCATTTATAATCACCTTACCAAATACCCTGTTATTACCATTCCATGTTTCATTGCTAATCGTATCTCCCATATGTGGCCAAGGAGTCCATCCGCCATGGAATGGAAGATAAATCTTTCCCTGCTCATTAGGAGAACCATATGTCTCTCCAGGTAATCCCTGTCTCCAAGATTTTGTAGTATCTTGTGGAGATGAATCATTTACATATCTAGTAATAGCTGTCACTGCTTCAGAAATTGTTGGTATTAGAATTAAACCTGCAGCTGTCAAAGCCAAAGCTGTTTTGGTTTTATTTTCCATCAATCTAGTAAAGCCTTTATATTTATAAACATTTCGTTTTGTTGTCATTTAAAAGTAAGTTTAAATCAAAAGAATCTAAAGAATTTACGTTTTTGTTTTTCACTAAAAATTCCTTTATTTATTATCATAAAAATAAGTTCTTTTTCAGGCAAGCTTCTGTGTTTTTTCAGTATTGCTCTTTTTTTATTCTGACCTAGATTCTGAAGTTCAATAATGCATTTACTCCAGTATTTCATTATATCCCCACCGACCATAGATACTGGTTTTGGTTTTCCAGCTTCAAAATCCTCTCTTGAAATAAATTCACTATATACTTGGTCTGTTATTAAGACAGGTATTTGTTTTTTTCTTGCTATCTCATTAAGAATTCTCATTTGTCTAGTAAGGCTTCTATTAATGATATTAATCTTTTCCTTGTCTTTTTCTTGATTTGCCTGTCCAAGCTCTAACCTATATAGCATAACCATACTATCTACAACAATCAAACCAATATCTTCCTTTATCAAGTCTAGAAGTCTATTGAAAGCCTCCCTCTGCTCAGAAAAATTTGTTGCTTTGAGCAAGAAAATATTTTTCATAATATTTGTTGAAATTAGTTGTTGTAATCTTGAGACAGAGAAACCACCTTCTGTATCAATATATACAACTTTTTTATCTTGGGCAGCTATGACTGCTGCCGCCATTAAACATAAGTTTGTCTTACCACTTCCTGCTGGCCCATAAAAAGTTGTGATTATATCTTTGTCATATCCACCTACAAGCCATTCATCTAAATAATGAGACCCAGTTGAAATCTTCATTTTAATCCTAAACTAAACAAGAAAAGTTAAGAAAAGTTAATAAGTTTTGTTATACAGGAACGTAAGGTTTATAAAAAACAAATTTAATAATAAGATATTGAAAGATGAAAGAAATAATTCCTCCAAAAATTTCAATTGATGAGTTTAGAGTCGAGACTTTAAATCTTGGCAAGAAAATATTAGATGTTTCTTTTAACTATAATATAACAATAGAAAACTTAAGTGATAATGGAAAAATGTATAGGAGATTTATGCTTGGAGACAATGTCATAAATTTTATTATTGAAATAATGGGTGATTTGAAAAAAGTGGCAGGAACAAACATTGCTGAGATTAAAGATCATGAAGAGATAAAGGAAAAATTAGTAAATACTATGGATAGAATACTATTAGAAATTAATGATCTTTCTAAAATAAAAGATCATGAGAAATTTATGAAAGCGTTTAATAGAATTAATTGTTATAAGATAGGTTTTGCTGAAGCCTAGGTTTTTATTTCAACTTCTTTTTTTGGTTCTTTCTCAGAAAAAATTTGAGCTTGAAATCTGAAAATCTTAGTTTCTGGTTTAATCCAAGCATCTATAGGCAAGCCAGCTTTGACACACGTTGCTTTCATAAATTCTAAAGTATTCCATTTTTGTTCTACTGGCACTTGAGGCAATAGTAAGCCAGAAAAATGAAATGTCTGAACAATTAAACCATGTTTTCCTAGCTCAATCTCTTTTAGAATATCTTGACCCTTGGCTTTAATTTGTTTTGGAACTGTAAGCACAGATATTTCTATTACTATCTTATCAATTTCTTCTTTTTCTAAAGGTATAAATCTTGGGTCAGAAAAAGCAGCTGCTCTTGCTGCCTCAACAACTGCCTCAGCTAGAGGTTTGATAGGATAAGGAAAACCTATACATCCGCGAAGTTCATGAGAAGGAAATTTATTTAGTGTAACAAAAACACCTTGACTCTTTGGGAATTCTTTTTTTTCTTCATCAAAATCTATTTCTTGATCTAAAAAGTAAGATTCTATAGAATTTCTTGCTAAACTTATTAATCTAAAACCTTGATCTAGAGATAACATTTTAAATGCCCCTGCCGGGGTGGCAAAACCCCAATTTTTTGACAATGCCCATGTGGGGATTCGACTTTGTGGCAATGCCCCATGAGAGATTTGACCTATTGGTTATACTTCAAGCTATTTTCTTGCTTTTACCTCTCTTTTTATTATGTTAATGATAAAAAGATATACTAGTATAAATAATCTGCTATTTTTCCTTACATATTTGATGATCTAATTCGAAGTTAAATAATATTATGTCATATAAAACGCTAGGTGTTAATCCTTCCTCTAGGTATTCATTGTAATATAAAATTACCATTGGATCTGGACTTGATTTCTGAAATTCTTTTTTTGCGTGTCCTTCCCATGTCAAAAACTCAATAGAATTCTTTAATTTTTCTTCATCATAGTCCTCTCCACTCCACGCACGATATAAATCAATATTCATTCTATATAAACACCTTTTAGTCGGCTCAATAATCATCACACCAAAATTATCAACATTTGGACAATATGTATTCAAGGCAATAAACCCAGAATCTACTTGATCCTCTCGATCTCCATAAGTTTCCATTTCTAAATATCCTTCATTAGTAATATCATAATCACAAAAAATGCTATTTACCTCATATCCTTGATCTTCTAAGAATTTCTCCTGTCTACTTTTGCCAATATCCATTGGATTATTTATGATAATTAAAGCTATTATAACTCCAATTAATATCCACACCCATATTGGAATCTTTTTAACTTTTTCTTTTTTCATATTCAATCTAATAAAAAGTTGTTTAAATAGTTTACCGATGACAGAAAATTCTAAATAATGTTGATCTATTGTTTTTTATGGAAAAAATATGTGCTTTATGTGAAAAAGGAGGAGTTTTGTGTAATAGCCATGTCATACCAAAATTTGTAACAGATTGGATAAAGGAAACTTCTGTAACAAAAGGGCTTAGGAATGCTAATGCTCCAAATAAAAGAATTGAAGATGGTGTAAAAGAACAATTACTGTGTAAAGACTGCGAAAAATTATTTTCTAAATATGAAACATATTTTGCCAATAAAATATTTCACCCTTTCTTAAATGGCCAGGAGCAATTTACATTTAACGAAAATTTAAATAAATTTATTACTTCTATTTCTTGGAGACTTCTTAAAACATCTATGGATTCTTATTGTAAGTCCTTTCCAAAATTCAAAAAGAGTATAGAACAAGCAGAAAAAAATTGGAGAGAATATCTTTTAGGAAATTCTCAGCTGAAATTCCAAAACCATATGTTTTTCTTTAAGGAAAATAGATTGAACTATAAAAAGGTTGATAAGAATTTTCTTTGGTATATGCAGAGAGCAATTGATGGGACTATAGCAACTGGAAATGATGTGCTTTTTGTCTATTTCAAATTTCCAAATGTTTTCTTTGTATCTACAATAAAACCTTTAGATTTTTTAGGTGGAGGAGAAGCACTAATGGAAGCAGAAAAAGGAGTTTTTATTGTGGGGGGTGGGAGCAATTTAATAAAGAAAGGAAGGTCTATTAAGGTGAGAAATTTAGCTTTTTATCCATCATTTGAAGACTTTTTATTAAGTAGAGTGAGGGAAGCATTTTCTAAAAAAATCTCTGAAAAACAAATTAAGAAAATTAGATCCTTACTAGAGAAGAACAATTCTAGAATGTTGGGATCAAAAACATTTACGGCATTTTTGGATGCAAAAAAAATAGAAGAAGATAAAGAAGGATAGTTCTTTTTTTTAATTCAAATCCGTATTGGAGCATTGAATTTTTATGGATTCAATGCCCCGTCCAAGATTCGAATTATTTTTTGTTCACCCCATACGGAGATTTGAACAATTTATGCGTAAATGCCCCTACCGGGATTCGAACCCGGGTCTAAGCCTCGAAAGGGCTTGATGCTTGGCCTCTACACCATAGGGGCAAGTGGGCCCGCTGGGATTTGAACCCAGGACCCCTGGCTCTCTTAGAGTCATACAACCCTAGAATGGATTGTGGCCATATAAGACCAGTGCTCTAAACCAGGCTGAGCTACGGGCCCGATATTAAAGAGAACAATTCTTTATTTTTAAACCTTTTTTTAAACTTTCTTCTTCTGGAAAGAGAAAATAATGAGGAGGAAAGAACCAACAACACCAAATATGAGAGCAAGGGAAAGATTAGCTAGGAAAAACAATAAGAACATGAACAAAGCTGTTGAAATATGAAGAGTAATTTCACGAATTGCTATTACTTCTGCTATATCTTTCCTTTTTGCCATATCATAATTCAAAGCATCAAAGGCTGTTCCTCCTGCTGAGGCTGGAGCTACTATTCCAAAGAAGATACCTATACCTAAAACTTGCAAAACTGTTGATATAAGAGATCTGATAAACCATCCAAGAGCAGTAAGAGAAGAACCTATTCTTAATATAATTCCTTCATTATATTTATCTGATAATTTTCCGACAAAATAAGTTGAGGTTATTGCAACAAAAAGACCTACAGATGTAAGGGCCCCTACACCTAGATAATTTTTTAGAATAAAGAACATGATCAAAACCCAAGCTAATCCTGCACATCCACACAAAGCATAGCCAACAAAGCCAGATAAACCTTTAAGACCTACTCTCTTTATTACACTATTCACTCTTCTAAATGAAAAATCTTTAGGAATATACATTTCTTTAGACATGAATAAAGGAATAGTGGAAAAAAATAAAAGAACAGAAACTAAAACAAATAAAAAATTAAATCCTAACTTAAGAAGTATAAAACCACCAATGATAGGACCAAGAGCAGCTAATACAGAGCAGAAAATTTGATAACCTGCTACTTGTTCTGCTCTAAATTTTCTTGAACTAAATCTTGCAAAATCTGTATGGAAATTTACCCAGAAAAAAGAGCTATGCAATCCAGCTGCTATCGGTGCTAAAAAGAAAATCCAATTTAGTGTATTAGGTATAACAAATTGTAAAAGTAAATAATATGCTATCAGAAAAGGCATTGATAAAAGCATTCCGTGTTTAATTCCAATTTTTGTCGATATTTTAGCTGAAAGAAATACTGTCAGTGCAAATGCAGCAGAAACAATAGAATAAAAAAGAAATATGTACCTAATATCAAAACCCTGCTGGAAAAGATAGATTGGAACAAAAACACCTATTAAAGCTATAGCAAAAGCTCTTCCAGCTACTGTGAGATAGACTTCGCTAAGTTCCCTATTCAGAAAATAATTAAAAAAATTATGGTGATGATGTATATGTGGCATTTTTCCTCTTTTTGAGAACAAGAATAATAAGATTTAATAATCTTTTCTTACTCTTTTCTTTATGTTAATAGGTATAGTCGGAAAGCCCAATGTTGGTAAGAGTACATTTTTCAAAGCTTCTACTCTTGCTGAAGTAGCTATAGCATCTTATCCATTCACGACTATTAAAGCTAATGAAGGGGTTGGGTTTGTTAAAGTAAAATGTCCAGAACAAGAGCTCAAGATAAAATGCAAGCCAAATCATGGTTTCTGTTTAGAAGGATGGAGGTTTATTCCTGTAAAGCTTCTCGACGTAGCAGGATTAGTTCCAGGAGCTCATAAAGGCAAGGGTCTAGGAAATAAGTTTTTAGATGATTTAAGACAGGCTGATGCTCTTATTCATGTTATAGATATTAGTGGAACAACAAATGAAGAAGGTAAAAAAACGCAGGGTTATGACCCTTCTTATGATATAAAATTCCTGGAAGATGAATTAGATCATTGGTTTTATAATATAATTGGTGGAAATTGGGCAAATATAATAAGAAAAATTAAAATAACTGACGTCAAACCGATAGAACTTCTTGCAGAAAAATTTTCTGGTTTAAAAATCACAGAAAATATGATTAAAATTGCAATTAAAAATTGCGCTCTGAGTGATGATTTTCCATCTTGGAGCGATGAACAACTTTTAATTTTTGTAAGACAACTTAGAAAATCAAGCAAACCAATAATCATAGCAGCAAATAAAATAGATAAGTCAGATGGATTAAATAATTATAATAAATTAAGGGCAGATTTTCCAAACTATATAATTATTCCATGTTCTGCTGAAAGTGAATTAGCATTAAGAGAGGCTGCTCGAGATAAAAAAATAGATTATATTCCAGGAAGCATTGAATTTTCAGAAAAAGAAGATAAACTGACAGATAAACAAAAAAAAGCTCTTGAATTTATTAAAGAAAAAATTCTTAAAAAATTTAGAGAGGGAACAGGAGTTCAAACATGTCTTAATCATGCTATATTTGCTCTTCTTAAACAAATTGTTATTTATCCGGTAGAAAATGAAAATCATTTTACAGATTCTAAAAATAATGTTCTTCCAGATGCCTTGCTTCTAAAAGATGGCTCTACAGCTATTGATTTAGCATATGCTGTCCATAGTGATATAGGAGATGCTTTTATTTCTGCAATAGATGCTCGTACACACAAGAGGCTGGCTAAGGATTATCAATTGAAGGATAATGATATTATAAGAATAATGACTAAATAGCATAAAAATTTAAATATCTTCTTTTATCATTTATTTAGTTAAAAATGAATAATACTAATAATAATAAAATTAATAATGAAGGATTAAAATATTTATTTTCAAATAATAATCTTGAAAAAGCAAAAGAGAATATAAAAAAAAGATTTGGGGAGAGATGTTTTTGTAACCAGAAAAATAGATTAGATAGATTATCCAAAACAGTAAATCTAATTAAACAAGGAAAAAATTTTGGTTTGGATAGTGATAAAAAATTTTATGATTATATAAAAGAAGAGATTGGTTGTAGTTTAGAAACAGCAAGAGGACTCATTCGAAGGATATTTCTTGAATCAATGACTAAAGAACAAATTATGGATAGAGATTCAACTACTAAATATAGTCATAAAAAAAGTATTTATGGCATACCTATTTATAATATAATTAGAAGTAATTATCGTTATGTTAAAGATGCATAAAAAGAAAAGCACCCCTTTTTGCCCCCTCCTTTCCCAGGACAAAAACTGCCTTTTTCTCGGCTAGTCTACTTCTTTATGTTCTGTTTGTATATAAATATAGTTAAGGAAAAATATAATAGACAGAATATAAGCAAAAGAAAAATAAGCTTTGTAAATTATATTTTAGAAAAAATCTTTTAAATTTCTTTGTTTAAGAATTTTCATTAGAAAATCATTAGCTCTTGTAAGTAATTCTTTAACTCCTTTCACTCTAATTATTTTCATTGCTTCTTCATAAGTGCACCATTTAAAATTCTCATGCTCATGACTTATCCTTACATTCCATGTCTCTGTCTTAGCAAGCAAGAAAACAGCTTCTTTTCTAACAAGCTGGCCTTTAAGACGATAAAACCACTGCTGCGTCTCTCTAAAATGAGGTATAAAAACCAAATCAGTTATCCCTACCTCTTCTAAAGATTCTCGAAAAGCTGTTTGTTCCTCTGTCTCCCCTGGCTCAACCAAACCCTTGACAAGACCCCAGTAAGTAGGATATTTCACAAGAAGATAGTTTGGTTGTCCTTTAGAAATATGAAAAATAACAGCTCCACAGCTTAATTCATATTTTGTTTTTCTTCTTTTCCTTTTTCTTTCCATTAGAGGATAGGGGAGAGAAGAGTTTTTAAAGTTTTAAGAATTTAAAAGAATATGATGAAATACAAGCTGGCAACAGCAAAAGAAGCTTCTGGAATTGCAAAGTTACTTCAGAAAAAATATGGTAAAGACTACAAACCAATAAAATTCACATCAAACTTTGTTAGGGAGAGATTGAGAAGAAAAGGTGTCTTCTATGTAGTTGCTATTGAGAATAAAAAAATAGTAGGAACAATGAGAGCAACTGTTGTAGATCTTGATTTAGTTGAACTACGCCATGAAGTTTTTTCTGATGAAAAGATTGGCAAAGGACTAGTTGAAAAGATGCTCTCAACTTTAAAAAAGAAGAGAATGAGAAAAGTTATTGCAAGAACTATATCTACAGACAAACTTAACAATAAAGTATACAAGGGATTAAAATTCAGAAAAGAGGGTTTATTCAAAAACCATTATAGAAAAGGAACACACATCATACAGTATGCTAAATTTTTAAGATAAAAACAAACAATCCTTTAAATTCTTGTCAAATCTTAGTCTCATAAAGCTAGCTTCTTCGATGAGTTTATCTTTTGTTAGTTCTTGATATTTTATTTCAGCTATCAACTCTGGCTTAGTCCATATTACTTTTTCTTTTATCTTACTTTGTATTTTACTTTGCTCTTCTTCATTCAATTCTGATTTTTCTATTGTTAATTTTTTAATTCTTTTTGTGAGTCTTTTTAACAAGCTTCTGTTGAATCCTGTTTCTACCTTTCCAATAAAAACAAGTTCACCTTTATCTGGAACATGAACAGCCAGAACTAAAGAATCAAAATATTTTTCTCTCTCATCTTTTCCTTTAGTGAAACCAACAATAATAGTATCTAAAGTATCTATACTCTTTATCTTGAGCCATGACCAGCTTCTCTTGTCTTGCTCATATCTACTGCCTAATTCTTTTGCTATCATTCCTTCAATCTCTTGCTCTTGAACTTGTTTCCAGAATTCTCTTCCTTTTGTTGTGTATGGTGCCAGAGAGATAAAAGGGCTATTCTTTATCATCTCTCTTAGAATTCTTTTCCTATCTCCAAGAGGTTTATTTATTAACTGTTTATTATTTTTTTCCAGAACATCAAAGACAAATAAAATGGATGGAATTGTCCTGCTTCTTGATTCTATCCCCATCTTATTATCAAGTTGCTCTCTCTGCTGCAATAAATTATAATCTGGCTTTCCTTTTTTATTAAGAACAACAAGTTCAGCATCTAATACACAAGTTTCACAATTAATATTCCTAGGAATCTCTAAAAGTTCTGGATACTTGAAAGTTATGTCTTTTCCTCTTCTGTTTATAAGTTCAATATCATTTCCTTCCTTATATATTAAAACTCTGGTGCCATCAAACTTTGGTTCAAAAATATATCCAGCTAAACTCTTTCTGTTAAGAATATCACTATTCCCTAACTTAGCTAGCATAATTTGATATTTTTCCATATTTTCTTCCTTGATTATTTTTTTTGATGTGTATATTATGAATTTCTTTAAGTATCCCAGTAATAAATTTTTCTATCTCTTTATCATTATCATAATATAAATATACCTCACAAGCGCAGTGTGCTCCATATTCTAGTTTTGGATCTATCACTCTTTTTTGTTTTAATGAAAATTCTGTGTTTAATCTAGATTTTAATCCTTTATTCTTACATTTATTTATCTTACACTGTATATCTATTTTACAAATCATTCTCTCCCTTTTCCTTTTTCTCTTTTTTCCATTTTAACAAAGAAATCTAAATTTAAAAAACTTGTTCTAAGGTGTTATGATTAAAAATATATTATAAAAAACAATGAATAGATTGGCAAAAGATTTAAATATAATGTGGCTTTGTAAAAAATATGACTTCAAAAATTTGTCCATGGTGTGGTAGAGTTCTTGAAATAAAAGCTTTAGATCTAGGTTCAACCATAAAATACGTATGTGGAAGATGTGGTTTTAAGATAAAAGAATTTGATAAACCACAACCACCTAAAGAAGAACCTAAACCAGAAGTTGTTGAAGTTAAACAGGCTGAAATTCCCGTAACAAAACAAACACCAACATGGCCATTCATTCTTGGGGCTATAGTTTTGATAATTATAATCATAGCTTTAGTTAAAATATTCTTAGTTTAAATAAAAAGTAAGATTTATAGTAGATTTCTATTATTCAAACAAAAAAATCCATTGAGTATTAAAGAGAGAAAAATCTGGATAAGAAAGAAATTCTTTTATTCTAGAATTAAACTCTTTAAAATTCTCTTATTCAACTTTTTCTTCAGTTTTCTCTTCAGCGGTCTCAGCTTCTTTAGGAGCTTCACCTGCTCCGATAACTTCTATTTTTCCTTGTCTTCCGGTTGTGACTTGTTTTTCTCCCTGAAAGTCCTTACAAAATCCATCTGTCAACTTAATCTTGTCTCCAACACTGATTTGATCTACTTGTTCATTCCATAGAGACAATTTCACTTTTCCTGTGTCATCCTCGATAGTTGCTGTTGCTACACGAATAGGCCTACCAAAACGAACAAAGGTCCTGGCTTCTTCTACATCGATAACTTTGGCTTCTTCTAAGTCTGCTTTTTGACCGACTTTTAAATCCGCAATTTTCATTTTTCTCTTATATATTTTTATTTAGTATTAAATACAAATTTATATTTTTAAAGGTTTGTGATAGGAATATTATTCTGGAAAGTGATTTCTAAGAAAGGAAGCTCTTTGTATGCTCTTTTTTTTGATGTATGTATTATTTTAGCCAGTTTCTCAGCTATCTCTTTTCTTTTTGCTTGTTTTTGATTTGCTATCCATATTTTAAGTATACGAGAAGGCGGCTTATAAGATGTGTAATCTTGCTTAGATTTTTCCTTTGAATTTGAAATGCCTTCTGTGAGAAAGGCATTTATATATACAAGAAAACGCCAGTGTTGCCATCTTCTAATGCGACCTCTAAAAACATCTGCCTTGCTTAAAGCATCATATGCTTTAACTAACTCTTTACCTTGATATTCTAAAGGAAGGTTTTCATCTATCCACAAGAATAAATCATTATTATTAATATTCTGTACATTATCAAACGCTTTTAGTACTCCTCCTTTAGATTTGAATATTCGTCTCAGAGAATTAAAAATATTCTCATCTTTTTCTCTATAACATAAATCTAAAGCATTTTTTTTGGTTATTTCCTTATGTGCAGAAGAAAGAACTTGTAAATCAGTTATTGCTGCTCTTGCATCACCTTTTACTGTTGATGAAATGCATTCAAGAGCATCATCAGAAATTTTTATCTTCTCTTTTTTTGCAATCTTTTTCAGTAAAGAAAAAAGAATCTCTTTATCTATTGTTTTAAGTTCAATGAATTGTGTTTTTGATCTTAATGGCCTTAATTTGGATTGCCATGCATCATTTGCTACTAAAATTATTGGAAATGTTGTTTCTGATATTAATCTTATAAGTTCTCTCAAGCCCCCTCTGTCCCTTGTTCCAGTTATACCATCAACTTCATCTACAAGAATCAGCTTGCCTTTTGAAAATAAGCTCTGTTGTTTTAAAGCCTGTCCTATAACCTCATGAATTTGTTGCTTAGTTCTGAAATCACTAGCATTCATCTCAATAATCTCATAATTAAAACCTAGAGCAAGAGTATAGGCTATAGAAGTCTTTCCGCTTCCAGCCGGACCATGAAGCATCACAGCTTTCTTTCTCTGTCTAGAAAAGTCCTTTATAAAATCAAGAATTTTCTTTTTGGCTTCAAAATTTCCAACTACTTCATTAAGTTTTTTAGGTCTGTATTTTTCTGCCCAAGGAATCATTTTCCTATTTATTTTTCTTTTTTTATTTATTTTTTAGCAAGAATGAATGATGCAAGAAGAGATTCTAATTGAATAAAATCATCACTACCTTCGACTAGTCTAAACTCAGTTTCCCCACATTTCTCTACTAATTTTAATTTTTCTTCTTCTTTTATATTGAGATTCCATATTTCTCTTTGTACTGCTTTGATTATGTCCAAGCCGCTAAGACCTTGTTTTAACATTACATCAAGAAGTTTATTTCGCGCATCAAGGAAAGAACCTCTCAAAGCAAGTTCAAGAATGCTCTTTATGTCTGCTGGTTTTGCTTCTGCTATAATTTCATAAATTGTATTTTCATCTATATTTTTAGTAATGCTTGCACTGGCTTGCAATATATTAATGACTCTTCTCAAGTCACCATGGCTAACATCACAAAGACTTTCTATAGCTTTATTATTAATTTTAAATTTCTCTTGTTTTGCTATTCTTTCTATAATCTTAGCCGTATCTTTTTTATCTAACAATTTAAATCTAAATACACTACATCTGCTTTGAATTGGATCAATAATCTTACTGCTAATATTACAACTTAAGATAAAACGACATGTTCCTGTGAAGATTTCCATTGTTCTCCTCAAGGCTTGCTGGGCTTCCTTAGTGAGAGCATCAGATTCATCAAGAAAAATTATTTTGAATGGTCCACTGAAAGCTTTTGTTCTTGCAAAACTCTTAACCTTGCGTCTTACAACATCTATTCCTCTTTCATCAGAAGCATTAAGCTCTAAAAAATTCTCATTCCAACTAGGCCCAAAGAATTTTTTTGCTACAATTAATGCTAGGGTTGTTTTTCCACTTCCTGCAGGTCCAGAAAATAACAAATGAGGCATGTTTTGATTCTGCACAAAAGCCTTGGCTCTTTTCACAATTTCAGGATGACCAAGTACTTCAGAAAATTCTCTAGGACGGTATTTCTCAGTCCAGATCATACTCTCTTCTTTTTGTCCCTTAACCTTTGCCATTTTAAGAAAAGAGGAGAAGTTTTTATAAATCTTATGTCTCAACATTTATAATCCCTTAAAAGTAAGAACAAGAAAAAGATTTAAATATAACCTTCAGTTTTTAATTTTAATGTTACAATTCAAAAAATATTTTAATTTTAATTATTGGACAGCAAAATTAAGAAATTATGATAAGATTGAAAAACAGCAAAGAAACATTAATGAATTAAAAACTAAGAAAAACAATTTAGAAAATAAAATATTAGATTTAAAAGAAGAAATAGAAACTCTTGACTCAATGTGTGGTGAGACAGAAAAAGAAAAATTGAAATTTAAGAAAGAACTTAAAGAAACTGAAGAAAAATTAAGAGGAATATGTGGGGATTCTAAATATAAAGAGAAAATTCTTCTCTTGCCAAAAAAAGAGATTGAAGTATTGATAAGCTTTATTCCACAAAAGAAATCTAGAAATTATAAACCATATATTAAAATGAGTCATCCTCATGAAAAATATAAAGCACTTATACGCTTTTTTAAAAAAGTAAATTCTATAGATTATGTTTTAGGAGTAACTTGTGGGGAGTTTAAGAAAGTAAAATTACCACAAATTAAGAAAATCACTAAAGATGAAATTTTAGGTATTTATCCTGTTGATGGTCTTGGTCATTTCTTTAAAGTTGAAACTACAGCAAAAGATATTAAAGAACAAGAATATATCGCAAAATTAATAAAAAACATTTGGTTTTGATCCTAGGAAATTCTAGAAATAACAAACTTTGATCCGGCAAATGCTGAGATTATTGCTGTTATTGATAAATTATTAATTTTTGTCTTAAATATAGGTTCAGTTAATGGCTGTTCAGCTCTATCAGCAAATTTCTGAACAATTTCTCTTATCTCATCTTCAGTTAACTTAATTTTAGTTTCTTTAACAATTTCTTTAGTTATTTTAATTGGAATATTTGCTCCATCACACTGTATAACAGAGATTGTTTTATCTTTAATAAAAATATTTAATTTTCCTAAATCTAATGTGACTAATGCAATAGATTTTTCTTTAGGTTTTTCTGGAGGAGCAGGAGCTGGATAAACAGGAGCTTCAGGATAGGGCATTTCTTCTGTAGGGGGGGCCATAGCCTCTTCTTCAGGCGGTCTTGCTGGAGGTCTTGGTGGAGGTAAGGGCCAGTCTTTTCTAATCTCTGGTTTTAGTAGGGTTGGTAGAGGTCTTTTGTAAATAGGAGCTTCTTCCATTGCTTCAGGGGTTGGTTTTGGAGCTATTTCAACTCTCTCTATTTTTTCTCTTGGTTTTTCAATTTTTTCTTCTTCAATCGTCAAAGGTTTAAGTTTCTGTCTCATTTTTTTTCTCCTCATCACGCTTGGCCTTAGTTTTTTTTCAACCATAACTATTCTTTTTTCTATCGTTTTTTCTCCTTTCTTAACTTTCCTAGTTTCTTTTTTTTCCTCAGCTTGTTGTTTTTCTTTAGCTAACATCAATTGTTTCATAAAAGAAATCAAAAATTCTTTTTCTTTACTTGACTTACTTGAGATCTTTGCTTTTTTGACTGCAGATTTTGCAACTTCTATTTCACTCTTTATTTTTGCCTTCTGTACCATTTTAGAAGTTCAATACTAAAAAGTAAATTCTGGTAAGGGTTTTGATTTATATCCTTCTTTAGTTTTTTCTGCTCTAATCACAGTTTTACTCTCCCTAACTGTTTTCTCCAACAAAAGTAGGCCTCTTGCAATAGTTCTGTTTTGTTTCACAAGTTCATCTATTTTTGTTGACAATTCTTCTGACTCAACTGTTGGAGCTAAGGCCATCTCTTCAGTCCTAATCTCTTTAAATGACTTACTTGCATCTTCAAATAAATTTAATAGAGAAGAGACTTTTTTGTTAAGTGTCTTAAGTTCAAAAGCCAAGTTTGTTACTGTCTTTTGTAATGCTATGTTATTTTCCAAAAGTAAATCCATAGTATCCTTACTCATACCTCTTTTTTTTACCATGATATTTGAAAGTTGAGGTAATTTAAAAATTTTTGCTTGATAAAATTTATAAGTCTCTGATATTTTTGTCTATTATGCGGGAGTGTCGGAGTGGTCAAACGAGCAGGACTTAAGATCCTGTGGCTTAGTGCCTGCGCAGGTCCGAATCCTGTCTCCCGCATTAGTAATGTTTAAAAGTTCTTTATCATTCTTTATGTTGGGTAGGTTAGGCTGGCACGCTAGCCCTGTGCCGTTTGTAAATGGGCTTTATGACAAGCTTAAGAGGAGGCGTTATATGCTTGCTCGAAAGTCCTGGCTTGGACGTTGAGGTCTTGTCCTGCTTGATCTTGCCCTAATAAACCGGGTCAGTTCCGGAAGGAGGCAGCCCTAAGTTAGAGTTAAGATGCTTGTAGGGTTGCAAGGCTGAGGAAGAGTTAGGGTAGCTTTCTTGTTGGTATAAAAGCAAATCCTCGAACCTGCCCTTTTTATAAAAAATCAAAATGAAACAAGAAAAAAGAGGGCAATTTTTCATTATATTTGCGGTAATTCTCGGCATTATCATTCTAGGATTAGCTACAGTGTTCAATACAGCAATAAGAACAGGAAGAGAAGGGATAACAGAAAAAAAATTCAATACAATGTGTCAGAATTACAAAGAAGAAACATATAGAGTAAGTCAGTATGCAATAAATACAACTAATAAAAGTAATGAGTCTGGCTTAATCAAAGACTTTACAATAAAATACCTAAATTATGCTAAAAAAACTGATCCTGCCTTCGGTCTTGTCTATATTTATGGTAATGTTAGTAAAGTAATTATTTTCAATTCAACAACTACACAAGCCGAAACAATTCTAAATCCTCCAAATCCTTATCCTGTTCAAATAAGCGAAAAAATTAATAAAGAATATGAACTTTCTAATGATGAAAGATTTTGGTTTGTTGCTATAACAGAAAAAGATGGTGAAGAATATGTTTGTGAATAAAAATAAAGATAAAAGAGGAGTAAGTATTCTTGTTTCTTATGTCTTACTTATTACTTTAGCTCTAGCTCTGGCAGCTGGAACATATTATTTCTTAAGAACTTATGCAGAAAAACCTCTTCCAGAAGAAGGATGTCCTGAAGGAACCAATGTAGTAATTGAAAATTATTCTTGTGAAGATAATATGTTAGACATAACTCTAAAAAACAGAGGACTACATAGTATTACAGGAGTATATATTAAAATTGCTAATGAGTCAGAATCAGAGCTTTTGTATGATTTCTGGGAAATTACTTCTCGTTATGATCCTACTTGTATCAAATCTAATAATTGCACTCCTTGTGAATTATATCCTGGAGGAGAATGTAGTGAAACAGATATTCCTTATAATATTATAAAGAAAATAGTAATAATACCATACAAGGCAGAAGGATCTTACACTTCTCTATGTGATAATGCCGTTATTAGCTTAAATGTTGAGT
This sequence comes from Candidatus Woesearchaeota archaeon, assembly GCA_964396475.1. GTDB lineage: Archaea > Nanobdellota > Nanobdellia > Pacearchaeales > UBA284 > DAOWHW01. Next base: position 78,448 of record CAYNFE010000002.1, read on the forward strand.
GTCCTCCTATTTAATAAAATATATAAATCAGAAAAACAATAAATAACTATGGAAGATAAAAGAGGAATTTCACCTGTTATTGCGACAGTCTTATTAATTGTTGTAGCAATAGTCCTTTTCTTGCTCATATTTATGTGGATTAGAGGTTTTCAAAAAGAAGCTATAACAAAGCAAGGAACACCTATAGAGACTATGTGTCTAGAGGTTAATTTTGATTTAGTAAAAAGTGGAAATACACTACAGATAATTAATACAGGAAATGTTCTGATTTACAATGCAAAGGTCTATGTTACTAACGGTGACACTACACTTATTACAGAAAATACTGGAACCATAGCACAAGGCAGCATCATAAGCGTTACAAATAATCTGATTGAGTCATGTACTACTGAAAAAATAAAAGTTATTCCTGTCTTACTTGGAACAACTAAAAGTGGAGCTCAGAAAGAGTATGTTTGTGAGAAACAAGCACAAATAATTCCATGTTAAATTCAATTAATCATGCTAAAAGAGGTAAATAAAATAATGAAAAATAAAAAAGGAATTGCTCCAGTGATTGCCACAGTTTTATTGATAGTGATAGTTATTGTTGCAGTAGCTCTAATTATTGCTTTTATAATACCATTTATGCAACAACAAATGGGAGAAGCAGAGTTATGTTATGAGGCCAGAGTTGACATAAAAGAAGCTTGTTACTATGATGAACCTATTCTTAAGGTGCGTATTGGAAGAGGTGCAAAAGAATTTGATCTCACAGGAATGATGTTACAAGTTTCAACTGCCACAGAAACAAAGACCTATAAGATAACTGATGAATTAAAAGCTTTAGAAGAAAAAACATTTGAGATAAACACAGAAGCAGAATTTAGCTTTAACAGCACAGATGTTGTTTCAATAGCAATAGCACCAATAGTGAGAAGTGGTGAAACAGAAAAAACTTGTGAAGTTACATCAACAAAAACTCAGATAATAAAATGCTTATGCAACTGTTTTGATTTAGAATGTGGTGTAGATAGTTGTGGAGAAAATAACGATGCATGTGGAACATGTGGTACTGGCAAGATATGTGTTAGTGGTGTGTGTACAGATCAATCACTATAATAAATAAAAAATGAAAAAACAAGCAGTAGTCTGGGTTTCTACAGTTCTTTATATCTTGATTAGCTTGGCTGTTCTTGGTATTGTGCTAGCTGCTGTGCAGCCAAGAATTAATGCAGCCAGAGATAAGGCAGCCATAGATCAGACAATTAATCTTCTTAATGAACTAGACCAGAAAATAATTGAGGTTGATAATTCTGCAGAAGGAAATGTTCGTTCACTCAACTTGCAAATAAAAAGAGGCATCCTTACAATTGATGAGGAAAATGATAGAATAAGATGGCAATTAGCAGATTCTTCTTATAAATACAGCGAGTTAAAAAGAATAGTCAAGGTAGGCAGGATTGATGCTTATACACTAGAGTCTGCTAGTGGTTTCAATGTTACTCTAACATTAAATTATATTGGCACTCTTGACTTAGTTTCTAATCTTCAGCCATTACAATCTGCTGAAATACCTTATAAACTCTTCATAAAGAATAATGGCTTAGTTAATGAGATTAATGAAATTGAGATTTATTCTTCTTAATAAGAAAATTTAAATATACTTTATTACTTTTTTCCCTATGCTTGATCCAAAGATTATAAGAGAAAAGCCAAAAGAGGTTAAAGAGAGTTTAAGAAGAAGGCAGCTTGATCCTAAACTTGTTGATGCTTTTATTACAAAAGATAAGAAATACAGAAAATTAAAAGTAGGAGTTGAAAAATTAAGATATCAACGTAATAAGATTTCTGAAGATATTAACAGATTGAAAAAATTAAATAAAAGTGCAGAAGTAAGAAAAAAGATAAAAGAGGCTAAAGAAATTCCTGGCAAAATCAGGAAGTTAGAAGAGGAAATAAAGAGACTAGAACCGAATATAAAAAATCTGCTTCTTACAATTCCAAATATACCAGCAAAAGATGTTCCTATAGGTAAGAGTGAGAAAGACAATAAAATTCTAAAAAAAGTTGGAACAATACCAAAATTTAAATTCAAATTAAAGGGCCATGAAGAACTGGCTATTGATTTAAATTTATTAGATATTGAGAGAGCTGCTAAAGTTTCAGGAGCTCGTTTTTATTATCTAAAAAATGAACTTGTTATTCTTAATTACGCTTTACAAAAATTTGCTTTAGATTTCATGAAGAAGAAAGGCCATCAACTTATGGAGCCTCCTTTTATGTTAAAAAAAAGACCTTATGAAGGTGTTGTTCATCTTGAGCAATTTGAAGAGATGTTGTATAAAATTCATGATGAAGATCTTTACCTGATAGCAACAGCAGAACATCCAATGGCAGCTTATTATATGAATGAAATCTTAAATGAGAGAAAATTGCCAATAAAGTTTGCTGGAATAAGCCCTTGTTTTAGGAAAGAAGCTGGAAGTCACGGCAGAGATACTAAAGGAATCTTCAGAGTTCATCAATTTAATAAGATAGAGCAATTCATATTTTGTAGACCAGAAGAGAGTGAGAAATTTCATAAAGAACTTTTAAAGAATACAGAAGAAATTTACAAAGCATTAAAGATTCCATATAGAGTTGTTTTGATGTGCACAAGTGAAACAAATAAACTTGCTTCAAAACATTATGATATTGATTTGTGGTTCCCTGCTCAAAAAGTTTATAGAGAGATTGCTTCATGTTCTAATTGTACAGATTATCAAGCCAGAAGGTTGAATATTAGATTCTTTGATAAAAAAGGCCATAGAAAATTTGTGCATACATTAAATTCTACTGCTATACCAACTCAAAGAACTATCGCAGCCATTCTTGAAAATTATCAACAAAAGGATGGCAGCATTAAGATTCCTAATGTTCTACAAAAATATTGTGGATTCAAAAAAATTGAAAAGATAAAAATCAAGAAAAAAAAGTGAAAGGAGGTGTTAAATGAAAAAGTCTACAGCTGAATTGTGGGTAAAAATCATAGCTATTATTGGATTTATTGGAGCAGTATTTGCAGTTATTGGTGGTATTGCTATGCTTCTTGGTGGAACTTTTCTTTCAGCAATCATACCATTCATGGAGAATGGAATGTTCCAAGGAGCTTTTGTCGGTGCTTTTTTTATTGTTACAGCTATAGTAACTTTAGCCCTAGGTGTATTTATGTTTATAGTGGCTCTAAACTTATGGAAACATCAAAATTGGGCAAGAATCGTTATGATAATTTTCGCAATTTTTGGAGTAATATCTAGTCTACCATCTTTATTGATAGGAACAGGAATCATAGGTTTGATAATTAATGGTGGTATTTTCTATCTATTAACATTCCAGAAAGATATCATAAAGCTCTTTAGATAATTTAATTTATTTTTTTTCTTTTTTTATTTTTTATTTTATTACTATTTTATAATGACTAAAATTAGTAAATTTTAAATAGTTCTTTTTATATGATTTAATAAGACAAAATGAAAGCAGACTCTGACCTAGACTCAAAACTAAAAAATTTACAAGAATATCCAGACTTAGAAGACTCACTTAAAAATTTACAAGAGTTATGCATGGATATAGCTACTTTTTATAGTGAAAAGGATATGCAAAAGTACTTTTCACTTTCTTTCATATTAATAGGGCGCCAAAATAAAAAGGAAAAACTTGTTGAAAAGCTTAAAAATCTTAAGAGTGTTCTTGAAGATCCACAGATTCCAAAAGAAATTGTAGATAAAACTTATGATGCATATAAGATATTAACCTCTAACATTCTTGATGAAGAAACAAAACCTATAGGTTCACTTAGAGGATATATATTTGATGAAGTAATCAGGGCAGAAGAAATCAAAAGGCCTTCTGAAGAGCAACCAGAAGAAGCCATAAAAGAACAGATACAAGATATAACAAAATATACAAAACCAGAAATAGAAACCCCTATCCAAAAACATGAGCCTCCAAAACCTAAGCATGTAATAGAAAAAAAAGAACCTGAGCCTGTAAAAAAACATTATGAAAAAAGGCTTAAACCTATTAAAAAGGAAAAGAAAGAGAAAGTTAAAAAAGTTAAAGCTAAGAAAAAGAAAACAAGAAAAACAACAAAAAGAATTATGGGTTTAGCTATACCTTTGGGTGTTCTTACTGCAGGAATTATCACCACAGCTTCTCTTTATTATACTCAAAAAAATAAAATAGATTCAATTAATCAAGAAATAGCAGAAACACAAAAAATATGTCAGTATACTGTAGAAAAAGGAAAAATTAAAGAGCTTGCTAAAAAACTTTCTGGTCAGACATTATATGCTAAAGATTTAATTGCTATTATTCAAGATAGCACAGATATCAAATCAGGAAAATACAAATTAAATGATTTAATATCTTGTGATGATCATTATTTTGAAGAAGATATCAATGAGTATTTTGAAAATACTGAGATTAATGTTAAGAAAAGAAAGAAACCACTAAATCAACCTTTGGGTGCTCCTGTCATTTTTGCGGCAGGTTATGGTGTAGTTGGCAGAATAATATGGGGGGGTATTGATAATAAACCACATGGCGGCATAGATTTTTGTAGCAAGGATCCAAATATTTATGCAGCTGGAGATGGTATTGTAGTTAAAGTAAAAAACAAATATAAGAAGTGGAAAGGATATGGTAAATTTCTAGATATACGGCATCATTATGGAGATGTAGAATTTATTACAAGATATGGTCATTGCAAAAATATCTCTGTAAGTGTAGGTGATTCTGTAAACTTAGGTGATAAAATAGCCGAGCTAGGAAGAACCGGAAGAGCAACAGGAGTACATTTACATTTTGAAGTTAGAAAAAAATGGGGACATGTTAATCCAGGACCTTATTATGAAAAAATAACAGCTTGTCAAGTTAAGGAAAATAATTCTAATGCATATCAGATCTATAAGAGACTTAATAATGAGCAAGCAACTGTAAATAAGTAGATAATTTTTTAAATTACTTATTCTTTTTATTAATATGATTAAAAAATTAAGAAAGAGAAAGAAAACTAAGAAAAAAGCAAAAAAGAAATCCAAAAAAGAAAAAGTTAAACATCTTAAGATTTTAGCTATTGGAGACTTGCATGGAGACAGCAGACAAGCTTCAAAATTAGCAAAGAAAGCTAAAAAAGAGAAAGTTGATCTTGTAATTTTGTCAGGAGACTTAACTTTTGCTGAGTCTAGTATTGATTATCTTGTCGGACCTTTTGCAAAACGTAAACTTGATATCTTAATTATCCCGGGAAATCATGAAACTCTGGCTACAATAAATTTTCTTGAAAAAATATATAGCCCACAAGTCAAAAATATTCATGGTAAAGGTATCAAAAAAGCAGATATAGGAATTTTTGGAGCAGGAGGCGCAAACATAGGTTTATTTCAGTTAAGTGAGAAAGAGATTTATGACACTCTGGAAAAAGGATTCAAAAAAATAAAAAAAATAAATAAAAAGATCATGATTACTCATGTTCATCCTTCAAAAACCTTAATGGCTAAACTTAGTTCTTTTGTTCCTGGAAGCACTGGTGTCAGGAGGGCCATTCTAAAATTTAAACCAGATCTGGCTATCTGTAGCCATGTTCATGAAGCTGAAGGAATCGAGGAAAAGATAGGCAATACAAAAGTTATAAATGTAGGAAAAAAAGGCAAGATAATTGTTATTTAAAATGAAAAATAAAAAAAGAGTATCAAAATCACCAAAACAATTAGGAATAGTAAGAGCTGTAATAGCTTCTGGTCCTGTGATAATCAAGAATAAAAAAATGCTTGTTGTCCTCGACGATAAAGATCCATTTCTTAAATTTCCAGGTGGTTCAATATTCAAAAATAAAACTCTGAAAGAGACATGCAAAATAGAAACAAGACAAGAAATAAAATGTAATATTAAAATTATTAAAGAACTAGAACCAATAATGTTATGGAAAAAACCACATACAGGAGAAAAAATTCCCGTTGTTCTTATACACTGGCTTTCAAAATTAAAGAAAGGACAAAAACCAAAGAAAGGTAGACATACAAAAGAGATTTTATGGATAGATTCTAAATACAAAGGTTATAAATTAGCACCAAATGTCTGGTATTTTCTAAAAAATCTGAAAAAAGAGAAGAAAATTAATTAAAATATTTAACCATATAACCTTTTTCTAATTTATAGTTAAGTTTTCTATAATATTCACGAACACCAACTCCGCTAATTATAGATATTTTTTTACATTCACTCTCTAAAGCTACTTTCTCAGCTTCATTCATCAACCACTTTCCTAAACCAGTGTGTTGAGTTTTTCCCCTCTCTCTCTTACCTATCTCAAGAGTAGGACCATATATATGAAGTTCTCTAATAATCAATGTTTTGCTCTTATCAGGAATCCTTAATCTTATGAGGCCAAAAATAATATCATCTTCATTAATAACCTCAATAAAAAATTCTTTTCCTTTTGAAGCATTATATTGAATTTTATTTAATTCAAGATCTTTTTTAATCTCTTTTTTCTCAAGCAAAGCAAAACCAATTTCTCTGCAACGAATACATTTACATTTAAGACCTTGTTCTAACATTTTTTCATGAATAACTTTACGTAAGTCAATTCTTATAGTTCCTGCAACAAGAAAATCAGGAGGAATTTCCCTCATAATCCTCATAATTCTACAATATTTTGGAACAATTTTCTTAAATTCTATAAGAAGTTTAATCAGCTGTTCTTTTGTATATGGTTTGTATTTTCCTTCTTCGTATAGTTTTACAAGTGCGGCTCCTTTAATGACTTGTGTTGGATATATCTTAAGTTGATCTGGCTTGAAATCAGGATTTGAAAATAATTCTTTAAACATCTTGATATCTTTTTTAAAATTAGAGCCAGGCAAGCCAGGCATTATATGATAACCTATTTTAAAGCCAGCATTTTTTAATCTTTTTGTAGCATCAATAACATCTTTAACAGTATGACCTCTACAAACTTTCTTGTAGATTTTATCATCGGGCGCTTGAACACCAATTTCAACTCTTGTACATCCAAATTCTAACATTCTTTCTATATCTTCTTGAGAACAAAAATCAGGACGAGTTTCTATACATAAAGCTATACATCTATGTTTTGCTTTCTCATTTAGTTTTTTAGCTTCTTCAAGATTTTTTGATTTTTTTCCATTTAAAGCATCAAAACAATTCTTAATGAAATTATATTGATAATCTATTGGATAAGCTGTAAAAGTCCCACCAAGGATTATAAGCTCAATTTTATCTGTTGGATGTCCCATAGCTTTAAATGCTTTAAGACGAGCCAGAACTTGTTTGTAAGGATCATAATTTAATGACATAGCGCGCATTATTGCTGGACTTTTTGGAGTATAAGATTGAGGAACTGCTAAACTTGGACAATATAAACAAGTTCCATGAGGACATTTTCTTGGTTTGATAACCACTGCTAATGGTGTTACTCCGCTTATGGTTTTAGTAGGTTTTCTCATTTTTATTTTTTATTACTTAACTCTTTATAAACTACTTCCTTAATAAAATTAGATTCAATATATCTCTTAATATATCTTGCTTTTGTTAAATCACAAAAAATATCTAAACGTTGAACTCCTTTTGGATGAAAAATTTTTGCTTTAAAAAAACATCTTTTTGCTTGATTAAACCCATCAATTTTTATATAAGGCGCTCTTACATTTTTTCCACCTTCTATTATACCATAAGCATTAATTTCAACACTTTCATCTAATCTAAGAATTTCTTCTAACATTGATTTTGTATCTTCGAAAACTCTTGAGTTGCCCCATGAAAGAGTATCTTTATTCTTCATTTTTTCTCTTAGCCTTTATTGGAATGTTTTTTAAATTTAAAAAACTTCTTGAAAATATGAAACAGGATCAAGAAAAAGTTTGGGATGCTGTTGCAGAAAAATGGCAGGAATATAAAGTTAAACCAACAAAAGAAGCAGTTGATTTTATTAAAAATAAGAAGGGGAAAATTCTTGATTTAGGTTGTGGCAGTGGAAGAAATTTTACTAAGACTAAAGGAACAATTTATGCAGTTGATTTTTCTCAGAAAATGCTAAAATATGCTAAAGAATATGCAAAAAATAAAAAATTTAATATTATAACAAAAAAAGCTTTTGCATCTAAACTTCCATTCAAAGATAATTTTTTTGATAGAGCTATTTTTATTGCTACTTTACATTGCATAGATTCAGAAAAGAAAAGGGAAAAAGTACTCAAAGAACTTTATCGTGTTTTAAAGCCAAAAGCAGAAGTTATGGTAGCTGTATGGGGCAAAAAACAAAAAAGACTAAAGAATAAGCCAAAAGAATGTATGATTCCTTGGACAATCAATAATAAAAAATATTATAGATATACTTATATTTATAATAAACAAGAATTACAAGAAATCTTAGAAAAAGTGGGTTTCAAAGTTCTCAAAGCTAAGGAAGATAAAAATATAATTTTTATAGTGAGAAAAATTTTATAAGTCCTATCATCTATTCATTTTTATGGAATCAAAAGAACTGAAAAAGAAGTACATAGAATTTTTTAAGAAGAAAAATCATAAAGAAATAGTTAATGCTAGTTTGATTCCTGAACATTATCCTTCTGTTCTCTTCACACCAGCAGGAATGCATCCTCTTGTTCCATTCTTACTTGGACAGCCACATCCTCAAGGTAAAAGACTTGTGAATGTTCAAAAATGTCTAAGAACAAGAGATATAGATGTAGTTGGTAATAATATACATCTTTCATTCTTTGAGATGCTTGGAAACTGGTCATTAGGAGATTATTGGAAAAAAGAAGCAATTGAATATAGTTATGAATTTTTAACAAAAGTATTAAAGATAGATCCAAAAAAGTTTTATGTGACATGTTTTAAAGGGGACAAGAACGCAGAAAAAGATGAAGAAACAGCAAAAATCTGGTTCTCTATTGGAATTCCTAAAGAAAGAATCTACTTTTTAAGTAAGGAAGAGAATTGGTGGGGTCCTGCAGGAGAAACTGGGCCTTGCGGGCCTGATACAGAAATGTTTGTTGATACTGGAAAAGAAAAATGTGGAAAGAATTGTCGTCCAGGCTGCCCATGTGGAAAATATTTTGAAGTATGGAATGATGTTTTCATGCAATATAATAAGACAAAACAAGGAGAATATGAACCACTAAAACAGAAGAATGTTGATACAGGAATGGGAGTTGAAAGAACTGTTGCAATATTACAAGGAAAAAAATCTGTTTATGAAATTGAAACTCTCAAACCAATAATGGACAAGATCAAGGAGCTAGCGAGAATACAAGAGCCTGATAATAAACAATTAAAGTCAATGAGAATTATTACTGATCATATAAGAGCTTCTGTATTTATTTTAGGAGATGAAAATCCTGTTGTGCCAAGTAATTTAGATCAGGGCTATATTTTAAGAAGATTTATCAGAAGAGCTATGAGACACGGCAGATTTTTAAGTCTAAACAAGAATTTTATTCAAGAGCTGGCAAAAATTGTTATAAAAATCAACAAAGACTATGATTTAAAGAAAAAAGAAAAATTTATTCTAGATGAATTAAAGAAAGAAGAAGGAAAATTTCAAAAAACCTTAGAAAAAGGTCTTAATAAATTCAATAGAATGACTGTAAATAAGAAAATTTCAGGAAAAGAGGCTTTCTTGCTATTTCAGTCATTTGGTTTTCCTATAGAGATGACAAAAGAATTAGCAGAGGAAAAGAAGATTAAAGTAGATGAAAAAGGTTTCCAAGAAGAATATAAAAAACATCAAGAAATATCAAGAAAAGGAGCAGAAAAGAAATTCAAAGGAGGCTTATCAGATGCTAGTTATGAAACAACAAAACTTCATACAGCTGCACATCTCTTATTGTATGCATTGAGAAAGATTTTGAATCCTAACATTATGCAAAAAGGTTCTAATATAACTCCAGAAAGAATAAGATTTGATTTTAATTTTGATAGAAAACTAACAGACGAGGAAATAAAAAAAATAGAAAAAATAGTTAATGATAAAATTAAGCAAGGAATTGATGTAGTTAGAAAAGAGATGCCTGTCAAAGAAGCAAAGAAGTTAGCGAAATCACCTTTTGAATATAGAACAGATACTGTTTCAGTTTACTTTATTGATGACTGCATTGAGATTTGTATGGGTCCTCATATTAAGAATACAAAAGAGTTAAGCAAGCTCAAGATAACAAAACAAGAATCTGTTGCAGGCGGAGTTAGAAGAATTAGAGCTGTTCTAGAATAAGAATAAAATGAAAGAAGAAACTTTTGATGATCTGTTTGGAAAAACCTTAGGAATTAAATTATATGAAAAAGTAGATAATTTTGGCGGGAATCTAATCCACAATACATCTTACCGATTACAAACAATTGTATCGATTAGTTATGGTTTTATAATAATACTTCCAACCACAATTTTTACATTAATAGAAGGTTCTTTAGAAGCTTTAGTAAAAAAATATTATGATAGTTATTCAAATTAAATTCTGTTGATTTAAAAATCCTATGATTGGAACTATAAATCTTGTCCACGCTGCCTGTTTTGTACTTTGAGCTATCTCTTCTAATAATATCCAACGTGGATTAACTGATACCTTAGTCTCATTCTGCTGTATTGTTAATAATGATTTCTTGTATGGTATTTTTACAATATTAATATGACCAAGATGATATGGACTTATGCCATCTTTTTCTTCTGGAAGATAAATCCAACCAAGATGTCTTACATATGTAAAATGATTTTGAATTTTTACTTCCTCAGCAAGTTCTCTTGTATGAGTATCTTGAATAAGTAAAAAAGGATTGGGTATGGTTCCATTTTTTGTCCATTCGTTATACCTTATATCTGAAATGTGTCCACCCCATCCAACATTAATCAAGCCTCCTAATTTTTCAGCTTTAAGAGATTTACCATCTTTAATATCTGAAGCAAAAATATATAATTTCTGAGCTTCTTTAGTTACAAATATACTATATGTTACTATCTGAAGTAGATGTTCTAGTTTTCCTGAATTTGTGTCAATGATATTTTTATCATAAAATAAATTGTTGTTATCTTTTCCCGACTCAAAAGCTAATTTATATCTTTTATACATTTCTTCAAGGGAAATATAGCCTCTGTCTTGTTGAATTGGATTGGCTGGGTCACTTACAATACCATTAAACATATCTTCTAAATCTGGACCAAAAAGTGCTTTTTTTGGTAATACTAAAATTTGTTCTCCCATAGCATTTAGAAAAATAAAAAATATTTTATAAGTTTTATGCCATTTAATTATAACTTTTATAAAATAAGAGCTATTTTAGAATAACTTTCAAAAGCTCTGGGAATTCTATTGTACCCATATCATTTTGAGTATAATGACCATGATTTTTTAATTCAATTATTTTACCATCAATTGCTTCATGAAATATTTTAAGACTTTTCTTCCCATCTTCTTCTTCGTCATCTGCAGTAAACATTATAATTTCTCCTATTCTAGATTTAATAGTTAGATCTATATTGTATTCGTAAAGTGTGCTTCTCGGATCTTTTGCTGTGGGAATTTTCCATGGAGCTACAAGAATTAATTTCTTAATTTGTTTTTTAGTTTCTCCAAGCCATCTAACAAGAAATGCACATCCACAACTGTGCCCGATAAGTATTGTGTTCTCAGTAACTTTGTTCTTCTCAAATTCTTTTTTCCATTTCTTATATTTTGGTTTCCAAGGAGTAGGCATCAGAGGTGTAAAAATCTTGATTCCTCTTTTTTCTAATTGCTTCTTAGTCCAAGGAATCCAATGCTTATCATAAGTTCTCGTTCCTGGTAGTCTTGCTTCTTTTTTATTTGAAGGACAACCATGGATTATAATACAATTAATCATTTTATTCAATATAAATTGCTGGCTTTCCTGGTTTAGCTTTCTTTGCTTTCTTTTTTGGATCATGGGTTATCTTGTTAGTTGCTTGGAATTTTACATCACAGCCAAATTCTTTTTTAATTGATTGTTTTGTTAGTTCATATACAGAAAGTTCTTTAGGTATGACATAAATATAGATTGCTTTAGGTTTAGTTCCTGTTATCTTAATAATCTGTCTTATATCTTGTTTTAATTTTTCTTGTATCTCTTCTTCTTTTTCAAACTTTAGATTGATTTTTTTCTCTTCATGCTTTGGCCAAGATTCCAAGCTGATGAAAGTCTTATTCCATTGATGCCAAAGTTCTTCTGTTATATGCGGGCAGAATATATGTAATAATTTAAGGAAGGATCCTGCACTTTTCTTATCAATCTGGTTAGTGGAAAAATAATCAAATAATTTTCTGATTTTTATTACAGCAAGATTATATCTGAATTCTTTTATGTCTTGAGTTACTTCTTTTATTGTCTTATTAACCTTACTCTCTACTCTTAAATCTGATTTTTCAAATTTAAGTTTTATAAAGTAGTCCATAACTCTGTTAATAAATCTCAAGCTTCCCTCAACCCCTTTATCATCCCATTGAAAACCTTTGTCTGGAGATGCATTAGAGATAAGATAGAGTCTAAGAGAATCTGCTCCAAATTTTTTGACAGTATCTAAAGGATCAACAACATTTCCCCTAGATTTGGACATTTTCACACCATCTGAACCTAAAACAAGACCCTGATTGAATAAATTAATAGCAGGTTCACTAAAATCTAACAAACCAAGACTCTGCAAAAATAAAGTATAGAATCTAAAATAAAGAAGATGACTTGAAGCATACTCTGCTCCACCTATGTACTGGTCAATAGGCATCCAGTATTTTACTTTTTTCTTATCAAATATCTTGCTCTTGTTTTTTGGATCACAGTATCGCAAGAAATACCATGATGAATTCACAAAGGTATCCATAGTATCTGTCTCTCTTTTTGCTTTTCCTTTACATTTAGGACAAGTCGTATTGACAAATGATTTATTAGTTTCAAGAGGATTTCCCTTACCAAATTTAACTTTTTCTGGCAATATTATAGGAAGATCTTTTTCAGGCACTGGAACAATACCACATTTCTCACAATAGACAATAGGAATAGGAGTTCCCCAGTATCTCTGCCTGCTGATAAGCCAATCTTTAAGCTTGTATTGAATAGTTAGTTTGCCTTTCTTTTTCTGTTCTAAGAATTTTGAAATTTCTTTTATAGATTTTTCACTGCTTAAGCCATTAAACTTACCTGAATTAACAAGAGTTCCATAATCAATAAATGCCTGTTTCATTGTTTTTTCATCTAGTTTTTTACTTTTCTTTGGCTGAATAACTACTCTTATAGGAATTTTGTATTTCTTGGCAAATTCAAAATCTCTTTGATCATGAGCAGGAACAGCCATTACCATTCCAGAACCATATTCAGCAAGAACAAAATTACCTACATAAACAGGAACCTTTTCATTGTTAATTGGATTGACAGCATATTTTCCTATGAAAACACCCTCTTTATCCATCTTATCAATATCTTCTTGTTTTATTCCCCTTAACTTACTAATAAAAGTCATGACTTCTTTCTCTTGTTTGGTTCCTTTGACAAGTTTAGGAAGCTCTGGATGTTGTGCGCTTATAACCATGAATGTTACACCAAAAATAGTATCTGGGCGAGTTGTGAAGATTGGCCATTTTTTTCCATCTATTATAAAGTCTATTTCTGTACCATGACTCTTACCAATCCAATTTTTCTGCATTGTTTTTACTTTTTCATGCCATCCTTCTAACTTATCAATAGAGTCATAAAGTTTAGACGCATAATCTGTAATTCTAAAAAACCACTGCTCCAAATGCTTTATCTCAACTTCAGTATCTTTATGACGCCAACACTTACCATCTTGAACTTGTTCGTTTGCCAGAACAGTTTTACATCTAGGGCAATAATTAACTGGGGCTTTCTTTCTATAAGCTATGCCTTTCTTAAACATCTGTAAGAATATCCACTGGTCCCATTTGTAATAAGAAGGATCATGACTACTAATTATTCTTGACCAATCATAACTTAAACCTAAGGCCTTCTGTTGCTTAATAAAATTAGAAATTGCTTTGTCAGTATATTTTTTTGGATGAATGCCTACTTTAATTGCTGCATTTTCTGCAGGCAATCCTAAAGAATCATAACCTACAGGATATAAAACATTAAAGCCAAGCATTCTCATAAATCTTGTATAAATATCCCCTATAGAGTATGCAAAAGCATGACCCATATGCAATCCAGTGCCAGAAGGATAAGCAAACATATCTAAAACATAAAATTTCTTCTTTCCCTTTTTCTCACTAACAACAAATATCTTTTTCTTTTCCCACTCTTTCTGCCACTTTTTTTCTATGGCTTGGAAATTGAATGCCATGTTAAATTAAAGAATAAGATATTTTTAAATCTTAAGAAGTCACATATAAATCAGAATTTCTATCAATTAAGCTAGCTCCCATGCCTTTTCCAAACAAATAAGAGCGTTGTGACTGCATGCTGAACAATAAGTCAAATAAACCTATCTCTCTTTTGTATTCCCTTATATTTGCCTTTATTTCTAATTGTTTTTCTATATAGTTTATTGCCTCTTCTTTTGTCCCTAACTCATCTACAAGGCCAAGATCTTTAGCTTCTTTTCCGAGATAAAACATTCCATCAGCTAATTCTCTTACTTGTTCTTCTGGCATTTCTCTGTTCTGAACAATTTCTTTTACAAAGTCTTCATAGATAATATCAAGCTTTTTTAAAATCATGTCTCTCTCTTCTTCTGTAAGCGCTCTAAAAGGACTCATGACATCTTTATGTTCTCCTGATGTTAATTTTTCATAAGTAATATTATATTTCTCAAACAATCCAGAAAATTCCAAATATGATGCGATGACTCCAATAGAGCCTGTAAAACTTAAAGGATGAGCTATAATATGATCACAAGCAGATGCTATCCAGTATGCTCCAGAAGTTCCTTGCTCTCTTATTAATGCTACTGTCAATTTTTCTTTTCCTGCCTTCTTTACTGCTTCTGCTATTTCACTTGATGCAACAGCACTACCACCTGGACTGTTAATTTCAAAAATTATCGCCTTAATATTATCATCTTCTATTGCTTGATCAATATAGGAAACAATTTCATCTGAACTTGCTGTTCTTTGGAACATGAAATCAAAACCTCCAGTTGTTGTGATTGTGCCTTCTACAGAAATTAAAGCAACATTTTTCCCAAAATCCTTATTACCAATTAAAAGAGCTATTATTATTACAAAAGCAATGACAGCGATTATTATCCATAGAACAGTCCATTTATGTCCTATGCTTTTTCCTCTTTTCATAAATGTCTGAAAGAATTTGTTTTTTATAAATTTAATGATTATTTTCCTTAACAATAATATTTATAATATATTTTTGACTTGAAATTTTGGCTAAGGAGAAAATGGGAAAAACTAGATATATTTCCAAAAATAAGTTAAGAGAAGTTCTTATGGAGCTTTCGCAAATTCCTATGGCTAATCCTCTTATTGAACTTTTTGCACGTGAAATAGACCCACAAACTACTATGTATAAAGAGGGAAGTACTTATTATACAAATAAACCTGATTATAAAGATCATGAAATTTTTGGTAAAGTAAAAGAAAAGAATTTAGGTGTTGAAGTCGCACTAGCTCTTCGTCAACAAAATAACAAATTAAATTTGGATTTTTATTCTGGAGATATTAAAGAAGTGATGTCTACAGGTGAGAGAAATTCAGTTTTCTGTAATTATTTTTGTTATATTTCAGCTGGTTCTAAAGATACAGGAGTTTGGGCATATGGAAAAGGAGATCAAAAGACTCTTGGAATCTCAGTTCATTTTTATAGTGATATTAATTTACCTACAAAAAAAGGAAGATGGTTTTTTAACCTGATGAAATGGTTTTCTCTAATATCTACTGAATTACATCTTGATATTCATGAACAACCTATTTTTTGGAATGGAGATAAAGAAAATCCCCCTTAATTTCTAAATTATTTTATTTATCGAAACATTTAAAAAGTGTATATTCGTGTGTATACACATAAAGAATACACAAAATTAAAATGTCAAATAAATATAATCTAAATTTTGTAGGATATGATCAAACAATTTATAAATCAAAGCTAGATAATTATGATAATTCTTCTGAGGATCATCTAAATCATATAATTAAATGTTATCAAAAAGGGAATAGTATTGATTATACTCGTGTGTAAAATGATAGACTTATTTGATGAAATTGTAACATGCAGTCAGTGCGGTAAAAAAATGACTAAAAACAAGATAGTTAAGAATGGTTTTGAGATCAGAGTTCTTGAATGTCCTAAATGTAAGAAAAAGATTTATCATCCTGCTGACATTGAAGAATATAAAAGATTCAGTAGATTAAAGCAAAGACCATTTTCTGTCAAATTAAGAATGGTTGGTAATAGTTATACAATAAGTATTCCTAGAGAAATAATTAATTTTCAAAGACAGATGCATAAAGAAATGGAAAAACATATGGATGACATGAATAAATTTGTAAGATTATGTATGGAAGGTCCTAAAAGAATATCTCTAAGTTTTGATGAAGAGGAGGAAGAATAAGATGATAACAAAAGCTAATGATAAGTTTGTTAAGTTGAAAGTAATGGAAGCGCTTCAAGAAGATGCTTACAAAGGAATTGCAAGAATAGATACTATTACTATGAAGCAACTTGGTGTAAGACCAGGAGATGTAATTATTATTTCTGGCTCAAGAGAAACCATTGCTATAGTTGACAGAGCTTATCCTGTAGATGTTGGTGAGAAAATTATTAGAGTTGATGGTATAATTAGAAGAAATGCTAAGACTGGAATAGGAGAAATTGTAAATGTAATGAAAGCTGATGTTAAAGAAGCTAAGAAAGTTATCATAGCTCCTGCACGAAAAGGAATAATGATCAGAGCAGGACCAGGAGCAATAGAAAATTTTAAGAGAGGATTGCTTGGAAGAGCAGTTATGCAAGGCGATCTTGTCGTTATCGGCGGAGCAAAAAGAAGACAAGAATTAATGGCTTCTAGCTTTGAAGACTTGTTTGATATTTTTGGAGAAGCTTTTGGTGGATCAGGTAATTTTGGATTTCCTGGTTTTGATAATAAATTTGCTGTGGCTAATACCAGTCCTAAACAACCTGTAATAATCACTGAAACAACTGAATTAATTCTTAATCCTAAAGCTGTTGATATAATTGAAGAGAGAGATCTTGAAGTAACTTATGAAGATATTGGTGGTTTGAAAGAAGAAGTTGAGAAGATTAGAGAAATGGTTGAATTGCCTTTAAAACATCCAGAAATTTTCTCAAGATTAGGAATTGAACCACCTAAGGGTGTGCTATTATTTGGACCTCCTGGTTGTGGTAAAACTTTGTTAGCTAAGGCTGTTGCAACTGAAAGTGAGGCAAATTTTATCTTGCTGAATGGGCCAGAGATTATGAGTAAGTTTTATGGAGAGAGTGAGAAGAGAATCAGAGATTTATTTGATCAGGCTGAAAAAAATGCTCCAAGTATTATTTTTATTGATGAATTAGATGCAATTGCTTCAAAAAGAGATGAAAGTTTTGGAGAAGTTGAAAGAAGAGTTGTATCCCAACTTCTTACTTGTATGGATGGTCTAAAGACTAGGGGTAAAGTTGTTGTTATTGGAGCCACTAACATACCTAATTCTATTGATCCTGCATTGCGTAGACCAGGTAGATTTGATAGAGAAGTAGGTATTGGTGTGCCAGACAAGAAAGGTAGGTTAGAGATATTAAAAATTCATACTAGAAATATGCCTCTCACAAAAGATGTTGATTTAAAAGAGTTTGCTGGAATAACTCATGGTTTTGTTGGAGCTGATTTATCTGCCCTATGCAAAGAGGCTGCCATGACTGTACTTAGAAGATTATTACCTAGAATAAAACTTAAAGAAGACGAACCAATTCCAAAAGACCTGCTTGACAAACTTAAAGTTACAAAAAAAGATTTTAGAGAGGGATTGAAATTTGTACAGCCTAGTGCTATGAGAGAAGTTTTGGTTGAATCACCTAATGTTAGATGGGAAGATCTTGGTGGTTTAGAGACAGCAAAACAAGAATTAAAAGAGGCTATAGAATGGCCATTGAAATATCCTGATTCATTCAAAAAAATTGGAATAAGTCCTCCTCAAGGAATCCTCCTTTACGGGCCCCCAGGGACTGGTAAAACTCTCCTTGCGAAAGCAGTAGCTACAGAAAGCGAATCAAATTTCATACAGATAAAGGGCCCTTCACTCCTTAGCATGTGGGTGGGTAAGAGTGAAGAAGGAGTAAGGAAGATTTTTGAAAGAGCTAAACAGGTTGCTCCATGTATAATCTTTTTCGATGAGATAGATGCACTAGCTGGCAGAAGAGGAGTGGAGATGGGAACAAGAGTTACTGAGCGAGTTTTAAATCAATTGCTGGCAGAAATGGATGGTATTGAAAATTTACATGATATTGTTGTTATTGGCGCAACAAATCGTCCAGACATGTTAGATCCAGCATTATTAAGACCAGGCAGGTTTGATAGGATTATTTATACTAGTGCTCCAAATGCATGGGAAAGATTAGAAATCTTTAAAGTTCATACAAAAAAAATGCCTCTTACTAGGGATGTTAACCTAAAATTATTAGCACAAAAAGCATCTAGTTATAGTGGGGCTGATATTGAAGCAGTTTGCAGAGAGGCTGGAATGTTAGCTTTGAGAGAAAAAATCAATGCTAAAGAAGTAAAGAAGAAACATTTTGAACAGGCTATGAAAAAATTTGGTGGCAGTATAACAGAAGAAGTAGTAAAGAGATATAAAGAAATAGAAAGAACTTATCTGAGAAGTGCTGGAGTAAATTTAGAAAAACCTAATCAGAGATATACTGGTTAAGTTTATAGTGTGAATTAAATTCTTTTTTAATATCTTCTATGTTGACTTCTTTTTTCTCTGGTTTTTCTTTTCCATAAAAAAGTATGTATAATCTACATGCCATCTCATCTAACCACTTTGTAAGTCCCATTTTATTTTTTATTCTCCTGTCAAAACCTCACAACCATCTTTAGTGATAAGAATAGTATGTTCAGCCTGACTTACTGGGGCTTTTGTCTTCTCGATTAATTGATTAAAATGATGTAATGATCCTGATTGTTCTAATAATCTGAGAGAAAAAAGAGCACGAGTTCCAAACTTTTTAACTAACCATCGCGAAGAGAAAGGTAATTCTTTATATTCTTCTTCAATAAATTCAAGAATTTTTCTAGCATTCATATCTCTGGTTGGTTCGTGAGCTGTTAATTTGTAGATTCCACTCTGTCTTCCATCCTGGACTATTCCTTCTCCACTTGTAGCAAATGGTTCTATTGCAAGAAGCATTCCTTCTTTTAATTTTGTGGTGTTACCATTATCATAATTTGGAATTGTTAAACCAGAATGAAGTTTCCAGGGTTTGAGCTCATGACCACTTAAATTTCTGACAGAAGCTAAATTATAAGTAGAGATAGTATCCTGAATTATTTTTCCAATCTCCATTAACATAATTCCAGGCCTAATTATTTTAATAGCTTCTTTAAGAGCATATTTAGATGCTAAAATAAGATCTTTGTATTTTTGTTCTGATGTTAAATCTAGAGAACAGGCCATATCTGAAATATAACCATTGATATTGACACCTAAATCTACTTTTATTAATCCAAAAGCTTTAGTTTCATCATTATGTAAAGGACTTGAGTGAGCCGCAATTTCATTTATACTTAGATTTATTGGAAAAGCATTTGTTGCCTTGAGATCAGAAATCTTTTTTTCCACTTTTTCTGCTATCTCAAGCAATGGCATTTCTGGCTTGACAATTTTTTTAGCATAAGCCATAACTTCTGCTCCAAGTTTACCAGCTTTTTTCCACTTTTCTAGTTCACTCTTTTCCATAAATATTAAAGAAATAAAAGATTTATAAAATTATAGAAAATTAGAAATTAAGCAGTCCAGACTGTATTTCTTCCCATTTCTTTTGCTTTATAAAGAGCAGCATCGATTCTTTTAATAAATTGATCTCTTTTTTCTTTTTTCTTTCTCTTACCAACCCCAAATGAAGCTGTAGTTGTTCTTTTTGCCTTCTCTGGATAAAAAGACTCAATTTCTTTTCTCATAGATTCAGCTAATTTTACTGCTTCTGCAAAACTTGAATTTATAATGATTGCAAATTCCTCTCCACCATAACGGCATGCTTTTGCTTTTTTTGCCTTCTTTTGTAAAGATTTTCCTAAATTAGCCAAAAGCTTGTCTCCTTCTACATGACCATATGTATCATTATAGCTTTTGAAAAAATCCAAATCAAGAATTATTAAAGATGGATGTTTGTTATTCTCAATTTCTTTTTCTAGCATTGTTATAAAATATCTTTTATTGTATAATCCTGTAAGTTCATCAACAATTGCTCTCTTAGCTTCTTTTCCATAAAGCTTGCTGTAAAGTTTGACAATTTTCCTTTCTTTATCATCTGCTGTTTGCTTAAGTCTAGAATGTTGGATTGCTATAGCTGTCTGGACAGCGATAGCATTTAGAACCTTAAATGTATTAATTTTAAAATTTCTGTATTGTGCCATTATAATTATTGTTCCTATAGGACCAGAATAAGACATTAGTGGAGCAGAAATCATGCTTATCACTCCAAAATTTCTAAGTCTTGTATTAGGACGAGTTTGTTTTAGGAAGATTGGTGATGCATTTTTAATAGTATCTTCAGAAATAATTTTTAAAAGTTCTTCAAATTCTGGATGTAGATTATCTTTTAAAGGACTTTTAATCTCAATTTTTTCTTTATTTTCAAGAGCCATAAAAACTAAAGCAACTCTTAATTCTTTATTAATAATCCTAACTACTTTTGTGATAAGTACATCTAAATTATCTGTAGAATTAATAGCTCTAGAGATTGTTTTTAGTATCCTAAGTTCTTTAGTTGTATGAACCAGTTTTCTGACTACTTCTTCATTTGCCATGAAAACTAGAGGAAAAAAGAGTTTTTAAACTTTACGATTTGTCACCATTGTATAGTCATCACAAAATCCTTCTCTCTTTCGGTACGAAATTAAGTATCTTTTTTTCAGTAGCCTTACCACATCCAAGAATATCTAAGCCATTTCTAATAATAAAATACCCTCTAAATCCTGTAATTTTATCTAAATCTTGGCCTTGAAGCCATTTTCTAGCTTCAGAGACATTCAAATCAATAACATTCTTAGCTTTCTGCCCAAATAAGATAGCAGAATCAAAACTAAGTCTAAATTCTGGAGTTTTGAAAAAAGCAAAATATAAACCAAAAGTATCTATAGTTAGAATTTTATCCAGAATTTTTAAATCTTGAGCACTAAGATTGCCTGTAAACATTCTTATCTTATCTTTTCCTGCTTTGATAAGATGATATTTGAATGGAATTTTTATCCCATAATCTTTCTCAAGTAGATTTTCTATTTCTTTTCTTTTATTTCTTTTTAGTATTTCTATCATCTTATTTTCCTTAGCTTAGCTATAAAAAAACCTTCTGTGTCATTATCTTGAGGCCAGATTCTATGACAATTTTTTATCTGTTCATCAAATTTTTGACCTTGCCATTCTGTAATTCCAGGACGGGTTTTTAGAGGTAATTTAATTTTTTCGATCTTAACATCAAAATTTTTTAGTGCATAATCTATTACAGATTCATTTTCTTCTGGTGTAAGTGTACAAGTTGAATAAACTAATGTACCTTGAGGTTTTAGACATTCTATAGCATTTGAAATTAATTTTTTTTGCAAAGCGCTTAATCTTTTAATCATATTAATATTCCACATTTTAAGAGTTAAAGGATCATCTCTGATTGTTCCCTCTCCTGAACATGGAGCATCAACAAGAATTTTATCAAAAAAGAATCCAGATCTGGCTAGCTTCTTACATAATACAAGAGCATTCATTCTTGTGACTATTGTATTCATGATACCACATCTCTCAAGATTTGAAACTAAAGCCTTAAGTCTGTCTATTCTAACATCATTTGCTATTATTGTTCCTTGATTTTTCATTAACATGGCCATCTCTGTAGTCTTACTCCCCGGAGCAGCACAACAATCAAGCACTATGTCTTGAGATTTAGGATCTAGAGCAAGAGGAGGCATCATACTTGAAAGTTCTTGTACATAATAATAACCAAGTTTATGTTCGAGAGATTTTCCTAATTCTCCTGGTAAAAGTTTTGATTTTAAAACTATGGCTTCTGGAAAGTTCTTGCTCTTTAAGGGTTGTTCAATCTTCCATCTCTTTTCAAGTCTTTTTTTCAGCTCAATTATAGACAGTTTTATTGTATTTGCACGAATAGAGCGTCGAAGAGGTTTCTTTGTATATTTAAAAAATAAGTCTGATTCAGAACCAAGCAAAGTCTTAATTCTCTCGGTAAAAAGCTGTTTTGGCTCCATCTTTAGTCAAGGAGGTTAAAATTTATAAACCTTCTTTTCGTGGTTTATAGATGAGAACAAGAACTTTAAATCAACTCATCGACGGATTGGAGAAGATAGGTGTAAGAGTAAAAAGAATTAACCCAACTCACGTAGCAGAACTCTATAAAGGAAAAAATTACCTAGGTAAGATTACAAAAAAAAGAGGAGTTCATGCAGTTAATTGGGGTAAAAAAGCCAAAATTTTACCTTACCAAGATATAGTTAGATTCATTGCTAGAAGTGGTTATGATATAAATTTTTAATCTTTTATTTTATCTTTTTTTTCTTTTCTTTTAATCTCATTTAGATCTATTTCAGGAAAAGAATAACCGCGATAGCCACAATCCATACATCTATAAACTGTGGGAAGGCCAAGAGCAGTAAGACCGCTGAGACCCCCTTGATGGCTTATCTGAACGTTGATACTCTGACATCTAGGACATATCTTTACATATTTTGGGCCTTGTTTCTTAGTCTTATTTTTTTTCTTGAATGGCCACATGAAAAGATAAGAGAGAAGAGATTTAATAAATTAACTAAAAACCAGAAGCAAACAGAAAGCCATTTTTTATTAAAAAAATTTAAAAATTTCACTAGCATAATTTTAAAAATTATGTCTGCTTTTCCTCAATATGGGTTTTTTAGATTTTTTTAAAATAAGGGAGAAAGAAGAGAAAGTTGAAAAAATAAAACTAGAGGATTTAGAAGGATGGATTCTTGATAAAAAAGAAAAAGTTGAAAATAAAAAAAATATTGTTTCTAATTTAATTAAAGAAAAAATCATCCGGTTAATCCAAGAATTAAGAGAGGAAATAGAAACTCTAGAAAAAATAGATTTAAAAGAAATGAAAGTAGAAGAAAAAACAAAATTTATAGTCAAAGAAAATCTAAATAGTTATATTAAATATCTTAGAGAACTAATAACAAATCTTAAAAACTTAGAAAATCAAAAATTTGATGACTTAATAGAAAAAATAAATTCAACTTTTTTTAATTTTAATAAAAAATCTTCAATAAGTTTCCAAAAAGCAACCTTCTTAATAGGGGAAGAATTAGGTATGGTAAAAAAAAGCTTAAATTATTTTTTGAAAAACACTGATAATATCATTAAAAAAAATAAAAATTTAATTAATCTTTCTAAAACGATAGATTCTGCTGAAAATAATCTCAAAGAAATTAATGAAATCCAAAAATTTAAGTATGGGATTGAAGACAATATTAAGGAACTTGAACAAAAAATAAATAATCTAAAAAACAAAACTGAAAAAGTAGAAGAAGAAATTGATAATATCAAACAAAGTAAAGAATATTTGAAAGAAAAAGAGAAAGAAAAAGAGATTGAGATAAAAAAAGAAGAGTTAAAAAAAAGAATTTTTGAATTAAGAGCGATGATAGATTTTAAATTTTTAGCTAATGTTTTTCATAGCAATAAAAAAAAGATGGGTATTATAAAAGAATGCAAAGAAAATTTTCCAGAAAATTTTTTGACGAATCTTCAAAATAAAAAAACAAAAATTATTGATTTACTTAAAGAAGCTAAAGCAAAAAATGAAGAAAAAGTGTTAAAAAAAATAAAAGAAATAGCTGAAAAAGAACAAGAGATAAACAAAAGCTCTTTTAAAAAAAATAAAATCAAAGAAATAAAAAATTTAAATTTTGAAATAAAAAATACAGAATCAAAAATTGAAGAATTAAGTTATAAAATAAATAAAGAGAAAAAGAAATATGAAAAGATTAAAAATGAAAAAGATATGTTAATAATTCTAATAAAAAACGAGCTTTTAGAAATAGGGATAGAATTAGAAATTGATGAACAGCTTTCTTTAAATTCGGAAAATAAAAATTTAATTGAAACTAGAACTATTAAAATATTATTATTCACTTCATCAACTTGCCCACACTGTCCACAAGCAGAAAATGTTGTAAAAAAAGTTGCCCCTTATTATAAAGATAGATTACAATTTGAAAAGATTAGAATAAGAACTAATAAGGGAAAACAACTCTCTATTGAATTTAATATAATGTCAACTCCAACAATTTTAATATTAGTTGATGGAATTGAAAAAAAGAGAATTATTGGAGTACCAAGTGAAGATAATTTTAAAAATATGATTGAAAAAGAATTCTTGTCTTGATAGGGGCACCGCTTAGTAGTAACAAATACAAATATTTATATAGTAAAAAAACATTCAGAGTAAGAGCATATGAGAGAGTGCTTGTTTTTTAAACATTTCGCTTTTTCTTAATAAGTGCTAATAATGAGGTAGAAATAAATGAATATATTTGAAAAATTCGGATTAAGTAATACATTGCTTACAGCAATAAAGGGATTAGGAATTATTAAACCAACTCTAATTCAGGAGAAATCAATTCCATCAATTATGAGAGGTGAAGATGTGATAGGAGAATCTGCAACTGGTTCAGGAAAAACACTAGCATTTGCCTGTGCTATTGTTGAACAAGTTATTCCAAAAAAAGGTTTACAAGCATTGATATTAACCCCTACTAGAGAGCTTGCAGAACAAGTAAAAAATGCATTAAAACAGTTTGCATTTCATAAAAATTTAAAGATTATTACTATTTATGGAGGTGTTTCAATTAATCCACAGATTCATGGATTAGAATATGCAGATGTGGTTGTTGGAACCCCAGGGAGATTACTGGATCATCTTCAGCGAAGAACAATTAATACTTCAAAAATAAAGATTTTGGTTTTAGATGAAGCAGATCGTATGTTAGATATGGGATTTATTGATGATGTAGAAAGGATTATTAGGACTTGCCCAACTAAACGACAAACTTTATTTTTCTCAGCTACAATTTCAACAAGAATAAAGGAGTTAGCTAATAAATATATGAAAAAACCAATTAAAGTTTTAGTCAGAAATCAGGTTGATCCTAGTAAGCTTAAACAAGTTTATTATGATGTAGAAAAAAATATGAAGTTATCTTTACTTGTGCATTTATTAAAAAAAGAAAGATCAGGGCTGATTATGGTTTTTTGCAATACTAGGAGAACTACGGAGTTTGTTGTTAGAAATCTTAAAGCAAATAAAATTAGCGCAATTGCTATTCATGGTGGTTTGCCACAGAATAAACGAGCCAGAACAATTGAAATGTTTAATAACGCTAAAGTAAGAGTGTTAGTATGTACTGATGTTGCTGCACGAGGGCTGCACATTGCCAATGTTTCTCACATATATAATTATGACATTCAAAAAGACCCAAAAGATTATATCCACAGGATAGGTAGAACAGCCAGAGCAGGAAAAGAGGGTATAGCAGTTAATCTTTTGTGCAATCATGATTATGACAATTTTACACGATTACTTGATAATTATAGTAATTTTACAATCAAAAAAATGGATAAGATTCATGTAGAGAAAATAGTAATGGTCAGAAGTGATAACTGGAGAGGTAACAGCAGAGGAAACAGGAGAGGTGACTGGAGAGGTAACAGTAACAAGAGAAATAACAGAAGAGGCAACAGGAGGAATGACAGAAGAGATAATAAAAGAGGAAGGTTTAGAAGTGATGCTAGGAAACCTTTTAGAAGTGGACCGCCTAGAAATGAAAGGTCTAGAAGTAGATTGCCTAAAGGCAGAGGTAGAAAACCATTTAGAAAAACTAATGGTGAGCAATTTAAAAGCAGCGGGAAGAGACCATTCAAAGGAAGCAATAGGGGAGTGTCCAGAAATGATAGAAGAAGTCATGCTGTAAAAAGGAAAGGGTCTTTTAGTGGAAAGAGATAATTTAATTTCTTTTAACATTGGGATTATGAGAAGTTGAGTTCTCCTCGACGAAGCGTAGCGTAGTCAGAGCTGAGAACTCAATTTAGGAATTTTACGAGCCGAGTAAAATTCCTGTTAATGCCTGTTAAGTGAGGGTGAGGCGAAAGCGCGTAGCGTCCCATTTAGTGTTTGAGAGTGTGCCGTTCTTTATTTTTTAAAAAGTGGGGCGGTCATATTTTACAGTTTTGGCTATCATCTGTTTCACTTCCACAGAATCAGGATACCATATCAAAGTATCTAAATCATGTTCAATAGCGTATAAATCTAACCTCTTTTCCAAATTTTCAAATTCAAATAATTCTGGATAAAATTCCTGAAACCAATCTAAAAGATGTGCGTAATCTTCTTTTTTGGCAAATTTTTCAAATTTTTCGGACATATATTTTTTTGGATACTCAACCATTCTTTTGACAATATCCAAAATGAAATCAATTGAAGAAACTTCTGTCCTTTCAAAATCTAAAATGCCTACAATTTGTGTATCTTCAACAAGAATATTATCAAAGTGAGCGTCCCAATAAGTTAATGCTAATTTTTGTTCTTTGAGTATATGATGATTATCTTCCACAAATTGTTTAATGACTTTGATAAATTCAGGAGACAGAAGTTTCTTTTCCTCAACTTTTTTCAATGAATTATTGATTTGGTTGAGTATCTTATCATGCCAATTGTCCGAAAAATTTGTTTTGAATTTCTGCTTAAATTCATCGAATGGCGATTTGTTAATTATTTTCAAAATGTCGCAAAGCTGTTTGATAATGTTTTTTCTCTGTGCATCATCTAGTAAATGCCATTTTGAATACAAATTATTGCCATCAATCTTGGGATAAATCATAAAAAATTTGCCATAAATACTTTTTGACTTATCAAAGACTATGATTTCAGGCACAGGAATTTTATCCTTAAAAAAATTGTAGAAAAATACCTCGATTTCAAACTTTTCTTCGTTAGTTAGATCTTCACAAACTTTCAGAACAAATTTATCGTTAATAGTATAAATTTTGTTTGTGAAGCCAATTTCAATCTTTTGAAAAGTTTTAACTTCTCCTAAATTATGTTCCTTGAAAATTTTTTCTACGATTTTTTGATCCATATTATGAAAAGAGGTTAGATTGTTTATAAATTTAGCCCCACTTTTTTCTATAGTTAAGGCACACTCTCAAATGTCGTATAACATCGCGATTAAGAGAAGTTGCGAAGCAATTTGGGGAAAATTTATGCAATAAATTTTACCTCTTAATCGCTGTTATATTCTTCTGATAGGAACAAGGAATAGTCT
>CAYNFE010000003.1:0-91665 GCA_964396475.1 Candidatus Woesearchaeota archaeon
TAGTCCCTAATGAAGGAGCTGAAATGACTGGCGAGCAAGCTGTTGGTAATGACTTGGTAACATTCTATCTTGGAGCTGAGAAAATCGTCTTCGAAGATGACAATGAAGTTGAAATCAATGGAGAAGATATTGACGGTTCTGATGTTCAGATTCCACAATTTGCTGATGGAACAGCAGTTGGTGAATTAGATAGCATATCTCTAACTGTAGAACCAAAAGATAATGTCTTTTTAGGAACTGGCGAATCTTGGACTGACCCTATTTTAGGTAGGTTTAAATACACTTTCCAAGGTCTAATTAAGACATCTACATTAGTCGAAGGATCTGTATCTGGAGATGATGGTGAATTAACTCTAGTAAATAATGATGGAGATGATTTAGTCATTTCAGTTGTTTACGATGATGTTCTTGGAGTAGTTTATCCAGGTGATGATTTCGTAGATACTGACATTGGTGGTGGTCCAAATGAAGACGTTGGTACTAACCAAGATATGCAAGGTCTTGTAGTTGGAGGAGGCAATCTTCTTATTTCAAATGGAGACTATTGCGCTGTAGACGGCGCAGGCTTAGTTGTTGATTTAGATGATTGTAAAGGAACTTCAATTCTAGTAACTGGAACAGGTGGAGAAGCAAGAGTTATTGAAATAAAAGACATAGATGATCTAGGTGTTGCTGGATGGAATGGTGACGATGAAATTGTTGTACAAGACCAGGACAATAATGAATGGACTTGTATTGCTGATGGAGCTGATTGTAATTTAGGTTCTTTTGCAACAATCCAATTTACTACACAAACTGCTGATATAGGATTTAGTGATATTACCGCAGACCCACAACTTGTAGCAACCCAACTCGATCAGTTTGACAGTGACTCAGGTGCTCTTATAGCTTCAGACTTTGAAAATGAATTCGCAGGAGAAATAGCAATAGCTTTTGATGGAGATCATGTATATGTTCATACATATGAAGATGATGGTACTGATCTTGTAGGTGCAGAAGCATGGACATTTGATGAAAATGCTGCGGGTGACGAACTAGAAATCCAAGAAGATACAAACGGTGGTGGACCTCATCTTCTTACATGGGTAGACAAAGAAGAAGACTCTGATTACATAATGGCTCTTGATGTTGTAAATTTCGGAGCTATTTTTGACTACAATGATGATAACGATGACTGGATACAAATGGAATATCCAGAAGAAGAAGTAATCGGAAAAGCCTATGTCTCAGAAGATCTTGCTACAATCCCAGAGCTTGTTGAAGGTTATGCTGGTGGAGCAGCTATTGGAGCTTACGACACAGAATTAGCAACTGTCCAAGACATGAACCTTATGTTAGTAGGTGGTTCAGGTATCAACAGCGGAACAGCTGATGTACTTGGTTTAGACTATCCTACATATGGAAGTGAATCAGGATGGATAGATGCTACAGGCGTTGATAATTTAGGTAAGGCAATGATTTATGTCATGGCAAGTCCTTACGCAGAAGGTAAATACGCTATGGTTGTCGCTGGTTATGAAGATGCAGACACTGCAAGAGCAGCAAAGGTTCTAAGAGAAGGAACCCCAACAATAAGCGGAGACAAAGTCTTACTAGATACTGCCACAGAAACAGTCACTATAATAGCCTAAACAAAGGTGTAAAAAAAACCTTATTTTTTTATTTTTTTTTCTTTCTTTTTTTTTATTAATTTTTAATTAGAAATTTTCTTGTATTGAAATAAATTTTTTCTAAAAAAATCAAGAAAAATTTATAAATCTCTTTTATGTTCCTTATTAATGCGACCTTTAGAAACAAAAAAAGGCAAGGAAGGTAAGAAAAAGAAAAACCAAATGATCATAGGCTTATTTATTGCTTTCTTAATGATTTTCAGTGTTGTTGGCTATGCTCTTTTATCTGGTTATCAAGGTCAAGAGCAGGGCCAAGAAACATATAATGATCATATCTTTACTAAAACACAAGAGGGATGGAAAACCCAAGTTAGTATTGAGAATCAGGCTTTCATAATAACAACTGCTTATCTACCTCAAGAATTAGAAAATATAAGTATGCAGGGAACACCTCTTCTCGATTCTTTTAGATTCAAAACACTTTATATTATAGCAAATGATGCAAGCGAGAGACAGGCAGCTTCTAGTTTCTACACTAACTTAAATAAAATAGCCTTAAGAATACAGTTAGCTTGTTCTGAAGAGGAATCAGAAACAGAATTTTGTTTAGAAAATGAATTACCTATTAAAAGCTGTAATGATGCAACTTTTGAGACAACAATCATAGAGATAAAAGAGAGTGAAACAGAAGAAGCAAGCATAACATATAAAAATAACTGCATTATTATAGAAGGTAAGGGCAACGAGCTAGTAAAAGCAGCTGAAAAAACTATATTTGTAGTTTTTGGAATAATATAAAATGGTAAAAAGGAAAAAGAAAATCCAGAGAAAGAAAAATAAAGCAGAAGATAAGAAAGCTAAGACAGAAAAGAGAGTAAACACAAAAAAAGTTATTTGGACTTTAGTAATTATTGTACTTGTTTTAACCATAGCTCTTATATTTCTCATATTCAGGGAACAAATATCCGCAGAATGGGATATATTAACAGGGAAAATATTTACATGGAAAGGCATGACTTGGCATAAAACAGATCTTAAAGGATTTACAATTTATTCATCAGAACTAGCTATTTATAGGCCAGTAGAAGACAGGACTTTTTATTATACATTGAATCTGAGAAATGATCCACGAAAGCTTGAGACAATAATGGCAGATGTAGAAAGCAAGCCTCAAAGAATGGTCTATATATCATTTGAATCTGAACCTTTGGAATGCACAGATTCTATTGTTCTTGCTGCATGGCGTATTGGAGATTTCATAGATGCTTTAGGATTAAAAAAACAGGGGGCTTTTGCCAACAATCTAACAAATAATATTTCAGAAGTTTATGATAATGTCAGTCATAAGATAAAGAATTGCTCACATGCAGAAGAAGGAACATCTGTTATTCTTCTAAAGGAATCAGATACTGATGAAAGCTATGTTCATCAGGAAGGTTATTGTTATGTTCTAGAGATAGCTGAGTGTGAGACTATTGAAACTAGCGAAAGATTTGTTCTAGCTCTTATCGAGACAATGAGCAGAGAGCCTCTTGAATAATTTCTTAGATGATTAAAAGTTAATTTTATAAGTTTCTTTTCTTCTATTCTTTTAAGCCCGGATGGCCCAATGGTAAGGCGCCAGCCTTGAGAGCTGGTTTCCGCAAGGATATCCAGGTTCGAATCCTGGTCCGGGCGTTTTTTATTATTAATAAGATTTTTAAATTCATTTTGCTTGATTATATTGAGGTAGCTAACTAGCTAACTTTCCGTCAATATTTTGTATTGATAGAGGAAGGTCCACACACC
The DNA here is from genome assembly GCA_964396475.1 of Candidatus Woesearchaeota archaeon. Classification (GTDB taxonomy): domain Archaea; phylum Nanobdellota; class Nanobdellia; order Pacearchaeales; family UBA284; genus DAOWHW01. The sequence goes on from CAYNFE010000003.1 coordinate 3,399, forward strand.
CCTCAATAGAAAAAGGAAAGGTATTGGAAAACCTTGGTTTTCTAATGAGGAAGTAGTCAGTCTTGTGAGAGACCTCTTGAAAGAGTGAGCTCTGGCACAGAAACGACACAGCTCTTGTGGAGTAATGATTCATGCGATGAGCTGAGAAACAAGAGATTTGATGAAACGGCCAACTTGACTGGTGCAACTCCTAAGGAGGCTTAGTCAGATGTTAGCATGTTCGTTTCTTTCCTTAAAGGGAAAGAGGAACTACAGAAAGTGGCCTATTGTTGGCTACCTCATTTCACACTATTAAAATGGCAGAAGAATTGAGAGTGCCGGCCTCTTCTGGAGGTTTGGTTAGATATTTTGAAGAATACAAAAGCAGGTTTCAGATGAAACCAGAAATTGTCATAGTCCTAATAATCTTAGTCATATTTTTTGAGATAGTCCTAAGATTATTCTAGTTCTAATTATCATTCAAGAATAAAAAAATATTTATAGATATTCTCCTTATTCTATTTTAATGGTTGAACCTAAAACTCTTCTTGATAAAGTTGAGCATTCATTAAGGACAGCAGATCATATGATTTATATTACTTATCCACTTATTAAAGAAAATATTCTCCTGAAAAAAGTTATTGAACAGCTTTATGACATAGCAAATAATATCATAGAAGCTATATTAGAGTATGAATATATATACAAAAGAATAAGACTTCCAAAGAAAGAAGAGAGTTTTGAAATATTTAAAAAATGCTCAGATCGTTTTGATATTAATTCTGAAGAGATAGAAATTTTAAAAGAGTTGTTCAAAATTATGGAAAAACACAAAGAAAGTAGCTTTGAGTTCAGCAGGAAAGAAAGACTTGTTATCATGTCAAATAATTTGAGAACAGAATCAGTTGGAATAGATCAATTAAAAAAATATCTCAATATGTTAAAAATCTTACTCAAAAAAACAAAGGCAAAAATAAATAATTCCCTTATATAAAAAGGATAGATATAAAACATACAGATTCTTGAAACAGACTGTTCAAAAGAGGTAAAAGTATTTCTGAAAAATGTGGCGTGAAATAGAGAAAGAGAAAAGAATGGCTGAACATCTTTTTTATGTTTCTCTTAAATACACTAAAACAGGAGATGTAATTCTTAATCTAATACATAGATGGGAAAGGATGGTGGATAGATGTATGGAATTTCTTCTTAAAAGAGCGAAAAAATCAAAATCAATAAGAGAAATTCCTGTTGCTCCTAAAGCAAGAGAAATAGCTATCAGAGATGCTTACAAAGATGAACTAGTACAAAATATTATGGATATGTATGCTTTTTTCAGAAGATTACCAGCACTAGAAAAAATGCGTGAGCATGAATTTAGGAAAAATGTGGCTGTAAGAGTGGTAAATTCAGGCCGCGAGATTGAAATTAATATGGATAAGCTTAAGGAATGGAATGAAACACTCAATGACTTTTTAAATTATGTTAGACATATGTATCAGAAGAAAAAATAAAACAAAAATAAAAAAATAAATATAAATAAAAAGAGGTAAAATGACAAAAGTAATAGCAATCAGTTCTGGAAAAGGGGGTGTAGGAAAAACTGTTACAGCCATAAATCTCGCATCTGCCCTAAATAAATTAGGAAAAGAAGTTATTCTTGTGGATAGTAATCTAACAACACCTAATGTAGCAATCAACCTTGGTTCACCAGTAATACCAATAACTCTTAATCATGCTCTGCAAGGCAAGAAAAATATCTATGAGGCTATCTATGAACATCACTCAGGAACAAAAATAGTCCCAGCCTCATTATCAATAAAAGAACTAAAAGGAATACAGCATCATAAATTCAGGCAAGCAATCCAGGATTTAAAAAAATATACTGATTATATAATTATAGATTCAGCAGCTGGATTAGGAAAAGAAGCCTTACTACCATTTCAAGTCGCTGATGAACTCTATATAGTAACAAACCCCGAGACTGCTGCTGTGACAGATGCATTAAAAACAATCAGACTTGCAGAAAAATTAAACAAGAAAACTTCTGTTATCTTAAATAGAATAAGAAAAGATAAGAAAGAACTGTCTAGCAGAGAAATAAAAAATCTTCTAGAAATACCATTAATAGCAAGAATTCCTGAAGACATCGCAATCAGAGAAAGCTTGATGTTAAGGGATGCTGTGATACACACACATCCAGAAAGTAAAGCGGCTAGAGCTTATGAAAGACTTGCAGAAAGAATTATAGGAACTAAAGAAAACAGGGAAGAAAATAAAGAACAACAGGAAACAAAAAAACTTCCTGAAAAAGAAAAGAATTTCTTCAGCTGGATGTTTAAAGAATAAATTTATAAATCATTTTCTCTTCTAATATTTACAATGAAAACCAGTTGGAGGTTTGTTCATCAATAGAATAAATTTCTCTAGCTATGCATATATTTCTCAAAAGATTTTTAATACTATAATTCTTAAATCTAAATATGGTGGTAGTCGTATAGTGGTCTGTATGCCCGGCTGTGGCCCGAGTGGTCTGGGTTCGATTCCCAGCTACCACCCTCAATCAAAAATAAGAAAGGAGGTAAAATAAAACAATAAAATGGAAGTTGTAAAAGGATTTCGCGATTATAGTGGAGAAGAGGCTCTGAAAAGACAAACAATTAAAGATATTATAGTCAAAAAATTCAAAACTTATGGCTTTAGCCCTGCTGAAACTCCAATAATTGAATATGAAAAATTTGTTAAGACAGAAAATGAACAAGAAGAAATAATTAGTGATGTTTTCAAGTTACAAGATAAGGGAAAAAGAAAGCTCGCATTAAGATATGAATTTACATTCCAACTTAAAAGACTGGCAAAAAACAAGAAATTGCCTTACAGAAGATATCAAATAGGTCCTGTTTTCAGAGACGAACCAGTAAGCAAGGCAAGATTTAGGCAATTCACACAATGTGATGTTGATATTATTGGCTCAACACTAAGAGATGAAGCTGAAATTCTAAAATTAGTTTCAGAAATTCTTAAAGAACTAAAAATTAAAGCAACAATCTGCATTAACAATAGAAAACTCATTAATGAAATTCTAGACAAAGAAAAAATAAAAAAGAAACAAGAAGTAATCAAGGAAATAGATAAACTTGATAAGCTAGGTGAAAAAGAAGTTAAACAGAATTTAAAAAAATATAATGCTGAAAAACTTCTAATTCTGTTCAAAAAACCAGAAGCTTTCTTCAGAAAATATAAAACATACAAGGAAATAAAAGAATTAGAAAAATACTGCAAAGCTTATGGTGTAAAAGTAAAATTCCTGCCAAGTCTTGCTCGTGGTCTCGCATATTATAATGGCAGTATTTTCGAAGTGAAGACAAAAAAAATGAAAGAGACACTAGTGGCAGGAGGCTCTTATCTGATTAATGGAATTCAAAGCACAGGAATCTCATTTGGCTTAGAAAGAATAACTACATTAGCAGATATAAAAATTGATAATGTTAAAGCCATCATTATTTCTATTAATCAAGAAAAAGAATCTATAAAAATTGTTGAACAACTTAGAAATAAAAATATCTCTTGTTTTGTTATGGATAAAATTAGTAAAGCTTTAGATTATGCAAACAAGCAGAAGATTCCTTATACAATCTTTATCGGTTCAGAAGAGCTCAAGAAGAAAAAAGTCAAGCTAAGAGATATGAAAACAGGAAAAGAGAAACTTCTAAGAATTGATGAACTAATAAAATTCCTGAAATAGAATTCTTCAGCTATTTATTTTCTCACTAGCAACACTATAGAAGCAATTAAAGCTAATACTGGTCCTACTATAAATCCATGTGGTGGAAAGACTAATGCAATAAGACTAAATACTAAAATTATTATTCCTGCACTTCTTGGATTTTTCTTTATCGTTGCTGCACTTGCTAACAAAACAATACCACAAACTAAGTTTGGAAGAGCTGCAACAATAATTGTTCCTGCAATTGGTATTAATGAAAACAAACTGCTAAAAAACAATGATAAAATTCCTGCTATCAAAACAATTATTCCACCAGCCATAGTTAATGTATAGGCAGACTGTGCTACATTTGTTTTTTTAACTGGTTTTACTTTCCTCATTGCTTTTGTTTTTGCTTTCACTCTTCTCACTTTTTTCTTTTTAGACTTCTTTCTTTTCACTTTCCTCTTTTTTCTTTTTGCCATATTTATACATATTTTTATTATTTAAAAAGGTTTTGAGATGAATTATTTCACAACAGTAATTTTTTTGTCTCTTTACTATTACTTCCTTTAGGTCTTACAAAATAAATTCTAGAAGGAACATCAAAATCATAATAATTATTTTATATAAATAATTTTTTTCACTTCTTTTCCTTCTTTATTATTAAGAATAGCGAAATAAGCACCTGAACCAAAAGATTTTCCATTCCAAGACCATTTTCCATTTCCACTTGAAATTTTATCAATTAAACTACCAGCACTATTATAAATTTTTAATACTTTTTCCTGACCTTTATATTTATCATAAGAAAATTCAAAATTCCTGCCTAGATTCTGACTAACTTTTAAATTACCTTCTTTTCTTATGTCCTTATCTTTAGAAATACCAGTAGGATTAACATAAAAACTATGCCATTCATCTTGAGAAGGGCCTGGCCAATAAGAAACATTTGAATTTGAAGAATTATCTGTTGCCTTGATCTGATAATGAACAGAATCTGGTCCATTTAAGATAGTATCAATATTAAAAAAGAAAGTATCATTCTTAATTGAATCTGCCCAAGCATCAGTTGTATCATTACTAATATTCCATCTTAATAATGTATTAAATGAATCAATTCCAGCTCCATCTGTTATATGGGCTTTAACATCAAAAGGTCCAGCCCAAGATGTATCAGATAATCCTGTGTGTGCTATTTCCGGAGCTGTTTGGTCATTTACAATTCTTTCAATAGGAAAATAAGTTGTATCACTTCCTGTATTTCCATTACTTTTTACTAATTGTGAATTAATATGAGCATCATCTATTATAAAATTAATTAGTGTTTGGAGAGTTGTATCGCCTTTTGTTTTAGTTAATTTTACCCATACTGAATCTCCATTAACTAATAATGAATCCTGGTTTTCAAAGTTTAAATCAAAAACATCATAACGGTGTGAAAGAGAAAGAGCTGTATCTACAATTGTTGTGCATACTTGTGAAGGATTTTTATAAAGAGCTGATAACGCATAAAAAGTTGATCCAGTACTCCAACCCGAAGTATCTACAACCACACTTAAATTTATAGTATGTGCAACAACATTTTTCAATGGATTGTCTAAACAATTTTCTAAAACAAAATTATGATTTGGATAGAGGCCATCTCTTACTATCCAATTGGTTTCTGTTTTATATTCCAAAGAATTGGTATCTTTCTTTGCTTCAAAATTCAATTCCTCCCCGATTTGTAGAGGGGGATTAAAATTTCCACCACTAAATGTACATCTTCCATTAATATTAGTTGTTTGATAACAAGTATCTGGTGGATTTATTCTTATAGCTAATACAGGACAGTTTGCTCCTGGAATACTATTTTCAGAATCATGTACATGCCAAGAAACTGATTGAGGTTTAACAATTTGTGGAAATAATATTGATGCTAAGAATAATGTTGATAATATTGGCCTTTTCCAATTCATATAAAGATAATCTTTTAGAACTTTTTAAATTTTTCTTTTTACCACTAAATAGTTATTGTTGTGGCCAAACTTTATCAGAAGTTAAAGCAAGATAATAAACACTACCTGGCAATAAATCAAAATCTAATCCATAATATTCTATTTCATCACAAGTGAAAGCTATTATCTCTTGATTTTCAGGAACCCAATAACCAACAGTTTCATAACCTAACAAATCTAAATTCTCACAAATATGAGAAGCTTTGTTCAAAGTGCTATCTAAGGGCAAGGCAATATAATTTCTTCCTTCTGTAAATTTAAAAACAATATGTTCAGGAATTTTTCCAACCCAAGTAAATCTGTCTCCTACTTGTATGTTTGGGGAGATGAAATAAGGATGATAAGATTCAAGATCAAAATTACCTGTTATTTCCAAGATATAATTTCTATTCTGAAGTTCTCCTCTTGCTGATCCAGACTGTGTTTGTTGTTCTGTACCCCAATAAGCAATATAATCAAAAGGATATCCTCCATAAAGTAATTGATAGGTATTTGTTATTCCATTAAGAGGCAGATAAACAAACCAATTTATACTAGTATCCTCTCCTCTTTGTTGATTATATATAAGTTCTTGAGTAAATTTTGCAAAAATGTCTGATTCTTGATTACATAATAAGGCATATTCTCCTTCTTCACAATCAGCATATCTGATTAAGTTTTGAGTTATATCAGGCTCTAGTCTTGAACATTGTGTATCATACCATCCCTCACTGTCTGATTCTGGATAACAGCAATAAGCTTGTTTTTCTTCTACTCCAGCATTGCAATTATCATTCTTTAACAACTCTTCAATGCAAGGATCATACCATCCTTCTATAGCTTCCTCACTTGTATAGCACTCTGGCTTGCAATTTCCTTGGCCTACTTTTGTCTTGCCTATAACTTTTAGGAATTTTAATCTGTCTAGAATGTTTTTTGACCATTCATTTTCTTTAGTTTTAGCTTTTAAAGAAAAATCACAATCATAACCTTCTTGCAATTCAGAAGGAACACATTCATCAGCTGTATAAATTTCTGCTCTTAATAATTCTATATTAGCTCCTGGGTTTTGTTGCCAGCTTAATCTTGTCAAAGAATTTCCCCAATTAAAATCAATATCTGCTGAGAGTTGGGGAAGCTGTTCACAAGATGCTATTTCTTGTTCACAATCTTCTGGACAGTTACAATAATTTTCTCCTGGTCCACATATATTATTGCCGCAATTTATACAGACACTTGTTCCAATCATCTCACATCCAGAACATTGTCCTTGTTGTTGAACACAATCCATGTCATAAACTGTTCCACTCTGTAAACCAGAACAACAAGTTCTGTTTGGCAATACAGGTTTCTCTGCTCCTTCAGGATAACAGCAATCAAGCCAACAGTTTTGATAGGTTTCATTTAATATACAACAGCCATCTCCACAATAATGGCAGTCCTCAGGACAAGTAGTGCAATTCTCATCACTATCACAATCATTATCACCGCAATAAGATCCTCCTCCTCCGCCGCCACCACCAGGTGGTGCTTCTTGTCCTTCAATAACAAAAAGACTAAAATTCGTTATCAAATCAGAATAAACTACATCGTTTGCCGTATCAATATCACTATCTACTTGAAACCAACCAGTTGGAGCAGAACCATTCCATTTCCATAATCTTAATGTTGATTCTTTAAGACTTCCAAGAGCACTTTCATTATAACTCAAATTCAAATAGAGCCATGAATCAAACACACTTGTATTAGAAATTCCATAAAAAGGTTCAACAGTTTTCCAACCTTCAGGAGGAGCTAATTCAGGAGGAATCTGTGATAAATTAATGTCAGAAGAATTGAAGCTAAGAGTATAACTATCTATTTCAAGATTAGACACGTAATTCCAATCAGCAGTATTCTGAGAACAATAATCTATAATACAATCTATAATAGTATTATCATAAAATTCATTATGTATTGCTCCAAAATTATTAAGATAAAAACCATAATCACAATCCTCAATTCTGTTGTTTGATATAATATTCTTTTCATCACTTATATAGAAACCATACTTACTATTTGAAATATTATTAAAACTAGCATTATTACCACTAAATATCATCACAATTTCAATTCCTTTATTAGTATTAGAATCAACATCATTATCAAAAATAGTAACATTATAGCATTCACCACAAAAAATTCCTGTGTGAAGACTATTTCTTATTATATTATTTGAAATTATAGAATTTTCCAAAAAACCTGTACTAAAACCATTGTCATTATTATCTTCTAAAATATTAAAAGAAATATTGATATTATCGCCATTAGCTTCAATACCAGTTGAAAAATCTGATATCTCACAATTTTTGACGACAAGACCATCATTCCATGACTGTATTCCATAGATTCCTTTATCTAAGCCATTTATATTATTATTTTGACAATCAATAACAACATTATTTGCGTTGACATTAAAACAAGTTCCAGTAGTTGATTGATTTGTATGTAACGTTATATCACAATTAACATTAGTGCCTCCACCACCATTACTGCTACATTTTAAATCAACAATAAGAGCATTATCATCATAAGTGCTAAGATTATCATAACTACCAGTGTTTTCACAATCAACACTATAATTAACTATTCCAGGATTAGTGAAAGTTTTTGTATATTTATAAAGTCCAGTTGAAGCATTATAAGTCATAGGTTTATTACTCCAAGCAGGAAGATCGCCACAAACAGGTTCTCCTATAATTATCTGGCATGAACCAATACTATTATCTATTGGTTTACTAGTTAATGCATCACTATAATTAGCATAAAAATGAATTGCATCTCCAGTAAATTTCATAGAAGGATTATCAGGATAACCATCATCCCATATTTTTAGATTAGTTGTATTGCTCTCTCCTGTATAATTTCCAGCATATCCAGTAAAATGTGTAGTTTCAAAACTTATGTGAGTGCCATTATCATAGAAATCTAATCCAGAATCTTGCCAAGTGCTTTTACAGTCAAAATCCTCTGTGCTCCAGTCATCACAATAAATTATATTTGAAACCTGGCTGAATTTTTCTAGTGTGATTACTGCACTTTGTACTTCAATTTCATTATCAGGTTCTATTGCAAAGATTTCTGTGCTAATTCCCTGGGTTTCTTGTGCATTAGATGGTTTGTCTATCTGAATAACAGTATCATTAGAGAATGTTATAAAATTAATTTCTGAATCTGGAAGTGCCTCTTGAGATTCAATTATTGCTCCAGCAGTTATACTTATTAAATTATCCTCAACCTCAATATCATGCTCTTCTTCTCCTCCATCTATTATAGTTTTCTTGATTTTTATTTTTATTTTTGTATTGCTGGCTGAAATTTCATCTTCAATATTTCCATGCTTGTCAATAATTTTTATTGTGACTAGACCAGGCTTTATTTCAATATCTTCACTCTCACTCATTAGTTCTTGGCCATCATAAATTAAAGATATAGTTAAGGTATGAACTCCTTTTTCCTCAACATCTAAATCAAGAACATCAAGATTAAGTTCAATTTTATAATCATCTCCTAAATAAGCTTCACCAAAACCTTCATAGCTCTCAAAATAATTTGTAGTTACAGCAAGAATATTATCCTCAATATAAAAATCAACCTTACTATCCTTAAGAATTTCCCCATCTGTTTTTACGCTCCCTTCAACTAATTCTACTTCATCACCCTCTTCAATTTCATAATAGAAAGGATCATCAATAGAACAAGAAGCTTCTATGATCTTACTTTGGCCATTTTCTTCTAAAATGGCAAAGGCACTCCAGAAACTAAAAAATCTATTAAATATTGCAAGGATTGATAAGGTATTTATAGAAGGTTCTGTTTCCTCTGGTTCTTGTGGCTGTTCTTCTATAGGCTCTTCTAAAGGTAGTTCCTCAATTGGTTCTTCAGTTGGTTGTTCTTCTATTGGTTCTTCTAAAGGTAGTTCCTCAATTGGTTCTTCTATTATTTCTGCTATATTTTCTTCTGGTTCTTTTGTAATATTTTCTTCTGAAATATTTCCTTCTTCTCCAAATGTTTCAAATGGTTCTTCAAATGGTTCTTCAGATCCTTGTTCTTCTTCTTTAGGAGGACTTATAATTCTTAATTGAAAATCAATATCAGGATGAACTATATAATGACCAGCTTCCCCATAACCAAAACCTTCTCCTAGAATCTCTTTGTCTTTCATAAAAAAGTTTCCTTGTTGTTCTTCTATAGCCAAATTATTAAGTTTGATAAATTCCTCAAGTGTTAGTTCATTTATTTGATTTTCATCTACTTGTACGATAATTTCTGTATTAGATGGAATAAGCTCTCCTTCATTTAGTATCAGAGTGAATGTTCCTTTAATTTTTTCATTTGGCATAAAAGCATCTTTTTCTAGAGCAATAGCCTTTGCTGTAAAAATTGGTTTAATAGAGAATATCAGAATAAGAACAACTATTATCGAAATAATGAAGATTGCTGTATTTAATTTATTATCACGTCCCTCTTTTAACATTAGTTTTAGAAGGTTTTGGCTTTTTTTAAACTTTTTTCTTAAATATAATTAGGCATAAAACGTAAGATTTTTATATCATTATTGTCAGAACTCTTTATGGCAAGAACAAGAATTAAATTAGCAAGTATAGATATAAAAAAATTGAATGAATTAATTAATAATATTTGTGAGATTGCTTCTAAATCTGGTATAGTTATCAGAGGTCCAGTTCCTCTTCCTACTAAAAAACTAAAAATTACTACAAGAAAAAGTCCTTGTGGTGATGGAAAAGCTACATTTGATAGATTTGAAATGAGGATTCATAAGAGGCTTATAGACATGCCTGCTGATGAAAGAGTTCTTCATAGCATAATGAGAATGCCTATCCCAAAAGAAGTTAACGTAGAAATAGAAATGATGGAATAAAAAATTAGGCTGGTAATATTGTTATGCTTTTTGTTCCTGTCTCTTTATATTTATAAGATAGAACAATTTCAAAAGGTAATAAATAAGTATCTTCTGGCAACACTTTCTGACATGTCACTTGCCCTATATCAGATGTTCCTTCTAAAGCATCTATACTACCATAAGGCTCTGTCATTTCTTGAATTCTACAAGTGAAACCCTCTTCAGCTCTGATAGATATCTCCACTTGATTTTGTTTTAGTTTTTCATTTATGTCTTGCTGTTGTAATCTATCACAATCTGTAGTTGGCAGGTAAACTTCTCCTGTTCCTTTATTTTCTATTCTAAATGTGATATAAAGTTTATTACCCTGGATGCTTTCTGTCAGACTTGTTATCTGTATCGGAGCAGCAGAATTATCTCCTGTCTTGATTTTCTCTCCTTCAATACTGCAAACAGCACCTCCTTCACCAATACATGTACTTGTCTGAGTTACTGTAGCATAACTGTAACAAGAATCTAACCTCATTATCAAATCAAAAGGAGCTGGTAAGGTTTTCCATGGTTCTGCTTCTGTAGCAAAACTAATTCTCTCCTCTCCTCCCTCTTGTATGCTTGTTTTTTTGGATAGAAAATTAGTATTCTGCACATGTGTTTCTACATTATTTAGATTATCACCTATCCCACTAAGATAGAAATGTGCTGCTCCTTCAGGAATATCAAAACCTCCAAGATTTTTCACATCAACATATATAGGATATGCTGAACCAGTGTTAAGCTCGCTTGGTGGAGCATCTTCGACAAAAGCCATGACCAAAGCTGTAGTATTAAATTCTAGTTCTTCTTTTCCAGGACAACCCATCTGTCCACTTGCAAAAATTAATACTACTACTAATAAAAATACTAAAAGAACATTGACAAGTTTAACATCAAATTTCATCTTCCTCTTTTTTCTATTTTTTAGTTTTTACTTATTTTTAAATTTTTATTTGCTTTCTGTTTCAATACCAAATAAATAATTTTTTTCTAAATCCACCCCATAATCAAGTGTTATTACCAACGGATAACTTTGTTGAGCTCCAGTTGTGTAAATAAAGGTTGAACATTTTATAAGCCTTTCGTTTTCAAATTCAATTACTCCAGTAATTGGTTCTCCAGTAGTTGTTGTACAAATTAGTGTGTGAGGAATCATCTCAGCTCTAAAGTAAGTCACATTCTCTTGACTGAAATCATATGAAAAAATTCTTGCTTCTTGTTGTTTTTTAAGTGTTATTTCAAGATCAACTTTATATGAATCTTCTTTTTTACGCACAGCTTTTCCTACAGAAATAGCTATTGGAGAAGGCTCTTGACTTAGTATTGGTTGCTCAGCGCCAGGAACAGTGATTGTTGTTGTTCCTTGCGTAGTCTCTCTATATTGAAGAGAAACAAATAATTTTCCAGAATAAGGTTTAATCAAAGCTGGCAATCCATAATAACTATACTCAGCTGATTCAGGAAAATAAATCTCTGTTTTTCCAGGATTGATCTCTTCCTGGATCTGTTTTCCTCCCCATAAACTAGAACTCTCTTTCTTGATAACATCTGCTGCCTTAACATTAAAAAACATGCACTCACCATAACCCTCACTAGAAATGCCTCCAAAACTATCATCTATATTATCTCTAATGCATATTTGCCCAGTCCTTGGTTTCTCATCATAATTCTCTATTCTAATACCTACATAAAATGTTTCTCCTTGTTCTAATAATTTTCCCATACTGAGATAATCAAATCCAGTTATAAGATTATAATCTAAGCCAGTTTTTTTTGCGCTAGTTCCTTGACCAGGCATTTGACATCCTTCTTGACCAGAAACAAGAAATAAGATTACAATTAACACTAAAATTAAACATATAGTACTTATTCTTTTTTTCATTTTATTTTTCTATCTCTTTTTTTAATTTAAATTTAAGGAGATTTAATAATTCTTGTTGAATGATCTGAATAAACAGTATAATAAGCTTCAAGTTCAAAAGGGGACATCACAGCCTCTTTTGGCGCGCTTACGACATAGAGACTACATGGAAATATAAATTTATCTGATTCTTTATCATACTGTGTTAAATTTTTTAGCTCATCATAAGTATAATCCTTTAATTCAAATTCATGATCTAATCCCTCGAAATGTTCACAGTTTGCTAGAACATCCTCAGGGAAATTCACAAGAATACTATCCACTTTCTTAAATTGAGCATCTCTCTCTTTTCTCAAGACTGTTAATTGAAAATCATACTCTTTACCCTCTTCAAAAGGCATATCATTATAACTTCCTAAAGAGACTACATAAGGGGCATTGAACTTCATCTCACTTTTAACTATTCCAATTTTAGGCTGCTCTCCAATCCAGATAGGCCATATTGTTTTTACAGCTACCGGTCTTTCAAGTTCTATAACAACATACTCACTATAGATATTCTTGTCAGCAGCTTCAGGGATCTCTCCAGAGCATCTAAAACTAGTATGAAGCTCTTGACCAGGAGCTGTCGTAGGAAAAACAAACTCATCCCCGAAAGTATAAGAACCCATTCTCTCAACAGCAAGCTCTCTTTCTTTTTCTCTTTTAAAGTAACATTTTGGTTTGATATGTAAATCAGCAAATTCAGGATTACTTACAGACAGCGAGACTACTAAATTAATTGTATTATCTGGAAGAATTTTATTCTCAGAAAAATCTACATCTACCGACAGTTCTTCTCTGGATGATTGAATATTTGGAGTTTCCCATTGAACAAAAAATGGACATCTTGGATCAGCATAAAGACAATGACGAAAAGTTGCCAATTCTCTACCCCCATTTATAACAGCCTCTCTAAGAGGATCTGCAAATTTTAAGTACTCAGGCATAACAGCAACGCCAAGAGGTGAAAAAAACAAACCAATTATAGCGCCAATAACTGCTCCAGCAAATAATCCAGCAACTATTCTTGCGCCTTTCTCTCCAATTAAATTAGCAAGACCTTTAACAATAAAAGTAACAGCACCAAAGATAATAGCTATAATAAGAGCTCCCATTAGACCTAGAACTAAAGTAGCTAATAATCCACTAAAACCTAAATTAAAAATAGCAAAGAGACTTAAGATAACTCCAAGAACTGCCCCAATAATTGCCCCAGCAATCATCGAGCCTAAACAGGCCTGCCATATTTCTCTTAAAGAATAAGATACTCTTCCTCCTCCTTTAGCAAGTATTCCAAAAAGCAAACCAATTATCGCTCCTATTACAATAAACCAGACTACCATATTACCTCTTTTGCTACTTTATAAAAAGACTAAAATTTTTAAAATTAAAAACCTTTCCCTTATAATGAAATACGCTACAGATGAACAAAGAAAGAGTAAAAAACAGCTGAAAAAGAAAAGACGATACAGAATCTATAAAAAGGGTGGTCCACTAAGAACAATTAAAAAGAAACAAAAGAAGAAATAAAAAGTGAAAAAGTAAGGAAGTAAAAAATGGATATAATTTTTATTGGTGATATTTTTTTAGTCTCTCTCGCTTTTCTATGGTTAATTGCAGCTTCTGTAACAGATCTTAAAAAAAGAGAGGTTCCAAACTGGCTAAGCTTTAGTTTAATTTTTATAGCTTTAGCAATAAGAGGCTTTATAGCTTTAATAGAAAAACAACCCACTTATTTTCTCTACGGTTTAATAGCCTTAGCGATATTCTTTATTCTAGCAAACCTCTTCTATTACACAAGAATTTTTGGAGGTGGTGATGCTAAACTTCTAATAGCCTTGTCAGTGGTTTTTGCAATAAAACCAGTTTTTATAACAAATATAATAGAGTACACAACACTAGGATTTACTGAACCATTTATCATGCTCTTCCTGATAAATTCTTTTGTCCTAGGTTCAGTTTATGGGCTTTTCTTTAGTATTTTTTCAGCAATAAAAAACAAAAACTTTGGGAAGGAATTTAAAAAAGAGACTAAAAAAATAAGATTGATTAGAACTATTCTCTGGCTCATAGCTTTTATCTGTCTGGCAATTGCTATATTTCAAACTACATGGTGTTTTGTTCCTTTTGTGATATTTTTAGCTTTACCTTATATTTATGTTTTTATCAAGGCTGCAGAGAACTCAGCTATGATAAAAAAACTCTCCCCTATCAAGCTTAGAGAAGGAGATTGGATTATGGAAAAAATTAGAATTAAAAATAAGATAATCAAACCAAGCATACATGGACTAAGCAAAGAAGACATAGCTCTATTAAAAAAATCAAGGAAAAAAGTAATAGTCAAGTATGGTTTACCTTTTATTCCTGTCTTTCTTGTCTCCCTCATTTTTAGTTTACTTGTTGGAGACCTTCTAGTTATAATTATAAATCTCTTATTTGGATTTTAATGACTTAAATTTTAAGAATTTTAATTAGGGGATTCTTGGTTTGATATGCTTAGAAATTTTTTCTGCCTCACTGCTTTCTTTTTTCTTTTGTTCTTTTTGTTTTTTTTCTATTTTATCCTTCACTTCTCTCTCAGCTGCTTCTCTTAGTTCTTTTCCTATCTTCTCTAGGTCTTTCTTTTCTGTTTTTTTCTTTTGCCACTCAAAACCAGCTCCATCATCCTGAAATCTAGGAACAAGGTTTATAGAGAAATGGGAAACTTTCTGGCCAGCTGCTTGCCCTTGTGCAATATAGATACTAATCCCTTGTGCTTTTGTTATCTTAATCATTATAGGTTCTATTGTCTTGACAAAAAGAAAAAGTTTGTTTAACAAAGAGTCAGGTATTTCATATATAAACTGAAAATGTTTTTTTGGTAAAATAAGAAGATGACCAGGATTAGCAGGATATATATCAAGAACAGCTAAAATATCATTATCCTCATAAATCTTTACTGTATCAATCTTACCAGAAACAAGTTGACAGAAAAAACATTCATTGCCTTTATCTGATTGTTTGACAAAGCTCTCGAGTTGTTTAGGGCTCGCATTCTTTATTTGTTCTTTCAAAGATGATGCTTGTTCTTCTGGCAATTTATCTACTTGCTCTAGAAGTTTTTTTCTAAGATTCTCTATTTCTTCTTTATCCATTTTTCTGTTTTTATTTTTCTATCCAAATGCCCTTCTAAAATCAATCACATCTATGGAACTTACTTCTTCTATATGTAAAAAATCTTCCACTCCCTCTTCTGTTGATTTTTCTTCTGGCCATGCTATTGTTACAATTAAAGCTTTAATCCCAAAAGCAACTGGCTGTTCTTCAGATGAATGAATTTTTGCTTCAAATTTTTTTAGTTTCTCTTCAAGCTCTGTCTTTATCTTTCTGAAATCTGTTTCAGGTGATTTAGGCATTATCTTAAGTTTAAGTATTGTCATTGCCATTTTCTATATTTTTTATGGTCCCTCAAAACCACATTCACATTTATATTTTATTCCAACTTTACGACAATGATGACATCTAGCGATAGTTTTTTTGCCACAAGAAGGACACTTTAAAACAACACCTCCCTTATCAATGTGTTTTCCACAGCTCGAACAAATTATCTCTTTCATTTTTTCCATTTTTTTTCTTTATTTTTCTTTTAGGAATTTAAAATTACATCCAAGCTCTTTAGCTTTTTTCTCTATCTGTTCAATTATCTCTTTTAATTTTTTATTCGCTTCCTTATAATTCTTATCTTCCACACTAAGTGAATAATATGGAGCTCCTATATAATTAACTTTTACTCTCTTTTCCACATCACTAAGAATTTTTTTGATTCTTTCTATGCCATTTTCAGCTTCACTACTTAAAGAAATTCTTTCCTTAACTGTAACTTTTTTTTCTTTTATTTTTTCAGAAACTAATTTTAGGAATCTTTCTGATTCATCTTCACTAAAATCTATCTCTTTTAACATAGATCTGCTTTCTTTTGGCTTTGATATTTTTAACATCAGCTGTTCTAAAAATTCAGCAAGACCAAATCTCTCTTTTATTTTATCTTTAAGCTCTCCTAATCTTTTCTTGTCTTTTATAATGACCCCAAGCATAACCAAAGCATCTTTTGCCTTTTTATGCATATCAAGAACCTCTTTCTTTTCTCTGGTTGAAACTCTTCTTAAAGACAAGTCTATATGTGCTTCAGTTTCATCCACACGAAGAATTTTACAGACTATTTTTTGACCAGGAACAACATATTTTCTGATATTTCTAATTCTACCAGGAGAAACTTCACTAAATCTCATAACTCCTTCTTTACCATAATCGTCTAACTTAATAAAAACATTAGTGCCAATAATTCTATCTACTGTTCCTAACAAAATTTCTCCTTCTTCTGGAAAATCTTTCTTTATCATTCTAAATATTCAGGTATTGGGAATTTTTTAAACTCTTCTATAAGATTTTTACCATTAACTATTCTTGAGAAACACTCTGCTGTCAGCTTAGCATCCTCTAAAGCATTATGTGGCTTACCTTCTTTAACAATCTCTCCATCTTTTAATAGCACTCTCGTATCTTCCATACCACAAAATTCTAATATTTTGCTTAGACCCATGCCACTATGTCCTTCTTCTATAGATAATTCTCATTTAATCTGTCTATATTTTAAATTAGCTATACTATGCAAATCAAATGCTCTATGATGAAAAGGATACTCTAAATCATATTTTTTTGCTTTTAATACTAAAAAAGTCGTGTCAAATTGAGGGTTCTGACAGATAAAATTTTTAATCTTGGATTTTTTGCACCATTCAAAAAATTTCTCTAGAAGTTTTTTTTGATTTTGTTTATTTTTATCTCTCAATTCTGCTTCTGTTTTTCCTATAACTCTCATAGATTCTTCTGTTACTATATCTTCATCATCTATTCTGCTCTCTTCTAAAAATCTATTTTCTGGATTCTCTAAATCAATGGCTCCTATTTGCCATATTCCACATTCAATAAAATCAACCCCACTTGTTTCTATATCTAAAACTATCATTTTGAAAATTAGGATGAAAAATTTATTTAAAGACTTCAAGTACCTTAGCTTTTATCTTGGCTTTGCTTGCAGCTGGCTTAGTGAGTTGTTGATTGCATTTCAGACATTTTACTTTTGTGGTTGCTTTTCCAAATATTACCTGTTCAGCATTGCATTTAGGACACCTCACCCTAATAAATTTGCTTTTTGTTGTTCTGATTTCTTTTGTTGTTCTCATTTTACAGAAAAGCCATAAGGCTTTTTAAATTTTAATACTTACTTCCTGCGTGTTTAATTCCTTTTCTATTAATTCAATAAAAGTTTTCTCTTTATCTTTAGTAATAAGGGCGCCAGCAGCATTAACATGACCCCCAACTTCTCCACCTATTGTATTTATAACAGAACTAAGAATCTTGTTTAGATTGACCTCTGTATTTTTTTTACTCTTATCTCTGACAATTCTTGCAGAAATTTTTATTTTATCATCTGACCTGTAAGCCATCCCTATCAAAATAGTTCCTTTAGAATAAATAAAGGAAGAAGATAATATAGACATGGTTGTTCCTATAATAGTATCTTTTATGTTTGATCTTGCATTAACAATAACATAACTTTCCCCCTGGATTTTCTTTGCACTTTCTATCCAGTTTAATGCCTTAATAAGAAGATGCTTGTATTTACCATAAATATTTTCTATTTCCTCTCTCGCTTCTCTAGATCCAAGAAGGAAAGATAATGCAATACCACTATAATCAAGCCTCCCACAGGCATTCAACATTGTGCTTACCTCTCTTGCATCCCAAAACTGTTGTCCAGCAATTTTTATCAAGTAAACATTATCTATAATATCCTGACTCCTGCCGTCATTAACTCTTCTTATCAATACTGTTGTAAGAAGTCTAGAAAGTTCCTCTTCACTTAAGTCCATCATAGTTCTCCATCCTCTTGGTGTCTTAACATCTATCCCTATCTCTCTCAACATTTCAAAAGAACCTTTGGAGTTTCCTGTCACACCAGGAATAAAAATGCTTGAACTAAACTCAAGTGCTTTATGTAAAGGTCTCATAGCTGAAAAAACAGTCAGTCCTCTCTTAACTCTCATTCCACCTTCACGAGCATCTGCCAAGATAAGATTGTTTATTTTACTTATTGATTTGTCAAGAACATCACCTATCATTCCTAGAATCGCATACTGTGCTAGTTTTTTTTCACATCCAATCTCTTTAGCAAATAAATAACACAAACCAGCAGCACTTACTTTCTCATTCATAGGATTGACAAAATAGAAATTTTTATTCTCTATAAAACTCTCAAATCCTGTCTCAATTTCATGATGATCTATGATAAAGATTGGAACTTTAGAGATTTTGGTTATCTTACTTATATTATTCGAACCAAGATCTAAAAATAAAAGGGCTTTACATTTTTGTTTTGAAACTTTTTTTTCGAGATTTTCAATTATAGAATCCTCAAGCTGCTTAATAACACTTATCCAAAACTTCTGTCCGTTTTGAACTAGAATCTTAGCCAGAATAGCAGCAGAAGTTAAACCGTCAGTATCTAGATGTGTAATAATTCTAATTATTCCTTCATTTGGAAAAATATCTTTTAATCTTTCAGCAGCCTCTTTTATGCTCTTTTCAATATTACCAAGCGGACTCATATCAATTATTTCAATTACATTTAAAATTTAATCTATAGCTTAACCCCCTTGCAATTTGCTAAGCTATTTGGCCTTCTTTTTATGGTATTTCTTTAGTCTCCGTAGTTTTGCTTCGGTTAATTGTAAACCTCTCTTAGCCCTCATATCTTTTTTATTTTTTTCAAGATGTTTTTTCAGAGCTTTAATTCTCTTTTCTAAAGCAGTCAGATAATATGGCTCAACTTTAATTCCTCTTTCATCTAATACTTTTTTGATTTTTTTACCAGTAATCACTTTAACACTAGTAATTCCATAACTGTCCCTAAGCACTAAACCCATTTTTACAGGACTCATACCTTTATTAGCTAACTCTACTACTAACTCCTCTACTTCCTTAGGTTTCATACTAAGCCAGGATGGCTTCTCAGCCTTGGGAGCATGGCTTCTTGCTTTTCCTCTTCCTTTGCCATAAAGTGTTGTCATCTTTCTTTAAATTTTGTTTTGTTTTTAAACTTTTATATATAAATAGCCCCGCCAGGATTCGAACCTGGGTCTCAAGGTCCAAAGCCTTGAATGCTTGACCACTACACTACGGGGCTGTAATTATAAAAAACAAATAATGCTTTAAAATCTTTTCATAAACTTAAATTTTATATAGAATTCACGATAATAAACTTGCCGAGACTCTTAATATAAGATTGGGCTTTCTTAGTCATCTTTCCTGTTGTCAAAAACAAGACAGGCATCTTATTTTGCTGACCTTTTTGATAAGCAAGACTTAAATCAGCTTCATTAATTGTTTTTTTTCGTTTAGCTATCAGAAGGAAATTTAATTTTCCTAAAGTTGATTTAGCAGAAACAACACCTATAACATTATCATCTTCTGATTCTTCAACAAGATCTATTCCTTTAGCACCAATCCAAGAAAGAACCTTATTTCTAAAATCTTCTTTGCTTCTAGCCCTCTTTCTAACTGATTTTGGTTTTTGTTTCTCTTCTTTTTTTTCCTTTTGTTCCTTTTGTTCTTTTTGTTCTTTTTGTTCTCCTTTCTTTTCTTCTTTCAGCTTAAATTGTAGCTTATCTAATTTTATTTTCTTTTTCGTGAACAGTTCAGAGATTTTTTTAAAAGCATCTTCTTGACTTATAGAATGAAATCTCCAGAAAATTTTCTCAGAATCTTCATGCTTGACATGTAAAGGAAAAGCAAAATCTTTTATATTATTAAAGGCAACTCTATGTGCTGGCTCAACTTTTGTTTCATCAATAATTTCTTTTTTCTTAAGCAAATCAAAAGCCTCCCTTTCTTTATGAGGTAAATGTTTAACAAAATTTTCTAGTTGGACTTCTTGTCCTTGAATATAATACAAAGGACTTCCCCCAATCTTTAATCTACTTAATCTTATACTCTTTTCAGCCCTCATATCACTCAATAAAGCTGATGTTAAAAGCAAGGAAACACTTATCTCTCGAGAAATAACAGCAGGTAAAGAAGGACCTTTGGTTTTAATTATGTCAAGAATTTTCTGTTTTTTCTCCTTTAAATTATTATAACTATTTTTTCCTTTTTCCATCTTAGAATTATGGTTTAGTCCATTTTATCTCATAATAAGTCACATCACCTTCTTCATCAACTATACCTATAAGTAAATTTTTTCTTGTGCTATGTGCGACCCTGTTCTTAGCAGCAAACTCATGCCATGTCAGGCTTGAAGCTTCATATACTGGAAAAAGAATCCATTTAGCATGAGCCTCTCCTGGCTTAATACCGCGTTCATAAACTCTGAAATCTGCCCCGAACTTAAAGGCAGTCTTTACTATATATCCCCTATCTCTAATATCTTTAAAAACACATAAACGAGTCCAGAAATTTTTCTCAAGCTTTCTGGCTTTAGCAACAAATTTATCAAAAATTAATTTTTTCCTTCCTTCATAAATATTTAGCTTACCCTTCTCAAAAAGATAAGCAGCTTCGACAAGAGAGTAATAAACTTTACCTTTACTAACTTCACCAAAACGGCTCTTTCCATACAAATCTAAAGCTTTCTTATCTTCGCTAATAACTCTCTCTCCAGCAATCATTGCTCTAAAACTACTTATTCTCTTACTCTTCTTAGCCCTTTTTTTCTTCACCTTCTTCGTTTTCCTTTTTTCTGCTTTTTTCTTTTTTGATTTCTTTTTCTTGATTGGCATACTCTTGAAAGTATGTTTTTCTTTTTAAACTTTATTAACTCTATCATCAATAAAAACAATTAAAAATCTCAAAATTCTCTTTGTATCATGGAAGTCATAATATTAGGAACATCTGAGGCTGTACCAACAGCAAAAAGAAGTCAGTTAGCTATGCTTTTAAAATATAAAAATGAGAATATTCTTGTTGACTGTGGTGAAGGAACGCAGAGACAATTTAAAATAGCTGGATTAAGTCCTTTAAAAATAACAAGAATACTGATAAGTCATTGGCATGGGGATCATGTTTTAGGATTACCTGGCTTGCTACAGACATTTGCTCTAAATAATTATAGTAAGACTCTAAAAATTTATGGCCCTCGTGGAACAAAAAAATTTGCCAAATTGCTTCTGAAAACATTTGTGTTTAAAGAAAAAGTTAAGACAGAGATACACGAAATAGACAAAGATGGTGAAATAATAGATGCCAAAGATTTTTATATCGAAGCTTTTAGGATGAAACATTCCATACCATGTCTTGCTTATAAGTTTGTTGAAAAAGACAGGAGGAAAATTAATATTAATGCTACAAGAAAATTTGGATTAAAACAAGGACCTCTTCTTGGAGAATTACAGCAAGGTAAAAATATAGTATTCAAAGGAAAGAAAATAAAATCTAAAGATGTTACTTATGTTGTCAGAGGAAGAAAAATTGCTTTTATTATAGATACTTTGTTCAATAAAAATTGTATCAAGGCAGCTAAAAATGTTGATTTACTTATTAGCGAATCTACATTTCTCGAATCAACACATTTTGACAAAGCAAAAGAAAGAGGACACATGACTGCAAAACAAGCAGCAACCATAGCAAAAAAAGCAAGAGTAAAGAGATTATTGCTAACACATCTTTCTCAGAGATATGCTAGAAATCCAAAACCAATTCTTGATGAAGCAAAGAAAGTTTTTAAGAATACACAATTAGCTGAAGATCTCATGAGAATTAAGCTCTAATCAAATCATTTGGTTTTTTTCTTTTTCTTTTCTCTTGATTCTGCTTCCTTAATTTTTAATTTTTCTTCCATTCCTAGTTTCTCTAGTAGTTCTTTGTATCTGTTTCTTATTGTAACTTCTGTTATTCCTGCAACATCAGCTACCTCTCTCTGCGTCCTTTTTTCATCATTAAGCAATGCAGCAACATATAAAGCAGCTGCAGCAATTCCTGCTGGACCTCTTCCACTGGTAAGTTCAGCGCCTTCAGCTTTCTTTAGAATTTTTAAGGAATCTCCTTGTGTTTTTGGTGATAAGTGAAGAATAGATGCAAATCTGGCAATATAATTTTTAGGATTACTTGGTGTTATCTTTAATGAGAGTTTTCTTGTGATAAATCTGTATGTTCTTCCTATCTCTTTTCTTTCCACATCACTAGCTGCTGAAATTTCATCCAATGTTCTTGGAATATTATAACTACGACAAGCAGCATAGATACATGCTGAAACTACAGATTCCATGCTTCTACCACGAACTAATCCTCTCTGAAGAACTAAATTATAGACCCTTGATGCTTCCTCTTTGACAAAGTTTGGTAAGTTTAGATATGAAGCTACTCTCCTTAATTCAGCCATGGCTAATCTTAGATTTCTTTCGATGCTTGTACTTACTCTTTCCTGCCATTTTTTAAGTCTAAAAAATTTCCTAATTCTTTTTTCAGAACCTAATTTATATATATCAGAAATCTCTCCTACGTTAGTAGTTAATCCTTGATCAAATTTTTGTAAGCTTAAAGGTGCTCCACCCCTGCCTTTCTTGTCTCCTTCCTCGAAATGTCTCCATTCTTGTCCAAGGTCAATCATTTTTTCCTCTATAATCAAACCACAATTGCCGCATATAAGCTCACCTTTCTGTTCATCATAGATTAAATTTGTAGAACCGCATTCAGGACATTTTTTAATTTGAGTAGTAGGCATTTTTGTCACTTAATATAATAACAAAAGTTTTATAAAACAAAAGAAAAAAACTTTATAAATCTTGTGGTTAAATCTTTTAAATATTTCTATTATCTCTCTAAGAACTGCAATATCTAGTCAATAAGAACAGCCTGAATACAACCCTCTTGGCCTGGTCTATTTGTAATCCTAGCTTTTCCAGCTTCAGTATCTATTATTGCTCCTTTCATTAAAATGTTTCTTCTAGCAAGGAACTTATTACTAGGAACTTCAACGACATTTTTAATCTTGACAACTTTGGCTTTTTGTGTTTTTGAATCTATTAAATTTGCTTTATCTATACTTAATAAGACTGTCTTTATTCTGCCACCCATTGTCCTTATTTTTTTCTTTTTTTCTTTTCCAAGTAAAACTGGTCTTGGTTTTGGTTTCATTTCATATGATTTTTTCTTTCTTCTTTTTTTATATCTGCCACCAGTTATTTTTTTTCCTCGTCTAGTTACCATGAAAAATTAAACATACAGATTATTTAAATAACTTTCCTTTTTTCTTATTTTCGTCGGAGAAAATAACAAAACATTTAAAAACTTGGGATGTAAGAAATTAACATACAAGGATAAAATGGTTAACGGAGTAGAAAGACCTTTGGATTTATTGAATCAATCAAAAGGAAAAGAAATACTAGTACATCTAGAGAACGGAAGTCAAATCGTGGGAAAGTTACTTGCCTTTGACATCCATATAAATATTGTTCTGGATAATACAAAAGAATTGGAAAAGGGAGAAATCAAGAGAAATATAGGTCTAGCTTTTATCAGAGGAAACACAATTACATATATTTCGCCAGCTCCATCAGTTGGATCTTCTTAAAATTTAGTTTTTGTTTGATTTTTTCTCGATAGCTTTAAAAGTATTTGATAATTCTAAAATATATGCGGGGGTGCCGGAGTGGTCAAACGGGCCAGGCTTAGGACCTGGTGGCTTAGTGTCTACGCAGGTTCGAATCCTGTCCCCCGCATATTTTTACATAATCTTATATTGTAACCACTGATAAAAGACAACAGAACGAAAGATTTATAAAGGTCTTTTTCTTATAAAAAATATCGAGGTGTAACAAATAAAAAATGATTAATAAAAAAATCAAGAGACCTTTGACATACCTAGCAATTCTATCAGCTTTAGGAGCTTCTGTAATAGGTTGTAGTAAAAAATCTCCCTTAGAAAAAGAGATAGAAACTTATGATCAAAAAATAGAACTAGAAGAAGCAAAAGCAAGATTTGAAACAGCAAAAAAAGGATATGAAGAAGAAGTGACAGACAGAGCAATATCACAGATTAAAAAAACTGGAGAAATAAAAGATGCTGTCTATGAACATATTATTCTAAATTCTGAAGAGATAATGCAAGATATTCTGGAAAGAAGGGGATGTCAAAAACAACAGCCAATAATCTACTATGGCGGTGGACCACAAACACCAAAAACACCAAGTGGTGGACAAACAGAATACTGGTATCCTAAGGTTCCTGACAACGGAACACCTGGAACAGATTACTAAAGAATATATTTTTTAATTTCTTTTTTTATTTTTATTATTCTAGATCTTTTATTCTCACTAATGTAAATTTTACATCAGGATCATCTAAATATCTTCCAATAGGAGAATAACATAACTGACCATCATAATTTTTAGTGCTTTCCTTATTCATTGGATCAGATCCAGGACAGACAGCACTAGCATAAGCTACTGTATCTGTCTTATCAAAAATTTTGTTGGAATTAGAATCATCATATACAATAAATGTATGTGTATAGTATCCTCCGTCCTTTATCTTCCACATTAATATAATATCTCCAACCTCAACTTGATTATCTTTTCCAAACAAAAGATTGAAAATATAATTTAAGTCTCTTTTTTCTAGATTATGTTTAATTGAACCATAATTGTTTACAAAATAATCAAAATCATTGTAAAGATATGTTTTGCCAGTAGTCTTACTTAAAGATCCAATCATTAAATCAAGACAGTCTATAGCAATAAAATTTTCTGTTAAATGTTCTTGCTCTGAACCATAATAACTACAGCCATAAGCAAAAGGAACATTCTTGAAAGCCTCCATTGTTGAGATAAACCTGCATCTCTTGTCATTAGGATTATAGCCTAAGCTTGCACAAGTGGTTTCAGCATAATTTGATCTTCTGCTTATTCTATGAACTTCTTTGCTTATACTGAAATGTTCAACAGAATCTGGCTCTAATAATGTATACCAATTGCTCTCATACTTATCAAAATTTACTCCAGGATACTTAGTTTCATATTTTGTTTTATCATCTTCAAAACCTAAATTCGCTGACTTTCCAAGAGAAGAGAAAGTATATCCTTCAATTATAAATTCAACCCTATACCAATAAGTTCCAGTGCTTTTGTCAATACTTATACACCAGTCATCTCCTATCTGTCTCTGTTCATACTGTAAAAGATCTTTTTTTCCTGATTCTTTGGCTAATAACTCATAAGTTAATCCAGCTCCGTTATATGCTGGTTGATATAAGGGAACTATATTATACCATTTAAATTCTGGTAGTGAGCCATCATATTTCTGAATATTCCCAAATGCATTCTTCGAATAAAGATTTCCTTGAGCATCTTTAACAACAGCACAGAGTGAAACTGTATCTTCATAATAGACTAGTTTATTCTCAGGAGTGAAAGGGCCATTATTTACACTAGAATATATCAAAATTTCTTGAACTGACAATGAGGGACCAATTTCCCCTAACTTATTATTAATTTGAGAAAGCCATATACTGAATTTTGAACTACTTAACCTGTCTTTATTATTTTCTATCAAACTTTTCAATTCTCTAATCTCACTTACTGTCATAGAATCTAATCTAGCTATTTTTTCTTCTACAAGAGCGTCAGTTATGCTATAACATTTTCCATCTGCACTCCATAAGCAATCTAAACCACAATTATTCTGCTCGCAGTCAGATTTTGTCTTGAATATCAAATCATCTACACCAATCCAATTAGCTCCAAACCATCTATCTATACCCTCACACTTATCAGGACAAGGCAGGCATTTACTCTTATAGCTGTTCCACCAACAACTTCCTTTTATCATATTACACTGTTCTTTTCCTAAGCCTTTACAATTCTCAAGAAATACGTCAACAATATTATTACAGTATTCATCAGAAGGTTTGCAACCACCATATTTTATGCTATATTTTTGATTTTCAGGATAACTTACAGAATCTGTTTGAGCATTGCTACCAGGATTTACTTTTGCTTTGATCTCTGATGAGAAAAAACATAAAGGATGTTGACCAGTATCTCCTCTCCAAACATCAGCTTCAGAAACATAAACTTTTAAATCAAGATGGTCTCCTGTGGATTTACCTGTAGAACCTACTTCCCCTATTTTTTGTCCCCCTCTAACACTATCACCAACTTTTACATCTATTCTGCTTAGATGATGATAGCCAGTATAAAGATTATTAGAATGCTTGATGACAATTCCATTCCCAAAACCACCATTACATTTTTCATCTCCTCTAATACATATGCTCACAGCCCTGATAATTTCTCCATTTCCAACAGCTAAAACACTATCCCCTCTAACTGCATTAATATCTATTCCATCAGTATAATCTGGGCTTCCTCTTAAAGTACGCCAACCAAAACATGAACTAAGTACATATTTATTCTCTACTGGCCAGACTTCAAAAAAAGTTTTGACAAAAGTTTTCTCTTTTTCTTTTTCCTCAGGAAGTATACAACACACTCTTCCTTCTTTTTGGTCAATGAATACACCCCCCTCTATTATTCCATTATCTGTAAAGCACTCTTGTTGTGTTATCCAGACTCCAGGACAGCTTTCCCTTTCTCTCTCAGTTTCATAAATTCCTAACTGTGCATAAAGTCTGGCTCTTAAATCTAAAACTTGTGAAAGACCATAATCAGCTCTTGCCTTTTCATCGCTTCTTACACATAATTTGCTTATCTCTCTTAATTCTGAAACAAGCTGTTGAATATTATTCTTATCTATATCCTCAATCTTTTTCTCAAGACTTGCTTTCCTTGCTCTGTATGATTCAACATCCAAAGCATTAACCTCACTGATAAAATCTGTTACTTTTTGTCTGATATCTAAAATCTTTGATTCAGCTGTGATTAATTTACTCTGGCTCTCTTCAAGCTTATCTAAACCATATTTTTCTATAGTATAAGTTATGTCTTTTTCCTCAGCCTCTGTCATGATATCTTCTCTAATGCCTAAATCACTGACAGCTCCTTCAACACTTCTGGTATCTAACCAGCAACCAACACTAGGAGTATCACAATCACCAATCCTCTTCCATCTTCCTGGTTCAGTGTTCTGGCCAGGATTTAGTGTTGAACAAACCCTGATTATACCTCTTCTATATATTGCTGGCTCCATAGCATGCTCAACAGCTGACTGAATATTTAAAGTGGCAGTAGGAATTATAGTAGGCTTTCCTGAAACACACTCTTTACTTGTGCTTACTTCTTTTGCAGCCTGCTGTTTGAGATAATAATTCTGAAGCTCTTCTATTGCGAAATTAGTTGTTGCCTGTCCAAAACCACAAATTTCCTTCTCATTCAGTCTTATACATATTTTTTTGTAACCAGATGGCGCTCTGAAGTCTGGTGTATAACTTATGTATTCTCCTGCAGGGATATAACCAAAACCCCCTTGTGCAGGAGGAACAAAATACTGGGAAGGTGGTTGATAATATCCTGGGGCAGAAGGGTCTGTTAGATATACATTATAATAAACACCCTGATCACGTCCAGCAAAAATATGGAAATAAACTTTATAATGGCTCTCTGGGCTTCCTCCTCCTAATTCCCTTTCATCAAACCATGCCATTGCCTGTGTAGGACTTTCTGGAGTACTAATCTCTTCCCAGAACTGAGCCTGGGTCGGATACGCAACACTTGTAAATCTCTTACAGATTTCAGTTCCTATTTGCGCAGTGCTTCTTGCTTTAAATGCTTGTTTAGATGTTTCTCCATAATAATCTGTGAAATATCTGTAAGAATCTAAACTCTGCTGCCATGATTCACCAAATAAAGCATACTCCCCTCCTCCTCTTCTGGTTAAGGATTCTGTTATAGCTGGAATTCCTGCTCTTATAAAAGGATCAAACTGGTGCCAGAAAAATTCACAAATATATATAGACATAATCTCATCACATATTCCTACTGTCTTTCCTGACTCTAATTGTTCCTGTAAACAATCACGTCCAGATTGAAGTATTGTTACAAAATTATCCAGACCAGCATGAACTCCTGTCAAGCAGATTGGAACTAAAACACCTCTTCCATCCTCAAAATTAGGCAGGCATAACATTATGCTTCCTATTACTCCAGAAGCAATCACATTATCAACAGGCATTCTTCCTCCAAAATCACATCTTGAAGGAGGACACATAACAGGATCACATAAATTAAACATAATTCTACAATCACTTGGAGACATGAAATCTTCACACTGCATTGCTGGTCTAGCTGCAGGCGGCTTTCCAAGAGTAAATGTTCCGCACTGTCCTGTATCTATCTTTCTCTTGCCTTGAGCATATTCAGCTACAGCATTTCTTGCACAGGTTTTTGCTCTCTCAACTATTTTCTGAGAGCCAGCCTCACTTAAAGGAGCTATCTCTGGCTGAACCCCTGTGACTAAAGCAACTTGCGTACAGCAGTCATCTCCTTTTGGCCCCTGACTATGATCAAAGTTAGGTGTTCCATCAGGTCCGACATTACATATCCAGAAAACATTTATGTCAGCATTCTCTTTCCATGCAACTAAAGCCCCCTCTAATCCAGTATATGTTGTTGCCATATACCATCCTGAATTTTTTTCTATAGGCATCAGAGCGACAAATCCTTTATATGGTCCAGACTCCCAAAACTTAATCTCACCTCTATGAGGGGCTTTAATCTCATTATTATTGCATAAAGTTAAATCAATCTCTTCAATATGTGAAACTCCTAAATCATTTAATTTCCATGTTAATGTTTTTTCTGTCTCAGCTGTCCATTTTTCAATAACCTCTATATTATCTCCGCCAGTTTTTTTAACAGCATAGAGGGTTTTTATTACAAAATTTCTTTCCCCAGTTGCTTCAACAATTGCGATATAATAATTTCCTGCGTGATAGAAATAAGAGAATCTTTCCTGCTCTGCTTCCCCGAGGCTTGTAAGTTTAGGGAAATTCTTGATACTATAAACAGGAGACTTGATAACTTTACGTTTTTCTGGAACAACAACTACAGCATCTAATCCTAAAACATCTTTTAGTGCTTCCTGGGCTGTTCCTACTTCAAGAACATCTTTATAGCCTGCCAATTTTCCATAAGCTCCTCTGATTGTTTCCTGACATAAGGCAGAATCTTCTATGTTCTTATCTTTACATTCATCATATAGTTCAAGATTCAAATAAAGTTCTTTGACATCATCTTTAAAGAGCTGATTTTTATGATGTAAGAAAGTAATATTACCAACAATCTTTTTAGTGTCAACAGTTCTGTCTTCTATTTCAGCATATTTTTCTTTTATTAACTCAAAACCTTGTGGAGTCACCTGAGTGATCAATGCATTAATATTCTCATATCTGTTTCCTTGATAATATATGGCGCCATCTGCAAGTGTTATCTTCTTGAGCTGTTTCTGTTGTCTGATTGCTCCAATATCTCTAAGTTCAGAAGGAAATGTCCTCTCACTCTCTTCCATGAACTTTTCTTCATCTATTGCCTTGGATAAACCAAACAAGCCGCCTGATTTTGTTACTCCCTCGCTTTCTTTAACAGACTTGACAAAAGAATTAGCCTTATTTAGAGAATCTTTCATCAGACTTATATCCTCATTTATTGCTGATTCTTTTTTTCTATAACAATCTGAAACACTCACTGCTCCAATACTTTTTCTGTAAGTAGGATCTGCGCAAACCTCTGTCCATTTTTCCATGACATTTTTCCTGGCAAGAGCCTCTCCACCTAAACCAGTAACAAAATTCTTAATCCATAATGCATATGCTCCGACATGACAGGCTTTTTTCCAGGCACTAACAACACTTCCTAGTTTATCTCTCACACCACTGACCTGTTCAATATAATTATCTAATTTATTTATCAACTCTCTTGTCTTTTCAGGAGTTAATTGAATAGCTCTTTTTTCTATTCCAATTTTAACAGAAAAATTTGTGATTGTTTCTCTTTCACGTTCAAAAGGTAGTACAGTAACTTTAGCCTCTCTCTTTATTAGAGTATCATACAATCTAACTCTTGTCTGATTCAAATATATCAAGCTTCCTATTGCTAAAGTTTTTGTCTCTCCTGTAGTTACTAGATTTTTAAATACAACACCACTCTCAGTGATATCAGTAATCTGCCATTCGTCGATAATATCATCAATACCATAAGTTCCTTTTGTTTCATTGACTTCAATTTCAGCTGACTGCATTGCTAGACTTGGTCTTTCTATTGTTATCAACTGAATGAAATAATTACCATTAGGTCTTGAAAAAGTAGCGCTGTTCTCCCCCCCAAACATAACTGTTCTTCTTAATTCTTCTCTTGCTTCTTCTACCTCAATAAGAATCTCTGGCTCACTAGAATCAGTATATTTATCAATCAACTCTCTTAGAATATCTACTTGGTCAATGTTCTTATGTAACTGGGAGGTAAGATCTGCTGCTGCATGCAAAGCTAGCACACCATAATACATACCTTCAGGATGTTGTTTTGTCGAATAAGCATGAGCAACATCACGATAGTGTTGTATAGCATCTTTGTACATCTCTTCAATATCTGCTGGATAAGTAATTTGTTCTGGACCAGTCATTTCAACAACTGTCATCTTAATATTATATTTGCCAGCCCTGACCTCTGAGAGAAGGCCTTTTTTCAAAACATAGAACTCCTCTACTTGTTTCTCTACTGTAGGATATTTTTTCTTTAGCTCTTTTCTTAAGTTTTCGTTCCATAACTTGTCAGACATTCTTTCAAAAGCAACGCCTCGTTGAGACCTGACATAAGAGTAGATAGCCTCACTAACTTTTTCTTTGGCGTTTTTGCTGAGAACACCATTGTCCTTGCCAACAAAAACAATTAAAGTCTCATCTAAACCATCTTTAGAATACTCCTTACCTAAAAAACCAACATAGAAATGATTCTTCTTCTCATCCCTCTCTACAATAAATTCAGAACCAACACTGACTCTCTCTTCTTCTTGGTCTACTTTAATTACAGCCTCAAGATCTCTCAACATCAAGACTTGTTTTGCTTCAGCACCACATCTTATAGTGGCTGTCCCTCCATAAGAATAAGGAGATGACTCAATATCATAGACAACACAGCCTGAATCCTGGATCCTCTCTCCTTCTCCTAATAATAATTCATCACCATTAACCAAAAGTCTTGCTCTTGTTTTTGGAATAGAAATTTCATCTAGTCTTAAATTTACTCCAGCGCCACAATAAAATCCAGGCAACATGATTTCATCTTTTTTTGATGGAGCTAATCCAACCCTTAGGTCTTTGATAGCAAAGGGATGGCTTGATGGAGTTGTATAGAGAGCAATCTTTGCGCTGCTCTTGCCAGTAATTTCCTGAAGTCTTAGATACCCTTTACCTCTCCAGAAACCATAACTCTTATAATTATCAATCCATTCTTCCTGGCTCAACAAAGGCAGAACAAATTGATTCTCATTAATACCATAAGTTCTTGCAACATCATAAACTATCTTAACAGACATATTAGCAACAACACTCTCTGGCATTTTTGCTTCCACAGGCTGTCTCTTTAAGTGTATCCATAAATAACCAAGATTGCTCATGGTTGGAGTACCCTCAAAACCAGGCCTTTTCTGGGATTCAGGTGCATAATAACTTAATGCATAGCGAGCTGGAAGAAAAGTGACATAAGCAATTTCATCTGACTTGTTTTCTACAGCAGGAATAATCCTTTTTATATAAGGAACTTGTATTATTGGATTAATCTTAATGCCAGTCATCTTGCAGAGAACAGGGACATCTTGTTCTTCAAGTAAATCAGACCTTACAACAGCTGGAGTGCATGCACCTGGCATAATCTCGACAATAAAATCCATTCCTGTCTTATTGCAGTAACTGTCTTGCCACTGTCCCTGAGACCAAGGATTGACTTGGGCATTAGGATACAAGTAAGGTGTATTTGGTTCTTGTTGATAATATTCAGGAGGGGGTGTAGGTTGAGGCAGTTGAGGAATTGGTGGCTGAGAAGATTGTTGAGCAATTACTAAAACAGATAAAATAATTCCAACTATCAAAACTGCCAAAATCAAATTTATTTTTTTCATTCCCATATTTTTTACTTTTTTTCTATCCTAGATTGACTTGAACTTCACTTATATCTATCAAACCATAAATATCTCCTAAGTCAAGTAGATTTTTTGGAACATCATACGAAGGAGCATTTACAATAATTTTTGAGGCTCCACTTAACTCAGATTCTGTAATATAAAATTCACTCTTGCCTCCACCAAACACAACATTAGTTAAGGTTTCTTTTGGGACATCCATCTCAAAGCACTGTTCTTGCATTGCACCAAAAACTCCCGAAATTCCCGCGACAGGAACATCTATACATTTCTCAACTCTCTGAGCATCTAGTGTAATTGAAGATTCTTTATACAGATAAACTGAAACATTATAGATTCCTTCAACAAGAGTAATTTCTTTTTGTTCAGGATAATATAAACTAACACTATGATCATCTGAAGTGAATGTAACACTTGCATACTCTCCTGAACCCAATCCCTGAACTTCTAGATCAAGAATATGCTCTGGTCTCAAGAATATGTTAGCTATGAAAGATTCTATTCCTGGCACTTGCAATTTTGAAACAGCATAGCCAGGAGATTCAGCAACTAAAAACCCATTATAACACTGAGGCACTTTTGTAGTCAGTATGGCTTGTCCTCCTTCTATAATAGTATTTCCAACACTACAGACCTGATTAAAGCACTTATAACCAATATCTGCTTCTAGTGGTCTGGTATTTTCATCATAAGTAAAGATAGTAACTTCTTGAGTCTTATACTGACAAAGATCAAAGATAATCTCTTCAGTTTCGCCAGCACTCATATTTCTCACACTATTCTTGTCTATTATCACTAGAACAGGAAACTGGAATAGTTCCTCATTTTTAATGACCTGAACAAGCACAGGGAATTTAATATCATAGACAAAATGATAAGGAACATAACAAAAACCAACAGAACCAAGAAAATTAAGTCCTGGCTGATTCCCTATAGGTTCAGCTTTCATCAATCCATCATCTGAAGGCCAGACCTCAAAAACATGAGGCATATCTCTAGAATACAAGAAATAAATTTGTTCATCAATGCTCTCTCCAATATCAACTTCAAAATATTTATGCTCTTCTTTACTTAAAGTGTAATAAGTTCCAGAAACTTTGACAGCACCAATATTTCCCTCTAAAGCACTATTAATCTCTTCCCTGACATCTGAAACAAGCCAGGTTTTAGGAGCACAACTTAAATCTATACCTGTAACAGGAGCATACAAACGCAAGGCATCTAAAGCATAATTTTCTAAAAATAATTGTTCTTGTTCAGCCTCAAAAATAATACTGGCACTATCATACAACTGACCAAAACTGCTTTCAGTACTTATTTTATGCTCAGATATTCTTGAACTTACATCTCCAAAAGTTATTGTAAAAGGCCATCTGACAGTTGTTTCAATATAATTACCATGAATAATAACATCTACATCTGGACTTCCTTCAATTACAATATCATAACCCTGGTCACTAAAACTACTAAGCTCACAATCCTGGATTCTATCTTCAAGATAATCTGAAATTTCTTTCTCAACATTTCTCAGACTTGGTCTCTGTTCTCTCACAATATTATTTCCAGAAACATAAAACCAGTAAGGAACCTGCAACCCAAGGAAACTGAGCTGAGAGGAAAAAGGCATAAACTCAGAGCCAGGCTCAAATTCAGGAATCTCAATATAACCCCCTTGCATTCCAGCTATCCTAGAAGCATCCTTGACATGCTCACTAACACACTCAATAAAATAACTCTCTACTGGCTGGATTTCAGAAGGAATAGCCAAGGGTTTTCTAAAAATAAAAAAATAAGAGAAGAGAGCTGCAGCTACTACGACTATAGCAATTATTATAAAAATAGTAACTTGTGCTTTCTTATGCTGCATTTAAGGCGCGCCTCTCCTCTTTTTAGCTCTCTTCTCTTTTTGAAAAAAGGAAAAAGTCTATATAAATCTTACTTTATGTTTTTCTTTTTTCTGTTTTTTCTGCTTATATTATCAGAACTTAAAAGACTTTGCAAATCCACCAATAACTGGCAGAGGTTTTCTCTTGTCTGTCAATGAATTCACTATACCTACAACTATTAACAAAACTATAAGCAACCAAATAATTGCCCAAAAAAATCCACCTATGAAAGGTACAAAAAAGAAAATTCCTGTAAATATCACTGCGATAACCCATAATATCATTTCTGTTATAAATAGAACTAGTCCCTGCTTAGCATGATAGATACTGAAATCACTTCTCTCTTTCTTTGTTGCTAAGACAATCACTACACCAATTATTGAAATCAAATAACAAAGAAATGCAAATATCTTCTCTTCCTCTTTTTTTGCCATATTTTCTCAAATTTTTTACATTATTTAAATTCTATGCTATGATGGGCCTGCCAGGGATCGAACCTGGGATCTTTGCCACGTCAAGGCAACGTCATAACCACTAGACCACAGGCCCAAACATAAGTGTAAAAACAAAGAAATTAGAATTTAAAAAGATTACATTCTGTCCATCTTTACCATAGCTATATCGTAGATAGTATCGCTATTATCTGTATCTGCTGGTTTGATTCTTAGAGTGCTTTTTCCATACTCCTTGACTAAAGGGGTAGAGGTAAAAAAATGAAAATTATATTTCTGATTACCTAAAGAAAATATTTTAGAATTATATGCTGTTTCCTTCCCCGGGATATTACATAATATATCTATAATTTTTATATGTTCTTTATTTTTTAATTCATTTATTTTTAAACCACAACTTCTACCAACAAAATAAAAATCATTACCTGTATTAAACCAATAAAAATTATAATGCAACTCTTCTAAATTTATACTGGTTTGTTTACAAAAAGGTATGATAATACTATTAAAAAGAAATTCTTCTTTAGGAATTATCTCTATGTTTGAGGACTCTGTTCTAAAAATTAACTTATTTTCAAGAACACATGTGCTTAGACTAGGGGAAATTGATGATGACTCTACTTCTTTTTTTTCATAACGGTATTTATTTAATTCTCTATCTAAAATACTAATTTGAATATCACTTTTATTTTTACGATTTGACATCTTATTCTCCAAAAACAAAACCAACTCCTGCTGAAGCCTCACTTTCAGTTTCTTCAATTTTCTTTTTTACTTTTTCAAATTTCTCTCCCTCTAAAACTTTAGCACCGTTATCTAAAAGAATTTTCTCATTTCTCTTAAAGAAATCCTCATCAGCATTAATATAAAGATAGGTTTCTTTTTCTTCAAAACCAAGGGCTTTTCCATCTCTTAGAATATAACCTGTCCTCTTGAATTCATTAATTTTCCACTCTTTTGCTTTCTCAATCTTAGTTCCTTTCTTTCCATCTTCTTTTTCAATTTCAACATCAAGTTCTCCAGTAGCTTTTTCAGGAGCTTCAATAATATTTTTCACTTTTTGTAATTTATCTGATGATATTTCATAAATTTTTATCATACTAAAATTGAAAAGGAAAACCTATTTAAACATTATGCTGAATAAATACATATAAGGCTAAGAGAGTTAATATAATAAGATGAAGCTAAGGGAAACAATAAATGGAAGTATAGAGCAATTAAAAGAAATAGATTGGGAACTTGTTCAGAATAATAAAAACTGTGCCAGCATGTATAAAATTTCAGAAGAAACAAATCTAGAAGGATTTTGTCAGATAGAAAAAAGAAACAATTCTTATAATATTTCTTTAATTATAAAAGATCCTTCAGGAAAAATAATATGCCATATAGAAAATAAAAATAAAATAGATAAAGAATCTAAAGCAGCAAGATTTTTTAAGAGATTTGCTGCTGGTGAAGGAGAATGTTATTTATCTAGAGAAACTAATGATCCTTTAGTTAAAGCAGTTTATGATAAATATAAAAAATTAAAAAAACAAAATACAAAAAAGTAAATTCAGATATTTCTTTTTGATTATAAATAAATTCCTGTTGTAACGCAAGTATTTCCTTTACATACTGTTCCTATTCCTGCTCTTTTAGGCCACTGACATGATTCAGCCTTAAACCATGCACCATATAAGATAAACTCTTCAAATTCTTCATCTGAAAACCAATCTTCAAAAACATTGTCTGCTATTTTCTGATTGTCTAAAGATGCTATGGCTTCTGTAATTGTCGTCTTGTTTTGAACATATAACTGAAGACCCATACACATTTTTCTATGACGTAAATCAGCATCAGAAAGCATCATTATTATCTTGGCTTCAGACAAAAATTCCCCGCTATCTAAAACTTTTTGACTGACATCTCTAGCAATTACACTATATTCAGGATCAAGTTCTAAATCTACAAATCCTGCTTCAGTTCTTTTCTCATTTACTTTGTCATGCACTAGCTGCTCTATCTGTCCTGAATCTATACCCGCTGGTAACTCTACTTCTTGTTCAGGCATTTCTGTTTCATTTGTTTCTTCTGCTTCTTTTACACAACCTACACCAATTACCAAGAACAAAACCAATACAAGACATAAAATTAAAATTATATTTTTCATGATATATTGAATAATTATCAATTTTTAATCTTTTCCAAAAGCCTCAGGAGGGATCCGAACCCTCGACCTACGGTTTACAAGACCGCCGCTCTACCAACTGAGCTACTGAGGCATGATAATACAAAAGAAGAATGGTTTTTTAAGCTTTTTATTTGTTTTTCTCTATCTTAACTATTCTTAATTCACATACTGCTAGAGGATATGTCTTTTTTAATTTCTTAGATAATGCTTTTTGTAAGGTTGCATTTATTATTGATTGAAATATATCTTCTCTATTTTTATCTGCTAGTTCTCTTGTTATAAACTCCTTTGCTTTGATTCTCAGGGCCTTTCTTACAGACCTATGAACTCTCTTTCTTGTTACAAGGAAAGGTTTGACTCTCATATAATTATCTTTAGTCTTACATACAAAAGAATCTTCAACTATAGATATATTATGACCAATTAAACGTTTTATGTAAGATGGATTAATTTTGAATTGATACATCTCCCCTATAAGCTCACCATTCTCATTCTTAACAATAAATCTAGCTTCACATTTTTTTCCTCTTAATATTTTTGTCAAGTCAAATTTTATTGTCCTTCCTTCTAAATCTTCTGATTTGAAAGTAAAGAGAGGAATTATAGTGTTAAAAATTTCAAGCTTCACATCAAAATATTTTTTCTTTAATACAACCATTTTATTCTTTTTTATTTCTCCTTAAATTGAACTCTTGATGTTCTTTTACCTTTTTTCTGAATACTGCTTTTTCCACATATCTTACATTTAAACACTAGATTTGTTTTTTTTGTTGATTTTGTTTTTCTCTTCCATTTTCCTACAGCCGGCTTACTTCCCCATTTGCCAAGATTCCCCATACCTCTTCCTAATCCTCTTTTTTTGGCTCTTTCCATAGATCCCCTTTTTAATGCTGATCTTTGATGCCCTGCTTTAACCTGAGTAATCTTATGTTCTGTATGTTTTTTACACTTTGGACAATATCTTTTCTTTGTTTTTGGGAATTTCATTTTTTTCTTTTTTATTTAGCGTCTATCATCATAGCCTTTCCATCATTCAAGAGAATCTCGGCAATCTCTTGAGCCAGATTAACAACTTCTCCTGATTTAAAAGGCCCTAATTCTGTACCATCTCCAGCGAGAAATGCTGGTACCTCTTCTTTAAACCTAATGAGAACATTTTTTAAATCTTTCTTCTCTTCATTTATTTTTCCATTCAATTTTTCACTAACCACTTTTTGATTTTGTTCAAGTCTCTTGACAACTATCTCAAAAAGCTCTTTCTCATGCTCTAGTAAATTTTCAGTATCTCTTTTACTTATTCCAGTGAGGGCAGCAGTAAAAGCCAGATTCAAAACTTTTCTTTCTCTAATAGCAATTATTTCTTTGATAATCGAAAGGGTATTATCTAACTGCTTCCTCGTCATTCTTACAGTATCTGAAAATAATTCACTATCTTTCTGTTCTCTATTTACTATATCTTTCTTTTCAGTAAGATAAGAAGCTACTTCCCTTAGAAATTTTTTAGGGAGCTGTTGCAGAGCTTCATTATACTTTTCCTTTCTCAATATATCATAAATATCTTGGTAAGTTATCATTTGACCCTTAGCTTATGATTATGATGATAGTAATAAGGAATTTAAAAATGTTCTTGAACTAAAATTCAATAATTCAGCATTTGACAGTATATTCAAAATAATCATCATAAGGTATCTCAAGTTTCATCATCTTTTTAATAGAAAATCTCTCAAAATATCTTCTAAAAGGCCTCATTGAATTGCCATGGGCTGAAAGGGCAATATTAACATTATTCTTCTTTATGAATTTTAACATATCTTTTATGAAACTATTAACTCTTTTCTCTACCATCTTAATACTCTCACCTCTTAGAGGAGGTATATCATATGACCTATGGAATATATCAAATTTCTTTTTACCATATTTCTCAATGAATTTTTTATGGCTATGTCCTTGAAGTCTGCCATAACTTCTTTCGATAATCCTATCATCTTTAATCTTAGTCTTACATTCTGAATGATATTTTAGAACCTCTTTCAATGTATCTTTAGATCTTGATAATCTAGTATAATAAGCTGCCTCTATCTTTTTATTTTTCAATTTCTTGGCAATAATCTTTGCTTGTTTGATGCCAAGGGGAGTTAATTTTGAATCTTTCCATCCAGTAAACCATTTATTTTTGTTATAGTAGGTTTGTCCATGTCTAAAAATATAAATCTTACAAGTCCTCTTTTTCATACTTTTTTTAATAAAGTAACATTTATTAATATTTCTCACCTCTCCGCTTTATGTTCGGTTTCCTTAAGAAAAAAATCAAAGAAGTATTTGGAAAGACAGAGAAAGAGTTAGAAAAGGAAGGTAAGAAAGAGGAAAAGGAATTGAAAGAAGAAATTAAAGAAATAGAAAAAAAGGAAAAAGAAGTAGAAAAACAAAAGCCAGAAAAAAAGGAAGTAGAGAAACTTGAGGAAAAGAAAGAGAATCTTCTTACAAAATTAATGAAGATAGCTAAAGTTGCTAAAATTAAGGAAGAAAATTTTGACAAATTTTTCTCAGAACTAGAAACAGTGCTTATAGAAAATAATGTGGCTATGGAAGCTATAGAGTTTCTAAAGAAACAATTAAAAGAAGAGCTTATTGGTAAGGAAATCAAAAGAAGAGAGCTTGAGAAAGAAATTGAAAATGCTTTAAAAAAATCTATAAATGATTTGCTTATAGAACCTTTTGACCTTGTCGAGAAAATAAAAGAAAAAGTGAAGAAAGAAAAACCCTATACAATTGTATTTTTTGGTATTAATGGATCAGGAAAGACAACAACCATAGCAAAAATCTCTCATCTTCTAAAGAAAAATAATTTAAGTTCTGTATTAGCTGCAAGCGACACTTTCAGAGCTGCTAGCATAGAACAATTAGAAAAACATGGGGAAAAATTAGGTGTTAAAGTTATCAAGCATAAATATGGTTCTGATCCTGCTGCAATCGCCTTTGATGCAATTGCCCATGCAAAAGCTAAAGGAATAGATGCTGTTCTTGTAGATACAGCTGGAAGAATTCATGTCAAGGCTGATTTGATGAGGGAAATGGAAAAAATTTGCAGAGTGAACAAGCCAGACTTGAAAGTTTTTGTAGGAGAGGCTATTGTTGGTAATGATGCAATCGAACAAGCTAAAGCTTTTCACGAAGCTATAGGAATTGATGCTATAATTTTAACAAAAGCTGATGTTGATGAAAAAGGAGGAGCAATGATTTCTGTCAGCTATGTAACAAAAAAACCAATAATTTTCCTTGGAATCGGCCAAGAATATAAAGATTTAAAGAAATTTGAAAAAGAAGATTTGATAAAAAGTATTTTTAGTTAAACAATTATTCCATCTCTTAACTTTATTGTTTTGTTTGCTCTTCTTGCTATATCTTGGTCATGTGTTATCACTATTACAGTTGCTTTTTCTCTTAATTTCACTAGCAATTTCATGATTTCATCTCCTGATTTTGTATCAAGATTTCCAGTTGGTTCATCAGCCATGATAATCTCAGGATCATTGCTCATGGCGCGGGCTATTGCTACTCTCTGTTGCTCTCCTCCTGAAAGTTGATTAGGATAATGGTCAGCTCTTTCATTAAGTCCAACCACTTTTAGCAATTCTAGAGATTTTTTTCTTCTTTCTATTAGGGAAATACCTGATATTGTTAAAGGAAGTTCAACATTTTCTACTGCTGTAAGCAAGGGATGTAAATTAAAGAACTGAAAAACAAAACCTATTTTTTTTAATCTCAGTTTTGCAAGTTGTATTTCAGTTAATCTAGAAACATCATGTCCATCAAAGTAAATCTTTCCTCTTGTTGGTTTGTCAAGAAGTCCTATTAGATGAAGTAAAGTTGATTTTCCACAACCACTAGGACCAATTATTACTGTCATTTTATTTCTAGGAATACTAAATGTGACACCATTTACTGCTTTTACAATCACACCATCGAGATAATAGTGCTTTACTAAATTTTTTGTATGAACTATTTCTTTATCTTTTTTCATTTTATTCATATCTCAAAGCCTCAACTGGCTGGAGTCTTGCTGCTCTCCTTGCGGGGAAAATTCCTGAAAGAACACCTATGACAATTGAAAATACTAAGGCGAATATTATGAGAGTAGGAGTTATAGAAATAAAAGATGTTCTAAACATTGCTCCTCTAAGGAAAAAAGCAGCTATTTGACCTATTGCTCCAGAAATAATAAAGCCAACAAACAAACCAAGAATACCCCCAACTAATCCAATAAGAGCAGACTCTACAAGGAAAAGATTCATAACTTCTTTATTTGTCATTCCTAAAGATTTTAAAATTCCTATCTGTCTGGTTCTTTCTGTAACTGAAGTGAACATTGTATTGGCTATTCCAACAGCTCCAACAATTAAAGAAATAGCAGCTATTCCATAAAGGAAAAGATTTATTGTGTTCATAATGTTCAAAACCATTTCTGATATTGTTTCTGGTGTAAGAACAGTAAAATCAATATTTTCCTCATTAACATGTCTTGAAATCATTAGTTTTTCCTTAATTCTTTCAGCAATTTCCTCTGTCCTCTCTGATTCTACTTTTATTTCTATAGCATAATAATTATCAACACCCATACCACCGGAATAAGGCTCCGCATCTTCTAGAGTAAGATAAACAGACTGATCCTCATCTGAACCAAATCCCCCAAATTTCTCAAGAATTCCTATAACTCTAAAAGATTCACCTTCTATTTTTATGTTAGATCCTATTAAAATTTCCTTATCAAAGGCTTCTTTTGCAATTGTATCTCCTAAAACAACTACACCACTATCTCCTTTTTTCAAAAACCTGCCTGATTCAATATTAGCTCTATTTCTGACTTTTACCCAGTTCTCATTCGTCCCATACATATACAAGGTCCTGTTTTGTTTTAGATAACTAACTTCTACAAAACCAAAAATATCTGGGGCAACATGTAACACCCCCTCTACAGCCTCTGCAATCTCAACATCCCTATCATCTAACTCTCCTGCTTCTCTAGCATAAGCAGCCTGACCAATACCCATCTGGAAAGAAGAGCCTGCCATAACAAAAACAACATCTCCTCCTAAACTTCCTAATTCTGCTGAGATAGTCTCTTGCATTCCCTGTCCAACAGATACTATGGCAACTATAGCGGCAACACCAATAATAACACCAATAATAGTCAACCAACTTCTCAAGCCCCTAGTTGTTAAATTATTTAAGGCAAACTTCAGTGAGTCATCAAATTTCATTTTCTAATATTATTTTTTTCTTCTTTTTCTTAGAATTCTTAAAATCACAAATATAATAAGTATGCCAACGACACCAATAATAATATACAATAAAGATCTATAATCTGTAATTGCTCCTTTATCAGCTTCTTTTTCATATTTTGAAGCATTAAATATTACAGCTTTTTCAACTTCTCTCCTTATCCCTATTGAATCTGTATAAGTAATTTTTACAATTAAAGCAGCATCTTCTTTTGGAATAACCTTAAACGAAGATACAGTATAATCGTCAGCATCTATACCTCCGACAATCTCTCTGTCTGAACCAATAATCTCAATAGAGCTTTGTTCAGGTAATATGACTGTAACAGAATTCGCATCTTGCTCACCTATATTTGATAATGCTATTGTTAAACTATTGGTTTCATGAGAATAATCTTGGATAGCAATATCAAAATCTGTTTTAGGATCTTCTATTGTAATATTAAACTCTCTTTTGTAGTAATTAGTCCATCTACCTTCAGTGTTATAATTAAATCTTATAGATATCTCATTCTCACCATCTATAGCATCTTTATCAACCCTAATCTTATACTTGACAAAAACAGCATTTTCACCATACTGAACTCCGCGAATTAGACCTAATCTTTTTGTGGCATCAGCACCAGGATCAAGAGCAAAAGGATATTCCGGTAATATCTCAACAACAACATCTTCTGCGTCCTGGCCTCCAGTATTTTCCAACTTAAAGACTAAATCAACATAATCATCTGGCTGTGCAGGATAAGGATCTTGATTAAGCAAATCCATTTCAAGATAAGTATATTTTTCATCTGCACTTACATTAATAATAAAAAATAAAAGAATTAATGCAAATAAAATAAATAATATTTTCCTCATTTTTTGTCCTTAATCACATTAAAAGTCTTAGGTTTATAAAGTTTTATAAACATTCTTGGTTTTTTTCTTTTATGTTAGACAAATTAGGAAATGTGTTGAAAAAAACTATGTCTAAGTTAGCTGGAGCTATCTTTATTGACAAAAGAATTATTGAGGATATTATCAAAGATTTAAAATACAGCTTATTAGAAGCAGATGTTGATACTAAAATTATTAATGAGTTAATAGATAAGATAAGGAAAAAAGCTTCTCAAAAGATAGCTGGCTTAGAGAAAAAAGAGCAACTCATTAAACTGATACATGATGAACTTGTTGAAATTTTAGGAAAAGAAGAATATGAACTTAAGATTGACAAGAAAAAAAAGCCATTCAAAATCATGCTTCTTGGTTTATATGGTTGTGGTAAAACAACTACTGCAGCTAAGCTTGGATTTTATTATAGTAAAAGAGGTTTTAAGATTGCTTTAGTTGGTTTAGATGTTCATCGTCCTGCAGCTCCAGAACAATTAGAGCAACTTGCTAAAAAAGCTAATCTATCTTATCTGATTGACAAGGAAGAGAAGCAGGCTGGAAAAATATGGAAAAAATTTGAAAACAAGCTTAGTAAATACAATCTAGTCATTATTGACACAGCTGGAAGAGATGTTTTAAACAATGCCCTAATTAATGAACTTAAGGCCTTATATAGAGAAATAAAACCAGATATGGTGATTTTAGTCATGCCTGCTGATATTGGAAAAGCTGCTTCAAATCAAGCTAGGGGTTTTAATAAGACTGGAAAAATTGATGGTGTCATTATAACTAGACTAGATGGGACAGCAAAAGGTGGTGGTGCTCTAATCAGTTGTGCAGAGACAGGAGCTAAAATAATTTTTATCGGAACAGGGGAAAAATTACAAGACATAGAAACTTTTGATCCTGATTCTTTTGTTTCTCGCTTATTAGGAATGG
This sequence comes from Candidatus Woesearchaeota archaeon, assembly GCA_964396475.1. Lineage (GTDB taxonomy): Archaea > Nanobdellota > Nanobdellia > Pacearchaeales > UBA284 > DAOWHW01. Next base: position 47,620 of record CAYNFE010000003.1, read on the forward strand.
GTGATCTTAAATCATTATTAAAGAAAGCAAAACTGGTTATTGAAGAGAAAGAAAAAAAGAAAATAGAGACAAGACTTGAAGAGGGAAAATTCACCTTATCAGATTTATATGATCAGATCAAAGCTATGCAATCAATGGGACCTCTAGGAAAAATCGCTGAAATGATTCCTGGGTTAGGTGGGGTAAAAGCAAAGGCCCCTAACTTATTTGATGTTCAGGAAGCCAAGTTAAAAAAATGGAGATATGCTATAGATAGTATGACTCTAGAAGAAAGAGAAAATCCTGAAAAACTAAATTCCAACAGGATAGCTAGAATTGCTAAGGGAAGTAATGTTTCAACTTCAGACATTAGAGGGATGATTAAACAGCACAAGATGGTCAAGGAATTAATGTCTAGTGCTGGTGGAATGAAAGGGAAAGGACTCGGACAAGGACAGATGGATAAAAAAACACTTCAAAAACTGGCAAAGAAATTTGGCAGAAAGATGTTTTAATTTTTCTGTTTCTTAAATTCTTAACTTCTACTTAATGTATTCTATTTTCTTGTTAAAAGCCAAGAAATAAGCATGGTTATTGCAACTAAAATAATGACACCAAGAACACTAGGTTGTAATAGAAATGCTTTTGGCCCAGACATGTACTTATTTATAATATCAGCAAAAACATATATTGCAGAAAATACAAAAATAACTATTAAAATTATTATTGTAAACCAAGCAAAACCTTTTCCTTTAAAAAAGTCTTCAATATTTCCTTTCAAAAGGCCTACGATGAGTACAATGAAAAGTAATGAAATAATAAAAGCAGCAAACCAGGGTGTGATTACACTAACATAATCTATCGCACTAGCTGAAACAAGAAATATTATAGCTATTGCAAAAGAAGTCAAGATATGAACAAACTTATTTTCTCCTAAAATTTGTGTCTTGCTGAGCAAAGCATAGACTACTGTAAAGACTAACAAGAAACCAAATACTGGTATGAAAGTTGAAGCTCCACTTAAATCTAATACCCAAGCCATTTTTCTTTTTTCTTATTTTTATATTTTAAGATTAAGTTAAGGATTTTTAGCTTTATTTACACTAAACATTACAATTCCTATCATTGCAGCTACGACTAAAAGTAAGATAACCATAGCGCTGTTTGCCTGGAACCAGTACCAAAATCCTTCTCCTAACATCATTCTTAATAATCCTGATCTTGCAAGAACAAATAAGAATATCACTCCTCCAAAAATCCCAAATATCCATTTCCAGGTATTCTCTGTCGGTTTTAATGCCACCCCTAACAAAATAATCAATCCAAGCAAGATAGCGACACCTAGACCTAGATTTGAGAAGAAATACATGAAAAAACCACTCACATAAGGATTACTGACAGTGAAAAAACCTATAATCAAGGCTACGAGTAGATGTACCCCACGATTTTTGAAAAGATCAACTTTCTCAAGTATAGCAAAAACAACTGCAAAAACCAAGATTAATGGGAATAAGATAGTAAAAACACCAAACTGCTCCCACTGTTGTATTACTCCATAAAGATTTGTCCAAGCAAATGAACCATAGCCATATCCATTAACCATTTTTTCCTCTTTTATTCTGTTCTTATAAAAAAATTATGTTTTATATACTTTTCTTTTTATTTTACTTATTTTCTTTTTGATGGGTTGAAAGTATCAATCCTATGGCCCCACCAAAAATTGCTAAGAAAATTATTAACGCTATTATATCAGGACTCCAAGTTGCAGGAGTTATTAGATTAAAAAGTCCTGCTGCCCATGCTATTGAGGCTAGAATGGCTATACCAAATAAAATACCTAAAGCTATCTTCAAACCTTTATTCCCTGCTATACCTATAAAACCAAAAATCAAAAAATAACCTAATAGAATGATTATCATTACAGCAAACAAAGGGATGAGTCTGATAGTAAAACCAACCAAAGACTGGGCTCCTATCCATATAAAACCAATGACAGCAGCAACTATGATATTAGCATATCTTTTATCCTTTCCTAAAACACCTGTCTTTTCAAGAATTGCATAAACAACAACAAAAATTAACAAGAAAGGTAAAAGAATATTTATGAAAAAAGGATGCAGAAGTAAATTAGGGGTTTCTAAAGCCATGATTATTTAAAAATTTGAATTTATTCTACTAATTCTCCAGCCTCTTTCATTTCTTCTTCTCTTAAAGGGATAGCGCTCTTACTTATAATAACAACCTCACTTATTGCTTTAACATATTGATGTGGAATTATTAAACCACGAGCACCAGAAAGCAGCGAAGAAAGACTACTGTCCCGGGCAATCTTAACTCTCCAGCTGTCTATTTTATTTTCGACAACATTAGCTTCTTCTATAATGCCCAGATAATCTCCAGAGTCTGTAAAAATTTTCATGCCAACCATGTCACTTATTCTCAGAATCTTCAATACCATCTTTTATAGCTTTTATATTAATTATTTAATTACTGTTTAAAATCAAAAAGGCTTTAAATATTTTTTGTATATTTCTTTGCATATTTTTTAATTTTTTATATTTGGAAATCTTTTTATAATGTTTTTTCTTTTTTAATAGAGAAGATTAAAAAGAAGAAAAAAGAGGTAAGATAGTTATGGTAAGAGAAGATGTTCGTAAATTTCTAAAAGAATATGAAGCTAAGATAGAAAAAGAATTAAAAGAAGAGATTTCTGAGGCTCCTGCTGCTTATTCCCGGGAATACAGGAGTTTTAGAAGAGAAACTCTTGCACCCCTCAATTCTTATGAAAGAGCCTGTAAAAGCATAGGAAGAATAATAAAACTAAAACTTTCAAAAAAAGATGAAGAGAAAACAAAGAGAGCCATAGAAAGAGCTCATCTTGATATCGAACCAAGCGAGGCTGCCGGCCTAGCGATTTTTGCTTTAATTGCAACAATAATCCTAGCTTCCTTAATTTCCATGGTAATCTATTTTTTCACAGACACTTTTCCTTTTTTAATTTTTATACTCATATTTTTTGTATCCTTTTTCTTCTACTATTATCTAAATACTCTTCCAATGAGGATAGAACAAAAATGGCGCTTAAAAGCATCCTCACAAATGGTTCCTTGTATCCTCTATATAATTGTTTATATGAGGCATACTTCAAATCTAGAAAGAGCTATCCATTTTGCATCCCAACACTTGCAGCCCCCTTTATCATTAGACTTAAAAAAGATTTTCTGGAATGTAGAGACTAGTAAATACAGCACAATAAAAGATGCTTTGGATGCTTATCTCGAAACATGGAGAGAGAAAAATCTTGAATTTGTAGAAGCTTTCCATCTAATAGAATCCTCTCTTTATGAACCCTCTGAAGCAAGACGTATAAAGATCCTAGAAAAATCTATGGAAGTTATATTAGATAGAGTTTATGAAAAAATGTTGCATTACTCTCATGAAGTTAAGAGTCCTATTACAAATATCTATATGTTAGGTATAGTTCTTCCAACTCTAGGCTTGGCTTTATTGCCTCTGGCTTCAACACTTTTGCAAGGGGCAATAAAATGGTATCATGTGGCTCTTTTATTTAACATAATTATTCCTTTCTTTGTTTTCTATATGACAAACAGTATCTTAAGTAAACGTCCTGGTGGCTTCGGGGAAACCGAACTTCTGGAAAGAAATCCTGAATACAAGACATATATATCAAGAAAACCATATGTCACAGCAGCCCTCATTACATTGCCTTTTTTCATAATAGGCTTTTTGCCTTTACTAATGCAGTATGGATTAGCCGATGTTATAGGTATTCCTTCTGATTATAGTCTTGAACAGTTAGGGATGGGATTTTTAGGAAATCAAACACTATTCGACTTCAAAATAGATTCTGAGACTGGAGCAACAGTCGGTCCATTTGGGCCTATTGCCTTATTATTAAGTTTATTTATTCCTTTCTCAATAGCGATGTTTTTTGCAATAGCCTATAAGTTAAAAACACAAAAATTAGTAAAAACAAGAAATGAAACAAAAAGGCTTGAAAAAGAATTTGCTTCTAGTATCTTTCAGCTTGGAAACAGGCTTGCTGATGGAATTCCTGCTGAGATGGCCTTTGGAAGGGTCGCAAGATCCCTGAGAGGAACACCGACAGCCGGCTTCTTTAATCTTGTAAATAATAATATTCAACAAGCAGGGATGAGTATCAAAAGTGCTATATTTTCTGAAGGTCGTGGAGCAATAAACTATTATCCTTCTGAATTAATAAAAACTAGTATGAGAATTCTTATAGAAAGCTCAAAAAAAGGTCTTAGCGTAGCAGCAAAAGCATTGATGTCTATAAGTGATTACATTAAAAATATTCATAAAGTAAATGAAAGGCTCAAAGATCTTCTTGCTGATGTGACTACAGGGATGAAAAGCAACATGACTTTTCTTGCTCCACTACTTGCAGCAATAGTAGTTGGATTGGCTTCAATGATAACTATGATTTTAGGTAGGTTAGAATTAATGATATCAACAGGAGATATTACTGCTGAACAAAGTATGACAGGTTTTGGGACAGTAGGAACAGTAACAAGCATGTTCAATATAGCTAAAATGATTCCACCATACTGGCTTCAAATCATAGTGGGAATATATATTGTTCAGATTATTTTTATCCTAACACAAACACTAGTCACAATCGAATCAGGAGAGGATAGATTAGGGGAGAAATCAGAAATAAGCAGAATGTTATTGACAGGAATGATTCTTTATACAATTGCTGCTTTTATAGCAATAATTGCTCTTGCAGTCCTCGCGATAGTATCAGTAAGTGGAATTATTGCCTAATTTCAACCTCATGTCTCTGTGGAATCTTTTCCATTTCTATTTGAACAGGGATAAGAATATGATACTCTTGATTTAAGTACGGAAGAAGTTGTGGAACATCTCTACCAAGAATATGATTCATATAAGAAGAATAAAAACTCTCACCAAAAATATTATGAAAATACTGTAAAATATCAAGATTGGAAACCTTATCTATAAATTCCTCTGAATCTCTATAATCTGTCCTAAAAACAGCAGCTTCATTCCAATTATATTCAAAACCTAAATTCTTTTCTATAGAATCAGGAAGTGGTTTGCTTAAAGGATTATTGATATGATTCAAAAGAACAAATAAAGGAAAATTAGCCTCATAAAAATTATAATCAGAACATTTTACCTCTATTTTTGATATTTTTCTTTCATTATCCGTTGCAACACTAAATACAGACATTCCATTTTTATCTGTCATCGTATTATAAGGATAATAAAAAACATTTGAACTTGAACCAATAAAATAATCCTCTCTTATGCTCTTATTCTCCTCTTTTAACTCTACCAATGCCCCCCTCAATGGCATTTTTGAATATTTATCTATTACCTGAATTCGAATAATAGGAACATCATTTTTAGAAAAATTTACCCTTCTAATTATCTCATTAAGATCTTCTCTGGAAATCCTCTGTTCTAGTTTTCCTTCCATCATCTTTCTATCTTCTATCCCTTCTCCATAATTTTGTGCTAGAGTAAGAGATGGAGTCATTGCTAAAAAAAACGAAAATAATAGAGTTGGAAACTTCCTCATTTTTTCCCTAGCCATTCAGATTAAATTTTTAAAGTTAAAATACTTTTTGTTTTTGATGAAAAAAGGTAAAAGAAACATTAAAAATAAAAAAGGTCTAGTCTGGTCAGAAATAAGTTGGTGGGTTATGGGTTTAGTTGTTCTTGCTCTTGTAATAATCTTAATTATTATTTTACAAAAAAGAGGACTTGATATTTTAGAACAGATTAAAACCTTTCTAAGGTTCGGGAGATAAAAAAGATGGAAATATGGCAGATAATCAGAGCAATAATTGCTGTGGTAGTTATCTTCGTTGTAATACTGATAGCTACAGGTTTTTTTAGGCCCCTCTATGAAGAATTGAGCAGGAAACCATTGACGACACAGGAGGAACAGCAAAACACAAATAATTTTGATGCTCTGATAAGCAACATAGAAAAATGTTATATTATTGAAGATACTGAATGTGTATGTGATGGTCTTCCTAATTATCCAGGAAGTTTTGCCATAGGTTCAAAACTTATTTTTGATGATTTGCCAGATAATAAAATACATGTTAATCTAACTCATAAGGATAAAACTTACAAAGAACACACCCTACAAGGTATAAAAATTGCTGGTATTTTTTATGATACAAAAGTAGAAACCCCTTACAGAATTAAAAAAACTCTGGATTTTAGTAAAGAGCCTCCCTTGTTTAAACAAGAAGGGTCTAGAAAAGGAATTTTATGGTGGACTAAGGATATATTAATAATAAGCTCCTTTATTTACAAAAAGGAAGATGGGATTTATTTTATTGTAGGATATGAAAAACCACCATTAGTGCAATTCAGGAAATGTGGAGAATAAAAAAGAAAACTTTTAAAAATAATTCATACTTTCTAAAATAGAATAAAAGAGGTAAATAAAATAAAAATGGATAAGAAAGGTGTTGAATTGAATATTGCTACAATAGTTGTAGTAATTCTTGCTGTTCTTGTTCTAGTAATTCTTGCTTTGTATTTCACAGGAGGAATGAAAGCACTTTGGGGACAAATTACACCTGTGCCAGGAGCATGGGACATAACCCAAGGAACTCAAGCTAGAGCAGCATGCACATTACTCTGTAGTGCACAGGATAAAACAGCATTCTGTGAATATAGTGTATTGATAGACTTAAAAGATGAACAAGGGAATACTATAGCTACTGAAGAAAGAAAGTGTTGGGAAGATCCTATTAATGCAGACAAAGAATCAGAGTGTATATCTGCTGGTTTCAACGAAAACGCCTGTTAACAGAAAATGAATAAGAAAGGTGTAGAACTTTCTATCAATACTATAATTATAGTAATTCTTGCTGTCATTGCTCTCATTGTAATTATATTTATTTTCTCTGGAGCAATGAGGGGTTTTGCTTCTGACTTATTTACAAAATTAAAGAATGCTTTGGGATTATGGAATGCATCCCAGATTCAATAACATTAAAATCAAATCACAAAATCACAGTTTAACCAAAATTTTAAATATTCTTTTTATATTATTCTTCCATGCAGAATAAAAGAGGTCTACTTTTACTTAAACAAATAATTGAATTAATAATTGCAGTTATAGTTATTCTAATCCTTATTTATATGAGTGTTGTATTATTTAGGACATATTTCGGAAGACAGGAAGATCTTCAAGCGCAGGGAACTTTAGATAGGATAGTACAAAAACTAGAAAGTTTAGAAGAAGCTGAAACAAATTCATACACTTTACTCTCTCCTGCTGGATGGCACATAGTGGCTTTTGACGCAGAACATAATTTCAATGGAAAATTTGAAAAACCAGGAAGTATGTTCCAACAAAATATTTTATGCTTATGTGAAAAAAAATGTGATACTAAGTTCTGCAGAGCAATTTCTTTGCCCTTAAAACAGCAGGATAAACTAGTTAACATTGAAATAAAGATTGTAGATATCTGGCTAAGTCATAAGATAGATTATTATGAGGTGACTAAAATAGAACCCTCAGTAATAGCTAAAGAATTAAGTGGAAAAGAACAGACAGAAACAGGTTTTGCTTATGACAAAATGAGCACAGAGAACTGGAATAATGAGATTCCAAGAATAACCTATCAGTATTATGAGCAGTATCAATTAAATAGATATGTAGCAAGCAAAGAAGAATTTGAAAAAATTGTTAGAGCAATGATAATCCAAGAATCTAGTACTGTAGAAGATGCTATAGGTTGTGATGGTGAAGTGGGATTAATGCAAATAATGCCGCAGACAGCCATAGGCCTTGGTCTTAATGTTCCTGACTATGGCCTAGAAGATATATCAAAGATAGCGCCATGTACTAATGAAAAAAGAACCTCAGTATCAAAATGCAATATAGTACATCCTGAAAATTGCAACAAGGAAGAAGATGAAAGATTTGATCCAATAAAGAATATTGATGCAGGAACAAGATATCTATCTGAAAGGATAGCTGAATTCCAAAATCAATGGCTAGGAATAGCTGCATATAACGCTGGTTCTGGGGGTGTAAGAAAAAATTGCCAGCCTCTTACGATAACTGCTTGTCCTTCAACATTTTCAGGCAGACAATATGTAGAACTAGTTAAAGCAAAAATGGAGTTGATATAAAGATGAAAAATAAAAAGGGAATCACCTCAGAAATCTTAATCAAATTACTAATACTAATAATCATGTTTGCTATTATTGGTGCAGCATTACTTTATTTATTAAAAAGATATAATGTGATATAAAAATTTATTAAGATGAATTCAATTAAAATAAGATGAAAAATAAAAAAGGGGTATTGGTTCAGAACATAATCATAGGAATAATAATTCTTGTAATAAGTGCTGCAATAATCTTTTTCTTTCTAAGGGCTTTTCCTTATAGAGAAACAATTGACAAAGAAGCATGCCACCAGTCTGTGATTTTAAGAAGTCAACAAATAGCTGGATTACAACCAGGACAACTTGCTGGTATTCCATTAAACTGTAAAACTCAAGAAGTGATAATAAGTTCACCAGATGAAAATTTTATCAAAAGTGAAATAGCTAACCAGATGTATGACTGTTGGTGGATGTTAGGAGAGGGTAAAATGCAGTTCTGGTCTGAAAGCGCTTGGAGAACTATAGGTGTTCCAGGAGCAGGCACAGCTAAAACTCATTGCAATATCTGTTCTATAATAAGGTTTGAGGATCAAGCAAAAGACAAGCAGATAGACCTCTTAAGTTATTTAGATGAAACAAAGATACCAACAAAAAATATTACTTATATAGAGTATTTCATGAATCCTGGAACAAAATTACCAGCAGAACTTAAGGTTGATAAGCTGGACACGAACAAGGATTATGCTTTAATATATATGGGAATAAAAGGTGCTGAAGTAAAAGAAACAATCATAAATTTCATAGGGCTTAGCGGGGGCTCAGCTTTTGCAACCGGAGCAATACTAAAAATTGGTTTAGGGGTTGGCTTAAAAACGGCACTAAAAGCAGCAGGATGGGTAGGATTAATTATAGGTGTCTTAGAAGCTGCTGGCCAGATAACAACCTTCTGGACACATGCGCATGCTTCAGCAATACACTGTGATGGTGAAACAGGAGGATGTTACGCACTAATTCTCATACCTTTAGAGGCATCAGGAATATCTGAGCAGTGTCAGAACATAGAAAGCATTCCTTAAATTTTCTTAGATCTTATTTCCTTAGATCTTATTTTTTGATAAGATTTATTAATATTATTTCTTTAGCTCATCTATGCTTAAAGATAAAAGAGGTATTGAGCTTGGTTGGGAATTTATTTTTACTCTTCTGTTTGTCGTAGCAATAATAATAATAATCAGTTTCTGGATAGGCAGCCAAGCTTCAGGAAGTGCGATGAAAAAACAGATTCTTGCAAAAGAAATCTGTCTGCTCGTGACATCAGCAGAACCTGGAACTACTATAATGATTGAGACTGAAAAGAAAATGAGCATAATAAGACAGAATACTGGAATAGTTGTTAAAGAGAGTGAGCTTGACAGAGGATATTTTTATGATTGTTATTTCAAAGATAATATTGATTTTTCAAAAAAAGATGATATCATGATTATAGAAATAAGATAAAAAAAACTGAATAAAAAAACGAAAATATGATGAAAAAAACAAACAAGAAAGCCCAGTTAGGACATGCAACAACCTGGCTCCATAAATTTTTTATACTTGTTTTAGTCATTGGAGGAATAATAGCTATAGTAACTATGCATTATTCTAAGCAATACGATGTTCGTGATGTTGAAGCTAGTGTAGTTGCAAGAAACATAGTGGAATGCGTGGCTCCTGGAGGCATTCTAAAAGAATTTAATGAAGAAACAATAAGAAACTGTTTTCCTTTCAATGAGGAAGAGATTTATATGAATATAACCTTAGAAAATGATAATTTGGTTTTTGGAAATGATTTTCTTGCTACACTCTGTAAAGCAGAGGGAAAAAAAGTAAAAGTAGAATACTACCCAGCATGTTTAGAAGAAAGATATTATGTTCTTGAAAATGATGAAGGAAAAACCCTAAATTTATTTATAGCAATCAAAAAAATTGGGAAAAATCTATAAAAATGCAAACAATAATAAAAAATAAAAAAGCACAGGCTGGAGAATTACTTCAAGATACAGTAGGATTAGTAATTATAGCTCTCTTATTAATTATCTTTCTTGTCATATCTAGCAGTTTATGGGGCTTTCCAAAAAAAGAATTAGAGACTCTAGCCACAGAGCACTCTATTCATAACCAAGAACATCTCTCTCTTCAAGCATGGCTACAAAAGAGTATTGAGATAGAAATCGATGGAGAAAATCAAAAGATAACTATGGCTGACTTGATAAGACTTTCAAAAATAAATCCATATTACAAGGAAATTCTGGACCAGGAAGCAAGTTATGCATTTGACATCTATAATTATGAATTTGAAACGAGCAATAAAAAAGAAATAGAAATGGGTTCGTCATTTTATATTCCATCTAATGAAACTATCAAAGTTAATTTAGAAATTAAGAAATAAATAGAAAATAAAATAGCAAGAAAAATAAAATGATAAATATGAAAGGAAAAAGAGCAGGAATTTTTGCAGCAGGATTGGTTTTAGGAATGATTATTTTTATAGGGTTATCTTGGCATTCATTCTCAACAACTAACAGAAATCTAAATATGGGAATAATTAAAGCACTCTCTTCAACCCAATACAAAGACATGGAAAACAAAGTCTCTTTTTATTTAGATGAATCAGCAAAATTAGCATCATCACAAGCTTTTTATGAAATTGCAAAAAACAGCGCAGTAAACAAAGAAAGTATGTGTAATGTCATAAATGATAATATAATATGGAATTCGAACTGTAGACCAGAACAGCAGTTCATAGAATCTATGTTTATTGAAAAATATAATCAAAGCTTTTATGGTTTTCTGGAAAATTATCTAGAAGAAGATCTCAAAGCAGAGTATATTCATATTATAAAAGAAGGAAAAATAGAGTCAAGCGCAGAGCAAAAAACTTTTGTTAGCCAGGAAGGGACTTCTCTCTCAACTTACAAATTAAGTTATGTTCTTGACCCATCCATAACTCACAATCTTAATGAACAAGATATCTATCTAGGAGATTTTGAATTTATATATCAAGAAACAGACTCTGTCATACTAAAATGTAAAGATAATGATGATGTTGTTTCTTGTGTTAAAAAAAATCTAAACCTAGCAAGATGGACAACAAAAGTGAAAAAAGAAGCTTCTTATTTGATTTTTGAACTTGAAACAAAAAAATCTTTCTTTTTCGAAGATCCTGAAGAAAAATTTGAACCTGTCGTGTTAAATTTTGCAATGAATGCAGAATAGACATTTGAGTATAAGAATATTTAAAAAAACTAGTTCTTTTTACAAAATGATAAAATGATTAGAGCTACTTATCAACAGCTAATAGAAAGGATAGTACATCTTTCTGGTTTAAATAAAGAGGAAATTGAAAGAAGAGTTGAAGCAAAAAAAGCCAAGCTTTCTGGACTAATCAGCACTCTTGGAGCAGCGCAGGTCGTGGCTGCTGAATTAGGCATTTCATTTGAAAATCAAAAATTCAAAGTGACTGACATGTTAATAGGGATGAAAAAAATTCATGTTATAGGAAAAGTAATGGAAGTTTATCCAGTAAGAAAGTACAGAAGAGCAGGACATGAAGGGGAGATAGGTTCTTTCTTACTAGCAGATAATACTTCTAGCATTCGTGTAGTGCTATGGGATACTCATCATATTGATAAAATAAAAAATAATACAATAAAAAAAGATTCTGTGATAGAAATAAAAAATGCTGATGTCAGAGGAACTACAATGAGAGAGCTACATCTAGGATCTAATTCAACTATTGAAATAAGTGATAAAGAGATAAAGGCTGTCAAGATAATAAAAGAGCCCTTAATTACCAAAAAAATATCTGAACTTAAGTCAGGAGAGAGAGTGAATATAAGAGGTAATATCCTTCAAATATTCCAACCAAATTTTTTCATGACCTGTCCTGAGTGTGGTATGAAGGTTTCTTATGAAGGAGATAAAGCAATGTGTATAAAACATAATTCTGTCGTACCGAAAAAAAGAGCCATAATAAGTATTATTATTGATGACGGAAGTGATAGCATGAGGGCTATTGCTTTTAATGAGACAATAACTAATTTATTTAAAATAAAAGAAGAGGAAATAGAAAATCTCCAGAACTCATCTTTCATGCTAGATAAAAAACAAGAGCTTTTAGGAGCAGAGATGACTTTTTCAGGAAGAGCAAGAAGAAATGTCATGTTCAACAGAAATGAATTTGTGATAAATAGTATAGAAAAAGTCACTCCAGAAGATATTATTCAGGAATTAAGTAGATAAAAGTATAGTTCTAAACATATAATCTAACTGAATAATCTTTATAAAACTCTCGTCCCTTGAAACACTATGGCTAAGGACAAGAATAAGAAAGAGTTGAAACTGACAGATTTGCCTGGCATTGGCCAGACAACAGCATCTAAACTAGAATCAGCTGGCTATGGAGATTTAATGTCAATAGCAGTCATGACTCCTAATGACTTAAGTTCTCTAGCTGACATTAGTGGAGCAACAGCAAGGAAAGCAATAGTTGCAGCTAGAAAAATGTTAAAGCTAGGATTTGAAGATGCAACTGAATACTTGAAAAAGAGGGAAGAAATTTTCAAAATCACTACAGGCAGCAAAAATTTTAATGCTCTTTTAGGAGGGGGTATAGAGACTAGGGCAATAACTGAAACTTTTGGTGCTTATGGCTCAGGAAAAAGTCAACTAGCTCATGTAATTGCTGTAACAACCCAACTTCCTAAAGAAAAAGGTGGCGCTGGGGCAAAGGTAGTCTGGATTGACACTGAAGGAACATTCAGGCCAGAAAGAATCAAGCAGATAGCTAAAGCTCAAGGCATGGACCCAATGAAAGTACTAAAGAATATTTTTGTTGCTCGTGCATTCAATAGTGATCATCAGATTCTTCTTGTAGATAGGGTTGTTGATTTAATAAATAGGGGGGAACCAATAAGACTCTTAATTGTTGATTCTATCACAGCACACTTTAGAGCAGAATTTACAGGACGTGGAATGTTAGCAGACAGACAACAGAGGATTAACAAACATCTTCATAGCTTGATGAGGATTGCCGAAGCAAACAATCTTGCTATTTATATAACAAATCAAGTTATGTCACGTCCAGATGTTTTATTCGGAGACCCAACACAAGCTATCGGCGGTCATATAGTTGGTCACGCCTCAACATATAGAATCTATTTGAGAAGAGGAAGAAAAGACTCAAGAGTAGCTAAAATGATTGACTCCCCAAACTTACCAGAATCTGAATGTGTCTTTTTTATAACAGCTGATGGATTAAAAGACGAGATTTAAATTTTAAAATAGAAGATTATTTTCTTTTTCTCTTTATTGTTTTTGCTTTTGCTATTTTTGGTTTAACAGGCTTTGCCTTAGCTATCTTCTTCAATTTTCTCATTTCCTCACTTAGTTCTCTTAATTCCTTAACTGACCCTGTTAAAGGCTTGACAACTTTTCCAAAAGCTCCTTCTAGAGCTTGTATTTCTGTCCCTAATGATTTTACATCTCTGCCATACTCTTGCATCTTTCCTAGGGTAGCTGATTGAAGTTTATCAAAAGATCTCTCTAATCTCTTTATCCGTTCATCCAAACTTTTTATTCTTGATTCAATATACCTTTTAAATTCTATAATATCACCAGCCTTCTTTGTAAACTCTTCCCATTTCTCTCTTATAATTTCCTCAGCAAGTTCTTCCATTGATTCTGTTGATGCTGGTTCATAAGTAGAAGGATAAGCATAAGGATAGCCTTCACTCTCAGGAGCAGATACAGCAGCAGGAGCGGCTTGAGCAGGAGCATAATAAGCTTCTTCAGGTTGTTCTTGTTGAGACATTATAGAAGGAGTCATCTCTTCTTCAGCTGTTTCAGCAGATTCATAAGGACTAGGAGCATAAACTTCAGACTCCATACCTGCAGTTTCAGCTAATTCCATCTTAATCTTGGCTTGATTCATAGCATCATTTATCTCGGTAGGAGTGTAACCCTCTTCTCTCAGATAACGAATTATATCAGCATCTGTATACCCTTGCTTGCTTAATTTTAAAATATCATTAACAGATATTTTTTTCTTTGGCATCTTTTCTTGTTCTCTTCTCTTTTCTATATTTATTCTTATTCTTTATTGTTTTTAAATTTTTTATTTTTTTCTTTATTCTTCATCAATTTCTATTATGCCGTCTCTTTTATCTTTAACAGCTTTTTTGACTATTCTTTTTACATCATCCATAGTGGCAAATTCAAGAGGCTCAAACATTTTCACATATCTTTCTAAAACCTTTATCTCTTCTTTTCGTGCAAATTCAGAACTTTCTCGAACAATATGCTCGACTGTTTCTTTTAGTCTGTCAATTTCATTATGAACATTCCTCATATCCTCTTTCATCACGACCATTTCTTTATTCAGTTTTTCACTCTGCTTTAATATTGTCTGGCTCAAAGTAAGTAGTCTTTCCTTGATTTGTGTCGTTCTCTCCTCTATATCATTAACTCTTATACTAAACTCTGAAAGAAGAGCAGAAACAGCGCCAAGATCTCTTTCATCCATCTTACTTATTTTACCTCTTTTCCCCTAATTTATCTCTTTTTATTTAAAAGAAAATTTGATTTAAATATTTATCTTGTTTATATCAAAGTTATATCAAAGCAATAACACAATAATTAAAAATATCTATTACCTTAAAAATAATGAAATATAAAAGAGGAAAAAACAAAAATAGATTATGATTTTCAAGAAAGATATAAAATTATATGGTTATGACGTTGTGAGAGAGGCTAGCCAGGATGTAATGTATATTAATTATCTTGGTGCCCCTTATGTTCCTTCTATATCAGATTCTCCTTTAGTGATGGCCAGAACCATAGATTCTTTAATTGAATCACCAAATGTCTCTAGATTAGTTTTTGTTCAGCAGAGAAACTACAGCCATAATTTTAGACAAGTTTCTTTATTGATAGAAATAGGACAATTGTATGTGCATCTAATAAAACAAGAAAAAGTTTTGGAGCCAACTACATTAGAACCTTTTAGATGTAAGAGACATTTGCCTCAAAGATATGACACTATGCGTTATCTCATTCTAACCCTACTAAAACAAGATCCTATAGGTTGTTATGTCGAAGCAAAAAGACTTCTTCGAGAAGAAAAGATAGTAGTTAAAAAAATACCAAAAAGTGCAAAAGCTGAGCAGACTTGTGAGGCACACTATATCAGGCTTCTAACAAAAATTATCTCACTTCTAGAAAATTTAACAATAATAAAAACACTGAAAGAAGGACTTTTAGGTCATAAAGTTGGTGAAAGGACATTGTACAAAGAAATCTTTAGGCCAGAAATCGTTCCTAACTTCACATTTACTAGATTGATGTCTACTTTTCCTCCAGAAGCTGAAATCATAGAGCAATATGACATAGGACCAGAACACGATAGAAGCACAGTAACAATTCTAAAAATTCCAGGAAGAACAAAATACATTTACCATATAATGGCTCCTGAATTTACTCTTCCAGAAAATCTTCAAACTTTGGTGAACTTAGCTAGAAATGTCTTGCTCGAACATAAGCCAAGAGCAGAAGAATTTGTTGATCCTGCAAGAATAAGAACAGTATTCTTCAACATTGCTAGAGATTTAATTAGAGAATTAGCTGGAACAAAGAAAATCACATTAAGTTATAGAAAAATCAATAAATTAGCAACAATTCTAGTCAGACACACGATAGGTTTTGGTTTGATAGAGGTTCTTTTGCAAGATGATAAAATACAAGATATAATGATTAATGCCCCTCCTGGTATAGTGCCAATATTTGTCAGGCATCAGGAATTTGATGAATGTGATACTAATATAATCTCAAGCCATGAAGATGCTGAATCATGGGCAGCCAAATTCAGAATGATGTCTGGAAGGCCTCTTGATGAAGCTAATCCTGTTTTAGATACAGAACTTATTATTGGAATAGCCAGGGCAAGAGTCTCAATAATTCAACAGCCATTAAGTCCTTATGGTCTTGCCTATGCTCTCAGAAGACATAGAGAAAAGCCTTGGACCCTTCCTCTCTATATAAAAAATAAGATGATAAATCCAATCACAGCTGGAGTGCTTTCTTTCTTAATTGATGGTTCTAGAACAATGCTCATTGCTGGAACTCGTTCTAGTGGAAAAACATCTATGTTAGGAGCTTGTATGTTAGAAATCATGTCACGTTACAGAATGATTGTAATAGAAGGAACAATGGAATTACCAGTTGTTTCTTTCAGAGATTTGGGTTATGATATATTAAGAATGAAAGTACGAGAAGCTTTGGCTAGAGAAACAACTGAGTTAAGTGCAGCTGAAGGAATAAGAACTTCCTTACGTTTAGGAGATTCAAGTCTCATAGTTGGTGAAGTTAGAAGTGAAGAGGCTTTAGCATTGTATGAGGCAATGCGTATTGGTGCTTTAGCTAATGTAGTAGCAGGAACTATTCATGGTGCATCTCCTTATGGTGTTTTTGATAGAGTTGTTAATGACTTAAAAGTCCCAGCAACAAGTTTCAAAGCAACAGACATCATACTAGTGTGTAATCCTATTAAAAGTCCTGATGGTCTTCATAGATGGAGAAGGGTTTTAGAACTAGCTGAAGTAAGAAAACACTGGACAACAGACCCTAATACAGAAAAAGGATTTCTCGATCTTTTGAAGTATGATGTTAGAAAAGATGAGCTTATTGCAACAGATGATTTAATTAATGGAGAAAGTGAAGTCCTTAAAGATATAGCAGGAAATGTCAAGGGATGGGCAGGTTCTTGGGATGCTGTCTGGGATAATATCCTTCTCAGATCAAAAATAAAAGAAACAATAGTTAAAACATCAGACAAATTAAAAAATCCTGACATACTCGAAGCTCCCTGGGTTCTTAAATCTAATAATATGTTCCATGAAATAAGTGATAAGGTAAGGAAAGATATAGGCATACCAAAAGGAAAAAGAGTTTTCAAAGAATGGCAGGACTGGTTCAAAAAAGAAATAAAAAAGAGAAAATTATAAAAGAAAATATTATAAAATCCTTTTTCTTTTTTAATTAATGAAAAAGTATGATGAATTAATAAAAGAAATATTACTTATCATTGTTGCATCATTATTTCTTGGTATTATCCTTACTCTAGACATCTCTTTGCCAGTAATAAGTTTTGAGCCTAGTGAATTTGGTTTAATGTTCTTATTTTCTATAATTATGTTATCTGTTTTCGTACTTGCTCAAAAATTTACAGCCTTTAGACTTGACTGTAAAATAAAAACCAAATTCCTTAGTTTCAGAAGATACTGGTTCCAACCTCCAACAGAAGGTCAGAAAGCAGAACTTCCTTTTGATTTTCCTGCCTGGCTTGCTTTGCCATTAATCTTAGCGCTAATAACAAATGGCTTCATAAGATGGTTAGCTATTCTAGATTTTGATATTAAGCCTAAAGCCTCTCGTTTAAGAAGAAGATGGCAAGAATTAAGTGAAGAGGATGTAGGAAGAATAGCCATATCAGGTCCTGTTGCAGTTCTTATTCTTGGTTTGATAGTAAGAATAGCTGGCTTTAATGAATTTGCAATCTTATGCGCCTGGCTTTCTTTCCTTGCTTTAATTCCAATAGGTCAGGGCTTTAAGATAATGAATACAGTAAGAATATCTTGGTTCTTTGCCTTTATCTTTTCTATATTCATATTACTATTGATGAATTTAACAGCAAACACTTTCGCTACGATAATAGTGGCCTTACTCATAACTGCAATAATAACAATAATTTATTATTCAACATATGAAAGATAAATAAAGAATAAAACTTAATTATTTCTTTTTCTCTTCTTCAGCTTCTTCTTTTGTTCTTCTTATTACTTTAACATTATCTATTTTGAATGTGACTGGGATAGGAACAGCTGCTTCAAGAAGCTCTACGACAACTTCTTCCTTCTGTTTATTAATCCTGATAACTCTGGCTTTTTCTCTCTTGAATGGTTCTGTTAACATCTCTACAACATCACCTTTCTCAATATTGATTTGAGCAGCAACTGGCTTAACCATTGTCTCAATCTCTTTGAAAGTTATTGGTCTCTTTATGAGTCCTTTAACATAAGGTAAATTAAAGACTGCTTGCTCTGCATTCTCTGTATTAGCTGCTTCTATAATTATATAACCTCTTAAGCCATGAGGTCTAATAACTGAAAAAATCTCTAGTTTCTTCTTCTCTATTCTCCCCTCTATAAGATCAGCTGCCTGGTCTTCTTTGTTTGTTGTTACTTTAACTACAAATATCATTTTATAAGAAAAATAAAGTGAATATGAGTCCAATAATAAAACCAATAGCTCCTATAGCTAATATTCCTAAAGCAGAAACTTTTGATATTTGTTTTACTTCTGAAGTGGTTGGTTTTCTTGCTACTCTAAATACTCGAATGCATTTATGATAAAATCCACTTACTTTAGTAAAGATAGATTTTTGTTGTTCTTTCATCTGTTCTTAAAAAATAGAAACCTTAAAAATCTTACTTTTCTAGATTTTTTGCTTTTGTTTTTAGTTTTTTATTTCTTCTCTTCTCCCACAAACTCTATTCCAAGCTCTTCTTCCAGTTCTTCTTTTTCCTTATCAACTCTTCTTTCCCCTGGTCCTAATATCTGGCTGCTTTTGACTCCTGTAACAATTAACAAAACTCTTAAGGTTTTATCCATATCCTCGCTAAGCTGGGCACCCCAAATTAATTTTGCTCCAGAACTTATCTTATTTGCAATAGCCTCAATGACTTTCTTAGCCTCATCCAGAGATAGATCAAGACCACCAATAATATTAACCAAAGCTCCAGAAGCATTAGATATATCAACATCAAGAAGAGGATTTTCTATTGCTTTTTCAACTGCTTCTCCTGCTCTATCTTGACTATCACTCTCACCAACACCAATCATTGCTACGCCGCCATTACTCATCACAGCCTTAATGTCAGCAAAATCCAAATTCACAAGGCCTGCTCTTGTTACTAATTCTGTTGTGCCTTTAACAGCATTTGTCAATATCTCATCAGCAACTTTAAAGGCTGTGTGTAAAGGTAAGTCAGGGGCAAGCTCCAAAAGCTTATCATTTGGTATGACTATTAAAGTATCAACAGCATGTTCCATCTTCTCTAAACCCAATATAGCATTCTCATATCTTCTTTGGCCTTCTATAGTAAATGGAAGTGTAACAACACCAATAGTTAAAGCACCCATCTTTCTGGCTGTCTTTGAAACAACAGGAGCAGCTCCAGTTCCTGTCCCTCCGCCTAAGCCACAAGTAATAAAAACCATATCAGCCCCATGCAACCTTTGCTTAATTTCATGCTCTGATTCATGGGCTGCTTCCTCACCAATTTGAGGATTACTTCCAGCTCCTAAGCCATGAGTTAATTCCTTCCCTATAAGAATTTTAGAATCAGCATAGGTATAAAGTAGATCTTGAGCATCTGTATTTACAGCTATAAGCTCAGCCCCCTTAATCCCTATTTCTCTCATCCTTGATAAAGTATTACCGCCTCCGCCGCCACAACCAAAGACCTTAATTGCAGCTTTTTGTTTTGATATTATCTGCTCTAACTCCTTGTCAATATCTTGCTTTTCCTCTTCTTTAATTTCAAAGTCTGCCATCTTTTTTCTTATTCCTTAAAAATCAATCTGATTTATAAATTTTAGTATTCTATAATTAGTATTTTCAAACCAAACTAATCAAATTCACACCCTAATCCCAAAAGAGATTTTATCTTTTCATTGAATTTATCCAGAATCTTTTCTACTTGCTTCTTATTCTTTATTTTAATTTTTACCTTCTTTTGTTTTTCTTCTATCTTTATATTCTCTATTTCTAATCCAAAAATTCCTGCTATTAGTTTTATTTTTTTAGAAATATCTTCTATATTTTTATTGATTTCAAATTTATAAATAATTATTTTTCCTGCAAGAGGATTGTTAAGATCAATCAAGGTTCTGCCTCCAGTAACAGTAACTACTCTAGCAACTAATCCATTGACATTAACAAACATCCCTGGATGCGGCATTTCCTGAAAAGCGCTTAAAGGGACTGTTTTAATAAGCTTAGCATTTCTGTTTCCAAAAGCCTCTTTTGGCTGAATTTCTATTTCATACTCTTTTCCTATATCTTTATCAACCAAGGCCTCGTCTAAACCCTTAATTACCATCCCTTCTCCAATACATACAGACATCGGTTCAAATTTGTGATTTTTCTTTTCATCGAAAAGGTTAGCTTTTCGTGCCTCTTTTTCTTTTGTGGTATCAAAAACCTTACCCTCTTTTACAGTCGCAGTAAAATCTAATTCAACAAAATCTCCTTTTTTTGTTTTCATGATTCTCTAAGAAAAAATATGTTTAAATGTTTTTTCTTTTCTCTCCATAAATTGGTAAATTAAAATATTCAAGAAGAGGTGGTATTTTATTTATAGAGTTAACTTGTTCAGCACTTTCTATTATAGTACATGAATCATCATATTTTATTCTATTATCTATTAATTCAGCTTTGATACACTTGACCCCTGTTTCATGATTCCCAACATAAACATAAATACCTTTCAGATGCGTTCCATTGACTTTAGCATCTAATTCCATAGATATTCCTGGGGAAAAGCTTTTGAAAAGCTCAACTAGATTTTTTTTATCTTCTGCCATTTTAAAACAAGAGAAATAAAATTTAAATTATTTATAAATGTTATGTTTTGTTACTTTTGTGTTACATCAAACGAAAACTTTATATATTTGGTTCATTATTTTTGTCTATGGTATGGAGAGATTATCTCGATGAAAGAATTAAACCTCATCTCGAAAGATTAATTATAGAAAGTATTAACTATAATAATATTTATTCATTAGCCAAGGATAAAGGAAAAGCACAATTATGGATTGCATTAGCTATATTACATAAACAATTGCATAATGCTAATCTAAAAATTGATTATCTTGAGAAAGCCTTACAAGATGTCGCCGGTCCAAAACTAAAAAAGAAAGAATTAGCTAAGAGAAAAAAAGAGGAAAAAGAAGTGGAAAAATTCATCAAGGAACTGGCAGGCGGTAGAATAACCAAATCAAAAAAAGAGAAGAAAAAGAAAAAAAATAAGACTAGAAAAAAGAGGGGGAAAAAATTCAGTGAGATAAAAATAGCAAAATCTTTATAAGTTCTTCTTTTCTTTCTGTTTTAATGCCTTCAAAATTGGTTAATGCTACAGAATTACGTCCAGGAAGTTTTGTTATGCTTGATAACTCAGCCTGTGTTGTTAAATCTATAGATATTAGTAAAACAGGAAAACATGGTCATGCAAAAGCAAGAATTGAAGCTGTTAGTATTCTTGATGGGAAAAAACATATTACAGTGATGCCTGGTTCTGATCGTGTGCAAATTCCAATAATAGAAAAAAGAAGGGCTCAGGTCTTAAGTGTCAAAAAAGAAGAAAAGAAAGCCAGCATCATGGATCTCGAAAGTTTTGAGACAATAGATGTCTCGATAGATGCTAATCTTATTGATGACATTCAAGAAGGCATACAAGTGGAATACTGGAATGTTGAAGGTATAAAAATAATTAAAAGAGTATAAAACTTAAAAAATATAAAATAAATACAAAATGGCAAAAATAGAAGTAGCACATAACAGACTTTTCAAAAAAGTTTTTGTTTGTAAGAGATGCGGAAGTAAGATAAAAGCTCAACCAAGAAAAGTTGCAGAAGGTAAGATAAAATGCAGAAAATGCAAGAGTAGAGCATTAAGGCCTAAAAGTAAAAAAACAGGTAAGGGATAAATGTTTCCTATCTATGTTTATGACTTAATTTTTCTTTTCATTTTCAGTTTGGCAATTGCTCTATTTCTTTATAAAAATAGAAAAAGAGTGAAGATAGAATCTAAAGTTTTTTTCATGTATAGATCAAAATTTGGAATAAAATTTATGGATTGGGCAAGTAAAAAATTTTCAGGTTTGCTTAATGTTCTAAGTTATGCTTCTATAACTTCTGGATATATTATGATGATAGCTGCTTTTGCTCTTTTTTATTTGAGCATAGTCTTAATGACTTCTTTTATTACTGTCCCAAAAATCCCTCCTATAATGCCTCTTGTCCCATATCTCCCTCAACTTTTTAATCTTCCATTACCACCTTTTTATTTTTCATACTGGATAATAATAATTTTAATAGTAGCCATAACTCATGAATTTGCTCATGGTGTATTTGCAAGATTTTTTAAAATAAAAGTAAAGGCAACAGGGTTTGGTTTTTTTGGACCTTTTCTTGCAGCTTTTGTAGAACCTGATGAGAAAATGATGACAAAGAAAAGTAAGAGAGCCCAGCTAGCTATTCTAGGCGCAGGAACCTTCGCTAATTTTATTTTTGCGTTGCTCTTTATACTACTCTTACAACTTTTCTTGTTTGGATTCTATGAAATGGGTGGTATAACTGGATACATGTGTGCTATTGGGCCAGTAAATATAACAAATATAGATGAAATAGGAAATTATAGTATTGAAGAATTTTTTAATTTAAGCGATGAAGAATTACAAAACATAACTGAAACATTACCTGTGAAAGTAGATGAAAAAACTTACTATTTACAGCCAGAACTCTATATAATGTTAGAATCTGCAAAAAAAGGCAAGATTGAAACAATTTACTTGTATGAAGATACTCCCGCAATAAGAGCAAATCTATCAGGAGCTTTACAAGAAATAGATGGGGAAAAAATAGAAAAAATGGATGATGTGTATGACATCTTAAGTTCACAAAAACCTAATGAGACAATAGAAATTAAAACCAGTGAAAAAGATTATTCTATTACTCTAACAGAACATCCTAAAAATTCTTCAATAGGTTATCTTGGAATAGGTTTTCCTGAAATATCTGGAATAGCATCTGTTTTATCTACACTAACTTCCCCATTTTTATCACCATACTCTTATGCAAAACCAAAATATAATCCTGAAGTATTACAGTTTATACGTGATTTATTTTTCTGGCTTATCTTAATTTGTTTCTCTGTAGCTCTATTAAATATGTTACCTTTAGGAATTCTCGACGGTGGTAAATTCATATACATAACTGCACTTGGTTTAACTGGATCAAAGAAAAAAGCTGAGCTTGTGTTTAAAATATCTGCTTTTATAGTCTTATTAATTTTCCTGATATTGATGTTAGTTTGGATAAAAAAAGCTTTTTAGTTGAATTTGATTGAATCGGGCCGGTAGTTCAACGGCAGAATACCGCTCTCGCTAAGCGGTGGTTACGAGTTCAAATCTCGTCCGGTCCATTTTTTATTTTTGATTTTTAAAATTTTAATTTTAATTTTTTCCGTCGGGAAATTTTTTTCTTTCAGCAATTTTTTCCAAAAAAAATAGAAAAGTATTTAAACTAAAAGCATCTTTTATTTTTATAAAAAAAAATTTTAAAATAAAAGAGGTTTCAAATGGCAAAAAAGAAAAAGAAGAAAAAATCAAAAAAGAAAGCTAAGAAAAAGAAAAAAAAGAGATAAATAACATTTAATTTTTTTGTTTTTATTTTTTATTTTTATAATTTAATTATTCCTTCTTTTGTAAGAATCACAAATTTTATACCTACTGGTAGCTGTAAAAGAGCTGATATCAAAGCCATATGTTCTTTGCCTTTTCCACTTGCTATGCTTAATGCAACTTCTGTACCTTGAATTTTATCTTTTAAATTTTCTCTTATCTGTTTAATGGTATCTTCAATACTTTTATCAAAATCTACAGCTATGATTTCTAATTCTTTATCAAAATTAAATTTGCTGATTGTTGATCTAAAAAAATCGCTAGTAATAATAATTATTTTATCCCACTGACCTCTATTTATTAAACCTATTACTTGACCCCACGTTCCTTTTCCACTAGAAAGTAATGCAATAAATTCCATCTCATTAGTTCGACTAAAGAATATATAAATATTATTGAGATTTTTGGAAAGTTTAGAAAAAACTGAAAACTAAAAATTTATAATCTTATTTTCTTTTCTTTACTCTAAGATGCTCTAAAATACAAATACAATGAAAGAAGAATCTTTAGGAGAAATCACATTAAGAAAATATGAAAAACCTTATCAATTAAGTTCTCGAGAGCTCGTGAAAAAGATATGTCTCAGCCTTGGTTTATTACAACCAGGAGACTCTAGAGATATAGTGGTTGATATTCTTTTTACCCTATTGAATGCAAGAAAACAAAAAAAGGAATTAAATTTAGAAGAAATAAAAGAACAGGTTATAGAATCTAGAAAAAAAGGTAATTTTGAGTTGAAAGGTATAGCTAATTCAAACATAAGAAGACAACTGAAAAAACTCAGAGATGTATTTATTGTTGAAAAAAAAGCTAATAATTATAGAATTTCAGAATTTGAGAATCTTAAAAAGATTTTTGAAGAAAAAATAGAAAGATTTTATATTGTTTCTATAATTGAAAGAATTAAAGAATATCTCGACGAATTAGAGAAATCTTGAGACGTCAGAAACCTTTATAAAGTTAATTTTACTCTCATTTATGTCCGTTATTACTACATCCTGACGGGCCAGTTCAGGACGAAAGTAGGAGGAAAAATGAATTTTTCTGAAGCACTGAAAAAACTAAGGAAAAGAAGCAAAAAAAGAAATTTTAATCAGACTTTTGACATTATAATAAATCTTAAAAATTTTGACCCTAGGAAAGAAGTAGTAAATACTTCCATTATTCTTCCAATTATAGGTAAAAAAAAGAAAATTTGTGCTTTTCTTGAACACCCTTCTAAAGCTGTTGATTATGTTATCACCAAAAATGAAATAGAACAAATAGAACTTAAAGATATCAAAAAATTGGCAAAAGAGTATGATTTTTTCATAGCAAATGCAAAATTAATGCCTAAGATAGCATCAAAATTCGGAAAAATATTAGGTATGGCTGGAAAAATGCCTGATCCAAAGATAGGTGGGGTTTTAGCACAAGAAAATGAGGATGTTATAAATTCAACTGTAAAAAAACTTTCTAACATATTAAAAATTCGTTCAAAAGAAGCAAGTATTAAGATAGGGGTTGGTAAAGAAAATATGTCTGATGAAGAGCTTATAAAAAATGCTGAGACTGCATTTAAAACAATAGTTAAAGCATTGCCAAAAAAAGAATTTAATGTTAAATCTGTTTTACTTAAATTTACTATGAGTTCTCCTGTAAAAATTAAAGAGCAAATAAAAAAACAAAAAGGGAGAGGAAAATAAAAAAAATGGAAGAAGAAAGAACAAAAGATATTCCTGAAAAAAAGAAAAAAATGCTTGCAAATCTAATTGATCTTATTAATAAAAGCAATACTATAATGATTGTTTCTATAGAAAATATTCCAGCACCACAATTTCAAAAAATAAAACGTTCACTGAAAGACACAGCCACAATTAAAGTGATTAAAAAAAGTTTTATGTTCAGAGCATTTGAAGATACTAAAAAAATGAAGAAAGATATTGAGAAATTAGAAAATTGGCTTCAGAAAGGTTTTGCTATAATTTTTTCTAATATTGATCCTTTTGAACTTTCATCAATTTTAGCAGATAATAAATTCCCTGCTAAAGCAAAGGCTGGGCAGACAGTTCCAAAAGATATAATCGTAGATGCTGGTCCAACAGATCTCCCTGCTGGCCCTATAATTTCTGAACTTAGTAAAGTAAATATAAAAGCAAGGATAGAAAGAGGTAAAATAGTAATAAAAGAATCATGCATTATTGTAAAAGAAGGAGAAAAATTAAGTAAGGAGGCTGCTTCTATTCTCACAAAATTAGAAATTACCCCTTTTACTTTAGGTTTTGAACCATTAGTAGCTTATGATAGTAAAGAATCAAGAATTTATGAAAAAATAAAAGTAGATAAAGAAGCTATGGTTAATGATTTAAAACAATTATCTATGAATGCTTTCAACCTAGCATTCAATATTTCATACTTAACTAAAGAAACATTTTTACTTTTTATCTCAAAAGCAAATCAAGAAGCTAATATAATATTAAATTTAATCAAATAAATTGGAGGAAATATGGAATATGTATATGCGGCTCTTTTGTTGCATAAAACAGGGAAGGAAATAAACGAAGAGAATTTAAAAAAAGTAATAGAATCAGCAGGTGGAACAGTAGATGAATCAAAACTAAAAACAGTAATAGCAAGCTTAAAAGGAGTCGATATAGAAAAAGTATTGAAAGAAGCTGCAGCAATACCAGCAGCACCGGCAGCAAAAGGTGAAGAGAACAAGGAAGAGAAAAAAAAGGAAGAAGAAAAGAAAGAAGAAGCTGCAGAAGGTCTTGCTGTTTTATTTGGATAAATAAAATAAAATGAATCCTCTTTTGCTGGGTATATTGCTCAGTATCTTACCTGTAGTAGAGCTTCGTGGAGGAATTCCTTTTGCGATTGCTCAAGGTATCAATCCTATAGTAGCTTTTATTTTTTGTACTCTAGCTAATATAGCCATCATACCAATCATTTTCTTATTTCTTGATTATCTTCACAAACATTTTCTAAAAATCAAACCTTACAGAAAAATATTTAATGTTTTTCTTAAAAAAATAAGAAAAAGAAAAACTAAGGTAGAAAAGGATTACCAAATCTATGGTATAATTGCTCTGACTTTTTTTGTGGCTATCCCATTACCTGTAACAGGAGCCTGGACTGGAGCTTTGATAGCTTGGCTCCTTAGTTTAAAGAGGGGGCGAAGCTTTTTAGCAATTGCACTAGGAGTAATAATTGCAGGGATAATAATAACTCTAGCAACAACAGGAATAATAACTTTTCTAAAATTCTTAATCTGAATTTCTAAGTTATTTTCTAAAACTACTTTTATTTAAAATAAATTTAATATCAGAAATAAAAGGAATTGTCTTAATCTTAAAAATAAAAACAGTTAATATCCATACTAAAACAACAAAAACTGTGCTTATCCCATACCAAAAAACCTTATGAGTTATGTCAAAAGCAAGAGATTCATTGACAAGTAAGATAATTAATAAAATTAAGCGGATTATATTCATTACTAAAAGAAACGCCGCATCAAAAAGAAAAACATAAACTCTTTTTCCTAAACTTAAACCACATGTTAAAATATTAAGAATAAATAAAAGAAAAAAAGCACTGCCAGCAATACAGGCATCTATAAATTCTATAGCAATCCCATTAACAATTATACTGATACTATTTTCTAAGGAAATTTCATAAAAAAGACCTAAGATAAATACTGTAGGCCATATGGTAAGCGGACGAAAAATGAAATAAAAAACAGGAACAAACAAAGTAACTATCGCAATAATCATTCCAATAAAATATCTTAAAAGAATTTCTTTGACCCTTTTTTCCATGACCTTATCATAACAAAATTATTTAAATATCTTTAGATAAGAAAAAATATGAAAAAGGGAACAAAAACAATTATTCTTTTTATTATAGCTATTATGATCTTTGTCATAAGTTTTGTCTTAGATAAACAAATATTCTCAATAATCCAGAATCTAAGAAATCCCACTTTAGATTCTTTCTTTTCATGGATATTATTTATAGAGGAATGGTTTATTTATTATCCTTTAGTCATATTATTTTCTTTTGCGATTCTCTTTTGGAAAAAAAAGAAAGACCTTTTACCTTTCACATTCACTTTTTTTATCTCCTTATTATTAATTTTATTCTTAAAAACCATAATTGTTAAACCAAGACCTTTATTTCCCTTATCAGAAGATTCCTTTCCTTCTGGGCATCCTTTAATCTTTAGTATTCTTCCATTCTTAGATTATAAAAAAAATAAATATCTGAAAATAATTTGGTTGATAGTATCTTGTTTAATTATTTTTACAAGAATATGGTTTGGCTTGCATTATCTTAGTGATATTATTTTTAGTCTAATAATTATTTATACTGTATCATTCTTAATAACAACTTTGTGGAAAAAATTAAAAATATCAAAAACTAAGATAAAGAAGAAAAAGAGGTAAGAAAAATAAAAAATGACTAATGGCATTGGTGCTGCCATAAATCTAGTATTAGAAAAATCTGTCGAGTTATTAAAACAACTTATCCTAAATACAGATATGTTATGGATTCTTTTGCCTTTACTCATAGCTTTATTCTTGATGGAACTTTATTTTGGTCGTTATAAAGAAGAAGAACTAGGATGGAACAGCGCAGTTAGCAACTCTATTGTTTTGTTCTTTGTCGGAATGAATCTATGCTCTTATCTTTTCTCTAAAAATATGCTTGTAGGCTTAACAACAGTATCCCCAGAATTAATACAAGTAGCATCAGAAAAAACATTTATTGCATTTATAGTTATTCTAGAAAGCATTTTTTTGCTTGTTTTAAACTTCTTCCACCTTGTATCAAAAAGATTTGCTTTTGGAATATCTTCTTCATTAATTATGAACTATATTGGAGTCATAGGGATCATCTTAGTATATTCTAATATACCTATAGATGCAACTATTATACCAGCAATCTTATTCCTCTTCATTGTAGCAGTTCTTTTCTTCTGGATAATACAATCCCTGGAATCAAAGGCAGAGAAAGAATCTGAAGAAGAGGAAGAAGAGACTGAATAAAGTTTAAAAAACTTCTTTCCAATTATAAACATGAGAAAAAAAGAAAAAGAGAGTATAGAAAAACTGGATAAAATAACAGCAATCGCTCTAAAAAGAGGCTTTTTCTGGCCAACAGCCGAGATTTATGGTGGAAAAGCAGGCCTGCTTAGTTATGGTCATCTTGGAAAAGCAATAAAAAATAAATTTGAAAACTTATGGCGCGATTATTTTATAAAAAATTATGAAAATTGTTATGAAATCGAGGCTTCAACAATCTTGCCTGAGGAGGTTTTCATGGCTTCGGGACATATAGAGCATTTTAATGATCCTCTTATTGAGTGTAAAACATGTCATTTTAGATTCAGAGCAGACCAGTTCATAGAAAATAATCTAAAAGTGAATGTAGAAGAATTAACACTAGAAGAAATGTCTGAATTAGCAAGAAAAAATAAGCTTAAATGCCCAAAATGCGGTTCTTGGCATCTTGGAGAAGCAAAATGGTTTAACATGATGTTCCCAATACAATTAGGAGCTGTAGGCATAAAGGACATGGCATATTTGCCTCCTGAAACAGCACAGGCTTCTTATCTTGCTTTTAAACGAGAATTTGAAGCTACGAGAAAAAAATTGCCTTTGGGAATAGCAATCATAGGAAAAGCCTTTAGAAATGAAATATCCCCAAGACAATTGATAACCAGAATGAAAGAATTTCATCAAGCAGAACTTCAAGTATTCTTTGATCCTGATGAAATAAATAAGATTAATAAGGAAAAATGGAAACAAATATCAAAATATAAATTAATCATGCTCCCACAAAAAGAAAAGAAAATAAAGGAGATAACATGTGATGAAGCAAATAAAAAACTTAAGCTACCAAAATTCTATATCAAACATCTTGCTCTAGTGCAAAAATTTTATCTTGAAAAATTAAAAATTCCAAAAAATGAATTCAGACTTCGTGAATTAAGTGAAAAAGAAAAAGCATTCTACAATAAAATTCATTGGGATATTGAATTAAATTTAGAGACTTTTGGTGAATTCAGAGAAATTGGAGGAATTCATTACAGAACAGATCATGATTTATCTGGACATGAAAAATATAGCAAAGAGAACCTACATATTTTTTACAATAATAAAAAATTTATTCCTCATGTTCTTGAAATAAGTCTAGGAATTGATAGAGATATATGGGCTTTAATGGATATTTTCTTCAAAGAAGAAAAAGAAAGGGCACTCTTTTCATTTCCACTAGCTATTTCACCAATAGATATGGCAATATTCCCTCTTGTAAGCAAAGAGGGTTTGCCAGAAAAAGCTAAAGAAATATATAATATGCTTAAAAAAAAGTTCTCCTGCTTCTATGATGAAACCGGAGCAATAGGAAGACGCTACAGAAGACAGGATGAGATAGGAACACCTTATTGTATAACAATCGACAACCAAACTATGAAAGATGATACAGTAACTATTAGAGAACGAGACAGCATGAAACAAAAAAGAGTTAAGAAAGCCGTCCTTCTTATTGAATTCAAAAATTTGATATAGAAAAATAAAATTAAAATGATGCAAAGAACACTTGTACTTTTAAAACCAGACGCTGTAAAGAGAACAGTTAGCGGAGAAATTCTACAAAGATTTGAAAAAGTAGGTTTGAAAATTATTGGAATAAAAATGGTTTGGGTAAATGAAGATTTTGCTAAAAAACATTACTGTGAACATATTGGAAAAGATTTCTATAAATGTCTAGAAGAATTTATTACGAGCGGTCCTGTTATCGCTATTTGTCTAGAAGGAGTTAATGTAGTTGAGATTGTAAGAAAAATGATAGGACGTACAGAACCAGGAAAAGCAATGCCAGGAACAATAAGAGGAGACTTTGCACATCTAAGCACAGAATGGGCGAATCAGAAAGGTAAGGCAGTTTCAAATCTAATCCATGCTTCAGATAAAATAGATACGGCAAAAAAAGAAATTAAGTTATGGTTTAAAGAAGAAGAGCTACATAATTACAAAATAGCTCATGAAAATTTTGTTTTTTAGAAAATGATGTTTCGCACACACATATTATTCGCACTTTTTTTCTATCTTTTATTTATAAAAATATTTTCTATAGATTTTTCCATAATTTTTACATTAGTATTATGTTTTGGAGCAATACTTCCAGATTTAGATTCTCCGAAAAGTTATGTAAATAGAAAATATCTTTTTGGAGCAGGTAAAGGAATAGCGGCTTTTTCAAAACATCGTGGTTTTTGGCATAGTGTATTTGGTTTGCTTATCTTCTTGATACTCTCGATTATCGTTGTTTATTTCATTAAAGCCCCGCTCATTTTCTCTATAGCCTTGCCAATAGGTTATTTCATGCATTTGGCAGCAGATTCTTTTAATGTTTCTGGAATAAAATGGCTCTGGAAATCTAAGAAGCTTCATATAAGATGGAAAATCAGCACAGGAACTATTTCAGAACAGATTTTCTTCATCTTTCTACTTTTCATGACTATCTATCTCATTATTGGAAACCAAAGTATCCAAGAAATCACATCTTTCATAACAAAAATAAAACCTTAAAAACCTAACACTATTTCTTAACTAAGGGCTCGTAGTCCAATGGCAAGACATCCGCTTGGCTGGCGAATAATCCGGGTTCGAATCCCGGCGAGTCCATAAAAAACACAGAAAGGATTATAAACTCTAGACATTTATAATCTAAGTTAAGATGAAAAAGAAAAGGAAAAAGGAAAAAACAGAGGCTGAGGAGATACTTGAATTTGAACAAGAATTAACAGATGATAATTCTGATTCTATCAATCAATTTACAAAAGAAGATAAAGACACCATATGTCGTTATATTGGTTGAATTTTAAAATGAGTGATTGTATATTCTGCAAGATTGTCAAAGGAGAAATTCCTTGCTATAAAATCTATGAAGATGATAATTTTCTCGCTTTTCTCGATATAAAACCTGTAAATAAAGGACATGCTTTAGTAATCCCTAAAAAACACTATAGATGGGTCTGGGATGTTCCAAATATCAATGAATATTATGAAGTTACTGGAAAAATTGCTAATACTCTAAAAAAAGTTTTCAATATAGAGCAGGTCGTATCTTTAGTTTGGGGAGATGAAGTGCCCCATGCACATATCTGGCTTATTCCAAGATTTGAAAATGACAATATCCCTTTTCCTTTTAGTAAAGATACTCTAAAAACAATATCTAAAGAAGAGATGCAAGAAATAGCTAACAAAATAAAGAATTCTTTATAAAGTTTCAAATTTTATGATGAATATGGAAAGGCCAAGGGAATATCAAGAAGCTATTTTTAATACAGCAAAGAAATATAATACTTTAGTCGTACTTCCAACTGGTCTTGGAAAAACACTCATAGCTCTTCTTCTAGCTTCTTATATGATTAAAAAATATCCAGAATCAAAAATTTTATTTCTTGCCCCAACTCGCCCGCTCGTAGAACAACATTATGAATATTTCAAAAAAAGAATGTTAGATGACTATGAAAGTCATATCTTTACTGGAAAGATTAATGCCAAAAAAAGAGCAGAACTTTGGCAAAATGTAAAAATAATATTTTCTACTCCGCAATGTATTGAAAATGATCTTAAACATAAAAGAATTGATTTAAAGAATGTTTCTCTATTAATTGAAGATGAGTCTCATAGATGCCTAAAAAATTATTCTTATGTTTATGTAGCCAAAACTTATCTGAAAGAAGCAAAAAAACCTAGACTCCTAGGTCTCACAGCAAGTCCAGGCAGCGATGCTTCTGTAATCAAAAAAATATGTAAAAATCTAGGAATAGATGCTGTAGAAATAAGAACAAGAGAGAGTTCTGATGTTAAACCATATTTACAAGAACTAAAAAAAGAAATAATTAAAGTAGACTTAACAAAAGAATTGCAAGATATCCGTTTCCTTTTACAAGAAATTTATAAGAAAAGAATTGAAGAATTAAAAAATAGAAAACTTTTGTTTGCAAGAACATCAAAAACAAATCTCATTGAGTTACAAAGAAAACTGCAGAGAATGATAGGGTCTGGAAATAGACATTTTAATAATCTAAGAGGTATAAGTGTATGCGCTCAAGCTATTAAAATACAACATCTACTTGAACTTCTTGAAACACAAAGTATAGAATCGGCACAAAATTATGTGAATGATCTCTTCGAGCAAGATAAGCAAGGAAAAAGCAAAGCTGTAAAACAACTTGTAAAATCAAAAACATTTGGTGATGCTTATCTTTTACTGATGAAACTTTATGAAAAAAATATAGAACATCCGAAATTTGAAAAACTTAAGGAAATAATGCAGAAAGAAATGGATAAAAATAAGGAGCTTAAAGCAATTATATTTTCGCAATATAGAGATAGTGTGAATAAAATATGCCAAATTTTGAAAACAAAAGATATCAAGGCTAAGGTTTTTATTGGTCAAGCTAAAAGAAGAACGGACGGCTTAACTCAAATAGAGCAACAAGCTATTCTCAGAGAATTTAAACAAGGAAAAATTAATGTGCTCGTATCAACAAGTGTAGGTGAAGAGGGATTAGATATCCCAGAAGTTGATCTTGTAGTTTTTTACGAACCAATTCCTAGTGCGATAAGAAAAATCCAGAGAGCAGGAAGAACAGCCAGATTAAAACCAGGAAAACTAATAATTCTAATGACAAAAGGAACAAGGGATGAAAGTTACCATTGGGCAGCTTATCATAAAGAAAAAAAGATGTATCAAGCTTTAGAAGATATGAAAAAAGACTTTAAAAATAAGCTTGATAAAAAAGAACAAAAGAAAATTAATGAATTCTAAAGAAAGAAAAAGATTTTAAAATCAAACAACTTATTTCTTTCAATGAAAAAGAGGTCTAAAAGATTCAGAAATCGAATCAAAAAAATAAGAAAAAGAGACGGTTCTACAGTATCTTTTAATTCAAATAAAATAACTGTTGCTATTCTAAAAGCTATGGTTGTTCTTGACCTTAAAAATAAAAAAAATGCAAGAAAAATCACTTCTGATGTTATCTTATTGCTTAATGAAAGAATCAACAGATTTGAAAATAAGATGCCAACAGTAGAACAAATTCAAGAAATTGTTGAAGAAGTTCTTGAGAGATATAATGAAAGATTATTCAAAGTTTATTCACTATACAGACGTTCTAGGCATATTGCAAGAGATATTAGGAATTTTTTCAAGATAAGAGATGATATGAAATTTAGTGCAAATGCATTAAAGGTTTTAGAAGAAAGATATCTTTTAAAAGATGATAAAGGAAAAATTATTGAAACACCAATACAGATGTTTAAACGTGTTTCAAAAACAATAGCCAGCGTAGATAAAAAATTTAAAAGAAATCCAAAAAAAGCTGAAAAAGAATTTTTTGAAATCATGAAAAATCTTGAATTTCTACCAAATAGTCCAACTTTAATGAATGCTGGAACATCAATTGGCCAACTAAGTGCTTGTTTTGTCTTGCCTATAGAAGACAGCCTTGATAGTATCTCAACAACATTAAAGAACATGACAAAAATACAACAGACAGGTGGGGGCACAGGATTTTCTTTCTCTAAAATAAGACCTAAAGGAGATGTAGTTAAAAGTACAAAAGGTATTGCAAGTGGTCCAGTCAGTTTTATTAAAGTCTATGATAAAACAACAGAAGTCATTAAGCAAGGCGGCAGAAGAAGAGGAGCAAATATGGCTGTTTTACACTGTACACACCCAGATATAGAAGAATTTATTGTATCAAAACAAAAAGCAAAACAATTAAGTAATTTTAATATAAGTGTGGCTGCAACAGATGCTTTTATGAATGCATCCCTAAAAAATAAAATTTTTAGTCTAATAAATCCCAGAACAAAAAGAATAGTTAAAAAAATAAATGCAAGAAAACTTTTTGATGAGATGTGCAAAGCAGCATGGAAGACTGGAGATCCTGGGCTTGTTTTTATAGATGAAATCAACAGAAAACAGCCAACACCAAAGCTAGGAAAAATAGAAGCAACTAATCCTTGTGGAGAAGTTCCCTTACTTGCATATGAATCTTGTAATCTTGGTTCAATTAATCTGGCAAAATTTGTTGAAAAAAGAAAAATAAATTTCAGTAGATTGAAAAAGATTATCCATATAGCTGTTCATTTTCTAGACAATGTTATTGAAAAAAATAAATATCCTCTTCCTGAAATAGAAAAAATAACAAAAGCAAACAGGAAAATTGGTCTGGGAATAATGGGTTTTGCAGATACGCTCATAAAATTAAGAATTCCTTACAATTCAGAAAAAGCGCTAAAGACAGCAAAAAAAATAATGTCTTTTATTGATAAAGAAGCAAAAAATGCTAGCATAGATCTTGGAAGAAAAAGAGGCTCTTTCCATAATCTAAAAAAAAGTAAATACAAAAAACTAAAACACTTAAGAAATGCTACAAGAACAACAATAGCCCCGACAGGCTCAATTTCAATCATAGCTGGATGTAGCTCAGGAATTGAACCTTTGTTTGCAATAGCATTTGTAAGAGAAATTATGGAAGGTAAAAAGCTTATTGAAATAAATCACGATTTTAAAATAGAGGCCATAAAAAAAGATTTGTATACTGATAATTTAATAAAAAAGATTGCTTTTGCAGGCTCAGTAAGAAGGGCTTCTATTCCAAAAGAAATGAAAAAAATCTATATGACTGCATTAGAGATTCCAACAGAATATCACATAAAAATGCAGGCTATATTCCAAAAATATACAAATAATGCAGTTAGCAAGACAATAAACTTCCCAAAAAAAGTCTCAGTAGAAAAAGTAAAAAAAGCTTACTTAATGGCATGGCGCTTAAAGTGCAAAGGGATAACCATTTATCGTTATGGTAGTAAGCCAGAACAAGTATTATATCTTGGACAAGGAAAAAAACTGACAAAAGCTGAACTTCATTATGCTGGTGGTTCAGCTTGCTCTGAGTGTTCTATTTAGATTGGCAAACTTATGTCTTTTTTTTAAAACTCATATTAAACTAAATATCCCTTTCTGCCCAACTGCGAGAGCTGCTAAAAGAAATAATAATGGAGGAAGACTGACAAAGAAATTTATTAATATAAATATGGCAGCCACTATATCTATAACACTAGCTATATCAAAATTTAATATGAAAGGTAAAGATTTTACAGTTAGAATTATGATCACTATTAACAATAATAAAAAAGGTATGTTTATATTAAATGCTATTAGAAATAAAATTAAAGCTATAATCAAATCTAATACACCTAATATTTTTACTAGCATAAAAATTAAAAGACGCTGATGTTTTAAAATTTTGCGATAAAATGATAATAATAGACAAAAGAGAAAAGAACTCCTTAATTATATCTGAACTTATAGAAAGAAAATATAAAATTGAACTAAAGCAGCTAAAAGTAGCAGATTATATCATAGGAAATGTAGCTATAGAAAGAAAAACAATTTCTGACTTCATAAGCTCAATGTTAAATAAACGATTACTTAGGCAGATTGAAGAACTAAAACAATATCCTCAACCAATCCTCCTTATAGAAGGTGTAGACGATCATCCTCTTTATGAGTTTGGGAAAGTAAATCCAAATGCCATAAGAGGGATGATGTTATCTGTAATGTTAGATTTCAATATTCCAATAATTCTAACAAAAAATTATGAAGATACTGTTAATTTTCTTATTCTTCTGGAAAAAAGACAGAGTAAGAAGCCAAAAGAAATATCTCTAAAAGTTAAGAGAAAAGCTTATAGTTTAGGAGAACAGCAACAATTCATTCTAGAATCTTTTCCTGGAATAGGCCCAGCAACAGCAAAAAAACTTCTAAAATACTTTAAGAATATAAAGAAAGTAATCAATGCAAAAGAAAAAGACCTCATCAAAGCAAAACTTCATAAAAATAAAGTCGAAGCAATGAAAAAAATTATAGAGACTGAGTACAAAGAAAAATAATCAAGAATTTGATCTATTTGCAATTCTCGCTAGATTATCAAAAAAAGGCTTATATCTTTGTTCATCATATATTCTATTAATTGTTTCTTCGATTGATTCATTTCTAAATCTTTCAATTATTTTATAAATTTGCATAGAAAAATATGAATTAAGGCCTTTCGTTCTGAGATCTGATTTATATTTTATATTATCTTTATTATTCTTATTAATAGAATCTATACAATATGTTAATAATTCTAAACCATCTAAAAACACCATTAAAGTAACAAAAAGAAACTAAAATTAATAAATTTTATTGTACTAAAATTCAAACTTAGCAATATCTTCATAGACAGGCCCTTCTCTTGTCAGTGTAGATTTCTTCAATGAAAAATTCTTTATTTCAAATTCTAAAGGCTCGATAGTTATCTGTTTAAGTCCTTCGATAAATTTTTGTTTATCCCTAATATACTTAACTCTAGCCAAGGTTATGTGTGTTTCAAAATTTTTATTTTTTTTAAAACCTAGAATTTCATTTACTAAATTATCTATTTTCTTTTCAAGTTCAATAAGCTGTTCTTTAGGCAGAATATCAATCCAAACTACACGAATAAAATTTAATGAAGGAAAAACACCAAAAGTATTCAATTTTACTTTAAAAGATTCAAATTTTATTGTTTTCAACGCTTCTTTTACTTTGTTTATCTGTTCATCTGTTAGATCCCCTAAAAATTTGATAGTTATGTGTAGATTTTCTAGTTCCACTGATTTTAATTTTGCTCTCTGATCTAAATTTCTTACCTCTTTTCCTGATTGCTCCAAT
The DNA here is from genome assembly GCA_964396475.1 of Candidatus Woesearchaeota archaeon. Taxonomy (GTDB): domain Archaea; phylum Nanobdellota; class Nanobdellia; order Pacearchaeales; family UBA284; genus DAOWHW01. The sequence continues at coordinate 85,070 of CAYNFE010000003.1, forward strand.
AATTTTCTAATTTCTTTTGGTAAATCTATGGCAATAAAGCATCTCATTTTTCTTTGTTTTGTAATTTATCTTCAAGAAAAGATTCTATCTTAGAATTAATTTCATTCCAAGAATAATCATGCCCAGAAACATGAAGAGCTTGCGCGAAACTTGGTCTTTGGCCATTTCTTGAAAAAGTAAATTTAAAAAGTGATTTGATTAAATTTGGGATTAATTCATCTAGTCTTCTCTTGGTTAAAGGATCTGTCCCATTATTATCTATTCTAAGAATATTCTTAGATTCAAATTTATCAAACCAAAAAGGAAGACCAACCTCTATACTATAAATTTTATATTTTTTGGGAATCTGTCTAATGGTTTTATCAATAAAAGCAGCCCCATTTGAAAGACCCGCAAGTATTACATAAGTGTTTGATTCTAATAATTCACTCTCTAGAGATTTTATTTTATTTGCTAGAATTTTTGATGAAAATTGAAAAGAACTTAAAAAATCTCTAAGTCCTATTATTTTTCCAAATAAATTATTTTCTATGCGATAGTATTCCAAGACAGTATGATTATAACCTTTTTTATCTAGAATTTGTTGAATGCCTTCTATGATAGGTGCGAAATCTTCTGCTTCTTTTAAGGGTGTATTACCCCATCCTCCTGGATTATATATTATAAGAATGTTAGAACCATCTTTAGAATAATTTGGATTGTTTGGATATGATATATGTGCCATTTTACATAAATTCTTCTATAATCTTAACTCCTAGTTTAACTGTTAGATTATTTATATCTTTATCTGGATTTATTTCTACTAAATCAATTGCCTTTAAATTTTTTAGTGAAGACAATTTTTGAATTAAATAAATAAACTGGCTACTTGACAAGCCCCCTGGTTCAGCATAGCCTGTCCCTGGTGCGATATTTGGATCTATAATATCAATATCAATGCTTAAATATAAAGAATCAAATTTGCGTGCTTTTTCTGTTATTATATCAACTACTTCTTTAAAATCAGAAGCTAGCTCTTTCATCAAAAAACAATTAACTTTTTTCTCTTTTAAAAACTCTTTTTCTTCAGATTCAACATTTCTAAGCCCAATTAACATAATATTTTTAGGATTAAAACCATCATCAATCAAAGCTCTTATCCATTCTTCATGTGTTGGTTCTTTCATTGCTGGCATACAATCAGCATGAGCATCCAAAATAATAAGCCCAGTATCTTTATTCACAGACTGAAAAGCCCTAACTAAAGGAAAAGATATTGAATGATCCCCACCTAAAAAAATACTAAAATCTTTCTTTAAAAAATCAATAGCTTTTTCTGATATAATCTTAATATTTTCTTCAATATTCTCATTATTAATTTTGATTTCCTCTGACTTTATTTTTAATTCTTTCGTTAATAAATCAGGAGTTTTCTCACAGCCTTTAGTCTTGCCTAAACCATTTATTGCAGGAACTTTAACAATCAACATTTTTAATCTGAAACAAGAACCATAGAACTATAGTTTTTTATTTTTGCTAGCTTTTTAATATCTTGAAGTTTAACATCAGATATTTTCTTAGGATAATCATAAAATTCTTCTGCTTTGGTTGCTATCTCTTGAAATAAAAGATTAGTTGCGACATTCCTACAATCTTCAAGACCAAGTTCCCAATTACCTATTTTTTGTTCTTTTGCTTCATCTAGGTCTTTTGTCTTAATTTTAGCCATATCTCTAACTTCTTTAAGTACAATTTCCTTAACTTTCTTTATATTCTTTTTTTCTATGCCAGCATAAATTAAGGAGTATCCATAATCTTTTTCCTGATCAAGATAGCTATGAATAGTATAAGCCCATCCTCTCTTTTCCCTGACTTCTTGAAACAAAATAGAAGACATACCCTCACCAAGAATTGCATTGAAAATCTCACTAGCATATCTCATTTTACTAGAGAGAGGAGGAGAATGAAATCCTAAAGCAAAATGTGTCTGATCCAAACCTTGTCTTTTCTCTATCACATTAGTATTTTTTAGTAATGGCTTAATACTATGTTTAGGAATTATATTTTCTTTTGTTTTTTTAAAATATTTTTTACCAAATTCATCAATATCCTTTAGATTAGCGTTTCCAACAACAGAAATAATTAAATTTTCTGGTCCATAATATTTTTGCCAGTCTAAAAAATCTTTTCTTTTGAATCTTTTAATATTTTCTTTACTGCCAAGAATAGGCATAGCAAAAGGCTTAGCATATAATAATTCTTTAGTCTTATCAAAAAGATAATGCTGAGGTGTATCATGGCATCTATCTATCTCAGATAAAATAACTCCTCTTTCTCTTTCGATGTCTCTATCAGCAAATTTTGAATTTTTTATACAATCTAATATAATATCAATACCTATATCAAAATGTTTTGAAGGAATTTTTATATGAAAATTCGTTATCTGTTCTGCTGTAAAAGCATTTAAAATACCACCAACTTTTTCAATGCAATAACTTATTTGTTTTGTAGTTCTTTTTTTTGTTGGGCCCTTAAAAACCATATGTTCAGAAAAATGTGCAATTCCTTTATTTTTTATAGTTTCGTAAGCTGCTCCAGCTCTAGTAGCTGACATAATTGCGACTATGGGTAAATCTCTTTTCTCAAATAAAATAGTTAATCCACTTTTTTGCTTTATTTTATAAAATTCAACCATACTATACCAAAAAAATTATGTTTTAAATTATTTTCTACTATTAAAATATCTTATAAAATGATTATAAATTATCATCACAATGTATTTAAATTAAAAAAACCAAGAAATAATAGGCTTTCGGGGGAAAGAAATGTTAAAAAAAGATTTGAACTTTTTCTGTATTTTTTCTATTTTTTAATTTTTTTCTTCTTCTTTTTTCTTTTTATTTTTTTAATCATTAAAAAATGTCTGTAAGGGCTCTCACTCATAATTTTTGCTGAAATCTCTATTTTTTCTTTGAATAAAGGCATATCTAAAACAGCAGTCTCAGCATCCCCCCCTTCAAATTCAAGATTAAATCCATATTTTCTACTTCTCTCAATCATTTCCTGAAATAATTTTTTATCAATCTCTTTTCCTAAAAAAAATATATCTAGGCCCTCGCAACAAATTTTTGTTAGAATAATTTCGAAATTATTCTTTAAACATTCTTTCCAGATCTCTGTTGCTTTAAATCCCCAGAGAGGATTGAAAATTTTAAGATTAAATTTTCTAGCAGTTTTTTCAATTCTTATTTTCTGATATTTTGAAGCCACACCTCCTGTAATAATATAATTAACTTTCTCTTTAATCTTACTAAACAATTTTTCTAAATCTTTAATTTCCTTCTCTTTTTCTGTTTCGCTCTCTTGTGTTATTAGAGGTATACCAAGAGATTCTGCCTGTGCTTTTAGAAGAATTACTGAGGGTTTATGATACATATAAGAATCATAAGAACTTGGAATTATAGTTAAAAGATATTTGATATTGAATCCTTTATTTTTAGCCTTAAGTAAAGCTAAACAAGAATCCTTCCCTCCAGAAAAGAGAACTGCTGCTGTTTTTATCATTTTTAATTAAAATATTGACATTTAATAAGGCTTTCGCCGTCTATAAATTGTGGTTAAAAAAATAGATATACAAAATATAGTATTTTTTATAGATTTTCCGACGATAAAAGTCTAAAAGGTAAAAATACCGAAGAGAAAGATTTAAAAAGTTGTTAAATTAAAAAAAATTACAGTTAACAGAAATGTTAGAAAAAGAAGTGAGAATTCTAGGCTAGGGTAAGGAGAGAAATGGCATTTACAGCAGGCGGTTGCCGCGATTTAAGACATTATATGAATGACCCAAAAATTCTTGAGGCATTTGGCAAAATTATCAGTGGAAAATCTGGTTATATACCAGTTGTGGAGAAGAGGAAAGAAGTATTAGTTTGTTCAAGATGTAACAAGCAATTAATGGGTGACGAGAAATTTTGTTCAGAGTGCGGCACAAAAGTTGAAAAAAAGAAAACAGAATAAAAATTTAATAAGCTTCTTTAGCAAGTTTTTTTAATTTATCTGATTTTTTTCTAATAGGTTCTAACAAAGAATTAATCTCTCTAGCTATAGCAATTTTCAAATCTAAAGGATGAATTTTCTTCTCTATAAAATCTTTTTTCAGTTCTTTATAAGTTAAATATTCTTTATTTCCTCCGAATTTCTCTGGTCTTTTAATAATGAATTTACCTTTAATTGTCATAATAACATACTTTACAAAAGGAAGCAAACCATTTTCTGGATCTCCTTCTTTGCAATATGCTCTATTAATTTTCCTTTCAACAATCTTCTCATCATCTAAAATATCTATTTTACTTTCCTCTACACTTGCACTCATTTTACCCCCTTCTACAAGACTAGGAATTAAAGGATGTAAAATTTCAATTCTTGGCTCATAAGTTAATTTGGGAAGATTTTCTCTGGCTAAGACTATTATTTTTCTTTGGTCAGTTCCACCTAACTGAGCATCTACTCTAAGATATTGTTCATCTACTGCTTGCATTATAGGATATATTAATCCTGACAGTTTTGGACTTTTTCCCATTTTAACAACGTCAGAAGCTGCTTTATTTGCATCACGCACAGAAACAAAAGAACTCATTTTAAGTACATCAAACATATAGTCTGCCCCTAATTGAAAATCACTGCCTTTGATAAATTCTAGATTTTTGATATCCACCCCAATTACTTTTATCATCAAAGGTATAATCTCTTTGTAATAATTATATCTCTTTTCTAAAACACTCCAAGATACATTATCAAGAGCCGCATGTAAATCTGCAAGAAGAATTTTTACTTTAAATCCTGCCTTAAGAAGATCTGCTATTTTAAGGGCTGGAAGAAAATAACCCACATGTGGTTTTCCTGTTGGAGCTGTCCCCCAATAAGCAACAAGTTGTTTTTTATTCTTCAACAGCTTCTTTAATTTCGCTTCCCCAAGTATTTCTTCTGTATTTCTCTTTATCAGTTCAAACCTCTTTTCTTCATCCATTATTCAACAATAGTAGCTTAGTTTTTTATAGTTTTCGTAATAAAGATTAATATGAAAACACGTTCCTTGCTTAAATTTTCTTTAATAACTGCTTTGATAGGAATTTATCTTATTATTATTCTTGCTAATACTCTAGAACCGAGCATAATAAAAATCTCTGATATAAATGAGAATATGGTTGATGAATGGGTCAGAATTAAAGGAAATGTGACAAATCAGAAAAATATTGATGGATTAACAATACTCACACTCTATGATGGTACAGCAGGAATTCATGTAGTGATGTATAAAAAAATAGAAAATTTTGAGAATTCAGAAGTTATTATTCTAGGAAAAATAATTGAATATAAAGGGGAAATTGAAGTTGAAATAAATAAAATACAAGTAGTTAAATGATTGGGTATATCTTAATTGCTATATTTTTAGGTCTTATAGCAGGAATTTTTACAGGCTTAATTCCAGGAATTCATATAAATCTTCTAGCTTTACTCTTGTTTTCTAGCTCAGCTTTCTTTTTGCAATTCACAGATCCATCTATTTTAGTAATTTTTATAGTTTCTATGGCTGTAACACACACTTTTCTTGATTTTATTCCATCCATTTTTCTTGGTGCTCCTGACGAAGATACTGCTCTAAGTGTCCTACCAGGCCATCGTTTCTTACTGAAAGGAAATGGTTATGGTGCTGTAAGGCTTACAGTAATAGGATCTTTCTTTGGTCTTCTCATTGCTCTAGCTCTTGCTCCTTTTTTTATTATCGTATTACCTTATTTTTATCCTTTCTTGATAAAAATAATTGCTTTTCTTCTCATTGCCATCATTATTTTCCTTATTTTAAAGGAAGAAAAATCAAAAAGAATTCTTGCTCTATTCTTATTTTTACTTGCAGGTATCTTAGGTTATGCTACTATAAACTTTCCTTTGATTAAACAGCCTTTATTTCCTCTTTTTACCGGTTTATTTGGAGCTTCTTTACTTACTGTTAGCATTATCAAAAATGTTAAAATTCCAAAACAAAAAATAAAATCTATAAAAATCAAAAGAAAAAATATTTTGCAGGCTCTCAGTCTAAGTATATTCTCTTCATCTCTTGTTTCTTTTCTGCCTGGTGTCGGTTCTAGTCAGGCTGCTGTAATTTCTTCAGGTTTAAAAAAAATAGATGAAAAAACATTTCTAGTATTATTAGGAGCAATAAATACAACAGTAATGATTCTAAGCTTAGTTGTTCTTTATTCTGTAAGCAAACCAAGAACAGGAATTGCTGTTTTTATTGGTCGTTTTCTTGGAACTTTCACTGAACAACAATTATGGCTTTTCTTGGCTGTAGCTTTGATAGCAGGATCTCTGGCTGTTTTTATAACTTTTATTTTTGCAAGAATCTTTTCAAAAAACATGGTAAAAATAAATTATAAAAGACTATGTTTGGGTGTCCTTGTATTTCTTTTAATTCTCGTGCCTATCTTTAGTGGATGGTTCGCTATTTTAGTTTTTATAACAGCAACAGCTTTAGGAATTTTAACATCCATGCTAGGAATAAGAAAAATGTATCTCATGGGTTGTTTGATTTTACCTGTTATAATTTGGTATCTAAT
>CAYNFE010000004.1:0-85161 GCA_964396475.1 Candidatus Woesearchaeota archaeon
TATTTCGGCAGGAACCAGCCATCGCCGAACTAGATTAGCTTTTCACCCCTATTCCTAAGTCATCCGAGTGCTTGCCCTCAACAACGGTTCAGGCCTCCATCCCTCGTTAGAGAGACTTCACCTTGCTCAGGAATAGATCGTCCGGTTTCAGGTCTAAAATAAATGACTCATGCTCTTTCGAACTCGTTTTCACTATGGCTACCTCACAGAATGAGTTAACCTCGCCATTTACTTTAACTCCCTGGCTCGTTTTTCAAAACGTACGTTACAACTCTTACTCACATAAGCGAATAAAAGCAGTAACAATCTATAACTACTAGATTTCAGGTCTTTTGACTCCCCGTCAAGGGTTCTTTTCAACATTCCTTCACAGTACTAGTGCGCTATCGGACTTAGACCAATATTTAAAGTTAGCTCTTAGTTGAGCTGTTTTCATGCCTCCAATCCAGGAAACACTACTCTTGGCTTGAGCAATCACCATACTTATTTCGTTCACGGGGCTATCACCCTCTATAGCATTCCGTTCCAGGAAACTTAAACTCCATAAGCCCAGGTGTGCGCTCAGCCGCTCCACATCTCCTCTTACTTTCATAAGAGGATTCGGTTTGCCTTGTTCCCTTTTCGCTCGCTGTTACTAAGGGAATCACAATTGTTTTCTTTTCCTGCTGGTACTAAGATGTTTCAATTCCCAGCGTACACACTCTCGAAGAGCGATACCTTCTTCAGATAACACGTATCGCATTCGGAAATTCTGAGATCAAATCTTGCATGCAGATACCTCAGACTTATCGCAGCTTGCCACGTCCTTCATCGCAGTCTAAACCGAGCCATCCGTCTAGTAGCTTTAAAAAATTAAATTAAAGTCTGTGGGATTTACTATGGTGTATCATCTCATCATGATCAACATCCACCCTCTAGCTAGCTAGAGAGCTTCATCTCATCAGTAAATTTTTTAGAATGCCACGTTTCCGACGTAGCCTTATAATGTACTGAGCATAAATTAAATATGAAGCAAGAGCAATGAAACGCAATAAATGGACCCGGCGTGATTCGAACACACGACCTCTGCCTTTCTTGCTTAAAAAGCTGTTGCAAGGGCAGCGTTCTACCACTGAACTACGGGCCCAATGTAAAATTTATGTTATATTAACTTATAAATTTTACTTATAAAATTTTATTGAACTTGTAGTTAAAATTATCGTCGATAATATTTCTTGATTTTTTTAATAAATTTAGGAGGTGATCCATCCGCAGGTTCCCCTACGGATACCTTGTGACAACTTAACCTTCCTTGTCATACTAAGGTTCTTTTCCAAAGAACTTCACCAAAGCATAACTCGGATGGTTTGATGGGCAGTGTGTGCAAGAAGCAGGGACGATATTCACCGAACTTTGCTAAAGTTCGATTACTAGGAATTCCAGCGTCATGAGGCTGAGTTGCAAACCTCAATCTGGACTAAGACAGTGTTTAGGGGATTAGCTTTGCCTTTCGGCATTGCAACCCATTGCTACTGCCATTGCCGCGCGCGTGTAGCCCAGGGGATTCGGGGCGTACTCACCTAACGTTGCCTGCACCTTCCTCTCCATTGCTGGAGCAGTCTGCATAGAGTTCTTTCTTACCGAATAGCAACTATGCACACAGGTCTCGCCTGTTACCTGATTTAACAGATCATCTCACGACACAGGCTGACGTCGGCCATGCAACTCCTCTCAGCGTGTCAGGTAAGCCCTTCAGACTGACCTTCATTCTGCTGTCGCTCCTGGTGAGGTTCACGGGGTAGAATCTAATTGAACCGCACGCGTCACTCCTTGTAGTGCTTCCCCGCCAATTCCTTTAAGTTTCGACCTTGCGGCTATACTTCCCAGGTAGCCTACTTACACCTTCATTTCAGCACCGCCATCTCTCGAGGAGATCACGATGTTTGGTAGGCAGCGTTTACAGCGAGGACTACACGGGTATCTAATCCGTTTTGCGCCCCTCGCTTTCATCCCTGACCGTCAGATCTGTTCTCGTAGTGTGCCTTCGCCATTGTTAGTCCAGTAAGGATTAACGTATTTTACTACTACCCCTACCGTACTCACTACGTCTCCCAGTCTCTAGCTTTACAGTATTTCTTGCAGCTGTTAGTTTAAGAATAACAATTTAACAAGAAACTTATAAAACCGGCTACGGATGTTTTAGACCCAATAAAATGGAGTCCCACTTGGACCGCTGGTATTACCGCGGCTGCTGGCACCAGTCTTACCCAGTCCTTATTCGTTATGCTTTTTACACATAATAAAAGTTTTCGAAAAACGAAAACACTCAAGATTCCCTTATCACACTTGCGTGCATTGTAAAGGTTTCGCGCCTGCTGCACCCCGTGGGGCTAGGACTAGTGTCTCAGAGTCCTTCTGAGGGCTCCCTCTCTCAAGGCCCTTACCCGTCATCGGCTTGTTGGGCTTTTACTCCAACAACTACCTGATAGGCCGCAGTCTCATCCTTAGCCGTTGCCTTTCAACGAAAATGCATTCCAGCATTCTTCATCTATCCTGTATTAGCTTCAGTTTCCCGAAGGTATTCAGGAGCTAAGGGCAGATTAACTACGTGTTACTCAGCAGTTTGCATCCTTACAGATAACTCACATGGCTTAATCGAATCTTGATAGCAGCACTCTCCAGCAGGATAAACTGGAATTCAAAAAAATCCGCAAAGTAAATTCTAAAAAATTAACAAAAATCGTCGAGAATATATCACTTAATAATTACCCTTACAACATCACACCTTAATCTTGGTATGAACATAATTATTAAGGCACTCATTTAGCTTCATTTTAATATTTTACACGAGGAAAAGAAATTTATAAATGTTTCGTAAAAATATAAATTTTTTAAACCATATATTCTTCTATTCATTAATTAAGTTTCTTCAAAAAGAACTATGGGTTTTTTTATTGGTTGAGTTTTTTTAAGAGCAAAATCAGCCTCTTCTATTTTTCTTAAGATATATTCATTTAAACTTACTTTTGTATCTTCTCCTATTATTTTTTCTGGTTCTTTTATTTCCTTAGTTTTTACAAAAGGATAAGGAGTACCTATACCAATAACTGGAAAAAATCTCATTGGTTTTAATCTATATTTCATGATCTCAGATAATATATCTTTTTTATTTATTTCTGAATCATTTATAAAATCCAATTTAGCCCCTAGTCTCTTTATGTCATCTATATTTAATTTTAATTTCTTTAATTCTTCTACTAAAATTGGTTTAAATAAATAATTACTGATATTTTTTATTATTCTTTCTGAAGGTAAATATATCTGATAATCTTCCTTAACAGTTAAAAGGAAATAATAAGTCAGGCCATTATTTGTAAATTTAAAATCACTTTTTCTTAAAAGAGGGCGCCTCTTTTTTTCTTTTGGTAAATATCTTTTATCTTTCAAAAATAAATCTTTAAATTCTAAGATAGTTTTTTCTCTGACTTCTTCATTGTAAACTTTTCCAATTCTTTCTAACTCACTATCTAATTTTATAAGATAAATCCATCTTTTCTCTTTAATATCTAATGTTTGGGATAAAGTGTAAATAGTGAAATCAAATCTTTCAGAAATATCTTTTGTTGAAAAAAAAGTCTTTCCAACTTTTTCATCCAAAGAATCACTTATTTGATCCATAATCCATCTGAGTCTCTTAGGATCATCTTGATATTTCTTTGTAAGTCTTTCATATCTTTGATAAACACTTTCTTCCTTAGCCATGAAAATCTCAAGCAAGTATTTTATATAAAATTTTCTAAAATAACTATTTAAAAGTAGTTAGGAAAATTTATCTCTAAAAATTTTTCTGAGAATTCTTTTTGCTTTTCTCTCTCTTTTATTATAAATTTCTTTTATTTTTCTTGGGTCATCTTCCCTCTTAAAACCATGAAAATAATAATGGTATAAAAATTCTTGAATTATTTCATGTAATTTTAATCTATGTAATTCTTTTATATCTCTTGCTGTCTGTACACCAACAAATTCTGTAGAATAAGGATGTAAAAACTTTCTAAAAATATGTTTACATCTTTTAACATGGAAATCTGATGTTATTATTTTATATTTTTTTGAATATTTTCCTGAACTATCTTCTTCTGCTAATTTACAAGCATTTTCACAGGTATTATGAGCATAAAGAATCTTAGCTCTATTTTTTTCAATCAAATCACCTATAATATTAACATATTTCTTTAGTCTTGGATCGTCCTGCCAGTCTCCTTTGAAACCAACATCATACTCTTCCTTCAGATTAAAACCATTAAAAATAATATTCTGATTTTTGTCTAAAATTTCAAAACCTTTTCGAATTCTAGGATCTGTATGAACATAATCTCCGCTCAAAACAACCACATCATTCATTTTTCTTTCTATATTTTTCTCTATCTTTTTCTTTTTTTGTTCTAACATAAGATAACTTTACATTCATAACTGCTCTTGCAACTTCTGGAATCTTACTCTTGTAAAATTCATACAAAGGCAAGGGTTTTTTCTCTTTAGCAGCTTCTGCATTTAATCTTACATGCATATCAGGATTACAGACATTGAACATCTTTACAATATCTCCAGCATCTTCATCCAAAATTTTAGAATAGATTCCTGATATATTCATAAAATTATTCAGATATATATTATAATTTGGATCTCCTTTCTCAGCTAATTCTTGCGCTGTCTTGTACATCTCATCTTGTCTCTTTTCCATGAATCCAGTAAATACTTTTTTTCTGTTTTTTATATACCTGTTATCAATTCCAAGCTTATCTTTTAATGGAAGTTCAAGTCCATTACTTGCTAGATAATGTTTTCTTGAATTTTCTGCTTGTTCTCTAATAAACTGCTGTAGAAATTCATAATGCTCTAAGCCAGGATTATTAAAAAGCGCATGATATACAGATTTAGGATTATTAGGAACTTGTTTTTTAAGATTTTTTATAAGAGTATCAAGACCATTAAGAGCATAATCTAATACTTTGTCATTCATATCTTCCTCACTTAATCTTTCTCCTTTTTTTCCAAAATAATACTCATCTTCTGGATCAAATTTTCCTTTCAGTTCTTTAAATTTTTCCATAGCCTCACAAAATGACTCAAGAACCCCAAACTCATATGCCTTGTTTTCATTCAATTCCTGCATTCTATCATGTGAATTTACTACTTTTTGCATCTCTTGTATCATACAGCCACCAACATATTTTTCAAGATTAGAACCATCTATATCAAAGTCCTCTAATGATCCTTTTGTTTTTGGAGGAAGGGTTTTAAACATAGAATCAATTTTATCTTCAGGATAACCATTTCCAGGGAAAACTAAAAGATAATTAAACAGGCTATCAAATACAATGTTCTTAATCATATCTAAATTATTATCATGAGGAATATCTTTATGATCTCTTGTCATTATTCCAACATGTCTTGCTAAAAGTGGATGTGGTTTATCATGTGTTTCTTTTGCAACAGAATTATCTATAACATCTTTAGCTTTCATACAATAATCAATGGCTTTGCCAGTATTTTTTTCATCAATAATACTTAAACCATAACCATTATTCCCATAAACTTCCTTACCTGCATCAAGAAGTCTATCAATTTTCTTCAATTCTTTCTTGAATTTTCTATCTTTTGACATTTTATTTCTTATTTTTTCTTTGTTTTTTTATAATATTTTTGAGCCTTCATCATATGTCTATTATTGACATCTATTTTTTCTTTTATACCTTCTTCTATATGAATTTTTATGATCTCTTCAAGATCATTTTCTCTAGATAAACGCATAGCTTTTTTTAATTGTCCAGCAAGAAGAGCAAAATCAACTGCCATTCTAATCTCTCCATTAGCTTCATAAAATCTACTTTCAGCTGAATATTTATTTTTAAGGATTTGATTATATAATCTAGAAGCTTTCATAAATTGGCTTTTTTCAAATGCTTTATCAGCTTTCTTTAAAAGTGTATACTGGTTTGCCATTTTATCACAAAAAATATAATAGTTTCAGATTTATAAAGCTTTCTGTCTGTTACTATTGTTTAGTGGTGTAAGAAATTATTTAAGCTTTTTTTTCTGAATATCCATATGATTATATATGAGCCAGTGAAAGTTCTTTTTGAAATAGGTTTCTTTTCTATTAGATCTTGGGGGGCTATGTTTGTAATAGGTTTCCTTGTGGCTTTATTCTTGATATTGAGAGAAGCTAAGAAGAGAAATATCAATGAAAAACATATTTATATTATTGCAGTACTTATTTTGATTGGTGCTATTATTGGCCCCCGTTTGTTTTATGTTTTTGAACACCTTGATTATTTTCTTGTCAATTTTGTAGAAATTTTTCAAGTATGGAAAGGTGGTGAGACAAGCTATGGTGCTTTTCTTGGAATCTTGTTTATTTGGCTTTATATAAGAAAACAAAAGGACATAAAATTCTTACAGATTCTTGATATCATGGCTCCTTACATATTTCTTGCTATTGCTATCACAAGAATCGGCTGCTTCTTGAATTGGTGTTGTTATGGTTTGCCATCTTCTTTACCATGGGCAATTCAGACTCTAGGAGATGTTCCAAGACATCCTACTCAAATTTATGAATCTCTATACTGCTTAGCAGGATTTTTTATTCTTCTATTATTCAAAAAACTAAGAAAAAAAGATGAATGGAGATTTAAGTCATTATTAGAAAAACAAGGAGCATTATTCTTTTCTTTCCTAATGTTCTACTCTTTCTTCAGATTCCTCAATGATTTTCTAAGGTCTTATGAACATTATTTCCTTTGCATATCCTTAAGCCAGTGGGTAGCTCTTGCTTTATTCTTATTTGGTTTTGCGATGTTGAATCTAGAAAGAAAATTAATTTAAAAAACTTATTTTGTTTAAATTATCTCACCCCAACCAATTAACCTCCAGTGTCCTCGATAATTTCTTGCTACTCCAATTCTATCACCTTTAAAGTGCACGATTGGGATTTTCAAGGAAATTTCAACTATATCACCCTTAGCACTAGTTATAAGACCCACAGTAGTTGATGTATTAACACTAAGCAAAAGATTTTCATTTGTTTTTAATTGTTCTATTTTAATTGCTTCTTCTACTTTTGTTCCTACGATTTCTTTAAACAAATTGGTTTTAATATTTATTTTATAGGTAATTTCAGGTAGCTTTCCCTTTAAACTAGCTACACATCCTGCCAAACTATCAGCCTTTGCTAATAGAGGATCAAGAGAAGTTTGTATTGCCAAACTTCCAGAAGGTAGAGCCTCATCTAATTTATTTTTTCCAGCCTGAAGTCTAATAACCTTTGTTTCAATTGTATGATATTCTGTCTTATCATGCTTTTTCTTTGCTAGCCCTGGCTTAATTTCTATTACATCTCCTATCTTAAGTTTTCCTTTTTTTAGAGAGCCTCCTAAAATACCACCAATGAGACCAGAAGGTTTGATTCCTGGTTTGTTAACATCAAAACTCCTAGCTACAAGAAACAAAGGATCTGATTTTATATCATGTTCAGGAGTTTTTAATTTTGTTATGCTTTCAAGTAAAGCAGAAATATTAATGCCTTGCTGCGCACAGATAGGAACAATTATCGCATTTTCTGCAATACCTCCTTTAATAAATTTCTTAATTGCATCATATTGTTTTTGTGCCTCTTCCTTACTTACTAAATCAAGCTTGTTTTGAACAATTATAATTTGATTTATTCCTTTAGCTTCTAGAGCAAGCAGATGTTCTTTGGTTTGCGGCTGAGGAAAAGGTTCATTAGCAGCTATGATTAATAAAGCAGCATCTATAATAGCTGCTCCTCCTAACATCGTGGCCATCAACATCTCATGTCCAGGAGCATCAATAAAACTAACATATTTCACTTCAGAAGCCTTACCACCACATTCACAAACAACCTTAGTTATAAATTTGCCACATTTTTCGCATTTTCTTATGATAGCATCAGCATATCCTAGCTTAATTGTGATTCCTCTTTTTAATTCCTCACTATGTTTATCAGACCATACTCCAGTCAACTGATATAATAAGGTTGTCTTACCATGATCTATATGCCCGACTAATCCAATATTCAACTCTGGCTGTTTATCTTTTTCCATTAAACAACAAAAATAAAGAAACTTTTAAATCTTACTTAAATATTTCAGCTTTTTATCTTTTTGATGAATTTAAAGGTCTTATTTTCCTCCTTACAAATTCAACAAGTGATTTTAGTTGTATTTCATCAATCTCCCTTTTACTAGCTTCAACAACTATCTCTTCTAATTCTTCAAAATGGCCCCCAGAATTTTCTACAGATGTTATCAATTCAACTTCTTTATTCTCATTCAACCAGTCAAAGAAATCATTAACTCCAGATTCACCATATTGATGTTTTACAGCATATATTGTTTTACTTATTGTATTTTTGTAAATAAATGAATAATAAATATTTTCTTTAATCATAAAAATAACACATAGAATACATATATAAATTTTACTACTTTTGAGTTGCTTTCTTTTCCTCTTTAGGTTTCTCTTCCTTAACTTCTTCCTTTGGTTTCTCGACTGGCTTTTCTTCTACTTTTAGTTTCTCTGGTTTCTTTTCCTCAGCCTGTTTTTCCTCTTTCTTAGGTTCTTCCTTCTTCTCTTCTTTTGGAATTTCTTTTTTCTCCTCTACTTTTATTTCAGGCTTAGCTTCAGGTTTTGCTTCTTCTTTCTTTTCTTCTGCTTTAACTTCCTCTTTCTTTCTTAGAATTTCTTCAAGAGGCTTAGCTCCTTGTTTTGTTACTTTAAGATTTATTTGAGAAATACTATCATCTATAATATTACCATGAATTGCTTTTCTTATTCTGAGTCCCCTAACTGGCTTCTTTAATTTTTTCTTTTTTCTTATTTTTCTCAAACCTTTTCCTCTTGTTAATAGAACTTTTTTTCTTCCAGATCCTTCTATAAAAGCTAGAGCTGGAAATCCAGCATTATCTGTTGCTCCTGTTATTGTAAATTCATAATCTGATAGAGAAAATTCCTTAATCATATCTCCCTTAATCACATCTCCAATTTTTTTTCCTATAAATGCTTCGCTAGCTGTTTCTATATGGAAAGTCTTCTTAGATTTTGGATCTCCTATATCTAATTTGAATGGCATGTTTTATCTTGTTTTTGAATGTTTAAAAATTTAATCATATTCCCCAAGTTGGTTTTTCCTTTCTCTTAATTTTTGCTATCTCTTGTAAGATTTTTATCTCTTCCTGACTCAAGTATTTTTTGTTCTTCTTTAGTTTACGAAATTCTTCTTCTTTAATTACTGAATATAAAATTTGATCTTCTTTTACTTGTCTATCAAAAGTTATCTTTGGTAAAGAAATAGCTAATTCCTGACCTTTCTTAGCCTCTTCAACACTTTTTGCCTCAGATTGCATAGATTTTATTCTATCTATTTTTTCCCCTTCTTCATTCATTAAAATTAAGCCTGATTTTAAAGTGCCTGCTTCTACTCTGACACCAAAAACAGCTGGCTTGCTTTGTCTAAAACAAACATTTTTCATCACAATAATCTTGCAAGGTATTGTTAAATCTGCTAACTTCTCTCTCTCCAGTTCAATCTCTTTTTCCTTTCTCCATTTTATAAGATCTTCAGTAATTTTGTAGATAATATCAGATTCTATAATTTTAATTCTTTCATCAGCAACTATTTCAGGCTCGAGAGTAACGTTAAAACCAACTATGACTGCTTCAAGAGGACTTGTCTCAAGATTTGTTATAGCCATAGCAATATCTTGTCTTTTTATATTACCAATTTCAGCTTTCTTAACTCTGATTCCCTCTTTTCTCAGTAAAAAAAGCAAAGCCTCTAAAGAACCTAGAGATTCAGCTTTAACAACAATACCTTCTTTTTCTAAACTAAGGACTTGTTCAACTTCTTTTTGTAGAGAATCTTTTAATTTCTCTATTTTTTCTTCTTTGGTTTCTTTTGTGGCAATGAACGGCATTCCAGGAATAATTTCTTCTGTAACTGGTAAATTTAGCCTTATGCCAGCACTAGCACCAACCTCATTAGTAGATTTAAAACCCTTTCCTAAAGGTAATGCTTGAAATAATGCTCTGATCTTTATATCAATAGCCTTGTTTAGAGTGGCTATGACAAGGATATCTTTTTTTGAAAGGATTCCATCATAAAGAATGGCCTCAATATTAATAATTCCTTTTTCTTTCTTCACTTCTAAAATTGTCCCTTTACCCTCTTTTCCTAGAACAAGTTTACCTTTGAGAAATCTTTGAGCTAAGCCTGCTAACATAACAACAAGTTCAGGAATACCCTCATAAGTTTTTCCTGAGCATGGTACTAAAGAAATTTGTTTTGTAAAATCACTAATTCTATAAAACAAATCAGAATTAAAACCTAAAGAATTGAATGTGTGAATTATTCTATATAATTTCTTTTCAAAATCTTTCTTGGTAAAATCAGCTTGCTTCTCTATGCTTTCTTGTAGGTTTTCAGATTTTTTTGTCCAGCCTGTTATAGCATCAATCTTGTTCAAAGCAATTATGAATGGAACTTTGCTGGCCTTAAGAACCTCAATACTCTCTTTGGTCTGTTCCATTATCCCTTCATTAATATCAACAACCAAAATAGCAAGATCAGCTAATGCGCCACCCCTTTTTCTTAAGTTTGTGAAAGCAGCGTGTCCTGGTGTGTCAATGAAGAGAAAACCAGGAATTTCTACTTTGATATTATATTTTGTAAGAAGGCTTTTACAATTTTTTTCAATTATTTCACTAGGAACCATTGTGAAAGAGATTTTCTGAGTTATTTTTCCAGCTTCTTTTTCAACAATACATGTACCTCTGATAGAATCTAAAATTGTGGTCTTGCCGTGATCAACATGACCTGCTACAGTAACTATTGGCTGTCTGATTTTCATAATATATATTTCAAATGAATTATATTTATAAATTTTAGGAAATTTGAATAAATATGGAATTTAAGGCATTCAAGGATTTAGAATTTAAGATAAATAAAAATTATATAGTTGATAAAATGCCAGAAGAGACATTTGATATTATTCTTGAGCCTGTTTTTAATTATATAGGGATAGGAAATGCGAGATTATGGCTGCTTGTGAATGATACAGATCTGAAGATAGTTTATGGTTTCAATAAGAGAGGACATATTCCTAAAGAAGATTATCAAATTACTTACAAAACAACTGATAAGGATATAGATAGAGATATGATAGAACTATTAGAAAAAGAGCCTAAAAAATTTGATGAAGAGTATGCTTCAAGAATTTCATTAAAAACTGGAAAAGATTATCAAGATATTAAAAAAAGAATAGCCAAAGAAAGATTAGAAGGGAAGATAAAAATAGATCACTTTATCAATAAAAGAAAAAATCACTTACAATGGGTCTATGAAAACTTAGAGCCAATTCAAGTCTGTTATAATCCTTCCCATATTTTGACTTTAAAGGCAAAAGGAATTATTTATGGAAATAAAAATGAACATGGAGCATATATTCAAACAAGAGAAGAAAGATTACGTAAAGTATGGGAGAAAAATAAAGAATTACAAAAACAATATTATAATTTCTCAAGATTTTTTTATGCAGGAGCTTTTCCTTTGTATATATCTGAGAATAATCAAAAAATAAAATTGGGAATTTTGGAAGTAGATGAATTAGAAGATATCATAGGTGGGCCTACCAAACCATTACTCAAAAGCAAATTTAATTGGGCCTTTAACATTATCAATAACACAATAACCCCTATATCTCTCACACAGTTTACAGATGATAAAAATGATGATTTTTTAATCTATGTTGCAAATTCTTTAAAAAAAGTCAGTGATTTTAAGGATTATTATGGAGGAGAACATTCTGAAAGAGTTAGAGTTTATTCTTTGATGGCTGGGAAAATTTTATTATCTATTGGAAAATTAGATAAAAAAAGCTTGTTTAGATTGGAGTTAGCTTCTATGTTGCATGATGTAGGGAAATTAGGTATCAATGAGCATATCCTAAGAAAAGAAACAATGCTTACTAAAGAAGAGCGTAAACTTATGCAACAACACACAGTATATGGGAAGAAAATATTACAATCAATGAAACATTTCAAAGATTTAATTCCCATAGTTATGCATCATCATGAGAGATATGATGGAAAAGGATATCCTGGAGAGAGGAAAGGCAAAGATATCCCTCTGGAATCAAGAATAATTGCCCTTGCAGACACATTTGACGCAATAACTTTTGGAAGGCCTTATAGAGATATTAGATCAAAGAATGATGCTATAAAAGAAATAAGATTAAATTCTGGAACCCAATTTGATCCAGAAATAGCAGAGATCTTCATAAAAGCTGTTCAGGAAATATAAAATAATATTACACTACCAACCTGCTTTTCCTGCTGATCCTATGACATAACCTACTAAAAGTCTAAGCTGGTCTCCTAAGAGAGCCCCAATAATTAAACCTACAATCAAGGCTATGATGATATACAACCAAAGTTTTCCTCTTTTACTTAATTTTGCCATGCTATATTATTTCTTATATATTTTTAAATCTTTTTTATTCAAATATAAGAGAGGCATAACCAACAGCATTTGTATAATCTTTTGATATATCTCCAGAAGTATAATACTTAAGCAAAGAAGCTTTTTTTGCACCAATTTTTTTACAAAATTCTATTGCAGTAACTATAACTGCAGATCCACATATAGTTGTTTTTGTAGCTTCATTGTAAAATCCTTGGCTATCTAATTTAATAATATGATTAATTGCTTTTCTATCAAGTTCTTTAAGTCTTGTCTTTGCCTCGCTCGCTGGAAAAGGAATAAATCCATAGCTCTGTCCATAGTGTGTAAAATCAGAACTAGCAATAACACAAACATTTCTATTCATCTCTTTTACAGTCTCTGCTATTTTTCTTCCAAGTGCTAAAAGTTTGTCATATTCTAGAGTTGAGATAATAATTGGCACTATCTTAAATTCTTTCTTTACAATCTTAGAAACAAATTGCAAAAAAGGTAACTGTACTTCTAGACTATGTTCATACTGATGAGCTAATTCATCTTCCTGTAATCCTAGATGAGATGTCTGTTCCATAATTTTGGCTCCAAGCTCAGTATCATTTTTTACGATACCTAAAGGACTGGAAAAATCTTCAAAAGTCAAAGAAAAATTAGCTTTTCCTTGTCCAGTATGATTTGGCCCAAGAAGAATGAAAGTATCTGGAAAACTTTTTTTATTTAGTTCTGCTAATTCTTTATAAGCCCAAGCTGCACATTGTCCACTATAGATATAACCAGCATGTGGAACAATTAAACCATAAATCTTTTTTTCCTTGAGTGGAATTCTTGGCATTCCTGGTCCTAGATAGTGTTTGAATGATTTTTTTATTTCCTCATCCAACTCTGTCTTATCTGCAGAATAAAATTGTCCAGTTACAATTGGTTTTCTCATTTCATTATAAAAGTGCCTTGATTTAAAAAAGTTTATAAAACTCTTTCTCTATGTTTCATTAATGGCAAAAAAGGTGAAAAAGAGGAAAGGAGTTAGTCAGATGAAATCTAAGAACCCAGCAAACCATTTTGCATCAAGGAGAGCAATAGCTGTAATTATCACAGCGGTTCTTGCAGTACTCTCTTTTTTAATAATCCAGCCATATATAGCAGCTCTACTTTTTGGTATTATTTTAGCTTTTATATTTCGTTTTCCTTATAAGCAGCTAAATAGATTAATCAAAAAACCCACTATAAGTTCCTTTATAGTTTGTATTTTTGTTATAATTGTTCTTGCTCTTGGAGTATACTTTATAGCTCAGATAACTGTAAGAGAGGCTTTTAATCTCTACATGTCTGTCCAAAAACTTGATATTTTCAATCTTATTAATAAATCAATCTTGGCAGTTTTCCCTGAATCCCCTGAATTAGCCAGACAAATCACACTAACACTACAGCAGAGTTTAGTTTCCTTGACAAATACTTTCATAAGTCAAGCAGGACAATTCATGACCAATGCCCCTCAATTTTTCATACAGATATTCATAACATTCTTTGTCATGTTCTATTTTCTGAAAGAAGGAGATGCTATACTAAAATATATCAGACAGATTCTTCCTTTTAATTCTGAAGTTAATGAGAAACTAATAAAAAGATCAAAGGAGGTTGCCCATGCCACGATTTATGGACAGATTATAATAGGAATAATTCAAGGTATTGCTGCTGGTATTGGTTTTTATATTTTCGGCGCCCCTTCCCCATTATTCTTCACAATCCTAGCAATTCTATTATCTATCTTACCTTTTGTGGGATCATGGCTTGTATGGTTCCCTCTTGGATTAATCATGATTGCTTCAGGAAATGTTACTATGGGTATTTTGCTGATGATTTTTGGTTTTGTTATTGTTGGTACTATAGATGATCTTATTAGGCCTTTTATTGTTGGAAAGAAGGCAAAAATCAATCCTCTCATAGTATTGATAGGTATGCTTGGTGGTTTACTATTATTAGGTCCAGTTGGTTTGATTATTGGCCCAATTGTTCTTGAGTACTTACTTATATTTATAGAACTCTATAGGACAGGAAAAATAAAATTAACTGTATAGACCTATTTTAAAAAGAGGTAAAAAAGAGGTAATATGTTATTAAAAGTTAAAGCTTTGCATCTACTTGCTGGACGTCCGATAGCTATTCTCCATGAAGAAACTGCTCGCTATCTTAATCTGCATGTAGGAGAACGTGTAAAAATAAAAAGATATGGGAAAAAGAGAGAGATAGTTGCCCCAGTTAATCTGACAGGAGGAGAAACAATTCTGAAGAGAGATGAGATTGCTTTATCTCAAGAAATAATTCATGAATTAAGTCTTAAGAGCAGGGAGATAATAGAGATAAGTCCTTCTCTCAAGCCCCTAAGTGTGGAGTATATACATAAAAAACTAGACGGTCAGACACTAACATTTACAGAAATATATTCAATAATCTCAGATGTTGTAAACAATAAGTTGACAGAAGCTGAAGTAGCATTTTTTGTCTCTTCTGTTTATCTTCAAGGAATGAATTTTGATGAAGTAGCTTCTATGACAAAATCTATGGTTAAGACAGGTCATCAAGTCAAGTTTGAAAAACCAATAGTAATAGATAAGCATAGCATAGGGGGTGTAGAGGGAAACAGAACAACACCATTAGTAGTGAGCATAATAGCCTCAGCAATTGATCAATTAAAATTAAAAGCAGTTATGCCCAAGACTAGTAGCAGGGCAATAACAAGCGCAGCAGGAACAGCTGATGTCATAGAGACAATAACAAAAGTTAACTTTTCTATTAAGGATATTAAAAACATAGTAAAGAAAACTAACGCATGTTTAGTCTGGGGAGGTAGTTTAGGATTAGCTCCTGCAGATGATAAAATTATACAAATAGAAAGAATTCTCTCCCTAGATCCAGAAGCACAGCTTCTTGCATCCATACTGTCAAAAAAATTATCTGTCAATGCCACCCATGTTCTTATAGACATATCATATGGAAAAGGTGCTAAAATGAAGAACAGAATAGAGGCTGAGAGATTAAAACATAAATTTGAACAGATAGCTAAAAAAATAAATTTGAATATACTAGTAACTCTTACAAGTGGAAGCGAGCCAGTTGGGAATGGAATAGGAGCAAATCTAGAAATCAGAGATGTTCTTTCTGTTCTACAACAAGAAGAAAACAGACCAATAGATTTAGAAAATCGTTCTCTCTTCCTTGCAACAAAACTTCTTTCTTTTGTAACAGGAATGTCAGAAAAAGAAACAAAAATAATAACTAAAGGAATTCTTATTTCAGGTGAAGCTTACAAAAAATTTGAAGATATAGTAAAAGCTCAAGGAGGCTCTTTAGCAAATATAGAGAATAAAGTACGTTTAGGAAAATTTAAACAAGATATAAAGTCAAAAAAAGAAGGAACACTCAAAGAAATAAGTAATAGAAATTTAGCAAGAATAGCAAGACTGGCAGGATCTCCAGCAGACAGAGGTTCAGGAATTTACTTACATAAACATCTTAATGATAAAATAAAAAGAAACCAGACTCTATTTACAATTTATGCTGAAACAAGGGCAAAATTAAATCATGCAAAAACCATAGCAGAAAGAGTTTTTCCTATAATTATTGAGTGATTATTTTTTTCTAGATATCAAATAACTTAGATCAGAAATTTTACGGTTTGTTCTATAAATGTCTTTTTTCAATCCATCTACCTTTTCACCTAATTCACCTAATTCTTTCTTTGTCTCTTTGGTTTGAAAATCTGGATTTCTACCATAATTTTTTATTTCTTCATCATTCTCTAATATATCACTTAAGAAAACAATCATAACATCTTTAACTGCTTCTTTTGCTTTTCCGTTCAAAAACTTATTACCAGGGTATTTATCATCAATTCTTTCTATTAAATCTGCAAAATCTTTATGAAATCCATTGTTTTCTCTATCAATCAAATCCTTTTTAAATTCAGAAAGATCTCCTGGAACATATAAATTATTTCCTTTTAGATAAAATCTTTTAGAAAATAAATCATCCTTGGTATTCAAACTCATATAATCTCCACCCCCATCTTCTGGACCTATTTTCTCTAGTAAAAAAGGATATACTTCCGAAAAAGAGCCATACTCAGCACCAAAACCTAATGATAAATTAGGAGATCTAGCAGTTCCATGAAAGCAAAAAATATCTCTATCAAAAGAATAATCAATACCATGACCATTTAAAATTCCTTTAATAAGATTTGTCCATCTAAATGCTTCTTTCTCCCAATCTAATTTTTTGCTCTTTACCATTCTTATTAGTATATTTTTTTATTTAAAAAACTTTCTATTTTAATCACTTTAAAATAACTACAATTAGAAAGCTTTGATAAGTTAATTTTAGAAGATTTCCTAAAGCTCTTCTAACCAAGCTTTTTTTCTTTTAAACTTAATGCTAACTATTTCGATGACTTACTCCTCTTAATAATATCCGTTGCTATTTTTTGAAGAGGGTGGTTTGCATCTATTACTATTGCTCCTTTTTCACGCATATGGTCTTCCCACCATTTCTTCCAACTAAATATCCATCTTTGAACTTCTGATGTGCGACCAAAATCATTTGATGTGCGTTTACTAAGTCTTTTACGAAGTACTTTTTGGCTGATTTTCAATAAAAATATTTTGTCAAATAGGGGAAGTAAATCATCAAGATTCGATGCGGTTCCGCAATAAAATACAATTCCTTTGGAATTTTTGAGCATAAGCTGTTGTAATTTCTTTTTATTGCATATCCAATCTGCTTGCTTAACTGACTCAAGATTATAATTATCATAATTCTTAGCGGGTTTACCAGTTTTCTTATCAACCATTTTAAATAAACCAGCAATACCTTCAATGTCATAGGCTTTATAGCCAAGCTTTTTTAATTCTTTACATACAGCTGATTTTCCAGAACCAGCTACACCTGTAATAAGTATTGATTTATTCATGTGATTATCAGAAAGAAAGCTGATACTTAAATGTTTTTTAGCAACATGCTCGTTAGTATAATTAAGAGAATAACCAAGCTTTTTTAAATTTGAATTCTTATGAAATTATATGATAAAAGAAATTGATTATAAAGTCAGGAAATATTCTAAATTACCTAAGAAATTTAAAACCCAAGTAGAAAAAATTTGTCATGAATGTTTTTATGCTAGAATGCCTAAAAGAGAAGTAAAAGAAAATAAAGACAAATATTGCAGTAAAGGTTATGCACACATCTTAGCGCTAGAAAATGATTCAGTTATATCAACACAGGAGCTTTTTAAAAGAAGTATTAAGTATAAAGGGAAAAAAATTATTCTTGGAGGACTGGGAGGTTTGTGCACTATCAAAAAAAGAAGAAAGAGAGGGATTGCAACAGTTTTATTAAAGAAAGGAATGGAAGATTTGAGAAAGGAAAAATGTGAAGTGGCTTTTCTTTGCACAAATATTAAAGATCCTAAATTAGTGAGATTATATAAGAGATTTGGATTTGTAATCATGAAACAACCTTATACCTTTATTGGAAAATCAGGTAAAAGATATATTGAAAAAAATGGTATGATTGCTCCTCTCAGATCCAAAACTAAATTCAATTTAATTTTAAAAAGTAAAAAAATACTTGATATTGGTTTTGGTGGTTTGTAAAGAATAATTTTTTAAGCCAGTTTTTCTTCTTACAGGGATGAAAAAGAGGATAAAAGAACCTCCTTATCCTAAGGTTATAGATGTCAGGAATTTATGGAGGGATTTTAAGGAACGAAAGAGAAAAGCAGGTTTTGGTGCAGCTTTAGGTGCACTTTTTTCTCGTAAATATGAGACTAAACATGCTCTAAAAAATATCTCTCTTGATGTATATAAGGGAGAAATTATTGGTTTGATAGGTCCTAATGGTGCAGGTAAGAGTACATTAATAAAAATACTTACTGGAGTGTTATATCCCTCAAAGGGTTTTGTAAAAGTTCTTAATTTTGTGCCTTGGAAAGATCGTACAAAATATGTTCATGATATTGGGGTAGTCTTTGGGCAAAAAACACAATTGTGGTGGGATATTCCGGCTGCAGATACTTACGAATTACATCGTGATTTATATGATGTTCCAAGAAAAGAATTTGATGATAGACTTAATAATATGATTAAGATGCTAGAAGTTGAAGAAGTTATTAAAAAACCTGTTAGACAGCTCTCCCTTGGAGAAAGAATGAGATGTGAATTGATTTTGTGTTTGTTGCATAATCCAAAAATAGTGTTTCTTGATGAGCCTACCATAGGTCTTGATATTATTGCTAAAGATAAGATAAGATATTTTATTAAGGACTTTAATAAAAGATATAAAACAACATTTATAGTCACAACCCATGATATGTCTGATATTGAAAGACTCTGTAAAAGAATAATCATTATCAATAGAGGTTTGATTATTTATGATGGTTTAATTAATGATATTAGAAAGAAATTTGCGAATAGAAAAATAATAGATTGTAAGTTTTCAGAACCCCTTCTTGCCAGAGAGTTCAATTTTTCTGGTTGTACAATATTAAGAAGAAGAAAATACCAGTTAGTTCTAGAACTTGATTTGAGCAAAGCAAGAATACGTGATTTGATCAATTATTTAATGACTAAGTATGGGGCTGATATTGCAGATATAGATATCAAAGAACCTCCGATTGAAGAAATAATTAAGCTGATTTATAAAAAGAAATAAGAGGAAAAAATGAGTATATTTTCTAAAATTTCCGGTATTTTGAAAACAGAATTCAAGATGATGACAGTTTATCGTTTTGAAATGGCTATCACCCTTATTGTGGGTCCTCTCTCTATATTGGTATTTTATTTCTTATGGCAAGCAATTTATGCTAATACAGGGGTTGATATAATAAGGGGATTCACATTTCATCAATTAGTGACCTATTATATTGTAAGCTGGTTTGTGGGTATATTGAGTTATACACATATTGAAGATAGTCTAAGGCATGAAGTTAGACATGGAAGAATAATAAGAGATCTAGTAAAGCCAATAAATTACATATGGCTTCATTTTTTTACCACTATTGGTCATCGTTTATATGCTGTTATTATAGAGGTTATTCCTTTATTTATTATAGCTTTTGTTTTTTTTGCTGTTAAAGTTAATTTATCTTATCTTCCTCTTTTCATTCTCTCTGTGCTATTTGCTGCAATACTTACATATTTGATATCAGCAATTGTAGGCATGTCAGCATTTTGGCTTATACATAATAGAGGTATAATAAAAATAAAAAGAATCCTGTTGTATTTTATCTCTGGAGCAGTTTTACCTCTAACATTTTTCCCACAATGGTTCCAGAATCTTTCATTTTACATGCCATTTCAATATCTCACATTTGTTCCTATTAATATCTGGCTTGCTAAATATACTATCCCTCAAGCATTTCAATTTCTAGGAATTCAAATAGGATGGATTTTGATTTTTTACTTACTTTGTATATTTGTTTGGAAATCAGCAATAAAAAAAGTCACAGCAGTAGGAGTTTAATATGTTAGTAGGAAAATTTTTTAGGATATGGAAGAAAACAATCATCTTAGTATTTGAGATGTCAATGACTTATAAAGTTGGATTTTTTATCCTTTTACTCTCATTATTTCTAGGAGATCTTATTATTCCGATAGTAAGTGTAATCATATATGCTATTAGTGAAGGAATTCCTAACTGGACATTAGCTGAATTTATTCTTTTTCAAGGCACCCTAATTCTTGTTATGGGTATATGGCATACTTTATTTGCTTCTCTACTTGGAGAAACAATATCCTTAGTTCAAGAAGGAACTTTTGATAAAATATTATTAAGGCCTTTTTCAAGTTTAGGATTTTTGACTGCAAATAGTTTTGAGTTTGATGGTCTTGCAGAAGTGGCCGCAGGTTTATTTATTATAGGCTGGGCCCTTATTCAGTTAGAACTTTTCAGTTTTATGTTATTACCTTATTTTTTGATAATTATTTTGGCAGTTTTATTTGAATATGCTCTTACTATTATAGCTTCTTCCTTAGCATTTGTATTTACAAAAACTTGGCGTCTCTTTGAATTAATAACTATAGTTGAAAAATTTTCACGATATCCTCTTGATATATACACAGTAAGCATGAAATTTTTACTTACATTTATGGTTCCTGCAGCAATAGCTTCTTATTATCCTGCTTCAATACTTTTAGGTAAACAACCTCTTCTTACAGTAGCATGGATAACTATCCCAGTAGTAATATTTTTCATTTTTTCATTATGGTTATGGAATTTTTTATTAAAACGCTACACTTCAGCAGGTGGTTAAGCATTAAATATATTTTATATATGGAAAAAATATATAAATAATAAACCCCTTAAATAAACCAGAGAATGAGAATAAGGAAAGGAAATAACGAGACAGAAGATAAAAAACAGACAAAGAAAGACAAAGAATTAGAGGAACAAGAAGAACTAGCGAAAGAAAAAGATAAGATATTTTTTGATTTCTATACTCCGTAGCCAAAAGCCTTGAAATAGGCAATATTTTAAAAATCTATTTTGTTTATTTATTCTATAGAAAAGAGGTAAGAATGAAAATTCGCAAAGCAATATTTAAAGATATCAAAAGAATAAATGAAATACTTTTAGAAGGTTCTATACAAGAGCATACTTTTCAAAATCCTGGGAATAAAAAGAAAATAAAGGAAAATGTTACTGAGGATTTTAACCATCACAAAAAAGCAATAAAAAAGAAAATACAAGACAAAAAACAATGTTGGATTGTTTTGGAAGAAAAGGGAGTGGTAGTCGGTTTTGGTTCTACACATATTAAGGGAAACCAGGGATTTATTGAAAGTGTTTATATTACTAAAGAAGCTCAAAGAAAAGGTTATGGTAAAAAAATCCTAAAATATCTAGTTAATTGGCTAAAATCAAAAAAAGTTAAACATATTGAGTCATATTTACTTGTAAAAAATATTCCTTCTCTTAAATTGCATGAAAAGTTAGGGTTTAAACCATATTTATTCAAGATGAGGTTGAAATGAAAAAAGTAGTTATCATCTTTGGCTTTCCTAAAAATATTGTTGAAAAAAGACTGAAATTCTATACTCAATTTTCTAATAAATTCAAAACAAAAGTAATTAAAATAAATGATTTAAATTTTAAAAGTAAAATAGATAACATAAAGATTGATTTTTTATATGCTTTTTGTCCTAAAAGAGATAGTGCCTATCTAGATAGTAAAAAATATATTAAAAAAAATTATAGGGAAAAAGTACCATTACCAGCAAAAGAAGTCTGTAAAAAAATAAAGAATGCAGATTTTGTTTTATTCTTTGGGATTTGTGGAGGATTAAAACAAAAGATTAAGATTGGAGATATTTTTTTACCAAATACTTTTTATGAACTTAATATAAAAGGAATTCAAGTTAGCGAGAAAGAAGCTAAAACCTTGATTCCAAAAAACAAAATAATTTATCAAAATGAGCTAATAGGAAAATTAAAAGGAAGGAGAGCTGAATGTTTAACCATTAATTTATCAACTTGGGAAGGTAATTTTAAGAACCCAGAAATGAAACCAATGTTTGAAAAACGCTTAGCTAAAAAAATAGATATAGTAGAAAAAGAAACATACCAAATTGTAAAAAATTTAAAAAATAAATTTCCTTTAGGAATTGTGTTGATATGTTCAGATGCTCCAAAAGAGCCTTGGAATGAAAAATTTCCATGGAAAAATAAAGCCAACAAAATTTATTTAAAAGTTATTCAACAAATTATAGAAAGAGGAAAAAATGAAAAAATTAACAATTGAAATGAAAAAAATAGAATCTCTTTCAAAAAAAGAGATAGATTTCATGAATAAGCAGAGAAAAAGAGAATATGGCAGTAAAGAAATTATAGATTTTAAAAAAACAGATAAAAAAGCAGTTTTCTTTTTACTTAAAGACGATAACAAAATAATGGCTTTTGGGATGTTAAAGCTAGTAACTATTGAATATCAAAATAAGAGATATCATATTCTTGGTATGGGTAGAGGAATGGCTGTAAAGAAAGGAATGGAATATGGAAGGATATTAAACGCTGCAAGAATATATTACATTAAGAAAAAGGACAAAACTTCTCTTGCCTTTACAGCAAGGAAAAATTTGGGTTTTTTTGAAAAAGCAGGATTTAAGACTGCCAAAGATTTAGCATTAAGATTTAGATATAAATATGCAACTCCAGAATATGAAAAAAAAGAATTAGAAGAGGGGGGAGATGGAATTTATTATGAAGGTAAAGACAAGCTCATAAGCAAAATGTTAAATACTAAATCTCTTGCATATACAAATGTGCCTTTTTGGTAAAAAAATGACAGAAAAAGCAATAAAAAAATGGTGGGAAGCACAGGCGAAAGATTTTCAAAAGAAATTTGGAGCTATTGTAGATGTTAATTATGGTCCTGGAGCTCCAAATGAAAGAAGATTGAAATTATTAGGAAATATTAAAGGAAAAGAAATTTTAGAAATAGGATGCGGTGGGGGACAATGTACAGTTTACTTTGCCAAAAAAGGAGCTAAAGTTACAGGTGTAGATTTATCTGAAGAACAATTGAAATTCGCTAAGAAATTAGCTGATAAACATAAAGTTGATATTAAATTTATACAGGGAAGTTTTCAAAATTTAAGTAAATTTAAATCTAATAGCAAAGATATTGTATTTTCTGCTTATGCTTTACAATATTCTCCTGATTTATTGGAAGTATTCAAACAAGTTAAGAGAATTCTGAAGAAAAACGGCTTGTTTGTGTTTAGTTTTGATCATCCTATCTGGAAAATGATTAATTATAAGACTCTAAAAGTAGAGAAGAGCTATTTTAAAATCGGAAGATATGAGGAAAAATTTTCTAGCGGAACTTTTGTAGGTTATTCTCACACTATTGAAGACACCTATGACAAACTTGTAAAAGCAAATCTGTTTGTAGAAAGAATTATAGAACCTGATTCAAGAAAAAGATATCCTGGGGATACACTATATAATGTTTGGGATTATAAAGCTAAAACTTTGAAAATGGTTCCTCCAACAATCATCTTTAAATGCAGAAAAAAATGAAAATAAATCAAATCCTAGAAGAAGTAAGTAAGAAAATTACTCCATCACAGAAAGAAAAGCTTGCCTTAGATGAAAATCTCTTGGAATTTGAAAGAAAATTAAGACCTAAACTGAAAAAATATAAAGCTAAATTATTTGTAGGAGGCAGTCTAGCAAAACAAACACTTATAAAAAGAGATACAAAATATGATATTGACATATTTATTATGTTTAATTATCAGAAATATAAAAATAAAAGCAAGGAACTATCAAAATATCTCTCAAGCATTCTAAAATCAGCAAAATTAAAATATATTTTACTTAAAGGTTCTAGAGATTATTTTCAATGTAATTTTAAAGGCCTGCGTATTGAACTTATTCCCATTCTTGAAATTAAAAAACCATCTCAAGCTCTTAATATTACTGATATTTCCCCTCTTCATGTAATTTATATTTTAAATCAGATAAAAAAGAAAAAGAAAATTGCTAATGAGATAAGAATTGCTAAAGCTTTTTGTTATGGAACTGATTGTTATGGAGCTGAATCCTATATCAAGGGCTTTTCTGGCTATGTTTTAGAAGTTTTAGTTTCTTATTATGGTTCTTTCTTAAAATTTGTAAAGGCAGCTTCTAGATGGAAAATTCCTACAAAAACAGAGAATAGGATAGTTATAGATCCAAGAAGGTATTATAAGAGTAAAAACAAAATTTTCAAAGAATTAAATGAGGCTAAGCTAAAATCTCCTTTAATTTTGATTGATCCTGTACAAAAAGAAAGAAATGCTGCAGCAGCTCTAAACTTCAAGACTTTTATTAGATTTATCAAAGCATGTAAAGATTTTCTTGCAAAACCTTCTGAGAAATTTTTCTTTAGGGAAGCTTTTGATATTAATGCTTGGAAAAAGAAAGCAAAAAAACAGAAAGCAAAATTAGTTATTCTAAAAACTATAAGTACAAAAAAGAAAAAAGATATTGCTGGAGCCAAACTAAAGAAATTCTATGAGTTTCTCTTTTTTTATATGAAAAAAAATGGCTTTAAAGTTCTTAGTGGAGAATTTGACTTTGATGAGAAGACAATACAATCTAAATTTTATTTTATTTTGAAAGAGCCTTCTAAAATTTATATTATAGCTGGCCCTCCTATTGATATTGATGTTAAATATATCAAAGCATTTAAGAAAAAATGGAAAGGAGCTTTTGTTAAGAAAAGAAGACTTTATGTTAAAGCAAAGAGAAAAATTTCTAATGTTAAACAGCTTGTTAAAATCATATCTAAAGCTCAGTTAAAGGAAATGGGTATTAAAGAAATAAAATTAGTATAAAGTTTTGTGCAATTCTTTGAGATATTTTATTTGTTCTTTTTTTAATTTTCTGAACTGCCACTTATTGAGATTAAGAATATTTTCTGTGGCCTGTTCTGCACTTATTATTAAGGGTGTTATAACATAATCTGCTCCTAATTTATACATTTCAAGGGCATCATCAATTCTCTGAGCTGTTACTGCTACAAAAACCTTAGGAAGAAGTTTTTTGAAATATTTTATTACAAGTATATTATCTTCTTTTTTTGGAGCTGTTGAAATTACTATTCTAAGCTTTGCAAGAGGAAGATGATTGAAAATTTCTGTATTACCAATATCACCATACATAGATGATATCTGTTTTTTTTGCAGAGCATTAATTATTTCTGGATTAAAATCAACAACAAGAATCTTATGCTTTAATCTTTCCAACTTTTTTATAAAAACAGAACCCATCCTATGAGCACCTATCAATAAAATAGTTTTCTTTTTCTGGAATTTATATTTTGTTTTCTCTTTCTTTGTTGGAATCTTTTCAATAATCTTAATTGCTCCTATGGATTTTGAATACAAAGCTAAACTGCCTCTGATTAAATAAGGTGTCAGAGCCATTGTAATTATAGCTACTAAAACAACCATATTGAATGTCTCTTGCGCTAATACTCCTAAAATCAATCCTTGAAGTGCTAGAATAAGAGAGAATTCAGAAATCTGTGCTAAACTAAAACCTGTCAAAGCACTAGTTCTTGCTGTATAGCCAGCAATTCTCACAAATAAAGCTGTCAGGAAAGGTTTGATTATTAAAACTAAAGCCAAAAGAATTACAAAAGGAACAATTACCTTTATCACATTAAAGGATGTAAGTAACATTCCTAATGAGACAAAAAATATTATTGCAAAAAAGTCTCTTAAAGGGCGAATTTTAGATACGATTTCTGTCTTATAATGAAGATTAGCTAGAGCCAATCCTCCAATAAATGCTCCTATAATAATTGAGAGTCCTAGAACATAACTTATAGCAGAAAACAAGAAGACAAAAGCAAGAGAGATTATGAATAAGAGTTCTGTTGATCTCGAAGCAAAATTGAATAATGGTTTTATTATGGTTTTATTCAAGAAAAATGCTATCAATAATAATAAAGTAACTTTTAGTAATGCTAGGTAGACAAAAATATGTGTGAATTTGCCTGATAAAATAGCCAATGCAAAAATAGCCACTATATCTTGAATCAATAAAATGCTTATAGCTATTCTAGCGTGTAAGGTGTTTAGCTCATATTTATCTGCAAAAAGTTTTATTACAAGAATAGTTGAACTTAGAGAGATGATTATGGCAAGATAAAAAGCTTCCAGCATCCCAAATCCAAGATATGTTGTGATGAAGAATGTTGCCACACCTATAATGATTATCTGGAAGAAACCAGCAAGCAGAGAACCTATAGATGTTTCTTTTAATTTTTTTAGTGATATTTCCATACCTGCCACGAACAATAAGAAAGCTATACCTATCTCTGCCAAGGCTGAAATTAAAACAGTATTTTTAACTAAACCCAAAACAAGAGGACCGATGACTAAACCAGCCAAGATATAAGCTGGGATTATTTCTTGTTTTAAAAGTTTAAGAATCAATGCAAGTATAGCTGCTATAATAATTACTATACTGGTATTAATTAGAATAGCTTGTGTCTCTGGAACATTAGATAAAATGCTTCCTAAAGATGATACACCTTGAAATAGTATATTAGTAATTTCTTCTAAAGCCATCCTCACCTCTTTTTAATTTTATTTCTTTTATATACATATTTAAAAAGAAAATGATATAAAAATATTTGCATTGAGTTAAATTTTTAATGTCTTTTTTCTCTATCTAGCTATGGAAAAAGAGGTAGTGGAAAAAGGGAAGATTTTTTGGCATGCTCTTAGTTCTGATAAAGCATTTGAGAAATTAAAAAGCAATATTGATGGACTTAGTGATTCTGAAGCTTCTGAACAGCTAAAAGTTTATGGTAGTAATGAACTAAAAAAAATAAGAAGATTAGAACCCCTAAGAATTTTATTTGAGCAATTCAAGTCTTTTTTCGTTATTCTGCTTATTCTTGCTGCTGTTGTTTCAGCTTTTGTCTCTCATTGGATTGATATGTATGTTATCCTTGGTATCATAGTATTAAATGCTAGTATTGGTTTTTTTCAGAATTATAAGGCTGAGAAATCTATACAATCTCTTAAAAACTTGTTAGTTACCAAAGCTAAAGTGATTCGTTCTGGAATCATGAAAGAAATATCAGCTTCTTATATTGTCCCAGGTGATATACTTGTTTTACAGGAAGGAGACAAGGTTGTGGCTGATTCTAGGATTATAGAAACCAGAGACTTACAGACAAACGAAGCTGTTTTGACAGGAGAAAGTATGCCTATTAACAAGTTTTCAAAAATTTTAGATACAGAAACAGATATTCATAATAGATTCAATATGCTCTGGAAAGGAACCTCTGTTGTTCGTGGTTCTTGTACAGCACTTGTTGTAGCTACTGGAATGAATACTGAATTTGGTAAGATAGCTGGTTTAGTACAGAAGACCAGGGCAGAAAGAACCCCATTGCAAGTAAGGCTTGATAGTTTTGCTAAAAAAATAGGTCTTATTGTGATAATTTTAGCTGCCCTTATAGCAATTATAGGAATTTCTCTTGGTATTGATAAATTAAGTATGATTTTTACTGCAGTAAGTCTGGCAGTGGCTGCAGTTCCTGAAGGCTTGCCAGCAGTAATTACTATTGGTCTGGCTATAGCTGTTCAAAGGATGTATAAAGTTAAAAGTTTGATTCGAAAATTGCCTGCTGCTGAAACTTTAGGAAGAGTCACTGTAATTTGTACAGATAAAACAGGAACTATAACAGAGGAAAAAATGACAGTAACTGACTTATATTTTAATAATAAAATAATTAAAACTGGAAATATAAGTAAAGTAAAAGACAAAGCTCTCAAACTAATTCTTAAAATAAATTGTTTATGTAATAATGCCCGCATTGAAAAAATAAAAGATAAGGAAAAAATAATTGGTGATCCTACTGAAGCTGCTCTTCTTCATCTAGCTTCTGAGTTTGGTTTTGATAAAAAAATTCTGACTGAACAAGAGCCAAGAGTAAAAGAATTTGCTTTTACTTCCCAAAGAAAGATTATGTCTATAGTCAGAAAAACAGATTCTGGATTTGTGAGTTATGTAAAGGGTTCTCCTGAAATAATTTTAGAGAGATGCTCAAAAGAACTTATAGGGAATACAGCTATGAGACTTGTTTCAAGAAGAAGAAAAGAACTTCTTGCAGTGTATGAAGAGATGGCTTCACAAGGTTTGCGAGTTTTAGGTTTTGCCTACAAACCTGTTAGTAAGAAATTTTCACAAAAAGATGCTGAATCTGAACTTATTTTTGTAGGATTCCAAGGAATGTTAGATCCTCCAAGAGCTGAAGTCAAGGAAGCAATTAAAGCAGCTAAGGAGGCTAGGATAGCAGTTAAGATGATTACTGGTGATGCTAAGCTGACAGCTGTAGCAGTAGCAAAACAAATAGGTCTGTTTGGTGAGGCAATTGTTGGCAGAGATATTGAGAAAATGAATGATGAGGAGTTAAGATCTAAATTAAGGAATACTGTAATTTTTGCAAGAACAACTCCAGAACAAAAATTAAGGATAATAGAATTGCTCAAGAAAGAAAAAGAAATCGTAGCTGTAACTGGTGACGGTGTGAATGACGCTCCTGCTCTTAAGAGAGCTGATATTGGTATTGCTATGGGTATAAGAGGTACAGATGTGACTAGAGATGTTTCAGATATAATCCTTACAGATGATAATTTTGCTTCTATAGCAAAAGCAGTTAAAGAAGGACGTCGTGTTTTTGATAATATAAAGAAATTCTCATACTATCTTCTAAGCAGTAATCTTGCTGAAATTTTCATAATTGTCTTTGCTCTGATTTTTGCTTCTCGACTTGGCTGGCCAACTATGCTAGCTCTTATTCCTATACAAATATTATGGATAAATCTCGTGAGTGATGGAATAATAGCCATTACTCTAAGTCTCGAACATCCTGAGGTAGATGTGATGAAAAGAAAACCAACAGAAGCTAAACTATTCACATCTGGAATTGTATTGATATGGTTTCTACTTGCCATACTTATAACTTTAGGCATTCTTTTCTCTATCAATATGATTACTGCCTTAGATGCAATAAAGCTCCAGACAATTGCATTCACTAGTCTTGTATTCTTTGAAGGATTTAATGCAATTAATTTCAGGTCATTCAGACAATCTCTATATAAACTAAAGACTAACTGGATATTGCTTGGGGCCATAATAATATCATTCATATTACAAATCTTGATTGTCCAAATACCATTCCTACAATCTCTTTTCGGAACTTCTTCACTAACATTCAAAGAATTTTCAATAATATTTTTAATTTCTATTTCAATACTATTTGCTGGAGAATTATTTAAATATTTAAAGCCTAGAATATTTAATAAATAATAATAGATATAGAGCATAAGAATGAAAAAGAGGAAAGGTAAGAGTAATAGAAAAAAACCATAATTTAACATCTATAAAATGGGTGAGAATAAAACTATTCACAAGTTTAAAATTGAGGAAGAAGAACTCCGTATACTCCTAAGTTCAAATAATCATCCATTTCCAGAACTAAAAAAATTTCTTGAAAATCCTCATTTATTTTTAAAAAGTAAAAAAGGGAAAATTTTACTAACACAAATTAAAAAAAAGTGCAAAAACCTTGGGGAAATCCCAAAACTTAATCAGAAACTATATGATACATATGAATCAGGGGGTTTAAGGGCTCCATATGAAATTCCATATGATGCTCGTAGAGAAAACCTATCTATTGCTGTTTTTTATTATTTATTTGGCTATAATAAATATTTGAAAATTATAGAAGAATATCTTAATGCAATTTGTGAGGAACAAAGTTGGATTCCACCTTGGCACGAAGGCAGAATACTTGAAATTTATTCAGCAGATACAGCATTTATATTAGCTGAAATTTTATTTCTATTACAAGATAGATTGCACAAAAATATTATCAAAAAAGTTAAGGATTCTATTAATGAAAAAGTATTCAACCCATTTTTGTCCAATCCCTTAAAAAGTAAATATGATAATGACGTAGATAATTGGACAGGTGTAACTAACAGCGAGATTGGATGTGCATTTTTATTAATTGAAGAAGATGTTAATAGAAAATCAAAAGCTATTCACAAAACTATTGAAGGATTAAACAATTTTATTAAGAATTCATTCAATGAAGATGGAAGTACAACAGAAGGGATTCTTTATTGGAATTATGGAATCAGTATGTTTTTGATTTTTTCTGAAATGTTGAGAGCTTCAACTAACAATAAAATAGATCTATTTAAGATAAAAAAAATTAAGAATATTGCTTCTTATCCTTCAAAGATACAGCTTAGTCTTAAAGTTTTTGCAACATTTTCAGATTCTTCAGAAACTGGAACAATTTTCCATCCAGGAATTATTCAAAGAATGTCCGAAAGATCCCATGAGAAATCTTTGTTAAACTTAATAACTGAACCATTTATTATTGATTGGTTTGGAATTACGACTCTTCTAAGGTATATTTTATGGTGGAATGGTAAATCTATGAAAGCTGTTAAGATTTCTGATTCATACTTACCTGATGCCGGAATAGTTCGCCTGACTAATAATATAAAGAAGGGGGAATCAATTAACTTGATTGTCAAAGCAGGAGATAATGGAGAGAGACATAACCATAACGACGTCGGAAGTTTTATTATTAATATTTCTGGTGAAAATTTTATTACCGACCCTGGAAGAGGACTATACAGTAAGGGATATCATGATTACCATAATTCAGAAAGATACAAAAATATTTTTACAAATTCTTATGGGCATAGTGTTCCAAAAATTGATAATAACCTTCAATCTGCAGGAAGAAAATTTTCTGGTAAAATATTGTCCGTTAAAAAAGAAAAGAATCTAAAATCCGTAAATCTTAAAATGTCGGAGAGCTATAATATTCCTAAGTTGAAAAATCTCATTCGTAATATATCAATTATTAATAATAACCTAATATTAAAGGATAAATATTTATTTTCAAACAATTCTCCGAAAATTGAAGAGGCATTCATTACTTGGCTTGATGTTATTGTAAGGGGGAATACAGCAATCATCTCTGGTAAGAATAACAAACTTATACTTACAATTAAAGAACCAAAAAACACCCGATTTCATCTAGAAAAATTGAAAAAAGAAAGTAGAGAAAATAAAAAATCTAGAATATTAAAGAGAATAAGTTTTATAATCCCAAAAACTAACAGCAACAAAGTTAATATAAAAATAGATATGAATCTAAAGATTGAATAGAATGAAAAAGAGGAAAGGTAAGAAAGAAGAAAGGTATGTTAAATTAGATGAGATAAGTAAACAAATTAAGAGTGAAATAAAAAAGCCAAAACCAGAAGTTCGAGCTCTTGGAAGACTTTTTAATGAGCTCTATTCATATGCAACAAGAGATCATCTAACTGGTGTATTCAACAGAAGAATTCTTGATGAATTACTTGGTAGAGAGATGGAAAAATCAATAAGACAGGGATTGCCTCTAGCTGTTATAATGCTTGACATTGATAATTTTAAACAATATAATGATACATATGGTCATTTACAAGGAGACATGGCTCTTAGAGCTATAACAAAAACAATTCAAAGATTAACGAGAAAAGAAGATTTTGTTGCGAGATATGGAGGAGAAGAATTCATTATTGTACTTCCAAACACGAAACTGAAAAAAGCAAGAGAAATAGCTGAAAGAATAAGAAAAAAGATTACAGAAACAAAAATAAAAGCAATAAGTAAAAGGATTGAAAAAGGATTTGAAAAAATTACAGTAAGCATGGGCATATCTAAATTAACAGAAGCAGGAATACAATATATGTTAGATCAGGCTGATATTGCTCTATACAAAGCAAAAGAAAAAGGCAAGAATCAAGTTGTTATGATTAATGATTAATATAATTTTAAAAAAGAGGAAATAAAAAAATAATTAAAATAAAAAAATGTTATGGATAAATTTGTTATTTTTTGTTCTTTCATGCGCGATTCTTTTTGGAAGCGGAACCTTTCTTGTTAAAAGTCTTGGAAAAATTTCAGTATTTTTACGTATTAGTGAATTTATGGCAGCCTTCATAATTATGGCAATAGCAACCTCATTGCCAGAAATTTTTGTCGGAATAAGTTCTGCTCTAGCCAAAAATACTGCTATTAGTTTGGGAAATGTTATTGGTTCTAATATAGCTGATTTTGCTTTAGTAGGAGGTATAATGATTTTATTGGCCCGAGGAATAAAAATTAAAAGAAAAGATATTAAAATAGATTCTTTATTTCTTATTCCAATAGTAATTTTACCACTTGTCTTATTCTTTATAGATGGTTCATTAAATTGGATTGATGGGATAATACTTATAGCAGCATTTTGTTTTTATTCTTGGCGCATTCTTAAAAGAAGAAAGAAATTCAAGAAACTCCTGGAAGAAAAAACAAAAATAAAGAAAAATGAAATAGTGCTTTTTTCTATAATTTTTATTGCTTCTTTAGTTCTTCTCTTCTTAAGTTCTTATTTTGTCGTTAAATATGCCACTGTCTTATCTCTAGAATTAATGTTGCCCCCTATTTTTATTGGTCTATTCTTGGTTGCCATAGGCACTTCATTACCAGAACTTGCTTTTGAATCTAGGGCTGCACAACTCGGACGTGGAGAAATGGCTTTAGGAGATTTAATAGGAAGCGTTGTTGTAAACTCAACTCTTGTTCTTGGCATAACAGCATTAATCTTCCCTATTACTGCTAACCTAATGCTTGTTCTTGTAAGTGCAATATTCCTTGTCTTGTTAACATTTCTATTCGCAACCTTCATGCACAGTGGTTCTAGATTATATGTAATGGAAGGAATTGCTCTCTTGTTGCTTTACGTTTTCTTTGTCTTTATTCAATTTTATTTAGGGTTTGTTCAGTAAATTTTATTTAATAGATTGAATTTTAGAACAATAATATTTATAAAGAAAATACAACATCTTGTTTCCATAATTAAAAGAGGCACAATATATGGTTGCTTTAACTTTATTAAAAAAATGAAATGTCCGTATTGCTCTGGAAATACAAAAGTTTTGGATAAAAGAGATACAGAAGAAGTAACTAGACGAAGGCGCGAGTGTTTAAAATGCAAAAAAAGATTTACTACATATGAAAGGATAAAGACAAACATAAGAGTAATTAAGAAAGATGAAAGAAGAGAGCCTTTTGATAGAGAAAAGTTATTGATGGGAATAATGAGGGCTTGCGAGAAACGCCCTGTCAGCCAGGAAACTATTGAAAAAACTGTTACTGAAATAGAAACAAAGATGAGAGGTTATGGTCCTGAAGTTCCAACTAAGATTATTGGAGAATTAGTTATGAAAAAATTAAAGAAGATTGATAATGTGGCTTATGTTAGATTTGCTTCTGTATATCGTGAATTTGAAGACATCGGTGATTTCAAGAAAACACTGAAAGAGCTTGGAAAAAGGAAATAGAAATAATACATAGAAAAATTAAGAGGTGAGGGATGAAAAAATGGAGACACTTATGGAAAATCCAAGATTATATGAAACTTACGATAAAACTAAGACAAAAAAGCTAGAAGAAAGACTCCTAGGTTTAGATGTTCAGGCTGATTTTACACCAAACGCAATTTCAGTATTAGCAAAAAGATATCTCAGAAAAGATGAATGGGGTGTTCCTCAAGAAGATGTCAAAGGTTTGTTTGCAAGAGTCGCAGCAAATATGGCTTATCCTGATCTTCATTATACAAGTAGTGAAGAAAAAACTTATGAGACAGCCAAGAAATTCTATGAAATGATGGTTAATAAGGAATTTATGCCTAATTCTCCGACATTGATGAATGCAGGAAGAAAAATGCAACAGCTTTCAGCATGCTTTGTCTTGCCTGTAAAAGATAATATGGAAAGTATATTTGGTCAGGTCTATAATACTGCAATGATTCATAAAAGCGGTGGAGGAACAGGATTTTCATTTTCAAAAGTAAGAAGAAAAAATGATTTTGTTTCTACAACATATGGAAAAGCATCAGGCCCAGTCAGCTTTATTATAGCTTATGATTCTGCAACACATGCTGTGAATCAGGGAGGTTTTAGAAGAGGAGCAAACATGGGTATTTTAAGAGTAGATCATCCAGATATTCTAGAATTTATACATGCTAAGGAGAATGAAAGAGATAGGAGATTTGAAAATTTTAATTTTTCAGTTGGTGTAACAGACGCTTTCATGGAAGCTGTTAAAAATGGAGAACACTACACTCTAAAAAATCCTAGAAAAGACAAATTCTATGATTTTACAATGAAGGATATAAAAAGAGATGAAGAAAGTATGAAACAGGGATTAATAACCAAAAATGAAAGAGTTTTGATCGTTGAAGATAGTGATGTCATATATCAAAACCCTATAGAGATGGATATAAGAGGAAGAATAACAAAAGTTAAAACAAAAAAAGTTGGAAAAGTTGATGAAAAAGGAAGAATAACACTAGATGCTAGACTTGTTTTTGATGAAATTGCTAATCTAGCTTGGAGAAATGGAGAGCCAGGAATCATTTTTCTAGATGAAATTAATAGATATAATCAAACCCCAAAAATAGGAAAAATAGAAGCAACTAATCCTTGTGGTGAACAACCATTACTACCATATGAGGCTTGCAATCTTGGCTCAATTAATTTAGGATTATTGGTTAAAAACGGAAAAGTTGATTATAAAAAATTAGGAGAGACTGTTAAAAAAGCAGTACATTTTTTAGATAATGTAGTAGATATGAGTAATTTTTATATGCCTCTACCAAAAGAAAGATATGAAGACATCACACGCTGTATACAAAAACTTCTCAAAGAACAAGGAATTGAAAAAAAATATAAAGATTTAGAAAAAATAGTAAGAACTGATTTAAGAGGACCTATAGAGGGAATGGTGCATGGAAATAGAAAAATTGGTCTTGGTGTTATGGGTTGGACAGATATGTTGACTCAATTAAAAATCCCTTATAGTTCTGAGGAAGCTGTTGAAAAAGCAGAAGAAGTAATGAAATTTGTGCAGGAAACAGCTGAGGAAAAATCAGAAGAATTAGCAGAAGAAAGAGGGGCTTTTCCAAATTTTGATAAAAGTATCTATGCAGAGAATGGAAATAAGCCAAGAAGAAATGCTACATGCACAACAATAGCCCCAACAGGCTCTATATCAATCATAAGCGGAGCATCTTCAGGAATTGAACCTTTATTTGGTATAGTTTATACTCATACAGATGCTGATAACAAAACCAGGGAATTTAGAAATGAATTTTTAGAAAGAGACCTAGGAGAAAATGGAATAGATCCAGATAGGGTTCTTTCAGAGCTTGTTAAAGGAAAAAGTTTGCAAGAATTAGATTTTGTTCCTGATCATATAAAGAAAGTTTATGTCACTTTCAGAGATGTTCCTGTAGAATATCACGTGAAAATGCAGGCAGCATTCCAGAAATACACACATAATGCAGTAAGCAAGACAACAAACATGCCAAATTCTGCTACAGTAGAAGACGTAAAAGAAGTATATCAACTATCACATAAGCTTGGTTGTAAAGGAATAACTCTTTATAGAGATGGCAGCAGACAAAAGCAAGTCATAAAAGAAAAAAAAGTAGAAAAAGTAGAAGATAAAAAAGAAAACCATCTTGAAAAAATGCTTAATCTAGAATTGCCAGGTCGTATAGTAAAATATAAATCACTCCCTGGAGAAACATATGAAATGAATACAGGATGTGGAAAACTTTTTGTCACTGTAAATCATGATCCAAAAACAGGAAAACTCCTTGAAGTTTTCCAGAACATGAACCCTCCAGGTGGTTGTGGAAATGCACAGACCGCTGCTCAAGGTATTCTTACTTCTATTTACTTACAACAAGGAGGAAATACTAAAAAAATCTATAAACTTCTGTCCGGAACAACATGTCCAAAACAATTTGGTTTAGGACCAAGTAAAATAAGTTCTTGCCCAGATGCAATGATCCAAGCAATGCAATATCATGAACAAAGAATCGCTAATGGAGAATTTCCAATGGGAGATTCAGTAAATTCAAAACCAAAACAAGAAAAACAAAAAACAAATGAAAATCCTGGAACAAAAAAAGAAAAAGCTCCTGAAATAAATTCTAGTCATATTAATAAAGTAGATCAACGCTGTCCAGAATGTGGTGCTTCTTTAGATTTTGCTGAAGGATGTATGGGTGGAACATGCACTAATCCTTCTTGTGGCTGGTCTTCTTGTGGTTAATCAAAACTAAAAAATATATTTAGACAGATATATTTTCTATCATATCAATCTTTTTAAATTTCTATCAGATTTTATTTGCATGCCTATCAAAAATAAACTTAAAATTGAATTAGCTGGTTTCTGGCCAAAGATAGAGATAAAAGACAAAAGATTAAGAAAGAAAATTGGCAAGGATTTCTTAGGGCCAGATTATATAGTTAGTTTTCTCCAGAAAGCTGTTTACAAATCAGTGCCTTTAATAAAAGGATTAGAAGAAGAAATACTGAAAGAAGAAAATATAAGAGAGACAGCATTCAATAAATTTTCAAGTTCTATGCTAAGAGGTCACTCTCTTGACGGCACTGCAGGAATTGCTTTAAAATTACATGGAAGCAAACTTCTTGATTCTGCTCTTACAGGAATACCATTTTCAAGAAGTTTTGTGACTAGTGGAAGAAGAGCGAAAATACATAAAGAAAACATAATAATTCCAGACTCTATTGATAAAAAATATGATCTTAGAAAAGAATATGTAGAGACATCAGAAACAGCTATAGAAATTTATGATAAAATAATTGATAAAATTGGAAGCAAACAATTAGCTTCCAAAGTTGTTCCTTATAATAATCCATGTGATCTCTATATAAGGTTGCCTTTAAGTTCTATCATGACTCTTGCTCTTGAATTAGAACAGCAAAAACAAACTAATCAGATATGGATGCCAAGAGAAGTGGAAGAATTAATATCAAGATTAGAAAATGATATACTGCCTGATATAGATATGAAAATAATGTATGATACAAGAAAAGCTGCTCTTCGTGATACTTATCTTCATTGGTATGTATTCAAAGGTAAAGATGATAATTTTGCAACAGAAATGGCAAAATTATTGGGAAATCCTCTTGAACCAACAATAATACCAACTTCAATAAACATACAACCAACTAAGGGCTTGAGAAAGAAATTAAAATATCTAGAAGAAAAAATAAGTTTCACACACACTATTTTAAATCCTAAAGAATTATCAAAAGCTTCCAGAGAAAACTTGTTGTTGTTAAGAGATATAGTTGATTCTTATAACGATTCTATCTCATTAAAAACAGTAAGTAGTTTATCATGGCGCGTTTGGAGTGAGCAAAAAAG
This sequence comes from Candidatus Woesearchaeota archaeon, assembly GCA_964396475.1. Taxonomy (GTDB): domain Archaea; phylum Nanobdellota; class Nanobdellia; order Pacearchaeales; family UBA284; genus DAOWHW01. The sequence continues at coordinate 37,373 of CAYNFE010000004.1, forward strand.
ACATTCAACTTTAAGACAGTGCGTAGAGTCAATATATAGAGCAAGTGACAGAGCATATGAAATCATAGAATCATCTAGAAATAAAAAAGATCTTTTCAAGAGATCAGAAAAAGCTTTTGTTATTCCACCAGAAATAAAAAAAGATAAAGAGCTTCTCAGAGATTATGTATGGATATCTTCAAAACAACACCTATTAAGAAAAGAACTTCTTGATGCTAGTATAGAAGAAAGAGATGCTATCTATATTGTTCCAAGAAATACTAGATTAAGGACAGTAGAGACGTATGATTTGATAAACCTAATTGATTTGGAACTTCCATTAAGAACTTGCACAACTTGTGAGCCTGAAAGACGAGCAACTGCAGAAAAGAAAGCAGAAATTATAAAAGACACCTTAAGTGGTATTATCCCAGAGCTCAATTATTTAATAGGCCCAAAATGCATTCTTGGTTATTGCACAGAGCCAAAATTCTGCGGAAAAATCCTAGAATACAATCCAGATTACAGTGTATCTTTGCATAATCATATAAGAGAAAATCTGATAAAGAAGGCTTCAGAAAAAATAAGTTAAAATGTTAGATTTATTTGAAGATTTAAAAGGTTTCACAAAACTAGGTTTATATTTGGGTTCTGATAAAAATAATAAATTAGCAATGAAAATAAAAGAATCCAGCAGTCTTACAATCAATACAAAAGTGGAAGATATTTTTCTAGGAAGAGATGCTGTAATTAGTGGGAAAAAAATCTATGGCAAGATAATCATAGCAGAATTTGATGACAGAAAATATATTATTGCTCCTTCTAATGTAAATAACAATCCTATTGTCCTGTATAATTATCCTCATGAAATCTATACTTGGATCTGTTATGATAAAAAAGAAAAAGATTTAGATGAAATTGCTCTAAATGTTATTAAAGAAATAGAACAAAAATAAAATAAAAAATAAAAAAAGAAGGAGATTAAATAATTCCTTCCAAATTTTCTAGCTCAGATTCACTAAATTCATTCATATTTAAGTTATCTATCTCATTACTTAAATCTTCTAAACTGTTTAATTCTGAGTTTAATTCTTGAGCCTGGGCTTCTGCGCTAGCTTCTCCACAACCTGTTCCTGAAACAAAAATAAAACAGAGGAGTAGTATTATAGTTAAGACTACTGCTAAAATTTTTGATTCCATCTTATTTCTATTCCTCCTCTTCCTCAAGCTCTTCTTCCTCTTCTGGTTCCTCTTCTTCTGCCTCTTCTTCCTCTGGTTCTTCCTCTTCACCCAGTTCTCGGCATTCTCTTAATTCTTGGATTATCTCTTTAAGAGTCAGATGAGCTTCTTTAAGCTTAAGTTGAGCAAGTTGCATTTTTGCTTGAGCCTCTCTTAAAATCTCAGTATCTGGCTCATGATTTTGCACAGACTCCATGAACTGTTCCCATAGATCTCTAGATTCATCATAACTAATTCTTGCTTCAGCTATCTGTCCATTAAACTGTTCTACAAGAGGATCTATGTTTGTAGTGTTTGTACAATTCCACTTCTCTATAAAGTCATCTAGTTTTGTTTCAAGATGCTCGGCTCTTTGAATCACCAAGCCTGTCCTATGTAAAAGAACAATTCTTTTTGTGATTCTAAATTTAAGATGGGATTCTTTTATCAAAGCACGAATCTCTTTGATAATTTCCTTAAGTTCTTCTCTATCTGCATCTTCAATCCCTGAGCAAAGTTCTTCTAACTTATCTTTTTGGCTTTCTATTGTTTCTTTTAGTGTCTCTTTTTCTTCATCAGTTAGCTTTGGATTCTTGTCAATCCTCTCTTTAAATGCTTCAAAAATATCTTCATTTCCTGAACAAACCCTTAAAAGAACATTTTTCACAAGCTGATTAGCTGCATTTTTTATTACAATGCACTCTTCTTCTTCACTATTCTCACATTTCTGAATTTGCTGTTTTATCTGCTCTCTAAATGTATTTTCTTGTATGAACTTCTCTCTCACACCTTCAACACTTTCAGTTACCCAAGCTTTTTGATCACCAGCAGCAAAAACTGAAGGAACCATAGCCACTATCAAAATAAGGGCTATAAATAAAGCTATAAATTTCATCTTTTTTAACCTCCTTTCAAATTTTCTTTAGTATTTAATTTATCATAAACAGAATATACAATTTTTTGATATTTGGCAGGAATTTTTGCAGCTAATGACATAGCCTTATTTAATTTTAGTTCAGCAAAATAATTGATTATCAAAAGACCTTGAGCAATAGCAGTTAATTCTTTTAAATCAGGATATGTATTCAGAAGACCAGTGAACTTAGGATCTTCCTTTTTAATGTAAATCTCACCAGCATTCTTACTGTCCGGAGCTTTATATTCATCTGTTGCTGTAAGGCCGCCAAGAGTTCCACCCTCATTAGCAATATCCTCTATTATTCCTTGCATATCAGATAAGAAATTATAGCTTTGAGCCTTGCACTCTAGTTTTTCAGGCTCATTTATTTTTACATCCTCTACTATCTGTTCTATTGTTCTGTTTGTTCTTTCTGGTTCAAGTAATCTCCTCAAACTCTCCAAAGATTCATTTACAAGAGGACCAAGTCTGTTTAAATTATATCTACTAAATCTCTCTCCTCTTAAAACTTGTTTGAGATGTTTTGGCAAAAAATCACTTATAGGATGTGATATATGTTGATTACCATTTCCTTCATATATTACAAATGTAGAACCTATTTTTACCACATCTCCAGTATCTTGGCCATTTTTCTTTACAAAATAAAAAATACCTTCTTCTAAAGTGGCAAAACCTAGATTTTTGTCAGTTAGATTAACCCATCCTCTCTCAGGGCATATCTCGTATCCTGGTAAAAGTTCCTTTAATGCATAAGGAACACTTGCATTTAGGTCATTAACTTGATCCATATTTAATGATATCCTGCTCTTATAATGTATTTTAGTATGAGTTTCAAAACCACCCCCAAAACCTTTTTCTTTTAATATCTCTTCATCTGTCATAAATCCTTCTATATCAGGCTTGCTTGTTTCTTTTTTGTCTGTCATTTTATTTTATAGATAATGGGAATTTGGCTTTTTTTTATCAGTATTAATTAATTCATCAATAATATTAGAATCTAATACATCCTTAACAAGATCTATCTGTTTAGGATTAGTTTCTTCTTTTACTTCTATTTCCTCAAGGATTTCATCAATATCAATTATATTGACAGGATATCCTCCACTTCTAACACTCTCTATTTTTGGTTTATTTTTATCTTCTTTTGGTTCATCAAGATCAATCTCATTATGTGAGTATTCTACCTCATTTTCTCTTTTTTTATTAATATCAAGATCTAATCTAGTTTTAGCAGAAAAATCTCTAACATACTCTCTAAAATCTCTAAGTCTTTGATAGATTATTTTATCCTCATCAAAACCTTTTTTCTTGAAATCTTTGAGAATATCATCTATCATTCCAATTTTTTCATAATTGCCTAGAATAATATGATCAATTTTTCCTTTAACACCATTTAAGAAAAGCTCATATAACCCTTTTGAGCAAAGAAACCATATATTGGCTTTTTCATTGGCTTTGTTCTTAAGATAAACAGCTCTATGATTCAATGTAGAGATAGAATTTCTGTTTTCATTTTCCTTTCCAAAGTCATAATCTACTATTATTATTGTTTTTTTATCTGTCTTAGGGGATTTCTCTATTTTTGGTCCAAAAAAATCATCTTCATTCTCTGGATCTGTTTTAATTTCTTCTTCTGTTCTCTCAATCTTTGTTCTCCCATTCAAAAGTTCATCTAAATCTATTGGTTTTTGGTTTATTTTTTCTGATTCCATTTTAAACATGAAAGCAGGCTACTGGCCTGCCTGCTTTTTACAGTTCTATTAAAGAAATTTAATTTATAAAAACACTTTCAGGAGAAAGTTGAGATATGCTTTATTAAGCTTTATATCCATAAGATTTGGTAAAGTTTTTAAAGTATCTTCTTTTTTATGTTATATGATAAAGGCTAAGGTAATAATTATAATAATTGCATTTATTCTAGCTCTGTCTTTAGTTCAAGCAGCTACAATTTATGGAACAATTTATGGACCTGATTTGGAACTAGCTGAAAAAGCTCTGGTTGAGATAAACAGCACTCCAAAACAAAACATGGTTGCTAATGATGGTACTTATTCTTTTATTGTATCTAATGGAACCTATGAAATTGAAGCATATTATTCTTATCAAGGAGTTTTGCTTTATGATAAAGAAACAATAACCTTACCAAGTGAGGGAGATTTTGTTATTGATCTCATATTATTTGAAACAGTAGATATAGAAGACTTAGAATTTGATGAAAATGAACTTAAATTGATTGAAGAACTATTAAAAGAAAAGAAAGGGATAAGTATAGGATTAATTATTGGAATAATAATCGCAGCTATTGCTATAGTAGCTATAATGATTTATTTCTTTTATAGAAAATCCATAGATAGATTAAGAAAAAAATTACTCAAAAAAAAGAGGAAGAAAAAATTCAAGGCAAAAGCAGTTAAAGAGAAAGTTAAGCCAACAGGAGATGAAGTCATGACCCAAACTCTAGCCATTTTAAAGAGAGAAAAAAGAGTTACACAAAAAGATTTAAGAAAAGAGCTTGGAATAAGCGAGGCAAAAGCATCTCTAGTAATAACAGATTTAGAAAGCCAGGGTAAGGTAAGAAAGATCAAAAAAGGACGAGGCAACATAATTATTTATCAACCATAACAATTCAGGGCCTGTGGTCTAGTGGTTAGGACGCAACCCTCACAATCAGAACCTGCGGTTCCGATACTTCCCAAGTTCTGACGGGAACGGTTGAGATCCTCGGTTCAATTCCGAGCAGGCCCATTAAATTAATTAAAATAAAATGAAAGAAATAACATTCAACAAAGGAGAAACATTTCATGCAGAACCTAGCCAGCTTGAGAAAAATTTATTTGGTGTTTTCTGTCCTTCTTGTAAACAAAAAACAGATTTTGAATACATTGGTGATATTAAAAGTGAGAGAATAATGCCTTTCTATAATTGCACTACATGTAATTCTACAAGATCTTTTATTGATATTATAAAATATAACAAAAAAAGAATTAGTTAAAAATTCTTATTTTTTATTTGAATAATTAGAAGTATCTACTATTTTTTCTACGTCATCAAACATCTGTTTGCTGAGATATTTGTTAAGAGTCTTTTTTGCTTGGTGATCATTTTTTAATGCGAACAATAAATCATCTAATTTTTTATCTACATATTCTTCTGTACCATTTATTAATTTTTGAATTTTAATTTTATTATTTTTTTCTGAACTTAAAGCAGCAACGTAAAGTGGCATCTCAAGAATACCTTTCTCTTTATATTCCCTAAACAAGGTTTCAGCTTTTCTGTAAATTTCCCCTCTCCTGTCTAGATCTTTATCTAATTGAGCATTTATATCAGAAGAATATTCTCCTATATTTTTTACTATTCCTTCTATTTTAACCATTCCTCTCATCTGTTGAATAGCTGTTCTCCAGAAAACTAAAAAACCTTTAGCATATTTGTAAGAATCCAATTTCTTAAGCTGTTCTATATCTAATATTCCCATTCCAGCTATAGATAAATTCTTTTCATCTCCATCTAAATTAACTAATCTTGTCATTCTAAAACTTAAAAGAAATATTTATTTATAAAGCTTTCTATTTTAACTATGATAGAGTAATTACATTATTGTTCAATTAATCTTTGCTTCAAAATCAAAAATCAAGATAAAGCTTCTTCACAAGTTTTAACATATTTTCCCATAGTACTATCCCATGTTAAAGTTTCTCTTATTTGTTCTATAATGCTTTTTTTTATTGATAATCCCACATTTTCTTTAACTTTATCTATTACTTTTTCTGTTGAACTAAAATCTTCTAGAATTAGATTTGTTAAACCAATCTCTTGGAAAATTTCTGATACTCCCATATTTTCACTAATTAATGCGGGAGTTCCTGTTGCTATAGATTCTGCAGGCACATTACCATATGTTTCAAAAAAAGAAGGGCAAATTATTATCCCCATTTCCCTGAAGAAATCATTTAATTTATCAGTACTCATCGTTGGAATTATCCTTATGTTTCTATCTTCTAACTCTTTCTTTATTTTTTTACCGTCTTTTATTTTTGATACTGCTGATATATCATATTTATCACCTTTCTTATCCAAAACTTTTGCTAAAGATATTAAAAATTCTAAATTCTTAATAGGATGATTTCTTCCAACAAAACCTATTGAATTTTTATTTTTAGAAGTATAAGATTCTTTAAAAAATTCCTTAGATATTCCATTTGGTATAACTATGGATTTTTCAATTTTTCTTCCAAATATTTTTTCAACTTCTCTTTTAGTTAATCGTGATGGAAAAATATAGAAATTATCTAACCTGTTAAAATCTAATTCTATTTGTCTGAATAAATTATTTAAAGGTTCAGGAACATCTGATTCTTCTTTTGTTAGAATTCCTGCATAAACAACTATCATTGGTATATTCAATTTTTTTGTTGCTCTGTGAATCATCCAAGGTGCATAAAATGTTCCTTCTGATAATACCAGATCTATTTTTTCATCAGATATTATTTTCTCAATAGTTTCAATAGTTGGATTAAATCTTTTTTCTAGATTATCGATATTTTTTAATCCTTTATAAATATCTATTGTGTGTTCTATTTTTTTATCACTATTAATAGGAACATGATAAATTTTTACAGAGCCCTTTCTTTCTATTTTATAATTCTCTTTTGATACTCCTATAACAGTCAATGGAAGTTTTTTCTTTTCAAAGTATCGAATCATCTCATTAGCTCTTTTTGATATTCCTCCGCCTGAATGAAGGTTTGTATTTGTTAAAATATTCATTTAAAAATTAATTAATATAATTTAATTTATGATAAAAAGACACAATTCTTTATAAATCTTTTCTATAATCCCTTAAAAATTACAACAAATCGATCTAAGAACAATCAAAATGAATTTATCCTTACTCTATTTTGCTTCCTAAGTCAATATCTTTTTCAGGAGCTAACAAAATAACCTTACTCTTATCTTTATTCACAGCAGCCATAATCATACCTTCACTCTTAATTCCTCTTATAGTCGCTGGCTCAAGATTTGTAAATACAACACATAACTTTCCTTTCAATTCTTCTGGTTTGTAATGCTCTTTAAGCCCAGCAACCAAGGTCTTCTTTTCTCCACCTAAGTCTATCTCTAACAGATACAATTTCTCTGCATTTGGATGGTCTTTGACATCCAGAATTTTCGCAATCCTAAGATCAAGTTTTTGCCACTCCTTAAATGCTATTTCCATTTTTTATTTTATTCCCCCATTTTTATCTTTTCAAAAAGAATAGGTGATTTTTTTATTGATTTAACTTCAAGAGGATTATTGATCTGATCAAGAGATTTAATTTCAAATCCAAGACTTTTAGCTATCTTCTCACTTGTTTCAGGAATAAATGGCCATAACAAAATAGAGAGGGCTTTAATACTATCAACGAGCTCATACAGAACTTTCTTATCTTGAGTTTCCCATGGCTTTTTTTCCTGTACATAAGTATTGCATTTATCAACAAATTCAAATATTAAAGTTAAAGCCTTGTCTAATTCATATTCTTCAAATTTCTTTTTTATTTCTTCTAATTTTAATTTCTTAAGCAGGCTATTCTCAATTTTCTCAATTCCATTTTTCTCTGCTAATGCGCTGACCCTACTAATTAAATTGCCAAGTTTGTCTGCTAATTCTTTATTATTTCTTTCAATCAAAATATCTTTACTATAGTCAGAATCCTCAAAAATATTACATCTTAATAACGAATATCTCAAAGAATCACTAGGATAGTTTTCAAGTAATTTAAGAGGGTCAATTATATTTCCTAAACTTTTACTTATTTTTGTTCCTTTAAGATTTAAGAAGCTATGAACCAAAAGTTTCTTAGGAAGTTCATAATCTGTTGAAATTAATATTGCTGGCCATATAACTGAATGAAACCAATTAATATCTTTACCAATAATATGTAAATCAGCTGGCCAATTCCCACTTGCTCCAGAAATATAATTAGTTAAGGCATCAATCCAGACATAAATTTTGAATTTTGGATCTATAGGAGAATCAATTCCCCAATCTAAGTTAGTTCTTGAAACACACAAATCTTTGAGCTCTTCTGTTTTTAATCTGGAAAGAATTTCATTTTTCTTAGATTTAGGAATAATATATTTTGGAACAAACTCTATAAGCTGATCTCTATATTTACTTAACTTGAAAAAATAAGCTTCTTCTTTTAATAATACTATCTCACGATTTGGATGTTGCGGACATTTTCCGTCAACTAAATCTTTTTCAGTTTTATAAGCTTCGCAACCATAACAATAAGACCCTTCATAAGTTCCTTTGTAAATATCTCCTTTATCATAAGCTTTCTTGAATATTTCTTGAGCTGTCTTTACATGTCTTTGTTCTGTAGTTCTGATAAAATCATCATTACTAATGCTTAATTTCTTACAAAGCTCAATGAAAATTTTAGAGTTCTTATCAACAAATTCTTGTGTTGGAATTCCTGCTTCCTTGGCTGCTTGAGCATTTTTTTGTGCATTTTCATCTGTTCCTGTAAGAAAGAAAACCTCCTTTCCATTAAGCTTTTGCCATCTTGCTATAGCATCAGCTAGAACTTTTTCAAATGCATGACCTATATGTGGCCTAGCATTTACATAATCTATTGCTGTTGTTATGTAAAATTTCTTTGTCATAAAAAATTAAGAACAAGGAGACTTAAAAAAGTTTCTTAAACTAATTCTATTTTTCTAGTTCTAACTTTTTTCTCGAGCCATATATCACAATAAACTTTTGCAAGATGACCATAATAATTTTCTTTTTTAGTAAAAACTTGGTTTCTAAGTTTCATATAAAATTCAATAGCATCTTCATTTGGTTTGAAAAAAGGAGATGAAGCTATGTATGGATTAGGATATGTTATTGGTTTTCCTCTCTGCCAATCCATGCTTAAGGCTTTTCTGAAGGCTGCTATCTCATGGACACAATACCATATTTGATTTGGTCTTAGATAAGAGATAAACCAAGTTTTATCTTCACAAGTGCATGCTGGTTCTATCCAAAAATCTGTCCACACTGCATGAAATTCCTTATTAAGATCTGGATATTTATTATCTGGAAATGCCTCGGGAATCTTTCTGAATTTAATATTCTTATAAAATTTCTCTCTCTTGCTTGTAGAAGGAACTTTTTTGACAATTCTTACAGCCTCCCTACTCAAAATAATCTTACGAGGCTTGTCTGATATTTGTGTAAGCATTTTTCTCTGCTTAATCTTTAACAACTCACGTCTTATTGAAGCTTTTTCATGAATTGGCAATTTATTCATAGCTTTGGTTTTTAAAAGATTCTCAAGAGTATCATATCTCTTAATTTCAATCAAAGATGCAGCATTTTTTGCATGTAAAAATCCTTCAATTGCATCAGAAATCAAGTAGTTCTTAGTCTTCTTATCAGTGATACCTCTATAATTGATTCCAGCATAATCCTCACATAAGGTTTCTGGCTTTGATTGATATCTCTCTTGCATCTGTCTTATTTTCTCTCTTATTAGTTTTCTAGGAGTAATTTCTTGCTCTATAGCTGCTCTCTTAGAATAAACTCTTCTTAGTGTTATTGGCCTTACATTTTTCCTGACAGTTCGTGCATCAACTTTATAGAGAAAACCTTCAGGAAGAACAACAGCAGATTCATGATCAAGAGAAGCAATTAGATGTAGAATTTCAACTGTCTGTTCTAGTCTAGGCTTGCCTGATTCCCTTATTTCCATCTCTTCATTCTCATTCAAATCATAGATAATAGAAAAATCTGTTTTATTAGGTAATTTGTTAGCTTCAATTATTTCATCCCAAGCATTCATTTTACCTCTACTCCTTTAATTTCTGGTTTGTAAAATTGTTTAGGTATTTCTGATTTTTCACCATTATTATACTCTTTTTTGTATTTCTCTATTTCATTTTCCATAGCTTTAAGATATGCAATTTTATCATAATTAATTCCTATGTTACATATGCTAGGTAAAGATTTATTTCTTTCAAATTCAAGCATTAATTTAGAACCTTCTTTTCTAGAAAGATAAACAAAACAAGCACATTTCAATTTACCCTCAAGATGATTTGGTATTGTAAGTTTAACAAGTTCACCAAAAATCTTTTCTGTTCTAGGGCAATAGAACTCCATCTTTCCTGTCTCTTTATTTTCTCTCATCCCAACAGGAACCATTATATTTGGTTTAAATTCCATTTTTTTCCCCGCCCTCTCTATTCAACATATAATTAATATTTATAAATATTTATTCACTCAATAACATAAGCGCCAGTAGTCTAATGGTAGGACGCAAGCTTCCCAAGCTTGCAATGTGGGTTCGATTCCCACTTGGCGCATTTCATATTTTAAAAAAATATTTAAATACTCTTTAACTTATCTATTAAAAGAGATAAAATGTCAGAATTAAGTCCAGTATATGAGGGTAAGGTAGTCCACGCAGGACTTTTTGATTTTAAAGAGATTTATGGATTTCTTTATGAATGGTTCACTTCTTATGAATATGTAGTTTTAGAAAAGAAATATAGTGAAAAAGTAAAAGCTCAGGGTAAGGATGTTGAAATTGAATGGCTTTGCTTGAGAAAGATTAGTGATTATTTCAGATTCAGAATTAAAATAACTATAAGAATCTTAGGCTTAACTGTTGTTGAAGTCACTCGTGCTGGAACTAAAATAAATAAAGACAAAGGTGAAATAGAAATAAAATTTGGCTCTTATTTGGAAAGGGATTATGAAAACAAATGGGAATCAAATCCAATAACAAAATTTTTCCGTGGGATTTATGATAAATATATAATAAAAAGCAGAATAGAGGCTTATGAAGACAGGCTTGGGACAGAAATAGATGAAATTATTGCTCAAATAAAATCATTTCTTGCTCTAGAAGGTAGAAGATAGTTAAAGTTTGTATATCCTTTCTCTTAATTTTTCTAACTCTATCTCTTGTTTTGTCTTTTTTCTCTTTTTCTTTAGTTTTTGTTTCTTTTTTGCTGTTTTTTTTATTTTTGTTTTTTTCTTCTCTATTTTTTCTTTTTTCTTTGTTTTTACTCCTTTCTTCAAGATAGATGGCTTTAGTTCTTTTTTTTCTAATTCTGGTAATGCTTCTTTTATCTTTGATATCTCTAAATCTATATCTTTCATCGCTTTCGTAAGGCCTCTAGCAGCATATTTTTTACTTTTCTTTAATTTTGATACTCTTTTACCTGTATCTTGAAAAGTATCACTAGTAGCTAAAGCCCTGCTGATAGCTCTTTTAATAGCTATTTCTTCTTCTGGATCTAGTTTGATATAGGCAACCATTGTAGAAAAATTAATTTTCAACTTTTGATAAGGTTTCTTCAATCTCCTCAAGTCTAATTTTTATCTCCTCAATTTCCTGTTCCCACTTATCCATCTCTTCATCTTCCTTATCTCTTATCTCCTTCAATTTCTTCATAACCTGTGAAATATCAACGACTCTTTTTTCTATATCTTCGACACTTGCAAGAATCTGCTTAAATTTGTCAATTTTTATGAAAAGGGATCTTCTAGATTTAGGCCCTTCTAAAGTATATTTCATTTTTGGAGCTTTGATTACTTTTGCTCTTCCTCTGCCTTTGGGAAGTTTCTTCCTTAATCCTATTTCCTGAGTTAATTTTTTTGGTAATTTTTTTTCTATTTTTTTCTTCTCTTCTCTTGATACCCCATCTTCTATCATCTGTGGAAGCTCGGGAAGTTCAGAAGATGGCATCTCTGGTAGTTCTGGAAGATCTAATAAATCTTCTGGAGGCAGTTCTTTAACAGCTTTTTTCATCTCTTCAATCTCAGGATAACTAAAATCAGGGGTCTTTATCTCCTTTACCTCTTTTTTCTTTTTCTTAAAAATAGGCATAAGTTAAAAAACGTTTTATATTATTTAAAGATTACGAAAAACACGTATTTATCAAAAAAGGACAAATGATATCTAAAATACTTAAATAATATATTTAAACGAAATATATTTAAAATAGAGGAGTTTGAAAGAGACATAAACAGAAAAAATAGAAAAGAGGAAGATGATTCGAGTAAAAGATAAAAAACTTTATTCTTTGATTAAAGAATTAATAAGAATAATCGCTGGCAAGAATTCTGAGCCTATAGTAGATATTCTTTTTCAGAAGAAGAATGTTAATGAATTTAAAATAGCTGATAAACTTGGCATAACAATAAATCAGGCCCGTAATATTATATACAAGCTTTCTAAATTTAATATATTAGATTCTATAAGAAAAAAAGACAAACGCCGTGGCTGGTATACTTATTTTTGGACTTTAAACAATATTAAAGCCTTACATACTCTTTTCAGACTGAAAAAGAGAGAAATTCAATTAATGATACAAATTCTAAAAAACAGAAAAATGAAAAATTTCTATATATGCTCTGCTGATAACATAGAAATGAGCGAGGAAACAGCCATGCATTATGCTTTCTTATGCCCAGAATGTGGAGAACTACTTCAACCAGTACCAAGAGAAAGAAAAATCAAGGAAATATCAACAAGAATAGAACAGATAAGAAGACAATTAAATGCTATAAAATTAGAACTTGAAAGAATAACCCCAAAACCAAAATTAAAGGTTAAGAAGAAAAAAAGAAAAATTAAGAAGAAAAAGAAGAAAAAACCAAAGAAGAAAATACAAAAGAAAAAACTTAGAAAAATTCTGAAAATAGTGAGAAAGAAAAAGAAAGTCAAAAAGAAAAAAAAGCGTAAAAAGAAACCTAAAAGAAAGAAAATTAAGAAAAAGAAAACTAAAGCTAAAGTCAAGAAGAAAAAAGTTAAGAAAAAACCCAAGAAGATTAAGAAGAAGAAAATCAAAAAGAAAAGAAAGAGATAATGATAAAAAGAAAATCAAATCCTAAAAAAGATCATTATTCTTACACATATAATTATAAAAAACCAAAACCAAAGAAAAAATTCAGTGCTACTCTTACTTTGATCATTCTGAATGTTGTTATCTTTCTTATTTTAATGATTTTTGGATTTTTCAATGATGCTCAGTGTACAGGAATATGCAAACAGATTTCTCTTCAGCCTGCTTCCATCCTTCAAGGGCAGTATTTGTGGACAATAATAACAAGTATGTTCGCACATGGTGGAATTGGACATCTTTTTGTTAATATGCTTTCCTTATTTTTCTTAGGCTCATTTCTCGAACGTCTTGTGGGAAATAAAAAATTCTTAGCCGTATACTTTGCATCTGGAATAATTGCCTCATTATTCTTTGTTTTATTTTCCATATCTCCATTAAGTCTTATTCCAGGAATGGGTATTACTCCAGATAAATTTGCAGTAGGTGCTTCTGGAGCTATATTTGGAATAGGGGGTGTTCTTGCTATTCTTACACCAAAAGTTCCTGTTTTTATCATGTTTATACCTATTCCAATGCCTTTATGGTTTGGAATTGCTCTAATTTTTGTATTAATGTGGGTTGTTACTGCTGCAGCTGGTCTGCCTGTTGGTAATGCTGCACATCTTGGAGGTTTGGTTATTGGTATAATGTATGGCTTCTATCTAAGAATAAAATATAAGAAAAAAGTGGCTATTCTAGATAAACATTTCAAATTTAGAAGATAATTATATTACATATCCTCAGGTCCAGGTCCACCATACCAACTTACTAATCTATACACAGCTCTTGCAATTTTTTCTGGAAGAGTATAGAAACTATAATTTATCCTTTGTCCTAAGGTAGGTCCAGGATATTCTTGTTCTGGTTTCTCTATCATGGCTCGAGGCAGAGGAGGTTTATCTCCATTTCTTATAATATTAAAACCTTTAGGAAATTTATCACTTATCTCTGTCATAGTAATAAAAATACAGGTTTCTTTATAAAATTTTCTATAAAAAAAGCCCGTCGGGACCTTTAAAAAGCTTTAAAAGGACCTTTTTCCTTAATTCCAAATGCCAAAGAAAACAAAAAAAGTTAAAAAAGTTAAAAAAACAAAGGTTAAGAAATCAAACCTTAAAATTCAGAACATAGTAGCTACAACTTCTCTTTATACAAAAGTGCCATTAGTGAAACTAGTAAGAAGTCAGTCAAATACAGAGTATAATCCAGAACAATTTCCAGGATTAGTTCTAAGAATCAAAAAACCAAAATCTGCTGTTCTAGTCTTTAGTTCAGGTAATTTAGTCTGTACAGGAACTAAAAGTATCAAGCAAGTAGAGGAAGTTATCAAACAAGTTATAAAGCAACTGAGAAAAATAGGAGTTAAAGTTAAAGAAAAACCAAGGATAAATGTTCAGAATATAGTGGCTAGTGGTTCTATAAATATAAAAATTAATTTAAACGAACTTGCTCTAAAACTTGAAAACACAGAGTATGAGCCAGAGCAATTTCCAGGTCTTGTCTATAAATTAGACGAGCCTAATGCGACATTCCTCTTGTTCAGTAATGGCAAACTTGTCTGTACTGGAACAAAAAATAGAAGACAATTAGATGAGGCAATGAAAAAACTGATAAAGAACACTAGAGAAGTGTTAAAGCCAAGGAAATTAAGATAATTTTAATGATTTTTTTCTTTTTTCTTTATTTATTAAATCTATATCAATTCTCTATATTATATAACAATAAACTATAAAAATAATAATCATAATAATAACTTGTCGAACCTACAAACCTAAGGTTAAGAGAAAGCTAGGAGGAAAAGAGGAAGATGCCTGAAGATTTAATTATAGAATCAAAAGAATTTTTTGAATATCATAAGAAAGATATAGGTAAGTATGCTAAAAAAAGTGAAAAAATTATTCAAGTTTCTTTTCAAGATTTAGCTAGCTTTTCTCACACATTAGCTGACCAGCTCCTTCTTAAGCCAGATGAATTAATTTCAATTCTTGAGCTGGCTCTTGATGAGATAGGTCTGATAAAGAAAGCAAGAGTCAGGCTTACAGATTTACCAAAATCACAAAATCTCCCAATAAGAGAAATTAGAGCTAAACATCTCAATCAACTCATAGTGGTTGAAGGGATAGTAAGACAGGCTAGTGATGTCAGACCACAGATAGTCAATGCTAAATTTGAATGTCCTAGCTGTGGCACAGTAATAAGTGTTTTACAGATAGATAAGAAGTTTAGAGAACCAACTAGATGTTCTTGTGGTAGGCGTACTGGATTCAAGATAGTAAGTAAGGAAATGGTGGATGCTCAAAGAATTGTTGTTGAAGAAAGTTCAGAAGATCTGACAGGAGGAGAACAGCCAAGACGTCTGAGTATATTTCTTAAAGAAGATCTTGTAGAACCAAAGATGGAAGAAAAAACAACCCCTGGTTCTAAGGTAAAAATTATAGGAGTTTTAAAGGAAGTTCCTATTCCTTTAAAAAGCGGGGCTATAAGTACAAGATTTGATCTTGCCATAGAAGCAAATAATGTCCTTCCTTTAGAAGAAACTTTTGAAGAGTTAGATATTAATGAAGAGGAAGAAAGACAAATAAGAGAACTAGCAAGCGATCCTGACATATATAAGAAACTAGCAGGAAGTATTGCCCCAAGTATTTTTGGCTATGAGCAGATTAAATTAGCAATAGCATTACAGCTTATAGGAGGGGTAAGAAAAAAAAGAAGTGATGGAACATATTCAAGAGGAGATATGCATATTCTTCTTGTAGGAGATCCAGGAGTTGCAAAAAGTGTGATGTTAACTTTTGTCTCAAGTGTTGCTCCTAGAGGTCGTTATGTAGTAGGAAGGGCAGCTACAGGAGCAGGAATCACAGCAACAGTAGTCAGAGATGAATTTTTAAGAGGCTGGGCTTTAGAAGCAGGAGCAATGGTTCTTGCTAACAAAGGAATTGCCTGTCTTGATGAAATGGAGAAGATGACAGAACAAGACAGAAGCGCAATGCATGAAGCAATGGAACAACAAACTGTAACAATAAGTAAAGCTAATGTCCAAGCTACACTTAGAGCACAAACTTCTGTATTAGGGGCAGCAAATCCTAAATTCGGTCGTTTTGATCCATATGCACCTGTAGCGCAACAAATAGAAATGACTCCAACTCTCATAAATAGATTTGATCTTATCTTTGTCATGAAAGACATTCCAGAAAGAATAAGAGATGAGGCTATAGCCACACATGTTTTATTAGAGCATAGAAAAGAAGGGGAAAAACCACCAATAGATTCAGAAATGTTCAAGAAATATGTTGCTTATGCTAAACAAAAAGTTTTTCCTAAACTTACAGAAAAAGCTGTCGAAGAGATAAAAAGATTTTATGTAGATTTAAGAAATGCTCCTGCTGTCAGTGAGGATATGGTTAGGCCAATTCCAATATCAGCAAGACAGCTAGAAGCCCTGATTAGACTTAGTGAAGCAAGTGCAAGAGCAAGGCTGAGCAAAAAGATAACAAGAGATGATGCAAAAAGAGCGATCCAAATTATGCACTTCTATCTCTTACAAGTAGGAATTGATAAGGAGACTGGTGAAATAGACATTGACAGAATTGTAACAGGCATACCAGCTAGTGAAAGAGGTAGGATAGTTCTTGTCAGAGAAGCTTTAATAAAACTTGAATCAAGAATTGGAAAACTCATCCCAATGAATGATATCAAAACTGATCTGAGCGAGAAAATTTCAGAACTAGAATTAGATGACATAATAGATAAACTTAAAAGAAGTGGTGATATCTTTGAACCAAAAAAAGGTTTTATACAAAGAATCTAAAAAGTAAAAAACATAAAAAAAATATAAAAAGAGATGAAAAATAAAAAATGAATGGTGATATCAAAAGACATACAGCATATAAAATCTCCATAGGTTTAATAGCTAAGGGAGATTTAAAGCTAGAGCCAGATAAAAATGACCCTACGAGAGAAAAATTTCGTTTTCTCACTTTGAAAGACAAAGAAATTAATAGAGTCAACCTCATAGCTAATGTCATAGATAAGTTCAAGTCAGATGAAAAAAATTATGCCTCTCTGACTGTAGATGATGGAACAGGTCAGGTTAGAGTCAGGGCTTTCTCAGATAATACTAAAATGATAGAGAATAATGCACCAGGAGATACTCTATTAATCATAGGAAACTTGAGATATTTTAATAAAGAAATTTACATATTGCCAGAGATAGTAAAACTTTTAGATGCAAGGTGGCTTTTAGCCCGCAAATTAGAATTAGAAAAAGAATATGGTGATATGTACAAAAGTCTAGAACAATTACAACCACCAAAAGCTGAACCTAAACCAACTCCCCAGCCAACACCAGAATCTCTAAGAAAACCAGAAACACCAAAAGAACCAGTCATAGAAAAACCAAAAATAGAAAAAGAAAAAATTGAGACGGCAATTGAGTTAAGCTTAAGAGAACAAATAATTCAAACTATAAAAGAAGCAGAAAATGATGAAGGAATAGATATAGACAAAATAATAATGAAATTAGACAAATATAAAGTAGAAGAAATCAATAATACAGTAACAATCTTACTAGAAGAGGGTTCCATCTATGAACCTAAACCCAGTAGATTAAGAATTCTATAAAAAACCTTTTAAATCCCTCTCTCTTGAAAATTTAAAAGAGGAAAAAAGAAAATGAAAAAATTAACATTTAAACCTACTATTCTTGGAGTCGCTGGTTCTACTTCTTCTGGCAAGGATTCTGTTGCTAATTATTTTGAAAAAAAATATGGCTTTCATAAAATAACTCTAAGTAACTATTTAAGACAAGAGGCAATTAAAAGAGGTAGAAACTGCAGCAGGGCAAGCCTGAGAAAATTACAAGCAGATTTAAGAAAAAAATATGGTGATGATTATCTTGTCTCTAGAGTTATTGACACTATCCTTAAAAAAGATCATATTAGGATGAAAAATGTTGTAATAGTCGGCTTGCGAACAGAAATAGAGGCAAAATTAGCTAAGGAAAAATTAAAATTAAAACTTATATTTGTAGATGCTGATCCTTTCATAAGATATAAAAGAGCTAAATCTAGAAGAAGAAAAGGTTTTGCAAAAACTTACGAGCAGTTCTTGCATGAAGAAGCTATAGAAAATGCTATTTTTGATTTTCATAAAACAAAAAAGATGGCTAACTTTAAAATTGATAATTCCTGCTCAATAAAAGATATGGAAAAACAAATTGATAAGATAGCAAAAAAGCTAAAACTGAAAAAATAAAATTGACACAGAGAAAATAAAAATTTAAAAAGTCTGTTTTTTTATAATAAACATAAAAGAGAATGAAATACGGAAAAAAGACAAAAACTATCAGAACAATTTTCTTTGTATTATTATTGATAGTTTTAATTCTTGCTCTCTATGTGGTTTTTTTTAGGCTGGATCTTTTTAAAGGTAAAGTAGATGAAGCAACTATGAATAAAACTACTGAAATAATTACAGAATTTGATGGTATTAATATATACACTTTAAGCTTAGATGAAATAACTGCCTTAGGTGAACCTGGAATCTGTGCTTTAGTTGAAATATATAAGAATGAGTCTTCTAATGCAGACCAGAGATGGGCAGCTATCATAGGTATAAGTGCTATTGGTCATGATCTTGATTTATCAAATAAAGTTCTACCTTATCTTAAAGATGGACTTGATGACGCAGATGTCAATGTTCGTGTAACATCTGCTTCTGTTGTTTTATCCCATGGCTCAACAGATGGAATTCCTATCCTTATTGCAGACGTTGATAATGATTCAATACTTAAGCCTAGTGAGCCACCAATGCCAATCATGTCTTATTGTGCTGAAACCCTAACAATCTACACAGGCCAAGATTATGGTATAGACAAAGAAGCTTGGCAGTCATGGTGGGATACAAATAAAGATAGTTTTAATTTAGAATGAGGAAAAAATTATTAATAATATTTTTAGCAGTATTCCTTATCAGTATAAGCTTTGCAGCAGCTGAAAATACTTGCAAAAGAAATAGTGGTGATGGTTGTACTATTACTATAACAATGAAAATAGCTTTTTCTGGAACAGACAATGCAACAATAGAGAACTGGGTAAATGATATAACTAATACTTGGAATGGTTATACTTTTGGAGATTGTAAATGTCCAGTAAAAGTTGAGGTTGAGTGGAAAAATACAGGTAGTGCAAGTTGTCAAGCAAATTATAGCAGCTCAGAAGCTGGATATCATTGTATTAATGTTTCTAACACTACTCATGTTCAGGCAGCAGGTAATAGTTATAGAGGTTTTATGTGGGGCATATCAAAAAATGGCTCAAGTATAGCTGGTTTTTGGGGGACCTCAATAAACACTAATCTAGCAGGAGTTAGTGGAACAATTCATGATGCTGCACATGAAGCAGGACATATGCTAGGCTTACCTGATGAATATAATGCCTCAACAAACTCATATCCTCCAAATATAATGGGAAGAACTTGGAGTGCTAATGCAACTCCAACACAAGGGCATATAGATCAAATAGTAGATAAGAATTGTGAAGGAGATAATGCCAAATGTCCTGATGAATGCTGTTGTGGTGATGGTGTAGTTCAGAAAGATAAAGGAGAAGAGTGTGAAGAAAATGATGATTGTAAAGAAGGAATTAATGCTATGTGCCTAAACTGCAAATGTTATTATATAGATATTTGCGGAGATGGTGAGGTAACAGGTGAAGAGGAATGTGATCCTATGGCAGATCCTACTGGCTGTAATGAAACTGAGACTTGTACAGACACTTGCATTTGTGAAGAAATAGAATTAAGTGTAATAATAAAAGAGCCTGACAAAGATGATATTTTTGGTCTAGATGACTGGATAACAGTAGAGCTTGACATAGATAGTGCAGCAGATATAGAAGAAGTAGAATTCTATATAAGAGAAAAAGGTGATGATTATGGAAATCCAGAAGAGACTATTATTGAAGAACCTTGGGAATGGGAATTCTTAGGTGGAGACTTTGGGCCAGGAGAGTATGCCATACAAGTTATAGTTTATGATGAAGACGGCAATGAAGCTGACGATGAAGTAAAATACATATTAATTGAATAGAATAATCTTATTCTTTAATTCTTTTGACTAGTTCAACTTTTGTTCCAGATCCTAAAACAAGATTTCCTTCTTCTTTCTGCTTATTGATGAATTCTTCAGGAGCATTGCCATAATTAATTTTGTCAAAGGTCTCTCTTATCATAGCCATTCCTCTTCCTCTTACTGATCTTTTCATACCTATTCCAGCATCTATAAAATTAAAGCTAATATCAGATTTATTTTTATTATAGAAAGCTAATATCTTTCCGCCTTTTTTTCCTTGATATCCATGAAAGCAAGAATTATTAACAACTTCTTTTGCTACAAATTCTATTTTTTCTTTCGCTATGTTTATCTTAGACCTTTTGAAAGCATGCTCTATTAAACGATAAATGGCTGCTGCATACATTTCTTCAGCAGGAACAATAATTTTATGGTCTTTTTTAATTCCTCCAAGATATTTTCCTACTTCATGTATGGCTTTAAGTTTATCTGTATCAACAAAATCATCAATAATTTTTACCCAATAATTTTTACCTATATTTTCTAATGCTTTGGCATCTTTTTTAATTTTCTGTTTTTTTCTTTCTAATACATTGATAAATTTTGAAGAGACCTTCCCCTTAAGGTCATTTAATGATTTATAGGTTTTTGGCTGGAATTGCAAAGGCAGTTCAAAAACACTTTCTGTCATTCTGATTGAATTTTCTACTCCTTCCTGCAAGGTTGAAAGAAAAACAGATTCCTTCTGGTTCTTTATTAAACGCATAATCAAACCAATCCCTCTAGAACCTATATAATTAAGATATTCCATGTCTACGATATAATTATATTTCCTATCAAAACAATAAGTATCTATTTTTTCTTTTATTTCCATATAAGGAGAAGTGTCCAAAGAGCCGCCGAAAATTAAAGAACAAGCATCTTCACTTTTTTCGTTCGTAACTATTACTTCTAGATTTCCCTTAATCAAAGGCTCGAATTCAAATATTTGAACCATATTCTTTTATCGAAACATTTCTTTATAAAATTTTCTTTTTAAAGTAGTTACAAACCAAAAAATACAAAAATGCCCAAACAAAACATTTAAATAGTATAATGAATATATATTCATATGACTTAATAGTCTTATTAAATTAAGATTATAAGTTAATTAAAATATAAAATGAATATAAATTCAATAGGAGGTAAATAAAATGCCTAGTGGAGATAGAACTGGTCCAGATGGTTTAGGTCCTAGAACTGGAAGAGGATTAGGTTACTGTGAAGGTTATGACAGTCCAGGATTTACAAAAGGAGTTCCAATGGGTGGTCGTGGCTTTGGAAGAGGATTTGGCAGAGGTTTCAGAAGTAGAGGCTTTAGAGGAGCTCAAGCTTTTGGCAGAGGAAGAGGCTTTAGAGCAAGAGGCCTTGGAGCAAGAAGAATTTTTAGGAGAAGGTTTCAACCATATGCTTATGAATATGAAGACTATGAATACCCTTACGAAGACTATGAGTATGAACCAACAAAAGATGAACTAAAAGAGATCTTAGGAGAAGATAGAAAAGCAATACAAGATCAAATGAAAGCTCTAGAATCTGAACTTAAAAGGATCAAGGAAAAATTAAAAAACTTAGAAATAGAAGAATAAATATAGAAAAACAAAGGAAAATGAATAAGAGATTTAAAGAATCTGTAACAAAGACTGCCAGAGCATTGTATAGAACACTACCAATACTTTTTGGTATAATAATACTAGTAAGTTTAGCAAACATCTTGATTCCAAAAACTTTTTTTATTTCTTTATTTCAAAAAAATATCTTGCTTGACTCTTTTATCGGCAGTCTGATAGGTAGTATTCTAGCTGGAACACCTATAACTAGTTATGTTATTAGTGGAGAATTGCTCAAACAAGGTATAAGTCTTATAGCTGTAACAGCTTTTATAGTATCATGGGTTACTGTTGGTATAGTTCAACTTCCAGCAGAAATAATGCTTTTAGGAAAGAAATTTGCAATAGTTAGAAATGTCAGTGCTTTCATCTTAGCAATAATAGTCGCTATCATAACTGTCTTAATCCTCACACTAATATAAAAATGAAAAATAGAAAACAAAAAAAGAAAACTAAAGAAAAAATCAAGGCAAAAATAGAAATGAGCTATAGTCAGTGGTATTTTCTTGCAGGAGTTATTATTCTAAGTGTTATTATTTTCTTAATTAAACCAGACTCTTTTGCTCCTAGTTTTCAATTTTTTTGGAGCATATTTAAAAAAATAATTCCAATAATCGCTCTTATCTTTGTATTAATGTTCATTATCAATTTTTTCATCGCGCCAGAAAAGCTTGTTAAATATCTTGGAAAAAAATCAAAAATAGGATGGCCTGTAGCAATAATAACAGGAATCATCTCAACTGGGCCAATATATATGTGGTATCCTTTACTTAGTGATTTACAAAAGAAGGGAGTAAGAAATGGTTTTATTGCAACTTTTTTATATAATAGAGCTGTAAAACTTGCCCTAATACCTTTGATTATATTTTATTTTGGTTTAACATTTACAATCGTTCTTACAATAGTTATGATAATAGCCTCAGTCTTTCAGGGCTTAATCGTAGAAAAAATTCTAGGAGGTAAAAAGAAAAAATGAAAATAGCCATAGCTTCAACAGATAAAACAGAAAAATCAGAAGTAAGTCCAGTAAGTGGCAGAGCACCCTTTTACTTAATCTTTGAAAACAAGAAACTAGTAAAAGTGATTTCAAACCCTTTCCGTATAGGTGGTGGCGGAGCAGGATTTAGTGTCGCACAAATGCTAGTTAATGAAAAGGTTGATCTTGTTATCGCTGGAAACTTTGGTCCAAATATGCTAAGTGCATTAGAATCCAAAGGAATAAAAGTTAAAGTCGTACAAGGAAAAACTGTTGAAGAAACTCTTAAAGAGTTATAAAAGATAAAAGAAAAAAATGCCAAGAAGAAGACGGATGAGAAGAATAGCCAGAATGCCTAGGTTTAATCAGTTTGCTCCAATAGGTCCAATTATGCCAGATGAAATTATCTTGACACTTGGAGAATTTGAAGCTATAAGATTAAAGGATTTTCAAGGATTAGAGCAGGAAAAAGCAGCTAAAGAGATTAACATAAGTCAACCAACATTCCATAGATTAATTCTATCTGCAAGAAAAAAGGTAGCTGATGCTTTAGTCAATAATAAAATAATAAAAATAAAAGGAGGTGAATATGAAATGGTTCAACCAATAGTATCAATGCAACAAGGAGCAGGAAGAGGAGCAGGTCAAGGCAGAGGACGTGGTTTTGGTCAAGGAATGGGCAGAGAAGCAGGCATGGGCGCAGGAAGAGGAGCTGGAGGCAGAGGTAGAATGGGTGGCTTTGCAGCAGGTCCAGGAGGAATTTGCAAATGCCCAAAATGTGGATATGAAGAGCCACAGATAAGGGGCCAACCTTGTGTGAATAAGAAATGCCCTAAGTGTGGAACTTTAATGATCAGGGGATAAAAAGCAGGAGTATTAATGAAAATAGCATGCGGGTCAAATGATCTAAAAAACTTTACAAAAGAACATTTCGGTGACTCCAAATATTTTTTAATATATAATATAGATAGAGATAATTACAAATTACTAGAAAAGATAGAGAATACCTCACCAAAAGAAGAATTACATAGCGATCCTAAAAAAGCCAAATCTATAGCAACTACCTTAAATTCTAGAAATGTTAAAGCAATCTTTGCATATGTTATAGGGCCTAATATAATAAGAATTAGAAAAAAATTTGTTCCTATAATTTCAAGAATATCAGATATGACAAAAGCTTTAGATAAATTAAAAGAACATATTGAAGATGTAGAAGGTGAATTAAATAACGAAATTAAAAATATAGTGTATATAGAATAATTGACATAATAAAAATTTATAAGTCTTATCATATTAGTTTATTTTGGACTAACATTAATTTTTTAAAATGTCAGATAAAGAAAAAGAACTTGAAGAAATAAAAAAAAAGATATTGAATTGCAAAAAATGTAATTTATGGAAAACAAGAAATAAAGCTGTTGTTGATGAAGGCTCCTTGAATGCAAAAATAATGTTTATAGGGGAGGCTCCAGGATTTAATGAAGATCAGCAAGGAAAGCCTTTTGTAGGCAGGGCAGGAAAGATTTTTGATGAGCTTTTGAATTTTATTAATTTAAAGAGAGAAGATGTTTATATAACAAATATTCTTAAATGTCGCCCGCCCGATAATAGAAATCCCCAAGAGAATGAGATTAAAAGCTGCACACCTTACTTAGATAAACAATTAGAAATTATTAATCCAAAAATAATTTGTTGTTTAGGAAATTTTGCAACTAAACTTATAATGAAAAAATTTAATTTAAATAATAAAATACAAGGTATAAGCAAGATTCATGGAGAAATTTTTGATGTTTCAACTTTAAATGGGCAAATAAAAATTATTCCCATATATCATCCAGCTGTTGCAACTTATAATCCCAATAAAATAGATATTTTAAAGAAAGATTTTGAAATTTTAAGAGGTAAAAATGGCTGAATTTAGTACTTTTACATGGGTAGCAATTTTTGCAATTTTTGCTGCTATAGTTAATAGTATAGGAATTTTTGCTATTTATAAAAACAAGAAATGGGCTGAAAAAGCAAAAACATATTTTATGTGTTTTGCAGCAGGCATCTTAATTTCTGTTCCTTTAACACTTGTTCTTCCTCAAGCTGTAGAAAAGAATTTTTATGCTGGTTTTGCAGCTCTAATTGGCTTCTTATTTATGTTTTTTAGTAATCAAATAATAAAAAAAAGGGCTAAACAAAAAAGTTTGGCTTTTGGCATTACAGCTGCAGAAGGAATAGGAATCCATTCTTTTGTGGATGGTGTTATTTATGCTATAACCTTTAGTGCTAGTATTTTAATAGGTTTTTTAGCAGGAATTGGATTAGTTATTCATGAATTTGCAGAAGGAGTTATTACTTTTTCGTTTTTAATTAAAGGTGGATTTAATAAGAAAAAAGCAGCGATTTATGCATTTTTCATAGCTGCTCTTACAACTCCTATTGGTGCATTTATTGCATATCCCTTTGTGAGTAAGTTAAGTAGTTCTGTTTTAGGATTAACTTTGGGTTTTGTTGTAGGGGTTTTGATTTATCTTTCAGCCTCGCATCTTTTACCCGAGGCAAGAGGACATGAAAAGAAACATTCTACTTGGGCTTTTTTAGCTGGAGTTGCATTAGCATTATTTATTGTACTTACAAAAATAGTTTAAATTATTTATCACTTTAAATTTAAGATATAAAAAAATATAAAATACTAAAAAATGGAAATAATCTCATGGAATGTTAATGGAATTAGGGCATGCATAAAAAAAAGATTTTTAAAATGGCTTAAAAAAGAAAAGCCAGATATTTTATGCATACAGGAAATAAAAGCTCAGGAAAAAGATTTTTCTAAGATAAAAAAAGAGTTATCAAAATATAATTATAATTTTTATATTAATCCAGCAAAGAAAAAAGGTTATGCTGGAACCTCTATCTTTTCTAAAATAAAGCCCTTAAGAGCTATATACGGAATAAAAAATAAAGAATATGATAAAGAAGGAAGGGTCATAACTTTAGAATTTCCAACATTTTTTTTAATTAATGTTTATGTTCCAAATTCTGGAAGAGGCTTGCCTAGATTAAGTTATAGAAAAAAATGGGACAGAGTTTTCCTTTCATATTTAAAAAGACTCAATAAAAAGAAACCATTAATTATCTGTGGTGATTTTAACGTAGCTCATGAAAAAATAGACTTGGCAAGGCCAGAACAAAATTATAATAAAACTGCCGGCTACACTCAAATAGAAATAGATGATTTTGAAGATATGTTAAAGGCAGGATTCATAGATACTTTCAGAAGCCTTCATAAAAACAAAAAAGCTTATACATATTGGAGTTATATGTTTAATGCAAGAGCCAAAAACATTGGTTGGCGCATAGATTATTTTTTAGTAAGTAAAAGATTTTTTAAAGCAGTCAAGGATTCGTTTATTCTATCAAAAGTTAAAAGCTCTGATCATTGCCCTATAAAATTAAAACTTAAAATATATATATAAAAATAGTTTTTACCAAATGAAAAAATATACATTCATAACTCAAGAAGATCCTCATTATTGTCTTCCAGCTTGCTTACAGATGATTCTAGAAGAAAACAATTATCAGTATGATTCTCAAGAAAAAATCTTAAAAGAATGTGGAGATGAGATAAGAAACAATAATATAGAAAAATATCTAAAAACTAAAAATTATCCTTTACACTCTGAAGATTTTCTAGTAAATCAATCTCTTTCTAGAGATTTTGATAAGCTAGTTGAAGAAGCTTTAAATCAGAATTGTGATATTCTTGTCGGCTATGCTTTTGATAAATTACATAATACAGAAAAAGAAGGAAATCATGTTTCAATATTATATGATTATGAATTTAACAATGATGATGATAACACAATCTTAATTGATCCAAATGTTAAACATAATGGGATTGTTCACTGTAATTTTGATAATTTAGTCAGAGCAATGTTCACTGTTTCGGGTGGATTTCATATAATTCATCCAAGTCAAAAAATTTTAGAGCAGCTCAGAGAATATTTTTAAACTAAACTTTCTTAAATAAAATAACAAAGGAGGAAAAATATAAGATGCTTTCAGACATACCAAAAAATCTTGCAAAAGTTTCAAAAGATCAGATTGATGCAGAAATTCTTAGAGTAGGAATGATAGCAGAATTAGATGCAGTCAGTCTTTATGAACAGTTAGCAGCAATGACAGATAAAGAAGACATTAAAAAAGTTTTAATAGATATTGCAAAAGAAGAGAAGACACATATGGGAGAATTTCAAACTCTCTTATTAAAATATGACAAAGAACAAGTAAAGGAACTAGAAGCTGGAAAAAAAGAAGTCGAAGAACTGATAGGATGAAAAATATAGCCTTGGCAATAATAGCTACTATAATTTTAATCTTATTAATTTTATTTTTTATTAGACAGCCAAAAATAGAAGAAGAAAAAATGATAAATATAACTAACACAACCAACATAACTTTAATTACTATTTATGATAATTATCAATATGACCCAGAACTCAAAACTGGATGGGGTTTTGGATGTGTTGTTAAAACTAAGGACAAAACCTTGCTTTTTGACACTGGTTCTGATTCTGAAACTTTACTTGATAATATGAAAAAAATGAAAATCAAGGCAGAAGAGATTGACATAATTGTCTTGTCACACATACATGGAGATCATGTTGGTGGCTTATCTGGCTTTCTTGAAAAAAATTCTAATGTCACTGTTTATGTTCCAGCTAGTTTTCCTAAATCATTCAAAGATGAAATCAAACAAGCAGGAGCAAAAATTATAGAAGTAGCCAAGGAAAAAGAAATAGAAAAAGGAATTTTTTCAACAGGTGAGCTAGGAACATGGATAAAAGAACAGTCTCTAGTTATTAACACAGACAAAGGTATTGTTGTTATAACTGGTTGCGCTCATCCAGGTGTTGTTAATATAATAAAAAAAGCAAAAGAGATGACACAAAAAGAAGTTTATCTTGTAATTGGTGGTTTTCATTTAAGTGGAGCTAACGATTCTGAACTTAAAAACATAATAAATTCATTCAGAGAATTTAATATAAAGAAAGTTGCTCCTTGCCATTGTTCAGGAGATAGATGCAGAGAACTTTTCAAAGAAGATTATGGTAATGATTTCATAGCAAATGGGGTAGGAAAAATAATTGAAATTTAAGATTAAGATAAAATGAGTAATAAAGGCTTTAATAATGAAAAATATGTAGAAAAACAAACAAAAGCTATTCTTGAAAGAGTAAAAAAATTTGATAAGCTCTATTTAGAATTTGGTGGTAAATTATATGGTGATTTTCATGCTTCTAGAGTCTTGCCTGGCTACCATCCAGATACGAAAATAGAAATTCTTAAACAGCTCAAAGATGTGGAAATAATTTTTTGTATCTCAGCTAAAGATATACAAAAAGGAAAAATAAGGGGGGATTTTGGCTTAACATATGATAATGCTGCCTTAAAAATGATTAATGACCTAAGAAAATTCAATCTTAATGTTTCTTCTGTTGTCATAAATAGATTTTCAGATGAGCCTTTAGCATTAAAATTCAAAAAATTCTTAGATAAACTAAAAATAAAATCTTATTTGCAATCAGAAATTCAAGGTTATCCTGCTGATATTAAAAAAATTTTATCTTATGATGGTTATGGAAAGAATCCTTACATAGAAACAAAAAAAAGAATAGTAGTAATAACAGGGGTTGGCCCAGGTTCAGGAAAAATGTCCACATGTTTGTCACAATTGTATTTTGATAGCAAGAAAGGGATAAAATCAGGATTTGCAAAATTTGAAACATTTCCTATTTGGAACCTTCCTCTAGAACATCCAGTTAATATAGCATATGAGGCAGCCACTGCAGATATAGGAGATTTTAACATGGTTGATCCTTTTCATTTAGAAGCATATGAAGTAAAAGCCATAAATTATAATCGTGATATAGAAAACTTCAATATTATGAAAAATATTTTAGAAAAAATTTCTTTTTGCCCCTATAAATCCCCTACTGACATGACTGTTAGTATGACAAAAGAAGGAATTATGGAAGATAGTATTGTAAAAGAAGCATCAAAACAAGAAATAATAAGAAGATATTTTAGATATAAAAAAGAGCTTGCAAAAGGATTAGGAGAAGAGGAAACTATGAAAAGAATAGAAAAATTAATGTTAAAACTAAACTTAAAGCCAGAGGATAGAAAAGTTGTTATTTATGCAAGAGAAGCTGCAGAAGAAGCAAGAAAAAAAGATAGTAAATTTTTCTGTGGTTCTGCTATTAAACTAGCAGATGGAGAAATAATAAAAGGAAAAAGCTCAAAACTCTTTCATTCAGAAAGTTCAGTTATACTTAATGCTATCAAAGAACTTGCTAAAATTCCTGATCCAATCAAACTTTTACCAGAAAACATAATACAAAATGCAAATGAATTGAAAAAAGAGCTAAAAACAGAGGGGAGTTTAAATGTTGAGGAAATGATTATTGCATTATCAATAAGTGCTTCGACAAATCCTTCTGCTGCTTTTTGTATAAAAAAATTAAAAGAACTTAAAGGATGTGAAATGCATTCTACTCATTTTCCAAGTCAAGGTGATGAAAGTGGATTAAGGAAATTAGGAATTAACATAACAACAGATTGTTTACCTATGGGAAATATTTATTTTAGAATCTAAAATTTAAAATGTTATCAACAATTTATATTGCTGTAATCTTATTAGCTTTTCTTTCAGGTATCACAACCTTAATTGGTCTTTATCTAGCTTTACGTTTCAAAAAAAATGTTAAAGCTATTGTTCTCGGTCTTGGTTTCTCAGCAGGCATTATGTTATTAATTTCTTTTTTTGAATTGCTACCAAATGCAATAAAAGCTACAAATATCTTAAACACTTTGTTAGCAGTTGGAGCTGGCTTTTTACTCATCTTTGCATTACATTTTATTATCCCCCATACTCATCTTGTGAAAGAAAAAGGAAAAATAAAAGCATTAATGTCTATGGCATTGTTAGTTGCTTTTGGTCTTATCTTACATGATTTTCCAGAAGGTTTTGCAATGGCCAACTCTTATATCTATGCTCCTTCTCTTGGTATTTTAGTTGCTCTTGCAATAGCTTTACATAATATTCCAGAAGAATATGCTATGGCTGTACCTTTAGTCTTAACCAAAAAAAGAAGTTTCCTTATAACTCTTGCAATACTTTCAGCTTTAGCAGAGCCAGTAGGTGCTATAATCGGACTTGCCGCAGTATCTATAGCACCAACCCTTAATCCTTTATTCATGGCTTTTGCAGCCGGCGCAATGATCTTTGTTTCAATCCATGAATTAATCCCATTCGCAAGAAGATATAAGAAGCCTTATTTTCTCTCTCTTGGAATAATTTTAAGCATATTAATCTATCTCATACTAACTTTTTTCATATAAAAAATTAAAAAACTTAAATAGGATGTTTCTAAAACTTGAAATATTTTATAGATAATACAGTATAAAAAACATTTTAAGTTTTAATTTCATAATTTATTTATGGCTTGGGGTAAATTTATTGAAAAATACTGGTATCTTATATTTCCCTTATTTTTTGGTGGAATTAATCTTTATGCTTGGATGCAACTAGGCAATGCTGAACAAAGGCTAGATAGAACTCAACAAGAAGTTAGAGAATTCATAACTGATCAAAATATAAAGAAACTTGATGAGTTATTAATAAAATCTAGAGAAGAAAGAAAAAAATGGGTTGACTTGGAAAAATATCTAAATAATCATCCTGAAATTATCTATGATTATAAAATAAATAAAATCATAAAAAAATACAATCTAAACAAAACAGAAGAAAAAAGATTTAATAATTTGATTGGGTTTTTGGAAGAGAATTTTAATTATACAACTATTGACTCTCTTTTCACTAGTAAAGAATTTGAATTAGATACTACTTTAGTTAGAAGAATTGAAAAAGGAAAAGAGTGGTATAAGGAATGGTATAAAGAACATAAAGGTGAAAACCCTTATCAAAAAGTTTTTACAGAAAAATCTATAAAAGAGTGTTTAGATTTCTTAGATAAAAATGATTCCTTCTTTACTGATATCATAAAAAAATTCAATTTAACAAACCCAAAAACAAAAGAGTTATTAGTTAGTCTGATTAGATTAGAGACTCACTTAGGAAAAAATACTGGAAAAGATAAGGCTTTTAATGTCTTGGTTTCACACTATGTTTTTAATCCAAAAAGGAAAACAAGGAATTTTGCTCTAAAACAACTCAACTATCTGATTAAACTAATGAATAAGATAGATCCTTTTTCTGCTAGTTCAATAATGGGTGCTATAGGCTGGACTCAAGGAATACCAAAAGCATTGAATGATCATATAGTAGATTTTGATAAGGACGGAAAAATAAATCAATTTGCTCTTCCAGATGCAGTTGGATTTACACTAAATTATTTTGGTGTAAGAGAAGGAGATAAAGGAACAAAAGACATAGCTAGAGTATTAAAATGGTATAATCCACATGATAAATGGTATGTTCCTACAATCCTAGAGCTCGCTGATTCATTATATAGTTATACAGATATAGAAACAATTTCAGAGAATAATTAAAACTTTCTAAGCCTATTTTTTTATCTCTCTTCTTATTCTGTTATCCCTAGAATCAAGAAAACAATTCCTATCAAAACAAGGATGACAACCACTCCCCCTTTTAAAAATTCTATGGTTGCTATCCCCCAACTATAAAACACTGGAACATTCAATACAACTATTATAGGCACTAGTATCAAAACAATTCCTATCAAAATATTAATTAGTTTGCTCATATTTTCTCAAAGCTATATTTATATTTAAATTTTGTTGTAGAGAAAGAAGAAAGTTTTAAAAACAAATTATCCCTTGGAAGTGCATGGCAAAAAAAAGGGAAAAAGAATCTAATACAGAAGACATCGGAGCATACATAATGATGAGTGTAGAGTCAGGTAAAGAAAGAATAGTTTATGCAAAATTAAGAAAAATGAAAGAGGTTATTCTAATCAATGAGCTTTTTGGTGAATGGGATTTAATAATAGGAATAAATATTTCTGATTCTAAAGAACTTGATACTTTTGTTTCAGATAAAATAAGGAAAATAAAAGAAGTTGGCCTTACATCAACAATGATTGTGGCCAGATAAAAAAATAAAATGAAATCTTCTTACAGTTATATAAGAAAAACCTGGAAAAATCCTAAAAAAAATATGGGTAAGGCTTATAGAGAAAAATTGATTGATTGGAGAAAAAGTAATGTTGTTGTTAGATTAGATAAACCAACAAGATTAGACAGAGCTAGAGCATTAGGATACAAAGCAAAAGTAGGTTTTGTTATTGCTAGAATCAGAATAAGAAGAGGTGGCAGAAAAAGGCCTAAGCCCAAAGGAGGAAGAAGGAGCAAAAGACAAACTATTAGAAAAACCCTTAAAATGAATTATAGATGGGTAGCTGAACAAAGATGCCAAAAAAAATTTCCTAATCTTGAAGTTTTAAATTCATACTGGATAGGCAAGGATGGAATTAATTATTTTTATGAAGTAATTCTCGTGGATCCAAGCAGGCCAGAGATAAAAAAAGATAAAAATATCAAATGGATTATAAGCAAGAAACAAAGAAAAAGAGTTTTGAGAGGATTAACAAGTGCAGGAAAAAAATCTCGTGGCTTAAGAAAATAACAAAATTTATATAAATACTAAATTTATTATTATCGTATGAAAAAAGAGATGAAACCTAAAACAAAATCTTTTAACATATTACTAATATTCTTTATCACATGTATCATTCTTCTTCTAATTTTTATAGTTATACCTAACGCAAGAATAAATGGCTATGGAATTGCTGCACCACCTAATGGAAATGGAGATAATGGTGGTGTAACTCCTGAACCCGGACCAGAAGCAGAACCAAATGGGGGTAGTGGAGGTAGCGGCCCAAGCCTTGAAGAACCAGGATTAATTGCTCCAGGAGAAATTGGATTCGTAGCCCCTGTAGCTTGCGGTAATGGAATTTGTGAGCCTGGTGAAAGTTATGATAGTTGTTTTATTGATTGTTGTGGTGCTGAAGGAGACCATGTTTTTTCCCCATATCACTGCTGTCCTGGACTTAAAGCAATAAGTCCTTGTTATCCTGGTTTGCCTTGTCTGTCTACTGGATGGTATTGTATGAATTGTGGTGATGGCAAATGTTCAGGAGCAGAAAATCCATTTAACTGTCCTGAAGACTGCGGACCTATTTGCGGTAATAAGATTTGTGAACCTAATGAAAATAATATTAATTGTCCTATAGATTGTGCTGCTTTATGTGGTAATGATATTTGTGAACCTCCAATAGAAACCTCCTCAAACTGTAATCAAGATTGTTGTGGAGAGGCAGGCTCAGCAATAGGCCCTCCTCATAATTGCTGTGAAGGATTAAAGTTAGTAGATTATGTTCCCCCAGGAGGAAAAGGAGTTCCAATCTCAATCAAATACTGTGTTGATTGTGGTAATCATCTCTGTGAGGAATATGAGACAATAACAAACTGTCCTGAAGATTGTGAAGAAGAAATAAATTGTGAAGATCTTCCTCCAATTTCATCTAGTATAGAATATGATAAAGGTCAACAAACTATTATTCTAAACTGGCGCTATGCTCAAGGTATGAATATAAAAAATCAGTATATATATGAGGCTTCTAGATGCAAAACAACACCAGAACAACAAGAACCAGTATGTGATTGGGATTTAACTGCTCCTCGTCCTATTGATTCTAGTATAAGAACATGGGGAGAAAGTATAAGTAACATAGATTCAAGACTTAAATTTTATAGACTAGGAGCTGTAATAGAATTTGGGTGTAAGCCTATCTGTCTTTTTGAAGGATCTGAAAGTGAGGGATGGTATGATTCTTGCACTGGAGAGCTAATAAAATATGCTGAATGTAGTGATATGTATGCTGTCTGCGATAAAATAGGTTCAAAAAGTGAGGGTTGGTATACTAGAACCATAAAACCAGTAGGAACAGCAGGAGAATTAATTGTCTGGGACCAATGTTCAAAGAAAATAAAAGAATGTAATATGAAATCTGATATTATGTTAGTATTCGGACAAGAAATCGAGAAAATACCTAGAGAAGGGGCAGCTACAAGTATAAATTTTGTAATAAATTTGCTAGGACCAGTAGAATCAAATAATCTTTTAGCAGAAGCAAATGCAGATTATGTAGCACGATGGAAATGTTCAACACAAAGCTTTACAGGAACAGCATATGGTATGGGAGGAAGAGGAGTCACCACAGGTATATTTGAAATGACACCAGGCTATCCATATTCAGTCTCAGCAACACAAAACATCAGACTAATCTGGGCAGCAAAACTCCCTGATCATATTATATTTGACTTTTGCCAACAAAGAAATTACATGTCCTTACCTCTTGATACAAAATTAGAAATGGCGTCTGATGTTTGTGATAGTTTAGGATTAGGTGGAGGAGATTTTTTCGGTTATTGGGATGTTCAAGAACAAGAACCAGTAGTAAGAACTTGTAATGAAATAAAATATACTCCTGGAGAAAATTTTGAAGTAGAACCTGGGGGAATATATTATTTCTATTCAACAGAAAGCAAACGTTGGACGCAAGAATAAGATTATCTTATGATTGTTACTTTCTTTGGTTCTTGTAGCTTATATTTATCAGGAACTACAAAATAAATTCCTGAAGATATATCTGCTTTTCTTAAGTCTAGTCTATCTGAATTAATGCTTAAGACTTTCTTGCCAGAAGCATCATATAGAAATCCTTTAAACTGTTTTCCAAATGTAATATAATTAGTTGCTGGATTTGGTTTTATAATTAAAGGTTTATGAATTTTCTTCTCAAGATTTTCTTCTACTCCAACTATTTGTAAAGAACAATTTGGAGCTTTATCAACATCCCAGAATTCTCTTTTATACTGTCCTTTTGTTTCTGCATATAAACTTCCTTCTGATACTTCAATAACAAAACTATCATTTAAAGCAGGAGGATTTTGAAATTTTTCTCTGTCAAAATAAATCTCATCATGAATAATGACAGGTAATATTCTGAATCTTCCTTCAAGAGTATCTGACCATACTGTAGGACCTATAGAATAACATTTAGCATCAACACTATCAACAGAACCCCAAACTTTTTTTACAAGAAAAGCATGACCTCCTGGAAAAAGAGCATGAACATAATCACCTCCTCCTTCTGTTATTATAAATGTTCTTGCCTGTTGGCCGGTTGTGTCTGTAACAATTGTTTTTGCTGTATCTCCATCATCATTTATCCATCCAGGTTGTGAAGTTTTATTCCAATATTTTGGAGAAGTTCTACTTACTTTTGTAGTAATTGTATCATTATTTAAAGGACTAACTAACTGTACTAAAGCACTGTCAGAAGACACACCATTAGCAGCATCATAAACAAAACCAGAAAAAGTATGCTGAGCATTTACTTGACTGGCTGTAAGTAAAGTAGCTATAGTTATTGGTACGCCTATTTTTAGTGCTGTGGTGTTCATTTTCTAATTTTTAAATGCTAGAGTTATATTTAAATCTTTCTGTTCACTACTTCTTAGGAGTTCCAAAAACATTTATATAATTTTTCTTGTTGTGTTTGTCATGGAATATCAATGTCAACGCTGTGGTTATAAATTTGAAGCTTCTAGAAGACCTTATGCTTGTCCTTATTGTGGTGAAATAGGAACAGCAAAGCCTACGCCAACAGCTCATGAATTAATTGAAGAAACCACACCAAAAGAAAAAAAAGAAAAAGAGAGAGAAGAGTTGGAAGAGGGAAGATTTTAAACTAGATTGGTTTTTTTGAAGCAGTATTTCTTAGAAAATGGAAATAAAAGAAGAGGAAATAAAAAATGAGGCAGAACGCGAGAGGCGTGAGAGAGATCTTGATGAACTTTTTGAGATACTTAGACTGATAACTCCTGGTAAGAAATTAAGGACAGCTATAGATGATATAGTAAGAGCAGGAATGGGCGCCTTGATTGTTATTGGTGATAGTCCTGAAGTTCTTAACACAGTAAACGGAGGTTTTAAAATTGATTGTGAATTTACCCCGCAAAAACTTGTTGAAATCAGCAAGATGGATGGCGCAACGATTCTATCAGATGATCTCAAGAAGATTGTCCATTGTAATACTCTGCTTGTTCCTAATCATAAAATAGAAACTTCTGAGACTGGTACAAGACATAAAGCTGCTGAAAGAACAGCAAAGCAGACCTCTAGGCCAGTTATTGCAGTTTCTGAAAGAAGAAAAACTGTAAAACTATATTATAAAAATACCAAGTATACTGTAAGAAATACTGATGAAGTCCTTAGTAAAGCTATAGAATCTCTTAGGATGCTAGAGAAACACAGAGAAATATTAAATGAAATGCTTGTTAATTTAAATGTCCTCGAATTTTCTAATTTTGAAAGTCTTAAGGAAGTAGTCTCTTGTATTCAGAGAATGGAGATAGTATCAAAAATCAGTGATATAATTAAAAAATATTTAGTTGAATTAGGAACAGAAGGAAATCTCGTAAAAATTTTATTTAAAGAGGTTATTAAGGGAATAAAAAAAGAAAAAGAGCTTTTACTTAAAGATTATAGTAGGAATTGGGAGTTTACAAAAACCGCTCTGGACACTTTTAGCATAGATGAGATTATTGAACCAGAAAATATCGTGAGAGTATTATTATATTCTAATTCTTCTGATCCTGCAAATTCAATAGGATATAGAATCTTATCAAAGATATCTATAAATCAAGAATCAAAAGATGCTGTATTAAAATATTTCAAAAATCTGCATTCAATTCTTAATGTAATAGAAAAAGAACCTGATGCTATGATTCGTGTTATTGGAGAAAAAGATACTAATAAATTAATTAAAGAAATAAGTAATTTAAAAGAACGAGCATTAGTTGGAAAAAATATATAAATTAAAAATAAAAGAGATAAGAATAAAATAGATAAATGTTAAATTCAAAGCAGATAGAAAAATTTAGGGGTTTTTTAGAGAAGACACAGAATCCATTGTTTCTTTTTGATAATGATGTTGATGGTTTAACTTCTTTTTTACTTCTTGCTAGATTTTGTGGTAAAGGTAAAGGAGTGGCAATAAAAAGTTTTCCTGACTTAAGTGTTGCTCATGTCAGAAGATTACATGAATTCAAGCCAGACTATGTTTTTGTTCTAGACAAGCCATTAATAGATAAGGGCTTCCGTGATGCTGCTCATGAGCTTGGAATTCCTATAATATGGTTAGATCATCATCCTATTCCAGATTACTCTAGTGAAGAGGGAATTTTTTATTTTAACCCACTGCAAGATAAGGATAAAGCTAGCCATGAGCCAACTTCTTACTGGGCATATAGAATTACAAAAAATAAGAAAGATGAATGGATATCAATGATTGGCTGTCTAGCAGATTGGTATATCCCAGAATTTGCTGAAGAGTTTGCTGAAAAATATCCTGACCTGTTCTCTATGACAAAGAGCCCTGCAAAAGCACTTTATGAAACAGAAATTGGTGTTCTCGTGAAGATGCTAAGTTTTGCTCTCAAAGACAGGACAACTACTGTAGTAAAGATGTTAAAAAATCTTCTCACAATTAAAAATCCTCATGAGCTTTTTGATATAACCATCAAAACTGCTTCCATACATAAGAGATACAAACAAATTAATCGAAAGTATGAGAAGATACTAAATAAAGCAAGAGGTATCGCAAGAGTTAGTTCAAGCAGGAAAATATTATTCTTCCAGTATGGGGGAGAGCTTAGTTTAAGTTCTGAACTCTCAAATGAGCTTTCTTATTTTTTTCCCGACAGAATCATAGTCGTAGCTTATATTAAAGGAATAAAAGCAAATGTTTCTATTAGAGGGAAAATAAATGTTAGAGACTTAGTTGCCAAAGCTTTAGAAGGAATAGAAAGTACTAGTGGTGGTCATGAAAAAGCTGCTGGAGCTTCTTTAAATGTAGAGGACTTGCCAAAATTCAGAGATAAATTATTAAAACTATTGCAGGAATGAAAAAAAAGATTTTTTTGCTTTTTATGATTATTCTTATAATTTATTTTGTTAGTATAAGTAATATAAGAGCACATGATTTCTTACCAAATTATAAAAAAACTGAACTTTCAATGAAAATCTCTAGTGTTTTTCAGAGCAATGCTGAGCAAGTCATGGTAGAATTATATCTTTTCCCCAAAAATACTGGAAATCAAGACATTTCTCTTTCAACAGACCCAGATTCTGAAATAACTGATGATACTATAAAATTTGAATTTGATAAAACTGGAACTTTAGACTTTGAAGTTAATGCAGAGATAGAGAGAGAGATTTTAATTAAAAAAGTTGGCAAGGTTACTCTCTCTGAAGCCAAGTTTCCAGAAGGTCTTGAAGAATATACTGAATCTGAAGAGTATGTACTTGCCGATGACCCCTTTATAAAAAATAAAGCTCAGCAACTAGCCACAAACGATGCTTTTGAAACTCTTTATAATCTCGCTGAGTATGTAAGGAAAAACATGGAATATAATACAAGTTATCAGGAAATCATGGATGCTAGCTGGGTTATGCAAGAGAAAAAAGGAGTCTGTTCTCATTATACTATTTTATTTATGTCTCTTGCTCGTTCTTTAGGCTTAGCAACAAGATATGTAAGCGGGGTGGCATATTCAAACAAAGAAAATAAATGTAGGGAGCATGCATGGGCAGAGGTATGGCTTCCTGAATATGGATGGGTCCCATTTGACACAACTTTCAGACAATACAGCTGGCTTGATTCAAGTCATGTGGAATTAATGCAAAACACAGATGCTGGAAGCGCATCAATAAGTTATAGATATCTTGGTGAAATTGAAACTGGCAAATTAAAAATAGATACAGAGATAATAGAAACAGGAGAAGAGTTTGTATTGCCTTTAGATATAGAACTAAGTCCATTAACAGACAAGATTTCTACAGATTCTTTTTTGCCTCTTAAGGTAAAAATCAAAAATCCTTATAATTATTATCTGACTGTTCCTGTTCGTGTCTCTCTTGCCCCAGGAGTTTTTGGTGAAAATGAAAAAATAATTCTCTTGAAACCATACAGCGAAGCATTTGAATATTTTATTATTTATATTGACCCAGAAAATTATGAGAACTGCCAGGATAGCTGTATAGCAACTCTAGAAGTGAGGGATGTTTTTGAAAATTTTGATAATGCTATTGTTAAGTTTGAAAAAGGGGCTACAAAAATAACCATAAGTGAAGCACAAAAATTTGCATCTGTTCATGAAGAAAATGTTGATTTTTATTGTAAAGTAGGCGATGAGTATTATTATGGGTATGAAGAGATGGAAATAGAGTGTGTTGTAACAAACAGAGAATCTAAAAAAGAACTCTCTATCTGTAATAAAAATATCTGTGAAGAATTTATAATAGATATGGATGAAAGCAAGAGTATAGTAATTAATATTCCTGTCTCGCTGATTGAAAATGATACAGAGAATAATGAAATAATGAAATGTCTGCTTCTTTGTGTCACAGCAAAAGAAAAAAGAGATGTTATAAGTATCTCTTGCATAGAGACTGTAATCCTAGAGGAACCTGAGATAAAAATAGCTATACTACAGAATACAGAGACAGATTATGGCAGCGAGGGCAATCTTCAAGCAGTTTTAGAATCAAATATGTTAACAAGTGCTGAGCTAATAATAGAAACAGACAGTTATACTGAAAAACAAAACCTATCGATAGAAAAAAATACACAAGTGGTAGAGATACCAATAAAAACATGGGAGCTTGGTATTGGAGATAATCCAGTAAGAGTAACAATAAAATATAAAGACAAGAGATATAAGGAGTATGAAACAAAAAAAGAGTTTCTTTATACTGTTAGGGACGTTAATATTTTCAAAAAAATACTGACAAAGATAGTCCATCTCTTCGACTGAATAATTAAGTAAAAATTTAAAAATCTCTTATTCTTACTATTCTAAAGGAAAAAATAGAAGATGGGACTAAGAAAAGGTCATTGCTACAGCAAGGTTAACAAACGTTCTTATACTCGTAAAAGTAAAGTTAGGACTAAAAGCTATATTAAAACAGTTCCTCCAATGAAAATTGCAAAATTTGTGATGGGGGATATAAATGGTTTCAATAAAAACAAATATGCTTTTATTGTCACTCTAGTAGCTATGGAGCCTGTGCAGATTAGAGATAATGCTATTGAATCTTCTAGACAAGTCATCCATAGACATTTAGAAAAAAAGTTTAAAGGGGCTTTTTATTTTGCTATTAATGCTTATCCACATAATATACTGCGTGAGAATAAAATGTTAACTGGTGCAGGAGCAGATAGAATGCAGACAGGAATGCAGCTTAGTTTTGGAAAACCAATCGGAATAGCTGCGAGAATAAAGACTGGAGGTAAAATTTTCACTGTCGCTTGCAATAAAGAAATGGTTCCTGTAGTCAGAAAAATAATTTCAAAAATTAGACCAAAA
Source organism: Candidatus Woesearchaeota archaeon (assembly GCA_964396475.1). Lineage (GTDB taxonomy): Archaea > Nanobdellota > Nanobdellia > Pacearchaeales > UBA284 > DAOWHW01. The sequence continues at coordinate 77,527 of CAYNFE010000004.1, forward strand.
CTTCCTGGAAAAAAGGCAATTATTGTAGAAAAAATTAAAACATAGATAAAAGAGGATGGAAGAGGAAGAAAAAAGGTGGCAAGAAGGAGATCCCCAGAAAATTGTTGAGAGCTCCCGTAATATTGTTTGGCTTTCTGAAATAGCTAGGAATGATATTGTAATAGCTGGAGGAAAAGGGGCTAATCTTGCTGAGATGTATAATGCTGAATTACCAGTACCACCAGCTTTCATTGTAACAGCACAAGCTTATCAAAAATTTCTGAAAAATGCTGGAATAAGAAATAAAATTCTAGATATAGCTAATTCCATTGATCTAGAAAACACACAAGAACTAGAAGATAAAACAAAAAAAATCAGAGAAATAATAATAACAGCAGAAATGCCACAAGAACTTGCTAAATCCATAACAGAGGCTTATTCAAATATTAATGTAGATAGAGCATCTCTTGAAGAAGCTTCAGCTGATGTAGTTGGAATCATAATAGCATCCAGAGAACCATGTTTTGTCGCTGTAAGAAGTTCAGCCACAACAGAAGACCTTAGCGTAGCAAGTTTTGCAGGACAACAAGACAGTTATCTTAATATAAAGGGAAACAAAAGTCTTTTAGAAGCAATAAAAAAATGCTGGGCTTCTTTATTTACTGCCAGAGCTACATATTATAGAACTAAAAAAGGTTTTAGTCATGAACAAAGTTTTATAGCTGTTGTCGTTCAGAAAATGATTAATTCTGAAAAATCTGGAGTTACATTCACTATTAATCCTTTAACAAATAACAAAGAGGAAATAGTTATAGAAGCTGTATTTGGTTTAGGAGAGGGAATTGTTTCAGGGGCAATAGAACCTGATAATTATATTATTGATAAAAAAACACTCAGGCCAAAGTCAAAAAGAATGGGTAAGAAGAAAATTTCCTTTATGAGAGCAAGCACAGGAGAAACAATCAAAAAAGAACTGCCTGAAGAGGTATGGGATAAAGTAGTTCTTGATGGTCATGAACTAAAAAACCTGGCTAATTATGCTAATAAAATAGAAGAGCATTACAAATGGCCACAAGATATTGAATGGGCTATAGAAGGCGGCCAAGTTTATATTGTACAGAGCAGGCCAGTCACGACAGTTGAAAAAGAAATAAAAGAAGTTAGAGAGATAGATGCACCAGAATTATTCAAGGGATTAGCAGCTTCTCCAGGAATAGCTAGTGGAACTGTAAAAATAATATATAAATTAGAAGACTTATCAAAAATAAAGAAAGGTGATGTTCTTGTTACTAGAATGACAAATCCAGATATGGTTGTGACTATGCAAAAAGCTTCAGCAATAGTAACAGATGAAGGGGGCTTAACATGTCATGCAGCTATTATAAGCAGGGAAGTGGGTGTTCCAGCTGTTGTAGGAACAAGGATAGCAACTCAAAGACTCAAGGATGGACAGACAATCACAGTTGACGGAAGAAATGGTATAATATATGAAGGGGTAGTAGAAAAACCAAAAATAATTAGTGAAATTCCACCAACAGAAGAAAAAGAAGTTCCAAAAGTTCCAGTAATACCAAAACAAGTCAAAGAAGCCTATAAAGAATTAAGAGAGAAAAAGTTTGAGAGAGAGAAACCATTAATTAAAGTTAATTGTGACCTTCCAGATGTTGTTGAGAGGGCTGTTGCAACAGGAGCAGATGGTGTAGGTCTTGTAAGATTAGAGTTTATTATTGCTAAAGGAGGAATTCATCCTGCTGAATTCATAAGAAGAGAAGAACAAGAAAAATATACAGATCTTCTTGTCGAGGGAATAGAGAAAATAGCAGAAGCTTTCAGAGGCAAGCCTGTATGGGTAAGAACTTCAGACGTAAGAACAGATGAATATAAAGGCCTTCAAGGAGCTAATTATGAACCAAGAGAGGATAACCCAATGATAGGATGGCATGGCATTAGAAGAGGTCTTGATGAGCAAGAAATTCTTAAAGCAGAACTCCAAGCCATCAAAAAACTACATGAAAAAGGCTATAAGAATGTTGGAGTTATGGTTCCATTCTTAATTAATGTTGATGAATTAAAAAGAGCTAAGTCAATAATGAATTCAATTGGCTTACAACCTGGAAAAGATGTTGAGTTTGGTGTTATGATAGAAACTCCGGCAAGTTGTTGGATTATTGAAGATTTATGTAAAGAAGGAATAGACTTTATCAGCTTTGGAACTAATGATTTGACTCAGCTTACATTAGGAATAGATAGGAATAATGAAAGACTAGCAAGAATCTATAGTGAAATGCATCCAGGTATTATTGGTCAGATATCCCAAGTTATACAAGTATGTCAAAAATATAATGTCCAGACATCGATATGTGGACAAGCAGGAAGCATGCCAGCAATGGCCCGTTTTTTGACTGATTTGGGGATAACAAGTATTTCATCAAATATTGACTCAGTAGGAATGATTAGAGAAGCTGTGAATGATGCTTTTAATCAATAATTTTAGAATTCTTATACAATTCTTATAATTTGCTTGTTAATTCTCCAGTTCTTGTTCTTTTATATTTGTTAAAATGAGGTAAATCTTTTATTTTATCATATCTGAAAACAGGACCGTCTGTGCAAACTCTGTAGCCTGAAAAAGGACAATTACCACAAATACCAATACCACATTTCATATATCTTTCCAAACTTAAAAAGATTCTTTCTGATTTAGTTCCTTCTTTGATTAATTTTTCAGCTACCTTTTTCATCATTATTTCTGGACCACAAACATAATAATTTCCATCTGCCTTTGGAATCTTAGCATCTGTCACTACACCTTTAATTCCATAAGAACCATCTTCTGTAACTGCAACAATTTCATTTTCAGTATAATAAACATTATTTTTCAAGATTTTTGTTATATCTTCTAGAAAGATTAAATCTTTTTTTGTTTTCCCAGCTAAAACAAAAGATAAACCAAGAGGTTCTAATTTAGAAACAAAATAAAATAATGGGGCAATTCCACATCCTCCCCCAATTAATGTGCTGAATACTGTAGAAGGAAAACCATTCCCATATGGTCCTCTTATATCTAAATGATCATCTTTTGATTTTTCAAATAATTTTTCAGTAAAAGGACCAACTTTTTTTAGTGTTATCATGTTTTGCCCACTTAAAGAAAATGGTTTTTCATCAAGTCCAGGAAGCCAAACCATAGCAAACTGTCCAGGATTAGAATGAGTAGAATCAAAAAGAGAATCAAAAACAAAACTTCTAATATCATTGTTATGTTCTATTATTTTTTCAATTTTTGCATGATAATACTGGTTTTTCATTTTATTTTATTAGACTTCCAACTAATTTGTCTAGAGTTGTTTTTCTTTTCTTTAAATGTTTTTGAACATCATTCCATAAATTATTAGAAAATTTAACAATCTCTTCGCTTGTTTTTCCTGTAATTGTTTTAGTTCTTTTATCAGATATAACTTTTGATAAACAAGTTCCTAATCCAAAAATCGATGCTCCTGCAATAGCATATTCTAAAATATCTTCCCATGTTTCAATACCACCATATGCTATAATCTCCACATCAGAATCAGAATTTTTAATAACTTCATAAATATCATTCACCATCTTCATATTTTTTGGCTTTATAGAAGGGCCAGACATCCCCCCATAAACTCCTGCAAGTACGGGCCTTCTTGAATAAATATCTATAACTAATCCAGGACCAACTGTATTACCACAACCAATATAATCAACATGATCCTTGACAAGTTCTGTTAAAGTCACATAATTTTCATTAGGAGAAAGTTTTACAATAAGAGGTTTATCTGTAATAGATCTTAATGGTTTTACAATTGATTCTACTTTGTTAGTCATTGTTTCCCTTAAACTTTGCTCCCCTTTTTCCTTATTTGGACATGAAACATTTAATTCCCATGCATCAACATATTTATCAACCATTCCAATCAGAATAGAATAGTCTTCTGATTTGAATCCATAAACAGAACCTATTATTGGCTTTTCTAAAGGGGTGTTTTCAAACTCTTTTATCCAACTCTCAACAGGATGAGTCGGCAATGCCATAGAATTTAACAAAACAGAACCAGTATAAACTATGACTGGATTGGGATTTCCTAATTTTTCTTTTTCCCAACCATATTTTTTTCTCAGCTTGGAATTAGAAGAAAAAGGCCCTATAGATTTAGGAATCCATGCTCCAAATTTAGCCCCCATTTGTTCTAATCTTTGAAAAACATCAAGATAAGAACCAATCCCACAAGCATTAACAATGGGTGTTTCTAAATTTAATTTTGGCATTTTAAAATAAAGAATTTAAAAATTAAAGCTTACTTGTTAATTCTCCAGCAGCTTCTCTAATATCTTCTGCTTTATAGATGCCTCTCCCAACAATTGCATGAAATCTTTTTCCAGCTGCTTTTGCTCCTTCTTTAATTTCTCCACCTTGTGCAATTAGACCAGGAGAATAAAATACAGATTTAATAATTCCACATTCCTCTATAAGGCCTCTATAATATATTATTCTATCAGGTTTGTTTCCAGGAACAACAAAATCAGTCACTCCCATTTTTGCTGCTATTTCATACATATCATCTGGAGCAAATTTTCTTATAAACCCATGTCTCTCTCTACCAATTCCATACTTTTCAAAAATTTCTGAATAATTTTTCTGTTTTCCACGTTCTATAAAATCTCTATCTAGATATCTTGGATGGGTCATCTCTCCTCCAACAATTACTCCAAGATTATTTTCTTGTGCTTCTTTTATCCATTCATATTCAGTAGCGGGCCCTGATTGTGGAAATAAAATAATAGCATCAATTCCAGCTTCTTTCATTACTTCAACAAATTTTTTACCTGTAGCTGGAATATCTGTTCCTGCTTTTTGATGATCATAAATCAAGGGCTTATCTGTATATTTTCTTGCAATCTCAACAATTTTTGGTAATCCATGTCTCAAACCTAAACTAAAACCAAGCTTATAAGCTCCAATACCATCTATATCTGCTGTTGCTTTTAGAATTTCTTCAAATTTTTCTAAAGGTACATCACATGCTGGAATCACACTTCTATCTCTTTGAATTATTTTTCCCATTTTAGTTTACTTTTTTCTCAACTTTAGGAAAGCCATGTTTTTCTCCCCAATTAAAAGGATCCTCTCTCCATTCTTCTAATAATTTAAATTGATTATTTGTTAAATAACCAGTTTCTTTTGCAACTTCTAATAATACATCGTAAGTTAACAAAGATCTTACTTCACATTTTGGATCTAAACTCTCGAAAGCTTTAACTGCCTTGTCTAATCCATAATCAAATATTGACACACAATAATTACATGTGCCATTTGCATCTCTTACAGCTTGCACAGCTCTTGCAGAACTTCCTCCTGTAGAAATTAAATCCTCTATAACAATTACTTTTCTTCTTTCTAAATCTTTTTCAGCATCTATTCCTTCAATCTGATTTCTTAAACCATGGTCTTTTGGTTTGTTTCTGATATAAATAAATGGACAATTAAACCTATCAGCTAAAAGTGTTCCCCAAGGAATACCTGAAGTAGAAGTTCCTGCAATAGTATTATAAGAAATTTTTTCATGATAAATTAATTTGTCTAATCCTTCTGTAATTAATGATCTATGTCTATGATCACCTAAGAACATCCTATTGTCATTGTAAATAGGCCTCCTAAATCCAGAAGCCCATTGAAAAGGATCATCTGGTCTTAACTTGATTGCTTTTATCTCCAAACCTGCTTTTGCAATTAGTCTTCCAATATCTGTCATAAAGTAAAATTCACAATAAAATTTTATAAATATACTTGTCATAAAATATAGTAAATTTAATGTATATATTCACCTGTGATAATTTACAAAAAATTTAAAAGCTAAATTTAATTAAAAAACATATGGAATTGAGCTTAGAAACATTGAAATTATTGAAATTATTAAAGTCAATAGCAATTCCAATTTATTAATTTTCTTAATTGTAATTATCTTTTTTAAATCTATATCTAATATAATTTTCTAAATAAGATGAAAAAAGTTAAAGATTTTTTATGGAAACCTGGGATGAGTGTAGAAGAATGCGTAGATAGATTTGAAAGTCTTGGATTTCAGGCAATTGAATTAAATGCAGCCTCAGAAGTAATATTGAAGATGAAAAAATCAGGAGCAAAAATCTTTTTAACATTCACTTCAAACATGGTAACTTCAGGTTTAAGAGGTTTTTTTGCTCAATTAATTAAATTACATATGACAGATTTTATTGTCACAACTTCTGGTTCTATAGAAGAAGATATAATGAAAGCTTTGGGAGAAGAATTTGAAATTACTAAATTTAATGCAGATGATACTTATTTACATGAAAAAGGTGAAAATAGAATTGGTAACCTATTAATTAGAAATGAGAGTTATATGAAATTTGAAGATATGATATCCAATTTCCTAGATAAAATATGTAAAAAAAGAAAAAATAAAAGAATTTCTACTTCAGATCTTTTAAAAGAAATAGGCTTATTATTGAAAGATGAAAATTCTATTCTTTATCAAGCAGCAAAAAATAATATCCCCATTTTTTGCCCAGGAATAGCAGATAGTGCTTTTGGATTTCATTTATTTTTATATCAACAAAAACATCCTGACTTTGTTGTTGACACACTATGGGATATGAAAAAAGCAACAACAGAGTTAAGTTTTGATGAAAAAAAAGGCTTAATAGCTTTAGGTGGCAGCATTTCAAAACATTATGCTATATTCTCAGCTTTATTAAGTGGGGGATTTGATTATGCTGTTTATATGACCTCATCTCACCAAAGCTCTGGAAGTTTCTCAGGAGCAACAACACAAGAAGCAAAATCTTGGGGAAAAATAAAAGATGATGCAGAAGCTGCAACAGTAATAGGAGATGTAACAATAACATTCCCTCTCATGATGATTAATGTTCTTGAAAAATTAAAAAAACAAGGACTTCTAAATTCTTAAAAATGATATCAGAACCTAAATTTATTCTAAGCAAAAATAAAGTTCTAGAACAATATACCAAATTAAAATCTTTAGGTCTTATAATCTCATATAGCTATAAGACTAATAAGGAAGTTGGAAATATTTTGCAAGATATGACAGATTGTTATTTCTCTATTCATAATATTGAAGAAATAGATATAATTAAAGATAAGAAGAGAATCTGGTTTTTCTCTCAAGCCTGGAATGAAGAACAAATAAAAGAAATTCTAAAAAAAGGAATAAGAAATTTTGTTATTGATGATGAAACAGATTTAGATAAACTTTTAGATATAATAGAAAAAGAAAATATAAAAATAAATCTAAGTCTAAGGATGAAATTTCAAGAGCATAGAATTGGCTCTGGAAAATATTTTGTTTATGGTCTTCCTTCTAATAAAATTAACAAAATTATAGAAAAATTAAAAGATAATACTCTTATCAACAAATTAGGAATTCATATACATAGAAAAAGCCAGAATACAAGCGAATGGAAAATTATAGATGAATTTAAAGATTCTCTTACAAAAGAGAGTCTCAAAAGACTAAATCAGATAAATTTAGGGGGTGGACTTCCTGTAAAATATAAAACATATTCTGCAGAGATACTTCTTTATATTCTAAACAAAATTAAAGAAACACAACAATTTTTGCAAAAACA
>CAYNFE010000005.1:0-70624 GCA_964396475.1 Candidatus Woesearchaeota archaeon
CGCCCCCGCCGAGAATCGAACTCGGGTCGGAGCCTCGACAGGGCTCTATGCTAACCTCTACACCACGAGGGCATAATCTATAGAGAAGACAGGAATTTTTAAAGCTTTCTCATCGCTATTTTATTTCCTTTTTTTGTTTTTCTTATTAAATGGTTTGTAATGATCCACTACCAATTCACTTATAATTGCAAAAGGTAAAGCTACTAATGCTATAACACCTATCATCCCCCAAGTTATTCTTACTCCTGTTGTTACTTCTACTACTATGAGATCTTCAACTATCCCTAAACCCAATCCAATAATAAAAAATTCTAATAAACGTCCGATTTTCATTTTATTTTCTTTTTTCTTGAATATAATCCTGAGCAGAGATAGCAGCTATTGCTCCTTGTCCAGCTGCTGTAACAATTTGTTTTAATTTTCTATCTATTATATCACCTGCTGCAAAAACTCCTGGAATATTTGTTTTCATTTCTTTATCTACCTTAATAAAATTATATTCATCTAATTCTATCCCAAGTTCTTTTGCAAACTCTGATAAAGGTGTCATTCCTATTTCTATTATTACTCCTTGAACTTTTAATTCTGTTTTTTGTCCAGTAGCTTTAGGTTCTTTATCTTGCCATTCAACTTCTTCAATTTCTATTGCACTGACAAACTTATCTCCTTTAATCTCATTAACTTTATGACTGCTTAAAATTTCTAATTTTCCTTTTCCCTCTTCTTTTAATTGTTCTAGCCTGAATATTTTGGCTCTTGGCTTTTCTTCTATGTCTATCATATAAATATTGTTGGAATATTTTAACATCAATAATGCCGCACTTACTGCTGAGTCTCCTCCTCCAATTATTGCTACGTCTTTATTATTGAATAAAGGAGCATCGCATGTGACACAATAACTAATACCTTTTCCCTTAAATTCCTGCTCGCCTTTAATATTCAGTTCTTTTCTTCTACTTCCTAAGGCAAAAATTAGCGCTTTCCCTATATATGTATCTTTATTTGTCTTTATCACAAATTCATTTTCTACTCTTTTGATTTCCAGTATCTCTTCTTCTATTTTTATTTCCAGATTTTGAACTTGCTCGTACATCTTCTTAGCTAAATCCATACCAGAAATTTCCTTGAATCCAGGATAATTCTCTATCAAAGGAGTTTCAACAATATAACCACCAACTTGCTTTCCTATCACAAGTGTTTTCAATTTTGATCTTGATGCATAAAGGGCTGCGCTTAATCCTGCTGGCCCTGTTCCTAAAATAATTAAATCATATATCATTTTTAGTATTAAATCAAAAAACCCAACCAAATAATAATGCTAAACCTATTAACACAAGCAAGATTCCTGCAATGAAATGAAGGATTTTTATGTTTTTTTCACGCCATCCAGCGACATTTTCTACTGTAGTGAATCCAAAATAAACTATTAAAGTTATTGCTATCATTGGCAAGATGAAAATTATATTGTAAACTAAAAGCAAAGGTATTGTTTCTAATAATAAAAGAGGCTCGAGAATACCACAGCATATAATATAAGGACCCATTGTACAGGGTGTAAGGAATAATGAACAAAAGATACCTATAATTACTGCTCCTTTTACTGAAGTTATCCTAGCTATGAGATTTTTCATTCTTGGACGCCATTTTCTTGGCACTTCTGTAACAAAACCACCTGCTCCATAAGAAAAGAAATCCTTTATATTTAATCCACCTAATATTATTCCAACAACACCTAAAGAACGATAGAGCCATATTTTGAATATTGCTAGCTGTGTGAGTGCTTTGAAAAAATTAATCAAAATAAGACCATAGAAAAAATACATCACAAAGATAGCTATTGTAAAAGCAAACCCTATTTGTAAGACTTTTTTTCTTTCTCTGGGAAATCTTGTTAAAATAGCAACTAATGCAAGAGTTAATACTGCAAGCTCGCAAGGATTCACAGCATCAGCTGCAGCTAATCCAAGTAACGTTGCCCAAGTTAATTCAATCATTTTTTATTCTCCTAAAATAGCTTCTTTATATTGTTCTTTGCTTCTGACACCAACATATACTTCACAATTTATAATTATTGTTGGTATAGCCTCAGGTATTAATCCTAATTCTAAAATTTTTTCTTTATCATCATTTATAGCAAGATCATAAATATCAAATTCCATACTGAGTTCCTGCTCTAGATCTTGTAATCTTGGTATTGCTATTGCACAGGCTCCGCAACCAGCTGCATGAATTGCAGTAACTTTTCCTAATTTTTCACATCTAGCTGGAGGAATAATCATACCATCTTTTAATAAAATATCTCCATTTCCATTATTATTTGAATCTTTTGGAATAATAATGAGAATAACAATTATTGCTATGATTATGACTAATGCCATTATCCCGAAGATAATTTTTTTGTCCATTATTCTTATTTTTATATTTTAAGTAGCTGTTTTAATTTATTTACATCAAAACCTACAACAAATTGTTCATCTATCTCTATGACTGGAACTCCCATTTGTCCAGTTTTTTCAACCATCGTTCTTGCTGAATCAATATCTATACTTACATCAATCTCTTCAAATTCAATTTTTTGCTCTTTTAGCCATTCTTTTACTTTATTGCACCAAGGACAAGTTGGTGCCGAATAAACTTTAACTTTCATTTTTTTATTTTATATTCTTAGCCTCTCTATATTTTTTTTATTAAGTGAAGAAATTTCTATTGATTTATTAAGTTTTCTCTCACCATACATGACGATAGATTTTTTTTTGTGTTTGGCATCTGAATGTGATAATGTTAAGGCTGCAGCAATCTCTATAGTCTTCTTGTTTGCTTTTCCTTCAAGAAGAGTTATGGGGCTTGGCCAATTTTTTACTTCAAACATTAAATTTTTTGATAGCTTTTTTAATTTTTTGTTCTCTTGTTCATCTCTTCCTATGATTATTTTATTTTTTTTATAACGAAAATGCCTTCCTATCTTTAACAATTTAATGTCTCTTGGCTCAATTTTCTTTTTATGTTTAAATATATCTTTAAGTTTGGAAGCAAAAGCCTTCTCACATAAAAGGCAACCTCCTGCTGGTGTTGGATATTTTAATTTGTATTTTTTTGCAAGAACCATCTGTTGCAATCTCCTTCTACCTTCTATGGCTAATAATTTATTTTTATCAATAAGTTTTTTCTTCTCAGCCTCTGTTTCATGAAGAAGTTTTGCTGAAAGCGGCCTGAGAATTTTTCCTTTTAAATTAGATTCTTTTTCTATTAATAGCAATGCTTGTTTTCTTTGACTCATAGGTCTTTCATTCAAAACTTCGCCTGTTACAATAAAATCTGCTTTTTCCTTCTTCATGACTTGTCTTGCTTTTTTAAACATGAAAATCTTACAGTCAATACAAGGATTTATTGCAGAGCCATGACCATATTTTGGTTTTTTGATGATTTTTATATATTCTTGAAAATTCTTATTTTTGCTTAAATCTATATTTATTAATTTTACTTTTAATTCTCTTGCAGCTTCTATTGCATTTTTTTTTGAAAAGAACGGGGATGAGAAATTTATTGCTATTATTTTTATTCCTTGTTTTTGTAGAAGCTTTATTGCAAGAATTGAATCTAGACCTCCGGAAAGAAGGGCTATTGCTTTTGTTTTCATTTTTTCTTTGATTTCTTTTTTCTTTCCTTTTTTTTCTTTTTCTCGTAGTTATTTATCGCGATATGCAAAGCATCGGCAGCAAGGTTTGAACAATGCATTTTTATTGGTGGTAATCCTTTAAGAGATGAAGCAATATCATTTCTTGTTATTTTTTTTGCTTGCTCCAGAGTTTTTCCTTTAGCTAATTTAGTTATCATTGAAGATGTTGCGATTGCTGCAGCACAGCCTAATGTCTGGAATTTTATTTGTTTGATGTAATCTGTTTGCTTATCTTTCATTTTTTTCTTATTTACTTTGATATAAACCCACATTATATCACCACATATGGGATTGTCAATCTTTCCTATACCATCAGGGCTTTTTATCTTACCAACATTTTTTGGATGCATAAAGTGCTGTATTACTTTTTTGCTATAGTGGTATGACATTTTTTAATTTACTATTTTTTAGATTTTTAAAAATATAATTTGCTCCTTCTTTTTTAAGTTTAGATTTTGGATCAAAACCTGTTAAAACACAAATTGTTAGAGCCCCAACTGCTTTTCCTGCTTTTATATCATGAATTGAATCACCTATAATAATTATTTTTTCAAATCTTTTTTGTCCAGTCTCTTTATGTGCTTTTTTAACAGCTTTTCTCATCATTTTTGTTCTACTTCTAGTATGTTCTCCTGTAGCAAGAAAATGAAAATATATCAAAATTTTAGCTCTTCTAAGAACTGCTTTTGCTATGACTTTAGAATCTCCTGTTAAAAGAATTAAAAAATTATTTTTGTCTTTAGAAAGATTTTTTATTAATTTTTGAACTTCAGGCAATAGAAATTTTCTAATATTTTTTGGCAATATTGAGATAAATATTTTACCATATATTTTAATAGCTTTTGGAATTTTTCTATTTATCTCTGATTTTTTAATACCTTTTAATCTGGCTAGAGTTATTAGATTCCTTTTTATTGTATTTCCTGCAAAATCTATTTCATCAAGTTTGGCTTTTTTATTAAAAAGTCTCTTGAAAATTAGTTCTGTAGTTTTATTATGAAATTTAAAAAGTTCTATAATTGTCTGATCTAAATCAAAAATTATTAATTTCATTTTATTTTCATTTTTTCTTTTTTAATTTTTTCTTTAATTCTTCTAGAAGTTTTTCTGTGTTTAAACCATGTGCCTTAGCTCCTTGTTCTATTGTCTCTTGAGTAGCCATGGGACAGCCAACACACATCATTCCATGTTTAAAGAAAATCTCTGTTGATTCAGGATATTTTTTTAAAACTTCTGAAAAAATCATATCTTTTGTAATCTTTTCTTTTTGTTTTTTCTTTACCATGGGCTTATCTTCCTTAAGGAATTTATAATTTTTTTGAGTTGCTCTAAAACATAATCAATATCTTGTTCAGTATTGTCTTTTCCCAATGTAATTCTTAAAGAGCCGTGAGATTGTTCTGCTGTGAGGCCAATTGCTGTTAATACATGACTGGGCTTAAGACTTTTTGTGCTACATGCTGAACCTGTTGATACTGCAATTCCTTTGTCATTTAATCTTATCAATAAAGCCTCTCCTTCTATTCCTTTGATACTTACATTAACATTATTTAGCAGTCTTTGTATTGGATGACCATTTAATTTTACTCCCTCTATTTCTAGTATTTCTTTTATTATCCTATCTCTTAATTTTATTTCTCTTTCTGCCTCAGCCTTCATATTTTTGTCTGCAAGTTCTATGGCTTTTGAGAATCCTATTATTCCTGCAGTATTTTCTGTTCCGCTTCTCAATCCAGATTCATGTCCGCCACCATGTTGGACTGGTTCAATCTTTACATCTTGATTTATGTAAAGAAGACCAACACCCTTTGGTCCGTATAATTTATGTGAAGATGCGCTAAGCAAATCAATGTTCATCTTTCTAACATCTATTGGTATCTTGCCAAAAGCTTGAACAGCATCTGTGTGAAAATAAATTTTTTTCTTTTTGCAAATCTTTCCTATTTCTTTTATAGGTTCAATTGTTCCTATTTCATTATTAGCAAACATTATTGAAACTAGAATAGTATCTTTTGATATTGCTTTCTCAACTTGCTCTGGATTTATGAGTCCATTTTTTTCTACATCCAGATATGTGACTTTAAACCCGTTTTTTTCAAGCCATTCACAAGGTTTTAGGATTGCAGGATGTTCTATATTTGATGTTATTATATGATTTCCTTTATCTTTGTTTGCAAGTGCTATTCCTTTTATTGCTAAATTATCTGATTCTGTTCCTCCACTAGTGAAAATTATCTCTACTAATTTAGCATTTAGAAATTTAGCTGCTGTTTTTCTTGAATTTTCTACTGCTTGCCTTGCTTCCTGACCAAACGAATGCAATGAGGAGGCATTTCCAAATTTTTCTGAAAAAAATGGTTGCATTACTTCAAGAACTTCAGTATCTACTGGAGTAGTTGCTGCATGATCTAAATATATTTTTTTCATTTTTATTTGCACTTATATTCCTTACATATCACACATATGTAGCGACTTTTTTTAATCTTATTAATTATTTTTAAAATTTCAGCATCAGTATTTTTTCCTTTTTTTATAGATAAGGCAGATTTTTGAATTTCTTTTATTATTTCTTTTGGAAATTTAATCTTTTTTCCTCTTTTCTTGTGTTTGTATTGTGAAACTGCTGCTTTAGTTATCTTTAATTTTTTTGCAATTTCTGCATCATTTAATCCTTTTTTTTCAAGAATTTCTATAAAATATATCCTTATAGCTGGAATTAAGCAATTTAATTCAATTTTTTGAGTTAGACAGCTAAATTTTATTTTATTCATTTTTTGGTTAACAGTGTTAACTATTTAAGGGTTTTGGATGGTAAGATTTAAATATCTAACCTTTTATGCTGTTGTATGTTATGGTGGATAATAATTTTAATTGTAGTGGTCATATTTATTCTGATAATGGTGTTTAGTTATTACAACAGATTTACAGTTTTACAGAATCGCATTAACAATTCTTTTGCACAGATAGATGTTCAGCTCAGGAAGAGGTCGGATTTAGTACCTAATTTGGTCCAGGCAGTGAAAGGCTATATGGGCCATGAGCAAAAGATAATGAAAGAAGTTACTGAAGCAAGAAAAGCTCTGCTTAAAGTCATACCTTCTAAAGATATGAAAAGTAAAATGAAAGCAGGAGATGCATTGCAAGGAGCTTTGAAGAGTTTATTTGCTATCGCTGAAAATTATCCTAACTTAAAAGCAAATGAGAATTTCTTACAATTACAAAAAGAGATTAGTGCCATTGAAGATAAGGTTGCTTATGCAAGGCAGTTTTACAATGATTCTGTATTAGGTTATAATAATCTATGCAAGACTATTCCAGGGAAATGGTTTGCAGCTATGTTTAACAAAAAAGCAGGAAAATATTTAGAGATACCAGCAGCTTCAAGAGCAGTCCCAAAGATAAGTTTCTGATTAAATGAAAAAAATAAGTTTTCATGACCAAATAGCTAGAAATAAGAGGAATTCATTTTTCCTAGTTATTATTGTTTTTATTGTTCTTATAGTTCTTGGCTATGCTATAAGTTTTGCTTTTTCTCCTGATTATTTCTTTTTTATCATGATTCTTGCTACAATAATTTCTTTGGTTTATGTTATGATTACTTTTTATAATTCAGATAAGATAGCTTTAGCTTCTGTAAAAGCTAAGAAAGCTGATCCTGTTTTGCATAGAGAGCTTTATCATGCTGTTGAAAACATGAGTCTTGCTTCTGGAATGCCAATGCCTAAGATTTATATCATGCCAGGCGCTCAAATAAATGCTTTTGCTACTGGTCGTAATCCAGAACATGGGGTAATTTGTGTTACTGAAGGTGCTTTGAATATATTAAATAAACAGGAACTAGAGGCAGTAGTAGGTCATGAGATGGCCCATATAGCTAATTATGATATAAGATTTGTTACTACAGTTGCAATTGTTGTCGGTGCGGTCTCTATATTTTCCCAGTTATTCTTGCGAAGTTTATGGTTTAGAGGGAATAGAAGAAGCCAGGGAAATGCTCTTTTCTTTGTTATCGCCATAGTTCTTGCTATTCTTGCTCCAATTATTGTTAAGCTTGTTCAACTGGCTATAAGCAGGAAGAGGGAATTTATGGCAGATGCCGGAAGCGTGCAGTTTACTAGATATCCTCCTGGAATGATAAATGCTTTGAAAAAGATAAAAGCAGACCACGAGAAATTAAAAGTTCCTACTGCTGTTGCTCCAATGTTTCTTTCTGACACAACAAAAAGAAAAGTAGCTGTATTATTCCAGACACACCCACCAATCGATAAAAGAATTAAGGTCTTAGAAAGAATGTGATTTAATAATTAACAACTAGCAACTACCACCCTGGTTAGAGGTTCCAAAACCAAATCCTGGACTTGGATTTTCTGTATTTAGAGTTTCTGAACACTCATTTGGTTGTGTTGAAAAAGCCTCACACAATTTTTGTTTGATATCTTCAGGACTTCTTGGCCATATTTCAATAACTTGGCCATCAATAACTGTTGTTGGACTTCCTTGTACATCGTATTGATCATTTAATGCTGTGTCCTCTTCAAAATATTGTGATGCTTTGTCTGTCATACAAGAATTCAATTTTGTTTCATCTACTCCAGTTTGTTTTAAACAACCCTCATAATCTCCTGCTTCTGCAAAACATTTTAAGTAAGGAATTAATTTTGAGTATTGTTCTTCTCTAATACATATCATTCTGAAATTTTCATCTTCTTCTTTCTGACCATGCATTGTGTAGCTAACAAATCTCAATTCAATATTGGCTTTATTTTCGAATTTTTCCCATACTGGAAGCATACCTTTTAACATCTGCAAGCCGTAAGGACAATAGCTCATTATGAAAACTTGCATTGTTGGTGCTCCTGTTATTTTTGCTGCGCTTCCTGCGCTCTCTTTTTCTATATATTTTTCATTAAGGATTATTTTTATTTTTATTTTTTGACCTGCATATTCATGATTTGCATCAAGGAATATATGAGTATCATTCAATTCTGTAACTCTGGCTTTTGGAAAATTTCCTATCTCAATCTCTTGTCCTATTTCTGGAGTGAGAGTCAAGAAAATTTTATCCTCTGTGAAATTTATATAAAGATCGCCGCTTGGAGTAGGAAGTATTGAATCCTCTCCTAAGAGTTTTAACTTGATTTTATCTTCTGTAATCTCCACAACTTCTGCTGGAAAATAACCAGCTGAAGCAACTTCATCTCCTACTTTTGCTTCTATAGAAAGCTTGACTTTTGTATCAGTCACTTCTAAAACTTTATATCCCCATGGAGAGAATTCTAGTGTATAGACTTTATCCACTTCTGGTTGTTCATTGAATGTTTGCATGAAGTCATCTATAGGTATTGTGTCTGTTCTGTTTATCTCATTAATTCTTTCAATCTCTTCTACTCTGGCATACTCAAAAGTAAGTTCTTCATCATACTCTCCATAAGCATCACTAGGTTCAAGAGTTATTGTTTTTTCTTCTCCTTCTTTCATTGATTCAATTTCATTATCAAGTTTATCTATTTCAAAATTAAAAACAGATGCAACTGCTCCTGGTGTAAAAATCTTAGTTCCAGAATCAAATACTGTTCCATTTTCTGATTCAAGAGTATATGTAAGATTTAATCTTTCTTGGGTTGGTGTTGTTTTAGTTAAGATTAAAATTAGAACCACTATCAAAACAATTACAGCAATAATAAAAATACCAATACCAATCCTTTTCCAGTTTGGTTTTATTTTTGTTTTAGGTTTAGGATCTGGATTAGGATTTGTATTTTCTACATCTCCCTCAGCCTTTTCTTCTTCCATTTCTGTTTTAGTTTCGTATTATTTAAAAATGTTTCGAAGTATTTAGGTAAAAATTTATAAGTTCCTTTTCTTTTAGATTTTTGAAAAAAGAGGTAAATTAAGATGCCAGAAGATATTATAATAGGTAGAAGTACGGCTGATAAAAAGAGATTTGGTTCTGAAGGATTGGTTTATTTAGGAAGACATTATGTTAAGATGGGCCAGATAACTAGTTTGAGTAATAGAATTGTGGTGGATGTTGCTCGTGCTCATGTTATTCTAGTTGCTGGAAAAAGAGGAAGTGGAAAAAGTTATACTTTGGGTGTTTTAGCTGAAGAGATAAGTAGTCTGCCTCCTAGTGTCTCTAAAAATATGGCTGTTTTGATTTTTGATACGATGGGAATTTTTTGGACAATGGCATATAAAAATGAAAAAGAAAGTGGATTACTAAGAGAGTGGGATCTCGAAGCGAAAAAAATACCTATAAAAATTTTTGTGCCTTTTGGCTATGCAGAAAAATGGCGCGAAAAAGGCATTCCAGTAGATAAAGAATTTGCAATCAAAGTTAGTGACATAAATGCTGATGATTGGCTTTTAACTTTTAGTCTTAATTTTACAGACCCTACTGCTGTTGTTATTTCTAGGAATATAGCAAGAATTCTAGAACAGCTTGAGGAAGGTGCAATTAAGGATTTTGATGTTGATGATATTATTAAGAAGATAAGATTAGATAAAGATGCTGGAAAAAGAGAGAGAGAGTCAGCTATTAATTTATTTGAGGGAGCCAAGACATGGGGAATTTTTGCTTCAAAACGCCAGAGTGGAACAAAAATTAAGGATCTTATAAGTGCAGGAAAAACCACAGTCTTAGATTTGAGCTGTTATCCTAGCGTTGGAACAATAAATATTAGAGCCTTAGTCATAGGTCTTGTTAGTAAAAAATTGTTTAGTGAGAGAATGACGGCAAGAAAGCATGAAGAGATAGGGGCTGTCAGGCATGGTTTAGATTATTTATATTATAAGGAAAAGAGAGAGATGCCCATGGTGTGGATTTGTATTGATGAGGGCCATGAATTTTTGCCTTTGAAAGGAAAAACAGCTGCAACTGATGCTTTAATTCAATTGCTTAGAGAAGGAAGACAGCCTGGTATTAGTTTGGCTATAGCAACACAGCAACCTGGTCAAATTCATAGGGATGTTATGACACAAAGTGATATAGTGATAAGTCATAGAGTAACAGCAAAACCAGATATAGATGCTCTTAATTATATAATGCAGACCTATCTGCTTGCTGATATTAAAACATATCTTGATAATCTTCCTAGGTTGAAAGGTTCTGCGATAATCTTAGATGATAATTCTGAAAGAATATATCCTATGAGGGTGCATCCAAGATTCACATGGCATGGTGGAGAAGCTCCTACAGCAGTGAAAGTGAGAAAGAGAATTTAAAATATAATCTTTAAAAAAATAAACTAATTATTCAATTAGTTATTCGTTACTATTAATAAATGACAATATACGAAAGATTTATAAGTTAATTCATCTTAATTTTTTTATGTCAGGTTTAGAAAGTTTGTTTAATGGAGACGGTAGACTACCAGTAAAGATAGCAGAAAAACTCCCTTTTTCTCTAGGATATAAAAGAGAATTTGAATATATCTTTGGAGGCAAGCTTCCTGAATTCCCAAGACCACCAGAATCAAGAAATGGGAAAAAATGGACTGCAAAAATTCCTTTTTACTGGATATTAAACTTTAACAGAATGATTGAATTCTCTTGGAGTTCTTTTCTAAATTTTGTTGACTTAAAAAACAGAGAATTAGATGATATAGAGCATATAATAAAAAAAGAGTTTGGGAATACAGCCAGGTCAAGGATTGAATTGACAAGAGAACAATTGAGAATCTTAGATGGGGATATAGAAGATACAAAAAATAATATCAAAGAAAGAAGCCAGGGTTATGATTATATTTTAAAAGAAGCTGAAAATTTATCTGAAAGATTAGTTAAGTCTGAAAATCAAGAAATAATGAATCTTGCTTTAGCAACTTTTGGAACATATATTTCTGATTTATTTAATAAAAAAATGCTTCAGGTTTTTGATCAAGGTTCTACTAAAGGAAAACTCTATTGGAAAGATTGTATATTCAGATCTCATGTAATGAAAGATATTTTAGGTGAATTTTTTAAGAAAATAGAGGGAAATATGAAAGGTTATGTAAAAGAATGTGGAACTTTCTTAAATCCAGATATTGCTTTAATTGAAAACAGATTTGATACAAGAAAATTAACAAATTATGTGCTTTATGGAGAAATAATGGATTTTTCTGATTACAAAAAAATTAAGACTGAGATAATTAATTGTGTTGAAAGTCCTTACAAAGGAGCTTTTAGTAAGGAAGAACAGGAATTTATGATTGGATTTACTAAAGAGATTTTTGAAAGAGTAAATAAAGGAGAAATACTTTATGAGAAAGCTTTGGAGGCACTGGCGCATGATCCTCAAATAGTTGCAATTGCTCTTAGGTCACCAACTGTTTTAAATTTGATTAAGTCTAGAGGGGTAGAAAGACTAGATGATAATAAAAGAAGATATAAAGAATTTACAGAAAAAATAAAAAAAAGAGATTTCCTAGCATCATTTGTTTTTGATTTAATTGATTATTCTTCTTTTGTCGATAAACCAAATATTCCAAGAAAAGATAGAAAAGAAATATTAGAATTAGAAGACACTCTTTATAGTGAGAGAAAACTTTTTGATTTTACAGGAAAAAGATCAATTCTTCTTAGTGAAATTCCTGGAGCAGTATGGTATTTTGATATAGTTAATTCTAGAAAAATAAAAAAGAAATTAAATAATTTTAATAAGATACTTCAAGAACTTTTCTTAAAAACTGGAGATGGCTCAGACAAGTCTATAGCTAAAGAGATAATATCTGAATATAGTGGAGAAGAATATATACCATCTAGGGCTGATGATAGGGGGTTTGTTTTTCCAAAAGAATATTTTGTTTTATCTTCATTATCTGCTATAGGAGATTTTTATAAAATATTTGAGGAAGAAAGAAAACCAGCTTATGTACGAACATACCATATTCCTGAAATGAAAGAATTCGGGTTTAGAAGTGGATTATCTATAGGATATGCAAATATAGACGCAAAGGCAAAGCACTTAAATGCTAGACCAGCTGAACGTTCTACTGATCTTGCAGATTCAGAGATGTATGTAAAAATTGGAGAATTAGAAGAGAAAATCAAGAATGAAGGACGTATTTTATTTAGTGTTGATCCAAAGAATAAAGAAGAAAATGTCATGGATAAATTAAGGCAAGGATTCCTAACAATACAAGAGTATATTTCTAATAAAAAAATTTCAGAGCTGAGGGGAAAAATGCCAATCAGATTGCTAGAAAAAATTGAAAAGAGAATTAAGGAAAATCCAAGCATAAATATGGTTCTGAAAAATTGTGAAGACCTTGTGAAAGAAAAGAAACCTATTGAAAATAAAAATATGTTAGATTCTTATGTGTATAAAGATATGTTAGACACATATAAAGAAGAGATTGTTCCTTATAAAAATGAATTGGCTGGGGTTATAAGACACTATTGTAATAGATATAATGCTTATCAATCAGATTTCTTTGGAGAAAGACCAGTAATAGCCTATGTAGGAGATTTTGCCGGTGTTGGTGGAGAGAGAAAGGCTGCAGAGGCTGGATTTGGGGTTTATGCTTTTCTACCAACAGACAAACAATTTTACAATTTTGTTTCAAAACTTAAGATAAAATGTTATGATGACTTAAAGAAAAAAGGAAAGGAGATTAAAAATGAGAAAAAATAAGATGTGTTATCACTTTAAAATAGAAAACTTTATAAGTTTTGGAGGACTTGAAAGAAAATGACTGTATCAGAACTCGTAGTGCCTAAATTAGGTTGGGCAAAGAGAGAAGAAAAAAATGATGGAACTACTGAAGAAATCATAGGAATACACTTTCTAAGACCTACAGATGAGCTTATAAGAAGAATCAAAAAAGAAAAATTTAATCAAATTTATAAAAAAATTAGAAATCCTGATAAAAAAGAAAATATAGAAAATAAAGTTGATAGGATATATGATAAAGGAAGATATAATCCAGAAATTCCTGAGATTGCCGGATTAACATTACATCAAGAATCTAACGAAGAAATAGCAGCCCATAAAAGATATTCTTCTAAGGATAAGAATGCTGGTATTGGTTTTATCATGAATTCTTGTAGAGGTGCTATGAGATATGATTCATTTATTTCACAACTTCCAAAAACAGGATTAGAAGATATTTTATCAGAGATAAATGGATTTACCTATAGAAAAGAATTTGAAGACGAAGATGAAGAAGAAGCTACAATAGATAAACAAAAATCTAAAAGAAAAATTTCTAAAAAAGAACTACAACTTCTTGAAAGGAAATTAAATAGAATATATAGAGAAATAGATAAACAAGATAAAAAATATACTTTTAATTTTGCTATACGTTTACAGATAGAAGCTAATAATTGGGATTCTGCTAATAAAATTGTAGAGGAATACACTTCTTTTATTAAAGATAAGGCAATTGTTGAATCAGAACTAAAACCTGTAAGATGTGATGATAAAGATAAGATAAGAGCTGTATACTTGCTTCATGTCAAAGATCCAAAAACTTATGATATCAGCGATAGTGTGGTTGAGAATGCTAATGGTTTGATGGATATGCAAATTAATGAGATAGTTAAAAAGAAACATAATGAAAAACCAGGAAAAGAAGAGGAAAAAATCAAGGAAAAATTATCTAATAAGTATCAGGTTAAATATTGGTGGAAATTTTGGAACTTACCAACTATACTTAGAGCAAGAGCAAGAGGTAAACTTATGGATAATGTTAAGATGGGTGTTCTTGGTTGGATTTATAATGGAATGGCTGAAAAAATAATAGAAAAAACAGCATCTGAAGATTTCTATTATAATGAAGTAGGAGGCAGCCCTTATTCATCAATGTCTTTCTTTGGATCTGATGTAAAAGGTGTAGTTAAAATATTACCATGGCATAGTTCTTTAAAAGATGAGATGCCAAATTGGGAATGGCTTGAGGTTGGTAAGGAATACAAAAGTGAACTAGAGAGTGATTTAGAAGAAGAGGGAACAGAAAAATGGATTGATTATTTAAACAAACAAGGATATTTAGGAACGCAAGTAATAGGAATAAGATATAAAGAAATAGAAGATAGAAATAAAGTTCTAAAAGATTATTCTCTTTTACCTTCTTTGTTTAAAACAGAATCTAAAACAAAGTCTAGGTAGGAAACTTTTTAAAAAACAAAACCTTTTTTTATAATGCTTTGGACACGATAGAAAAAAGATAGAAAAAAAATGAAACTTGGAAAAAGAGGTATAAGTCATCTTGAATTGATAACTGCAATACTAATTTTTATTTTTGCTATAGTAGTTGTTATTTATTTCATTAATTTCGATAGAAGTGTTGGAGGACAAAAGCCACTTCTAGATGCTCTTGAAGCTAAGTTGAGAGAGAAGGTTGAAATAGATTTTAAAAAAATTTCTTTGTTTATTGATAGTGGCAGCAATGCTGAATGTTTCAATATATCTCTTCATTCAGATTTAAAAGAAGAGCAATTTACTTTTATCTCTGGAGGAATTGCTTTTAATTTTTCAGATGACAAACTTTGGTTTTTAATAAATAATTCTGGAGAGAACTTTTATGAGATTTATCATTTTTCTGATGACATAACTGAGGATATTAGTTTAGAGGATGAACAATGTATAGAATTATTAGATGAGCAGTATAATTATAGTATAGTATATTATGGAAAAATATTTGCAGAGGAAAAAATACTACAGCTTGATGATTTAGGTTATGATGATTTTAGTATCACTATTGATGAACTAAATAGTTTCAATATTGGAGGAAAACCACCAGCACAAGTTGAGGTTCAGGCAAGAGAGATTCCTGTTGAAATTATTAGAGAAGATGGGACAGTAATTAAAACTATAATAAATATTAAGGTTTGGTAAATTAGAGCTTGATAAAATGATGAAAAGAAAAAGAGGATGGATATTAATTGTTGAAGCAGTTCTTGCTGTCCTGATTTTGTTTGGTTTTCTTTTCACAGCTATAGGAAAACAAGCACAACAAACAAAACCAGCTGATAAAGGTGAGTATCTCTATAGTGTTGTGAATGATCTTGCTATTAAAGTTGAAAATGATGATATGATAAGAATGTATGTTTTAGAAGGAGAAGGAAATGAAGAAGAGATTAATAATATATTAGAAGGAATGACTAATGAAAATGTTACTAGTTGTATAAGTTTTGTTGATGAAACATGTCAACCTAATCAATTTAATTTAGAGAAAGAAGAAATTTATAGTGCTGAGATTATTATAGCCACAAATTCAACAAGTTATAAAGTAAAAAAATTAAAAATCTTTATATGGGAAAAATAAAGAATGACATATGAAACTTTTCCACACGAAGCTGATGTTGGTATAAGGGGGATTGGAGAAAATATAGAGGAAGCTTTTGAAGAAGCTGCCAAAGCAATGTTTGATGTTGAGGTTGATTTGGATAAGGTCAGACAAGATGAAAAGATAGAAATTGCATGCAAGGCTCAGAACATTGAAGAACTTTTTGTTGAGTGGTTAAATTCTTTGCTTGCCCAAGCCTCATTAAATGAGATGGTTTTTTCTAGTTTTAAAGTAAATATTAAAAAGGACAAAATCTTTGAATTAAAAGGTCATGCTCTGGGTGAGAAACTAAATCCAGAGAAACATAATACTAAAGATGAAGTAAAAGGAGCAACTTATTCACAGCTCAAAGTAGAACAAAAAAATAATAAGTGGATAGCTCAATGTATAGTTGATGTTTAAATTATAAATTTAAATCAAAAAAGAGATAAAAGAAAAAAATGGATAAAATTTCAAACAAATTCCTCGTGTTTTTGTTAGTAATAGCAATCTTAGTTACAGTAGTCGGAACTTGGTATAGTATTGACAAGATAGGTAGATTAGAAGCTTTGACTGGTCATGGAACTGTGAGTTATGTTAATGTTACTATTGAAGGGAAAACATCAATTAATGTAACACAACCTTATTGTGGTTTTGGAACAGGTTCTGTAACAGCCGGTTATGACTTTGCTACCTTAAATCAAGGGACTTCTCCATCTCCTTATTGTGGTGATGTTAGTGATACAAAAGGAAACTGGACAAATACTTCTGCTTATGATCCTGCTTGTATGATAGTAGCAAATGTAGGAAATAAGAATGCGTGGGTTAATGTTAGTTCAGGCAAGACAGCAGCAAATTTTATAGGTGGAACAAGTCCAAATGTTACAGCATGGTCTGAGAATAAAGAATCAGGTTCATGCTCTTCTGGTGGTTCAGTTACTCCAAGAGCTTTTCCTGGACTTGAGATGGATACGACAAATAGGTCAATGTGTAGTTGTCTTTATCCTAATGCAAGTAAGAATGAGCTTTATGTTGGTTGCTATCTAAAAATCCCTAGTGATGCTGTAGCTGAAGCAAAGACAGATACTTGGACATTCACCACAGTGGCTTCAGTTGGTGTTCCTGATTGTGGTAGTGATTAAACTAACAAATAATTAAGAAATTAAAATAAAAGAAAGATGGAACTTTCTAGATTTAAGAAGATTAATAGTTATGAGTGGGAGATTCCTAAAACTAGAGAGATGAGGGTTCCAGGAAAAATTTTTGCTAGTGAAAAGTTGATTGAGGGAATGGATGAAAAAGTTTGGGAACAAGTAACTAATGTTGCTACATTACCTGGAATTCAGAAAGCTTCGATGGCTATGGCTGATGCCCATTGGGGCTATGGTTTTCCTATTGGGGGTGTAGCTGCTTTTGACCCAGATGAAAATGGGGTTGTTTCTGTTGGAGGTGTAGGTTTTGATGTTAATTGTGGTGTTAGAACTTTAAGAACTAACTTAACTAAAAAAGATGTTAAGCCAAAAATAAAGGAACTTATTGATCAACTTTTCAGAGATATTCCAGCTGGATTAGGGATAAGAGGAGAAATATTATTAACATCAGAACAAGTTACTAGAGTTCTGACTGAAGGCTCTCGTTTTATTGTTGAATTAGGTTATGGGACTAAAGAGGATTTAGAATTCACAGAAGAGGAAGGTCGTGTTTCTGGAGGTAATCCAGAAAATGTTTCTGAACTTGCATTAAAAAGAGAAAGGAGACAAGTTGGAACCTTAGGTGCAGGAAATCATTATCTAGAGATTCAATATGTTGATGAAATTTATGATGAAAAAATAGCTAAAACTTTTGGTCTTGAAAAAGATCAGGTAATAGTAACTATACATTGTGGTTCTAGGGCGTTAGGACATCAGATAGGAACAGATTATCTAAAGATTCTTGCAGAAGCAAGCCGTAAATATGGGATACCTATTCATGAACGTGAATTAGTTTGCGCTCCAATCAATAGTGATGAGGGTCAGAAATATATATCAGCTGTTAAATGTGCTATAAATTATGCTTTTGCTAATAGACAAGTCATAACAGCCTTAGCTAGAAAATCTTTTGTTCGAATTTTTAAAGACGCTGAATTGAAAATGATGTATGGAATAGGTCATAATACTCTAAAAAAAGAAAAACATAAAGTTAATGGCAAGCTAAAATCTTTGTGGGTTCATAGAAAAGGCTCAACAAGAGCGTTTGGTCCTGGCCATGAAGAGATTCCAAATGCTTATAAAAAAGTTGGTCAGCCAGTTATTATTGGAGGAACAATGGGAACCCATTCTTATATTTTAGCTGGGACTGAAGAAGGAATGGAAAAAGCTTTTGGTTCTTCATGCCATGGAGCAGGAAGAGCTATGTCAAGAACTAAGGCAAAGAGAATGTGGTATGGGAAGAAACTCGTAGAAGAATTGAAAGAAAAAGGAATCTATATCAGAGGACATAGCATGCCAGGCCTAGCAGAAGAAGCCCCAGGAGCTTATAAGCCAGTTGAAGAAGTAGTTGATTCAATACATAATGCTAATCTCGCAAAAAAAGTTGTCAGAGTAAAACCACTAGGAAATATAAAAGGTTAAGGAATAGAAGAGATTGGATATTAATATTAAAAAAATTTATATAGGATATTTTCCCTTTATTTATATAAAAAGATGGTTATTTCAAAAAAAATTGATTACAGGAAAAGAACAAAAAGAGAGAATTTTTTTGGAATTCCTTTCTTACCTTTAGCAATTTTTTTACTTCTAATCATAGTTCTTTTTATAATTCCACCTATTGAATGGCATGGTTCTGATACAACACCTGGCATCACTGGAAAAGTGGTTAGTGGTCTTTCTTTAGATAAAATAATGTATCAGCCAGATAAACCATTGGATGGGGATTTAAATCTTAATTTTTATTGGGGGGATTTAATTGCTCATAATGCTAGCGTCACTTTTGATATTACTTCAGTAAAATGTAAAAATTATTATGTTTGCGGTTCAGATGGTTATCCTGTTCCTTGGGAAAGATATAATTTTTCTAGTGGATATTGTGAAAATGTTACAAGCTGGGTTTATGGGCCTTGGGATGAGTGTGGAGAAGATAAATACTATGAATATCCTAACTCATATTATCCTGATCTTGACTGTGATGAAATTGACAAGGAGTGTTGTAATACTGGAGAGGGTCTAGGAAAATTCTATGCTAATATAAATTGCGGGAGTGGCAAGGAATGTTGGGATGATTGTAAGATAACAACTGAAAGAACACTGATAGAAACTGTTGCATTATCAAGCACACCATGGAAGGGAAATTTTACTTATGGATTTTTTAAAAATGTGAACCAATCTTTTTCTAAAAAAATCAAAGTCTGGGGTTTTGGAGCTTGTCCTCAAATGGCTCCTGTTCCTCCTAATGTAACTTATCCTGTCACTTATGCTATCTCAGGTTATGCTATGCAGCAACAACCAGTACCAGATTTTGATGTTATAAACATATATACTTCTACTTATGTTCCTTCACAGCCTGCCTTGCCTTCAACTATGGCTGTGCAGAGTCCAGTGCAACCAACTGAAAAACTCTATACTCAGATAAAGAATTTAGGTGGAGCAGCAGGATTTTTTAGTGTTGTAGGTTGTTGGGATAAGCCTGGAACAATACCAACTCCATTAATGGGTCAGGTAAAAACTATTCCAACAAATTGTTTCTTTGTAAATAGAATTAATATGGGTTCTGGCGAAACAAAAGTACTTGATATGGGAAATTGGAATGTTAAAGGAAAAACTGTATGGGTTAAAGCTGATTACTATAATGAGATTAGTGAGAGCAATGAGACTAATAATGAAATGACAAAATATTTCCCAGAAGTTGTCCCATTAAAACCAGACTTAATTGTTACTAACCTTCAAAGAAAGCAGTATAATTCAATTGAGGGTGTAAAAGTCAGTATGATGAATATTGGTAATGCTCCTGTCTCTAATGTTAGATCATTCTTTCTTAAAGTAATTTATTATATTGGGTCTGATAGATGGGAACAGGAATATCAGATACAGAATCCAGGGTATATGCCGAACCAACCTTTTACTTTTGATGTTACAGATAAAGACATAAGTGGAGATGCAGTTGATGTGACAGCATATGTTGATTCTAGATATAATGTGGATGAATCAAATGAAACTAATAATGATTTAAGTAAATGGCTCTCACCTTATTCTTGTGAAAACTGGAATAATATCTATGAGATAGTTTTAGAAGATTTTGGTTTAAGGGCGCCAGATTATGAAAATACTTACATTCTAAAAACTTCACTTGTTTTTGACAGTGCTGTTCTTACTTATGATGAAGTATATTTTGAGGTTGAAGAAGAAGAGCCAACACATAATATATGTGATGACCAAGAGTGTGTGGAAGTGAGTGGTGCTGGAAATGATCAGTGTCAGACTAATTCTGATTGTACACAGACTTGCAATGAAAACTGGCAGTATGGTCCTTGGAGTGAATGTATTGGAGGAAAGAAAAGAAGAGAGTGCTATGATGTAAATAATTGTTCATCTACATATAATAAGCCAACATATTGTCTGATTTTTCAAAACAAATATTATCAGAGTGAGGATTGTTGTGTTTCAGAATGGGAGTGTGATGAGTGGAGTGTCTGCTATAATCATCAGGGAGAGAATATTCAAAGCATGACTTGTAGAGATCTTAATGAATGTAATGCTCAAAATTTCAGTTATACTCAATTACGTGATTGTTGCATAGAGGAATGGGATTGTAGATGGAGTGCTTGTATAAATACTATCCAAGAAAAAATTTGTGAAGATGTCAATTATTGTGGAACTGAGTTTACTAAACCAGCTCCTGAAACAAGAGAGTGTGAAAAAGTAGGAATTTCTTGGTGGGTGTGGTTAATAATAATTCTAGTTCTTGTTGCTGTAATCCTTGCTATACTTATTGGAACAGGACGCTTGCCTTGGTTTAAGAAAAAACCAAAAGAAGAAATAAAAATAAGAAAATATCCAGAATTAGAATCTTATATAAAGAAAGCAGCTGATAAGGGAATGTCAAAGGAAAAGATAAGAGAGAGACTTATTAGAGCTGGCTGGCCAGAAAAAATAGTTAGAGAGAAGATTTAAAAAAATTTATATAGTATACATTTCCTTTATTCATATAAAAGATGGTTAAAAAAACAAAAAGAGAGAATTTTTTTGGAATTCCTTTCTTACCTCTAGCAATTTTTTTACTTCTAATCATAGTTCTTTTTATATTACCTCCAGCAGGGTTGAAAACATCTAGTCTTACTGGGAAAGTGACTAGCAATATTGATTTAATAAAGACAGAGTATAATCCAAATGAAAACTTAGAAGGAGAAGTTGATATAAAATTCTTTTGGGGTGATTTTATTCCTGCAACAACAAATGTTGAATTTATAATTTTAGGTGAAGGATATAACTCAGATTTAATAGTACAATTGCCTCAGGCTATTGCATTATCAAGTACACCATGGAAGGGAAATTTTACTTATGGAGAGTTTAATAATATGCATGGGCCTTCTCCTACTGGATTTGGATATGGTTTTGGAGCTTGTTCTCAATTAATTCCTGTTCCTAATGTAACTTATCCTGTCACTTATGCTATCTCAGGTTATGCTATGCAGCAACAACAACCAGTGCCACTAACACCTGATTTAACTGTTGTAGATATCTATACTTCTGGTGTTATTCCTCCTGTTCCTGCTTATCCTGCGATAACAACCATGGCTATGCAGAGTCAGAGTCCAGTGCAATCAACTGAAAGATTATATACAAAAATAAAAAATTTAGGTGGACCTGTTGGAAGTTCAGAAGTTAGAGCAGGAACATTTACTGTTGTTGGTTGTTGGTATGATTATAATAGTCCTACTCCTACTCCATTAGGAGCTTATATTCCTAGTAATTGTTTTTTCATTAAACCTATTTCACAAATAGGATATAATCAAGAAATTATTTTAGATATGGGAAATTGGAATGTTGAGGGGAAGACAGTCCAAGTCATAGTTGATTTTTATAATGAAGTTTTTGAGAGTAATGAACTTAATAATGAAATGATAAAGAGTTTTGGAGGAACACCACCTCCTCAATGTATTGATCCTGATGGATTAGATTATTTTACAAAAGGTACATGCACAGATGCTAATGGAGGTAATACTGATTATTGTAGTCCTGATGCTGAAAATCTTTTAATTGAATATCATTGTCCTTTTGTTACTCCTTCACCATTATGTATGCCTACTCAGTATATATGTCCAAATGGTTGTGAAAATGGTGCTTGTATTGAGCAAGGACCTTCCCCAACTTGTAAGGATACTGATGGAGGTAAAAATTATGGATTGAAAGGAACATGCATAGATGTTGATGGATCTTATGTTGACTATTGTCTAGAAGCAGGTGGGGAAGAGAATCTTGCTGAGTATTATTGCACAGGCAATGATTTAATAGTTTGGGACTCAGAATGCAGTGATTGTTCTGAACCTTATTGTGCTTATATAGGGTCAAGAGGTGAGGGATGGTATGCTAAATGTCCTAAGGGTGAAAAATTAATCAAATATGAATGTTATGTTAAAGGAGATAAGTTCAAACCAGTATGCATGTATGAAGGATCAAAAAGCGAAGGGTGGTATACTCCTGATGTTTGTGAGAGAGAGAGTTTTGATTGTTATTATGGCTGTCTAGATGGTTCTTGTAAAATAAGTAATTATTCTTGTAAAAACTGGAATAATATTTATAAAATTAATATAAGCAATTTAAATATCAAGGCTCCTGAAGAAAGAGGAACTTATGATTTTATTGTTGCATTAACATATGAAGGACTTACTCTTTATTCTTATAATGTTTCTTTCAATGTAACATCTCATAGAGCATGCCAGAATCAACAGTGTGTGTATTTGCCAGGAGCTGGAAATGACCAGTGTCAGACTAATTCTGACTGCCAAACCGCTGGCGGAGGCGGAGGCGGCGGTGGAGGCGGCGGCTCTTGCAATGAAAACTGGCAGTATGGTCCTTGGAGTGAATGTATTGATGACAAGAAGCAGAGAGAGTGTTATGATGTTAGAAATTGTGGAACAACTTTTGCAAAACCATCTTACTGTTTACCTTTAGGAGACGAATATTATCAAACTGAAAGTTGCATTCCTGGATGTCAAGAAAATTGGCATTGTACAGAGTGGAGTTATTGTGATGAGCAAACCTTAGAACAGAGCGCTATTTGTGAAGATCTTAATAAATGTAATCCTCAAAATTTTACTTATATGCAACTGCGTGGGTGCTGTATTGAAGAATGGGACTGTGAATGGAGTTCTTGTATAGGTGGTGTACAGGAAAAAATTTGTGAAGATGTCAATTATTGTGGAACTGAGTTTACTAAACCAGCTCCTGAAACACGTGATTGTGCAGGATTCCCATGGTGGGCATATGTTGTAATAGTTTTAGTACTTGTTATAGTAATTCTTACAATTCTTTATGCTACTAAGGCTTGGCCTTTTAAGAAAAGACCAATAGAAGGAATGGCAGAAGAAGAAAAAGCTGAATTTAAAGAGATTGAAATATAATTATTTTGTAATTTCTAAATTATTTTTAAAAAAACATTTATATAGCTGATTTCTTTCATAAAATTTGTAGTGTAAAAAGAGGAATAATGCCATATAAACGTTATATTAAGATAGGTGGAAAAGTTTATGGTCCTTATGAATATCATAGTTATAGAACTAAAGATGGTAGTGTAAAAAGCCATTACATAAGAAAAGTAGAGAAAGAGAATAAGATATTAAAAAAAAGAATGCGTTTTCTTGAAGTTACTTCTTCTGTTCTTTTGATTTTAGTTATCTTTTTTTTAATTCTTTATCTTACACAATTTCAATTAACTGGAAAAATATCTCTTGATCTTGAAAAACCTTTTTTTGCAGTCAATGAAACACTAAAAGGAGGATTATCTTTAGAATTTTTTGAAGGAGAATTTTATCCTGCTGATTCTATAATAAATATAACTTTTAATAGACAAACAGAAGAATTAGCCTTAGAAGAATTCATCAGTCTCTCTGAAACAGATCTTAAAAAGAGAGAAGAAAATTTTTACACTACAATGAATGATGATGTAGAAGGTCATGGAGAGGGTTATGGCTTTATTGGTTCAAAAGATATTCCTATTGATGTCTCTTTTAAGATAATAGTATTAAAAAAAATATATGAAAAAGAAGAAATTATTGAAAATATAACAAATATAACAGAAGAAAATGTAACTGAGGAAAATATTACAGAACCATTTGAAACATTTGAAGAAGAAAATATTACAGAGGAAGAGAATATTACAAAAGAACCAGAAGAAATACCTGAAGAGATTCCAGAAGAACCCTTACCAGAAGAACCAATAGGAGAACTAGTTGAAGAACTACCCTTAGAAGAACCTTTACCAGAAGAACCAATAG
This sequence comes from Candidatus Woesearchaeota archaeon, assembly GCA_964396475.1. Classification (GTDB taxonomy): domain Archaea; phylum Nanobdellota; class Nanobdellia; order Pacearchaeales; family UBA284; genus DAOWHW01. The sequence continues at coordinate 24,395 of CAYNFE010000005.1, forward strand.
GAGAACCAGTTGAAGAAGCTGAAACATGTGTGACTCCAGATCTAGTAGATTTTACTGGAGCTGCAATAGAAGAGATTAAAATAGTTGATGGAACTTGTACAATAGAAGAACCTTTTATTTATAAAATTGAAGAAGATGAGTTTGCAGAACTTGTTCCATGTAGTGTGATTAGTGAAAATAAATCCTTGAGTGATTCTGTAATAAAAGTTATAAACAAAAAAGGAGAGGTTGGGGTCACAACAAATCATGTTAAGAAAGAGTGTGGTTATGGTTCAGATTATATTGGAGATACTGAATTAGTGAGCATTGACGTCAGTCTTTTTAATTTTACAGTTTATGAACCTGGTTCTTATGTTTTAGATATTGAATTTATTCACAAAAATATTTCTTTAGCTTCTGTGTCAACTGAGGTTGTGTTTAACAATATAACTAATATAACAGAGATAGAAAATGTCACTAATATCACAGAGATGAATATTACTAATTTTACTATAACTTTTGTTGATAAAAAAGGAAATGTGAATGATGTTGTTGAAGTTGAATTTAATAAGACTAAAAAACAGTTGTTGAATCTTAAGGTGGCTGAGACAAACATAATAGCTAATATTATAGAGAAACAAGAAGAGATAAAAGAAGAGTTTATAGAAAATAATTTTACAAAAGGAATAACAGGATCAGCTATTATTCAAGACATATTGCCTGAAACTGAATTAAATATAATAGAATTACTTGATGATATTACTATTCAAATAGATGAACCAACTTCAGAACAAAGAGAGTTAGGAATAGCCACAGAAATTTTTGCTCTTGAACCAACTGATGGACTTGTTTTAGAAAAGTCAGTTATAACACTTAAGAAAGTAGATGAGAATGTAAGTTCTATACTATACTGTCCAAGTTGGAATATTAATAAATTTTCATGTAAGAAAAACTGGACAGATACTGGAATAGAATTTTTAGATAATGGTACACATATTAGCTTTAATGTAACAGAATTTTCTGCTTATGCTGGTGGCAAGCTTATAGTAAATGCCACAAATATTACAATTACTAATGTTTCCTTAGAAATATGGGATGAGACAGATTATGAAGCAAAATATCCTGACGATGAAATTAGTTTTTATGCTAATTATAGGGATATAGAGGGTGAACCAATAATTGATTATTGTAGAATTTCTTTTGAGGATGGAGAGAGTGAAGATATGATATTTAATGAGCCTTTTTATAAATATGACAGAAGTTTTTGTTCTTCAGGAATAGTTGATTATAGTATTGTTTGTAATGTTTCAGAAAAAATAGATAGTGCAGAGATAGAACAAGTCGAAATAAAAGTTGTTAATAGAGGCTCTAATTGGGATGATTATTTAAATCCTGATGGCACTTATTCTAGAATTTTTTATCCTAATCAAGTTAATATGTTAGATTCTGAAGGGAATTATCAACCTATTGATGATGTTGTTAAAATTGAGAAAATAAAAGAACATAAGTTTAATGTAAAATGGAGAGATAATGAAGTGGATATTAGTATTGTAGGACTTGGTCCATATAATTTGCTCTCTACAAAATTATACAAACATGAAAAAGAGATTAGATATGATTATAAATTTAAAATAAATGATTCTAAATTTATTCCAAAAGTTATCATAAAATCAAATAAAAAATTAGAGACAATTGAGTATGGATTCAAGCTAGAAGATATTGAATTTGATTTTTCAGAAAAAGCTAAGGAAGATTTTGATGTTAGAATAATAAATGAAGAAACAGGACAGCAAGTAATAACAGGACAAGCAATAAAACATAAGATAAAAACTAAAAGAGGAAGAGTAGAATTAGTAAAAGATTTTTCAAGAAAAGTTGGAGATTTTGTAATAATAGATCCTGTGATAAAAATAACTTCTGGAAATGACTCAGCAGATATTCATGCTAGCACTTCTGCTCTGCCACCATCTCATGAGATACAGATGAAGTGGGATATAAGTAGTCTTCCTTCTGGTTCTTCTATACAAGATGCAAAAGTTTGTTTATATATAACTAATAAAGAAGGTGCTCCTGATAATGATGCAAATTTCTCAAGAATAGATGATCAAACTTGGGATGAATCTATAAATACAAAAGATTATGGTGGCCAGAGTGAGACAAACATTACTTCAAGTTATACATGGAGCAGTACAACTACTAGCACCTGGTCTTGTATTGAGGCAACTTCTGCAGTAAGTACAGACCACGATTTAGGAAATCAGAACACGAGTTTTAGAATAGAAGATTTAGATGCTGTCGTTGGAAGTATTGGAACTATAAATGATCTTGCATATATGAGATTTGGTGCTCAAAGTATGTTGGGTCCTGGAACTTTTCTTGATTTTGCTTCAAGAGAATACATTGAAACTGAAGGAATTACCCCTTATCTAAATGTCACTTATTCAGAAACACAAAAACCAAATATAGAATTTGTTTCGCCTACTCCTGACAATGGAACTACACAACAAAAGGATTATATTTATGTGAATGTTTCGACAAGTGATAATGATGAGCATTATGTCATTCTTGACTGGAACAGAACATTAAGAGGATGGTGGAGATTTGAGAATAATGCTGATGATGATAGCACTTATGAAAATGACGGAACTTTGAGCGGGCCAACATATGAATCTTCAGGAAAATTTGGGGGAGCATATTATTTTGATGGAAGTGATGATTCTGTAAATGTGACAGATGCCACTGGCCTTGGTCTTGAAGGTTCTGAGTTTACATTAACTGCATGGGTAAAACCAAAACAACTAAAAAATTATGGTAATACATTTGAGAAATTTCCTGGAGCTTTAACATCTGGCTGGGGTATCATTACTTATGCTAGTGGTCAATGGGATTTCCAAAGCAGAGATAGTACTGGTTGGTCAAATATTAATGGTGGAGCATCAGGATCTCTAATTAATAATGTATGGGCATTCCTTACAGTGACTTATAATGGTACTCATGTTAAAACATATACTAACACAAACTCAGTTTCAACAACGGCAAGAAGCCAAATTATAGATAATGCTCTTGACTTGCATATTGGATGTGACTCACCTAATAATAGATACTTTAATGGAACTATAGATGAGGTTCAAATTTATGATAGAGCTTTATCAATAGAAGAGGTAAAAGCAAGTTATGATGCTGGCTCTTATAGATTATATAATAATTTTACTAGTTTGTCAGGTGGGGAGTATAAATTTAGAGCTTATGCTGTTGATCTTTCTGGAAATAAAAATCAGACTGAGGAAAGAGAAGTCAATATAGGTTGTGGTATAATAACTTCAGATACTACATTAACAAATAATCTTACAAGCCAAGGAACATGTTTTACAATTGGTTCGGATGACATAAATTTAAATTGTAATGGTCATTATATAAAAGGAAATACAACTGGTTATGGAATAGATAATCCTTCTGATTATAATAATATAACTGTAAAAAACTGTCATATTAGTAATTTTTCAAGACAGATATATGGCAAGGCAGGAGATAACTGGATTATATACAACAATACATTTAGTCATACATATGGAGATTATCAAGGTTGTGTTCATTTTTATGGAACTGCTAATGATAATAATGTAAGTTATAATACATTCCATGATTGTGGTATTGATGGATTGGCTGTCTGGAATAGATATGGTTCTGGTGCTTATTTCAGAGGTGGCAATAACAATTTGATAGAGCATAATACTTTTTATGATAATGGAAGAGATGCAACCTTATATCAATGTGGAACAGGAAATAAGATAATGTATAATGATTTTGATAATTGTTCTAGCACAGCATTTTGGTCATATCAAACAAGTAGTTCAGAATTCAAGCATAATGATGTTTATAATGCTTCAGTTGTCATACAACAAACTTCTAACAATAATGAAATAATTAATAATACATTTGATGATGGAACAATCACCATACGAAATTCAGCAGATAATAATCAGATAATTAATAACACTCTTAATGATTGTAAGGTCGGTCCTAATAATGCTCCTGTCGGGATTACAATCCAAGGTGGAAATAATAATACCCTACAAAATAATACAATAGATAATACTAATTTAGTTGCTGCAAGTCTTGGTATTGATATTAGGAGTGGAAATAATACTATCTATAAAAATCATATTTATAATTGCAGTGTCGCTGGAAGTAATGGTATTCAATTTTATGGTGATACTGCTGATAATAATAATGTTACCAATAATGAAATTTATGATGATTACCGAGGAGAAAGAATAAGATTGAGAAATGGAGCTGACAACAATGTTTTTCGTGATAATTATCTTGAATGTTGGCATACTGGAGATTATAGCACTGGTATAATAATAGAAACTCCTGTTTGCACTAACAACTCGTTTTACAATACTACAATAATAAATTGTCATCGTGCAATCAGAAGTTCATCTGCAGATCATTTGACTTATTTCTATGAAACAAATTTAACAGGAAATTTGAATGATATTTTTCAAAACGATGGAAGACTTTATCTTATCAACACAACAAATTATGATAAATCAACTTTTTATATAACAGGAGGAAACACAACAATTCAATGGTACATGGATGTTTATGTTAAGAATAAATTGAATCAGCCACTTGATCAGGCTAATGTAACTGCTTGGGACAAAGATGACAGCCAAGCTTTTACAGAGCTCACAAACAGTTCTGGTTATATAACAAGACAAACCCTTGATGAATTTATGCAAAACTCAACATCAACATATTATAAAACAAACTATACTGTTAATGCAACAAAAGATTCTGGTGGTTATAAAGAGAAATCTCAAGAATTAAATATAACTTCTTCGCAAACTCTTACCTTTACTTTGAATAGACCACCAACTTCTGTAACTTTAATGAATCCTGGAAATGAAAGCAGTATAACAGACAGGACTCCATTCTTTAACTGGACTTTTGCTTCAGACCTTGATGGAGATTCATTACAGTATGTTTTAAATATAACTTGTAAAAATAATCTAGGTGGTAGTTGTACTCCTCTCGACGATAGATTTATTGAAAATATTACTGGAACAAATCACACTCTTGCTGACAGCGAGTTCTTAAAGAATTTCTGGGACACTCTTGAATATTATAATTGGACTATTAAAGCATGGGACGGTGAAGATTATGGTTCTGTTAGTGATGATTGGCGTTTTAATATTGATAGTCTTGTTGCTGTAAGTGCAATAAATGATACTTCTAACTTTGGTTCCATGGAAGCTGGGACAAGCAATGACACTACTAAAAATAATCCATTCCCAGTATCAGTACAGAATGATGGAAATTGTTTTGTTAATATGAGTATTTATGCTACACAATTATGGGTTGACACTCCCAGCACAAATGAATCATATCAATATAAATTTGATTTTTTAGAATCAGACTCCTTTAATTGGAGTACTAGCACAACAGATTGGAGTAATGTACCTATCAGCCTTACTGTATATAATGTTTTAAATGAATTTAACTGGAGTTTTAATAATGCAAGTGATAGTGCTGAGCTAGATATTAAACTTACTCCATTATCTTATGAATCTGCTGGTGATAAAGGTTCAATTATAACTCTAACAGGAACTTTTGTTGATATAGATGAGGGTGAAGGATTAGAAGATTAAAAAATAAAGAAATGATAAAAGAAAAAATGAAAGAAAAAAAGAGAATAAGAAAAAAAGTATATTTATTACTTATTGTTCTGATTGTTTCTATATTTTTATCTAGTAGTATTTATGCTTTAGGAATCACTCCTGGAAGAACCACTTTTGAATTTGAGCCAGGCATAGAAAAGGAAATTGTTTTTAGTGTTGTTAATACTGAACATAAGGATATGAATATTTCAATAAGAATAGAAGGAGAATGGTCTGATCTTATCATGTTAAATCAGACATCTATTGGGTTTAATGAAGATGAATATATGAAAAGTCTAAGTTATAGAATTAAATTTCCTTCTGACATAAGTGAAGAAGGAATTAAAGCAAGAATAATAGCTTCTGAAAAAGCTTCTGATAATGCAGGAGGAACAGACATTGGTGTAAATATTGCTATAGAACACCAAATCTATATTTTAACTAATAAAAGTATGCTAGAAGAAAAGAATATTAATGTTACTAAAGTTTTTGTAGAACACTATCAAAAAGGAGGATCTGCGAAATTTGAAATAGAGGTTATGAATCCTTCGGCGCAGATAATGGAAAATGTTCATTCTACTATGTTGATATTTGATAGAAATGGCCTTCTTAGAAGCCAGTTTAATTCTACTAGTATAAATATTGAGCCAGATTCAAGTGAAATAATAGATGCTTATTGGGATACTTATGGTTTTAGTGAAGGAGACTATGGTGGAAATCTCAGTATTTATTATGACAATAAAACAGAAGAACAGAATCTTATAATTTATCTGAGAGCTGATAGAATTGAAATTGATTTTGGAAAATTTGAATTTGAAAAAAAAGCTCCCTTTTCAGAGCCAATAATAGATATTGAAGAAAAACTAGGTCCAGAAATGATTGTTTTAATCGGAGCTATCATATTATTCATCATATTAGATATTATTATTTTTGTTCGTCTAAGAAAAAAAATAAAAAAATCTGCTAAAAAAAATAAAAAATAAATTATTTTGTTATCAGAAGTAACAAAAAATCCTCGAAATTTACGTCGAGAATAAAACGAAACATTTAAATATATTATTTTTTTATTATTTTTAATTAAAAAAGAAAATAAAAAAGAGATGAAAAAGAAAATGGGCGATATTTCCAAGACAATAGTTGTTGTCCTTCTTATTGCCACTATTTTAATTTCAGTTATAGGCACATGGTTTGTGTTGAACACTATAGACAATGCAATCGTAAGAGTTTCTTCAGGGCAATTAAAAACTGCTGGAGTAGTTAGTGTCACAGTAGAGAACCCAGAGAATTACAGGTCTTCAGGAGCTGGACAAGTAGGTGTTAATATCAAGAATCCTCCAGCCTAAGCAGTTTAAAAAAAGATAAGAAGGAATTAGAATCATACTAATTTAAATTGTAAATTAAATTAAAAAAGAGAAAAATGGCAGATATATCAAACAAATTCCTCGTGTTTTTGTTAGTAATAGCAATCCTAGTTACAGTGGTTGGAACTTGGTATAGTATTGACAGAGTAAGCAGACTAGCATCTTTGACAGGTTATGGAACAGCTGGTTATGTCAATGTTACAATAGGTGGTAGAACAGAAATTAATGTTACACAGCCTTATTGTGGTTTTGGCTCAGGTTATGTTACAGAAGGTTATGAGTTCGCTGTTTTACATCCAGGTGATACAGGAATAGGTGATACTGCACCTTATTGTCAAGAACCAGTTGATACGAAAGACAACTGGACAAATACAACAGCTTATGCTCCAAATTGTATAGCATTAGAAAATGTAGGAAATACATATGCAAAGATTAATGTGTCAGCTGGAAAAGATGCAGCAAGCTTTATAGGTGGATCAAGTCCAGAATATAAGGTATGGTCTGAAAATAAGGATGGTCTCGCATGTATTGGGACTCTTGTAACTTTTGCTAATAGGGCTAGTATGAGTACATCTAATGTGACATTATGTACAAACTTGAGCAAGGCTGTAGGCCATACAAATATGTATGCTGGATGTTATCTAAAGATTCCAAAGGATGCTGTAGCTAATGCAAAAACAGACACGTGGACATTCACTGCAACAAGCGCAGGAAGTTAAGCTTAGATAAAAGAAGTGTATAGAAAAGAAAATAAAGTATAATTGTAATTATACTAATACTAATTTAGTATATAAATTGTAAAATTAAATTAAAAAAGAGATAAAAGAAGAAAAAATGGCAGATATATCAAACAAATTCCTCGTGTTTTTGTTAGTAATAGCGATTCTAGTTACAGTGGTTGGAACTTGGTATAGTATTGACAGAGTAAGCAGACTAGCATCTTTGACAGGTTATGGAACAGCAGGTTATGTCAATGTTACAATAGGTGGCAAGACAGAGATCAATGTCTCACAACCTTATTGTGGTTTTGGTTCAGGTTATGTAACTCCTGGTTTCAGCTTTGCTGTGTTATCTCCTGATTCATTATGTACTGATGTAGGTGCAGATGTAGACGCAAACTGGACAAACACAACAGCAGGATATGACCCAGATTGTATGGTAATAGAGAATGTAGGGAATACATATGCAAAGATTAATGTGTCAGCTGGAAAAGATGCAGCAGGATTTATAGGTGGAACAAGTCCAGAATATAAGGTGTGGTCTGTAAACAAAGATGGTGGCGCATGTTTAAGTGGTCTTATAGCTTATGGTAGTGCAGCTAGTATGAGTACATCTAATGTAACAATATGTGCAAACTTAAGTAAGGTTGTAGGTGCTACAGACATGTATGCTGGATGTTATCTAAAAATCCCTAGTGATGCTGTAGCTGCAGCAAAAACAGACACGTGGACATTTACTGCAACAAGCGCAGGAAGTTAAACCAAAAATAAATTTTTTAAAATTTTTTTATTTTTTTTATTTGTAAAAAGCTGAAAAAAGAAAATGGAAAAGAAGATTTATATTTTTATTTTTCTTTTTTTATTTTTAATCTTGAATTCAACATTTATAATAGCCCCTGGTATAAGCGGAGCAGTTCTTGAAAGACTTTTTTTTGAGCCAGGATTGGATAAAACATATATATATAGTGTGAATTCCAATACTATTAGACCAATGGACCATTATATTGATATGAATGGTGATTTATGTTCTTATTTTACTTTAAGCACAGATAATCTAGAAAATCTTGCTCCTGGTGAAATTAGAACTTTTGAAGCACATATGAAATTACCACAAGAATTTGAGCCAGGAGAGCATAGATGTTATATTTGTGCGACAGAGGCTGAGGGAAGGACCCCTGAAGGAATGGGGTCATCTATAGGAACCAAGGTAAGAGTTTGTGCTGTGATTATTATAATTGCACCATATCCTGGAAAAAAAGTTGAGTTCTCCTTTAATGTAGATAATGTTGCTAAAGGTGAAAATGCCACTTTCTTATTTGATGTTTTTAATATAGGTACAGAAGAGCTTGATGTCGGTGGTGTAGTAGATGTTTTTAGTAAGGATATTAAGGTAGGAAAAGAAACAAAAATCTTTACACTCAAGACAATAGGAGAACATACAGTGAGTGGTGAAAAGGCATTTTTTAATGTTACTTACAATACTAGTGAAATGGAGATTGGAGAGTATCTGGCTAAAGGCACTCTTCATTATGATGGTCTTCAGGAAATCAAAGAAAAAACATTTAGAGTAGGAGAACTTAATATTGAAATCTTGGAATTTACAGAAGAAGTATCCCAGAATAAATTGAATCCTATAAATGTTAAGGTTAAGAGCAAGTGGAATGGTGATATAAAAGATGTTTATGCTTCTATTGATATAACTCATCCTGAAAAAAATATTATTGTAGCATCTATAAATACAGCTCCTGCAAATCTTGGTCCTTGGGAAGAAAAAAATCTCGTAGCTTATTGGGATACTACAGGAATTGAAATAGGGGGGTATGATGTTAAAGTCACATTACATTATGAAGATAAGATAACTATAAAGCAAGGAATAATAAAAGTTAAAGAATTTGCTCTAGGACCTTCAATATCCTTCACAGCCATCTTGTTGTTCATACTAATAATTGTAGTTCTGTTGTTAATTATCTTGATTATAAGTATGATGAAAAGAATGCAGAAACAAAAGAGACCTATACCTATAAAGAAGAGAAAGATTAAAAAATAAGTTAAAACATTAACTTGATAATGAAGCTTAAATCAAAAACCAAAATCAGGAAGAAACCCTCTACAAAACATAAAGCAAAAAAAGTAAGATGGGTAAGACTTTTCATAGTGCTGATAATTATTGCTATGATAGTAACTATCTTAACACAATTTACATACTATTATATTAGATATCATTATGGTGTAAGACAGAGACAAGTTTTTGATATGAAACTTAAGATTAGTGATTATGTGGGATTTAGTGTTGATCAAGATTTAATAAATTTTGGTGTGGTTATGCCTGGTGGAGGATCAAAACGATTTATTGATATCTCAGCTGATGAACCGACTTATGTGGTTATTATGGTAGAGGGTGATATCGCACCTCTAGTTGGTGTATCAGAAAATAACTTTGTTTTTGAAGGTGATAAGACAATCATATTTACAGCAGTTGCCCCAGTAGATATAGAAGAGGGAGAATACACAGGAAAAGCAACAGTATTATTTAAAAATCCATAAAAAATAAAATAAAAATCAAGACTTTATAATAATATCAATCTCTTTTTTTATATCTTTAGCAACAGCCTGAACTGATCTGTTGCCATCAATAATCTTTATATTATCTTTTAAATAATTTGGCAAGAGCAGGAATTTTTTTCTTGTCTTGCGCAGTATTTCTAATTTTTCAAAATAAGATCTTTTTTCTTTTGTATTTTCATATTTTTCTTTTACCCTCTCTAAAGCAATGTCTGCAGAAACATCAATTATAAAAGTGATAGTTGGAGTTAAAAATTGTGAAGCATAATCCTGCCATTTTTCTTCATTAAGCTGATAAGCCAGAGTGCTATGATAGTATCTATCACATATCACCATCTTACTTTCATCTAGTGCTATTTTTATCTTTCTGACAACATCTTCTGTATCGAGCTTAAAAAATTCAAACCATTTTTCTTTCTTAATTCTTGAAGCCTCTTTTCTCCTTAACATATTCTCTATTTTTTTTCCATACTCGCTTTCTGAAGGCGTGCTTATTAAAAAAATACTATAATTTTTTTCTAAATTCTTTTTCAATAAATCTATCTGTGTGCTCTTACCATTACCATCAATTCCATCAAAAGCAATGAAAATTCTTTTTTGCATTTGTTTCATTTTAGTATATTTATTTTATCTCAATAATGATTTTCCTCTCTCTTGGACCATCAAATTCACAAAACATTATTCCCTGCCATCTTCCTAGTATTAATTCAGAATTTTTTATTGGTATGACTTCGCTGGGGCCAATGATTGAGGCTTTTATATGTGAATCGCCATTATTATCTACTTTATCATGTTTCCAGACTCCTTTTGGAGCAATCTTTCTTAGAGATTCTAGAAAATCTGAACAAACAGATGGATCATAATTTTCATTGATAGTTATTGCTGCTGTAGCATGTGGTGTATAAATAACACATAATCCTTCCTTAACTTTATTTTTCTTCACAAAATCTTCTATTTGTTTTGTTATATCAACTATCTCCTCTCTTTCTTTAGTCTTTATTTTCAATTCCATAAATTTTTAAATTTAATTATGTTTATAAAAGTTATGAGGAAAAAAATAAATATTGTATATGAATCTAAACTAAAAAAATATTTTAATCTGACGAGCAAAGCACTTAAGATAGCAAAGAAAAAAATAAATAAAGGAAGAAAGAAAGAATCTTTGGTTGTTCTTGACATGGCCCAGAGATATTATGATGATGCTGGATATTTCAAAGATAAAGGGCATTATGTGAATGCATTTGCTGCTCTCAATTATGCTCATGGATGGCTTGATTGCGGCTCTAAACTAGGATTATTTAGAGTTAAAGATACTAAACTTTTTGTTGTAAAATGATAGGTTTTATTAGAAAAAAAATTTCTGTTAAGGAAGCATCTAAACTTAAAGAGATAAAAAAGGAAGATAAAGGAAAATATAATGCTATCTTGATTAGAACCAAAAAACCAGAGATGTTAAGGAGAATAATTGATAAGGCAACAAATTATTTTTCATCAATTTTTGTTCTTGGGATGAGTGATGAAATAAACCGTATTGCTTTAGAACATAACAAAGTAAATGCTCTAGTAAGTCCTGAATATGAAAGAGGAAAAGATTTCTTACATTATAGGAATTCTGGTCTTAATCAAGTTCTCTGTAAGATTGCTCGTGACAATAACAAGATGATTATAGAGAATTTTAATGATATTATTTTAGAAAATAAAGATATATCTAAAGCCTTGATTTTAGGAAGAATAATTCAGAATGCAAGAATATGTAGAAAATATAAAACTAAGTTATTTGTTGGAAATTTTGTTGAAAGTGAAAAGGAATTTAGGTCAAGATATGAATTAGAGACTTTTGAAAGAATTATTATTTAATTTTTATTGATTATTTTTATATTTTTGTATGGCCAAGGACTATGGCCAAATTGAATGATTAAGTCTACATCTATACCTATAGGAAGATCACAGGCACCATAACAAGAATCAAGCCAAATCAAGCATTTTGCTTTTGTTTTCTTCTCAATTTCATCTACTAATCTTAAAGCCTCTGGTTTCAGTCCTTCTGGCAGCTGTAGACAGATAAGTTTTGCTTTTTCCTTTTTGATTGTCTTGATGACCTTTTCTATTTCTAAATTGTAATTCATGATTTTATAATCGCTTCTTTGTTTTTATAATTTTTTATTTATTTTAGTTCATAAACATAGAGATTTTCAAAGAAAAGTTTTTTCTCATCTATTTTTTTGAATTTATATTGATATTTTTCAAATAACTGTTTGATATTTTTATTGAGACTAGAACATACTAAAAGGATTTTACCATTTTCTTTCAGATATTTTTTTGCCTGCTTAAGAAATCTTTCTATTATTTCTGTCCCATTTTTTCCACCATCTGTTCTTATGTCTTTAATTTCTTTGCTTGGAAGATAAGGTGGATTAAAAAGAATCAGATTAAACTTATTTTTAATATTTATAAAAAGATTAGAATTAATGAATTTTATTTTTGGATTTTTGTTATTTCTCTTTAATTTCTCTATCAATTCTTTATCAATATCGCTCGCTGTTACTTGTTTTGCATATTTAGCAGCTTCTTCTGCTAAAATTCCTGTTCCTGTACCAATCTCAAGAACTGTATATTGTGTTTTTATATATTTTTTTATGTGTTTTAGCAATAGAAAAGTATCTTCTCTTGGTTCATATGGCTGTGAGAACATTCTGTATCTTAATTATTTATTTAATAATTACTTTTTTGATACTAAAAAATCTTTCAAGAACATCAGAAAGCTTTTTGAGGCGCTTTTTTCCTCTTCCAATCAGTGCTGCTTTTTCTCTAGGTGCACTAAAAATAATTAATTGATGATTTTCAAGAGAAAGTCTTTTGAACTTATGAGGGAATATTATCACACTAATAAAATTATCAAGATCAATCTGGCTCGTTGGTGTTGCTACTATTTTTACCTTTCTGTTTAACCTCATACTTAACCTGTTTACATTTTGTGCATTTCTACCTATGGCTTTAGTAACGAATTTTTTTGGGACAGCAAAAATAATTATGTTGTCATAAGTAAAACAGTATTTTGCTTTGAGTTTTATGACTTGTTCAAAAATATTCATATACTGTATTTTTTGAATGTCGAGTTTTGCTAAAATTTTCATTTTTTAGTTTTTGTAGCTTTAATTTCCTTTGATTTTTTTGTCTTCTCTTTTTTCTCCCCTTTTTCTTTATCTTTTTTTTCTTTTAGAATAGAGATAACACATATATTAAAAGATTTTTTGCATAATTCTTTTAGTTCCTCTTTTGTTAATTCTGTATTTATCATATTTTCAAATTTTTTAAAGCTTTTTATAATATTTTCAGGACAATCTTCAGAAAAATAAATTTTTTCAATATTTTTCAATTTTTTGAGAGCAACTTTTGGGCCAAATATTATTTTTTTTGTCTTCAATTCTTTAGTTAGTGTAGCAATTAATTTTGTCATTTTTTTCTTTTTGTATTTTTGTTCTTTATTATTTTCTTGCTAGTGCTTCCTGTTTTGTTATTTTAACTAGAAGGCCAGGTAAGCCTGTTCCTACTGGAACAGGTTGATTGAGAATTAAATTTTCAATAACACTTACTAGATGATCTGTTGATGCAGTTATTGAAGCATTGATAAATTGTTTTATTGGTGTCTCAAAAGATGCTCTTGCAAGAATAGATGATTTGTCTGATATGATCCCCACCCTAGTAACTCCTTTAATGCTGCCACTGGAAGTCATTGCATCTGCGACAAGCTTTATATGTTTTTTATTGATAGCAAGACCCTGTTTTTCTATGACTTTTTTAGCTTCATTCATTATTGCTTGTCTTGTAGATTCTATTCCTAAAACATCATAAATTTCATGTATGTTATTTGTTATTGTTTTATTCTTGTCAACCCCCTTAATTTTGAAAACATCCTCTAAATTAGAACCTGCTGTTAGTATGACATAATGTGAGTCTTTTTTCACTATCAAAATCTGAGATATTCCCTTGGCTCCTGCTATATTTTCTTCCCTCAATTTTTCTTTTAATTTGAAAAGTGCTTTAAAATCTTTTTCTTCTTTTGATTTTATACTTAGACCATTCTCTGTTTTTCTCACTTTTGCATGTTTAGACTTTAATGCTTCGATAATTTTGTCTCTGCTAAGATGTAATTCTTTAATTGCTTTTTTATCTAATTTGACACTAATTTTAGATTCGCTAAAATTAACTATGATCTCTTCTGTCACATCATCTAGTTTTACTTCTTTTATTTTAGCAGCTATTTTTTTAACATCTGTCTCATTATTATATTTTCTTTCTATGTAGATTTCCATGCTTGGTGTGCTTGGTTTTTTTCTTGCATCAAATATTTCTATCATACGTGGCAATCCCACTGTAATCTGCATCTCTTGAACACCAGCAAAATGGAATACATTAAGAGTCATTTGTGTGGCTGGTTCACCAAAACTTTCTGCTGTAACAACACCTATAGCTTCTCCTGGAGAAATTTTATTGTCTTTGAGATGTTCTTTTGTGATATCTATACCATCTTCCCCATATTTAAACTGAATGACATTTGAATTAGAGTCTCTGACAGTGCCATCATATTCTACGCGCAAGTCTTGTAATGCATTTACTAATCTTCTATAAAGATATCCAGATTTTGGTGTTCTTAGGGCTGTGTCCATCAAACCGTCTCTTCCAGTAATAGCAGTAAAGAAAAATTCATCTGTCTTAAGACCATTTAGATAATTTGAATAAATAAAACCTCCTGCTCTTGATCCGTAATCCTTTTCTCTGTAAAATGAGAGAGTCCTATTATTATAACCAAAATTTATTCTTTTTGCCCAAAGAGATTGCTGACCAACTATTGAAGACATCTGGGTAAGGAATAGAAGACTTCCCTTAGAACCACAGACAGTCATGATGTATGCGGGATTATCTTTTCTTATCTCTTTTTTTACAGAATCTCCAACCTTGGTTCTGACTTCATTTAATGTTTGCAGGATTTTTATCTCTCTGCTTTCTTCAAATGTTTTTCCAGGTATTATTTCTAAACTACCATCATGATAAGAATTAATTATTTTTCTTACTTTCTTTTCTGCTGCTTTTACAATTTCTTTTGTTTCTTCTTTTACTTTATCAGTTGTCTCAACATCTGCGAGAGAGACCGTGAATCCTTTTCTTGTTAAATAAAGAACTCCAAGCAGAAATATTTTCTTTAAGAATTTCATTGTTTCTTTTCTTCCTACTTGTCTGTCTAATTCTCTTATGAGTGTATTTGTTTCAACACCAACTATTTTACCATCAATAAGTCCAGAGGTAAGTTTTCCGTTCTTGATTGTCACGTAAGCGTTATATGGACAATTTTCTTTTTTACACCTTTCAAAATAAGGACATCCCCTTCCTTTACAAGCTTCAGTTTTTGCTTCAAAATTAATTTTTGGTAGGAGGGTAGAGAAAATTTCTTTTCCAGAAACTTTTTCCTTAAATTTCAAGTTTTTTATATCTGCCCTGCATGCTGCTAGAAGTTGCACAGCTTCTTCCTTAGGAATATTTTTTGCTGCAGTTAGAAGATAAAGGCCAGTTATGGCATCTTCCACACAACCAAGGACATTTGCGTTTATTTTTGGTGATATCAGATGTTGTGCCACATCAAGTAAAACTTTGGCTTCTGCTCTTGCTTCTTCTGTTTGAGGAACATGAACATTCATAGCATCCCCGTCAAAATCAGCATTGTAGGGGAAGCATGTTGCAGGATGTATTCTAAATGTTCTTCCAGGTAGAACTTTTACAAAATGCCCCATCAAACTCATTCTATGTAAAGAAGGATGTCTATTAAATAGGACAATATCATTATCCTGAATATGTCTTTCAACAAGATAACCTAAATCAAGTTCTTCTCTGAGTTGATCTCTCAATTCTTCAGTAATTCTTTTTCTCTTGCCATCTGGTCTGACAATACTGCTTGCGGCAGGATAAGTAGTTTTTTCAACTTTCTTTTTTAGAATGTCTGCATTAGATGTAGTTATTCTTTCAGGAACAGTAAGAACTTTTGCGATTTCTAGAGGAATCCCAACATCATTAAGATCTATGTAAGGATCTGGACTTATTATTGTCCTTGAACTGAAATTAACTCTCTTACCTGCTAGGTTGTGTCTGATACGGCCTTGTTTACCTTTAATTCTTTCAGTTATTGTTTTAAGAGGCTGTCCGCTCCTGTGTCTTGCAGGAGGAACATGACTTATAGTATTATCAAAAAAAGTTGTTGCATGATACTGAAGCAAGTCCCATAAATCTTCTATTATAACCTCTGGAGCGCCTGCGTTTAGGTTTTCCCATAGTCTTTGATTTGCTCTCACAATATCACTTAATTTATGGGTTAAATCATCTTCGCTTCTTTCTCCTGTCTCTAAAGTTATAGAGGGTCTGACTGTGACAGGCGGAACTAAAAGGAGAGTTAAGACAGCCCATTCTGGTCTGCATGATTTTGGACTTATTCCTAGAGTAATAGCATCTGTATTATTTATCCTTACGAGTCTTTCACGAATTTCTGTAGGAAAAATTCTTTTTTTACCAATATAGAAAGAAGATGGTTTTTCTAACTTAACTTTTTCTTGCTTGGCACCACAGTAGGGACATTTCTTAGCTGTCTTAGCTTTATCTATTCTTTTTTGCTTAATACCTTCTTCATCTAAAAGTATACGGCCACATTTTTGACATGTTGTTTTTAAACAAAGCAGAATAAGAGGTAAAAATTTTATATGGAGAATAGGACGGGCAAGCTCGATGTAACCAAAATGACCAAGACACTCTTTAAGTAGCCCACCACAAGTTCTGCATCTAACTCCAGGCCCAATAGCTCCAAGTCTCAAGTCCATAAGGCCACCATCTACTGGGTAACCATCCATATCATAAAGTTCTGGAGTAACTATTTTTGCTGCACCGAATCTCTTTATTTGCTCAGGAGAGAACAGACTGAACTGTATTTCCTTGACTTGTTTAATTATTGGTTTCATTTTTTTTATTCGTATTTATTTTTAAGCATCAAGTGAGGGAATAAATTTAATGAAATTAGTTCTTCCATCAAGAGTTTTGAAGCATAGGATATTTCAACTGGTTCAAGTTTCTGGCTGCCACATAAAGGACAAATTTCTTTTTTTCTTAATCTATCTCTGATTCCAAAACTTCCGCATTTAGGACAGATATATACTGGAACATTATCTGAACTAAATCTTTCTTTAAGTAATAAAGAAGCCCCGTGAGCAACTAGAGCATCTTTTTCCATTTCTCCTAATCTCAATGCTCCACCTTTTGCTCGGCCTTCTACTGGCTGTCTTGTAAGTAGAGTAATTTTACCAGAAGCTCTCATCTGTATGGTATTTGAAACCATATATTTTAGTTTTAAGTAATAAATATTTCCTATAAATATTTTAGCTTCAAGAGGTTTTCCAGTTAGGCCATCATAAAGTGTTTCTTTTCCATCTGGCCTAAAACCCAAATCTAACAGCGTTCTTTCAAGCTCTTCAATATTATGATTGGTAAAAGATGTCCCGTCCATTGATTTTCCAGAAAGACAGCCAATTTTTCCACTCAAAAGTTCTATGAGATAACCTACAGTCATTCTGCTAGGAACTCCATGAGGATTAAAAATTAAATCAGGTTTAACACCCTTGCTTGTGAATGGAATATCCTCTTCAGGAATTATGGCTCCTATAACTCCTTTCTGTCCATGTGGAGAAGCAAATTTATCACCGATTTCAGGAACTCTGTTATCTCTAGTCCTAACCTGAACAGTTCTATGGCCTTGGCTATCTGTAGTTAAGAAAACAGAATCAACAATTCCTTTTTCAGCCTGTCTTATTACAGAACTATTCTCCTTAGTTGCTCTAGCTAAGGAAATTTCTTCCATCTCCAGCAAGAATTTTGGGGGAGAAACCTTACCTATAACAACATCTGTCTCTTTTAACTCTGCTTCTGGATAAACTATTCCATCTTCTTCTAGAAAACGATATGCTTTTTCTGTCCTGTATCCAGAAACATCTTTTGTAGGAATACAAACTTTATCTTTAAGATTTCCTGTGTAATGTAGTTCAGTAGAAGTATAAGGCCTAAAATAAGTGCTTCTAGCCAAACCTCTATCAACACTTGCTTTGTTTAAAATTATAGCATCACTCATGTTATAACCTTCGTAAGGCATTACAGCTACGGTAACATTCTGCCCTGCTGGATAAAAGTTAATAGTGTCATAAACAAAACTTTTTACTATTGGTTTTTGAGGATAGTGTAGAATGCTTACATCAGTATCTATCAAGTCTAAATAATTAGAAGAGTACAAACCAAGAGCTTGCTTATGTGTTCTACCAACTTTATTTACTCTTGAACTCTGATCATGATTTGCATAAGGTATTAGAGAAATTATCAGTCCGAACATTGAAATAGGATCTATCTCTAGATGTGTATGTTCTGGTGTAATTTCTTGTTCAGAGATTGCAACAAGCAGATTGTCTTCCTCAGCTGCGTCAACATACTCTATTATCCCAAGAGAAATTAAATCATCCCAGCTTATTTCTCCTTTTTTTAAAGCATCGATATGTTCCTGCTTTAATTTTGATTTTCCATCCTCTACTATTATCAAAGGTCTCAATACACGTCCAACATCACCTGTTAGAAAAATTATGTTGCTAACTTTGTCATGTCTTATGCTCAATTCAGAAGGTAATTCTTGAGCACGTCTTTTTTCTTTAAGAGCTTTGATAAACGCTTCTGTATTTTCTACTTCTCCAATGAAATGACCATTATAAAAAATATCTATTGCCATTTTTTATTTGAAAGCTTTTAATCCTATATTTTGTAGAGTATTTATTAAATCTTTATCTGAAACTTTTACAGCAGTACTTACTTTTGCTAAGAGTGCCAAATTTTTTCTTAGACCTATGGTTGTCCCTTCAGGAGTTTCTATTGGGCAAAATCTTCCATAGTGTGTTGGATGTAATGTTCTTGCTTTAAAGTTTTCTTGCGTGCTTGGAAGAAGGCTTATAACACGTTGCAATTGTGATAGCTTAGAAAGACCATTTGTTTTGTCCATATTTTGTGTTACTCCAGAACGTTGGCCTATCCATGAACCTGTTGCTAAAGCGCTTTTAATACGATGTGAGAATAAGGTTGATTTTGCAAGGCTTCTAGTGGAATAAAATTTCTTTTTCTTTGCTATTTTCTGTAAATTATGTTGTAAGTCACGGATAAAAATTGTTAAGTTTACTCTGAATAAGTCTGTAAGTAAATCACCACTTAGTCTGACTCTCTTATTAGCATAATGATCCTTATCACTCTCTAACTTGAGTTCCTTAGCCACTAAAAATTGTTTA
This sequence comes from Candidatus Woesearchaeota archaeon, assembly GCA_964396475.1. Classification (GTDB taxonomy): domain Archaea; phylum Nanobdellota; class Nanobdellia; order Pacearchaeales; family UBA284; genus DAOWHW01. Next base: position 44,026 of record CAYNFE010000005.1, read on the forward strand.
ATAAGTTTGCAGAGAGTGACAGACTTTTCTTTTCTTGATTCTAACTTTGTTCCTATGTGGGGTAAGAACGCTGAATCTAATCTTAGTTTTACCCTGTCAATTATCTCTTTTTTTGTTCCTTGTATTTTCATCTGTTCTGCTATGGCCATAAATGCATCATTAGAATCCTGTATATTCATATATTCATACAAATTTACTATGACTGAATCAGATTCTTTTCCTACAAAAGAGGCTATGTCTGCATCTCTTGTTATCCCAAGAGCTTTTATTAGAAGAATTGCAGGTATATTCTTAAAACGTGAGAAAGTGACAGATAAAATCCCTTCTTGAGTTTGTATTATGGAAATTGGAATTCTGTAACTTCCACGAGAAGAGTACATTCTTAGTGTTATTCCTTTTGGTGTATTTTCTGTAAAAGCTTGATTTTGTGCAAGGTCTTCTATCATAACAAGAACACGTTCGTTGCCGTTAATAATAAAATAACCACCAGAATCAGAAGGATCTTCGTAATTCTTAATCAAATCAATCTTATTCATGCCATTTAGATTGCACCATTTGCTCTTAACCATTATTGGTATTTTTCCTATCTCAATATTACTATATTCTTTACTACCCACACCAATCTCTAAATACATTGGTGCAGAATAAGTTATCTTTCTAATCTTAGCCTCTATTGGTAGAATGTTTCTGATAGAACCATCTGCTTCGATAGTTTGTGGCTTTCCGATAGAAATCTTACCTAACCAAAGTTCAACTTCATCTCTAGAAAGTTCATCATTAATATTATTAATTATTTCTTGCAGTTTGTTTTCCATAAAATAATTAAAAGATAGAATGTTAGATTCAATAAGAGAATGCTGTTGCAGATATTTTATAATCAAAGTTTTTTTATCTTTTACTTCCTCAATTTTCTTTTCTGTCTCTGCTTTCTCTTCACCCGCCTTTTGGGTTTTTTCTGTTTTTTCTTCTTTTTCTTCAACCATCTTCAACAAAATAAAAATAAATAATTAAATTATGAGTAATTAATTTATTGGACAACTATACGATAGTATATGGTTTTACCGTCGGATGTTTTCCTTTCAATCTTAATTATATCTCCAACATTTACTCCTTCAGGAAGAGCAGGGTCATTTTTCCTAATTTTTGGCAGCTGTAGTGCAGTAATATTGAGTTTTTCCAATAATAGTTTAGCCTCATCTGGCTTCAGTTTAAAATGTTTTGGCTGCAGAATATGCATTTTTGAGATAAACTCACAAGATACTTTATTTAAATTGCTTTTTAAATCTTTTGTTTTTTTAAGACCACAATTTACAATTTTTTTTAATGATTTTTTCCTCTATAAATGTATTCATAGTAAGAGTTTCTAAAAAAGCGAAAAAATCACTTGTAGCCACTCTCCAATAGAGAAAAAACCGAAAGGTTTTTAAATAGATTTGTCCTTGTTGAATAGTAATAAAATGACATCAAAAGATCAAGCAAAAAAAAATTTAAGTTTGGATGAATTTGGTATAATTATAACTAAGAAAGACGGGGTAGAAAAAATAATAGATCCCCATTCTGAGTCTTCTTTTATAGTTATTTCCCAAAATTCTGATTCTTATCGTTCTTTAAAAGATAAAATTCAAGATAAAATAATTTATGTAATATAAAATGATATCAAAAGCTGAACTCATCAAAAAAGTGAAATATCACTTTAGTTTGAACATCTATGAGAGTAAAGTTTGGATAGCTCTTATTAGCAAGACCATAGCTACTGTTGGTGAGATAGCTGAGATAAGTGGTGTTCCAAGAAGCCGTGTTTATGATGTTCTTGAGAGTTTAGAAAAGAGGGGTTTTGCAATTGCAAAATTAGGTAAGCCAGTTAGATATATTGCTGTTAAGCCATCAGTTGTTATTGAACATATGAAAAACAATGCTTTAAGAAATGCAGAAGAAAAAACAAAGAGCCTTACAACTATTAAAGAAAGTCCAGAGTATAAAGATCTTGAAGTTTTACACAGCAGAGGTATTAAGCCAATTCAACCAGAAGATCTAAGCTCAGCAATTAAAGGAAGACAGAATATTCATAGTCATATGAAAGAATTAATTGGTAATGCAGAAAAAGAAGTGATTCTTGTTTCAACAATTAGTGCACTAAAAAGAAAAGCACATTTTTTAAGACCCATATTAAAAAAATTAAAGAATCAAGGTATTGCTGTAAATATCGCCGCAAGCATGAAAAATCCTGGAGAGGAAAAAGAAAAATTGAATTTAGTCAATCTAAGCAAAGAACTTGGAACTCCTATAAAAAGAATTAAGATTGATGCTAGGTTCTGTGTTGTAGATAAATCAAAAATGCTTGTTCTTGTAACTCCTGATAATGATTCTGAAAAAGACCTGGCTATTTGGATTCACAGTCCTTTTTTCGGAAAAGCTCTTACAACTTTCCTAAATCCTGTTTGGAGAGCTAGTAAGAAATAAAAAAACAATTTTTTTCTTTATTGATTTTTATGAATAATATGAATAACAAATCAAACTAATAAAACTATAAAAATTCTTTAAAAAAAAATAAAAATAAAAAAAATAAAAAATTAACGTCTAGCTAAGCTAAAGACAGATTTTAGGGCAACGATTATTGTTGCTGGTACGAATAACAACAACAAATTATTCAAGATGTTTGATATGAAATCGACACCAAGTTTTTCTGCTGCAAATACACCACCACCGAAGTAAGCAACAATAACAAGTATTGCACCTGCTATCAAAAATGGTTGTGCCTCAACGTCAGCTATATTCAAAAGACCTATGACAATACCAATTATCAATAGAACCCAATATACCCATGCTGCTATTGGTATAAATGCAAAAACTACTGCTACGATAACACCTATAAGGAATGCCCATGCACCTAAGGTATTTCCTTTCTTTTTAGCCATTTAATACCTCCTTTAAGTTTAAAATTACTAATATAATGCCTATACTCTTTTTAAAGTTTTTGCTCAGTTTTTTCTATCTTTTAGTAATATAAAATTACAATAAAACAAATACAAAACATAAAAAGCAGGGAGAGGGATTCGAACCCCCGTGCGTCGGGCTGCAGCCGACTGCATAGCCACTCTGCCATCCCTGCAACGGGCCCGACAGGACTCGAACCTGCAACACCCAGCTTAGAAGGCTGGTGCTCTATCCATTGAGCTACGGGCCCTTAAGAAAAAGAAGGAGAAAGAAACTTTTAAATTTAATCCTCAGCAGAAATTTGTTTTTCTATTTTATCAATAAAAGAAACTTTATTCATCTCATCGTATTCAATACATCTATTTTTTCCGTGTTGCTTAGCATATCTCAATGCTATGTTGGCTTTTTCAAATAAATCTAAGCTACTATCACCATTACTCTTTGATGTTTTATTCTTTGGCATAAATTTTTCATAAGCACTTTTCATCTTAGCATCAATTGAATCTATTTTTTTAGTATGTGAAGCTATACCAATACTGACTGTCACATTAAAGGAAGCAAGAAACTTATCTTCCTGAATAAATTTTCTGATCCTTTCTGCCATTTTCTTTGCATCTTCTGTTGATGTTTCAGGCATTAATACAACAAATTCCTCTCCACCGAATCTTGCAGCAATATCTGTCTCGCGAATGTTGTTTTTTATAATCATAGCAACCATCTGCAGTACTTCATCACCACGAAGATAACCATGTTTATCATTAACTTTTTTGAAATCATCTAGGTCAAAAAGAAGTAGAGAGATGCTTCTTTCATAACGTTCAGCAACCGCTATTTCATGCTTAAAAACAGAGCTAAAATATCTATAATTATAAAGTAAGGTTTTTGTATCAATAGTTGCTAAGTGATAAAGTTTTGCTATTTTCTTAGCATCAAAAATAATATGGTCTTTATTTCCCTTATCCTTACCTAAAATTTTTTTAAACCAGTTTGCCATTCTTAAATATCTAGATAAACAAGATTAAGAAAAGAAAATCAACACCTTTAAAAATTTAACCTTTTTTTATTTAGAATGATAGATTGTCATTGTCATCTTGAACAAAAAGATTACAATCAAAATAGAAATCAGATAATCAAGCAATGCAAAAAAGAATTAAGAGCAGTGATAACAAGTTCTGCGCATCCAGATGATATAAATCTTACTTTAGAGATAGCAAACAAATACAAAGGATTTGTTTTTGCAGTAATTGGCCTGCATCCAGAATATATAAAAGAGATAACAGAAAAACAGATAGAAGAAACAATAAAAGCCATAATAGAAAATAAAGAAAAAATAACAGGAATCGGAGAAGTTGGATTAGATTATTTTTGGATTAAAGAAGAACACTGGCAAGAAAAACAAAGACAATTATTCAGAAAATTTATACAACTTGCAAAAGATCTTAATTTACCTTTAGTGATACATAGTAGGAATGCAGGTGGGGATACAATAGAAATTCTCGAAAAAGAAAGTATGAAAGGAAAGAGGGTTCTCTTACATTTATTCCAAGATAGAAAAAATATCCAGAAAGTGATTGACAATGGCTGGCTTATCTCAATAGGACCAGGAATAAGAAAATCAAAAAATCTAAGAAAGGTAGCAAGAGATGCTCCATTAAACAGAATCTTGCTAGAAACAGACTCGCCATGGTTCGCCCAAAAAGAAGAAGGACAAGAAAAAGGAACTCCACTTAATGTAAAAATAGCAGCAGAAAAAATAGCTGAAATCAAAAAACTATCTATAGAGGAAGTAGAAAAGCAAACAGATTTAAATGCAATTGAATTTTTTAATCTGAAAATAAAGTAAAAATCTGAGAGTAAAGTAAAAACAAGATAAAATGGATCTATTATTCAAAATTTTAATGATAATAATTGCCTTGTCAGGTTATCCTATTGGTTTATTAATAGCACATCTAACAAAAGAAGAATTAGAAGAAGGAAAAAAATGGTTCAGATTAATTATCCTTACTTGTGTGATAGCAATAATCATATCAGTCATACTTGCAGAAAAAGAGGTTTTATTCTTTCTTATCCTAAGTTTTGTTTTTATATTATTGATTGCTCTTGCTTCATTAGTTAAATCAAGTTCTATAAAAATTAAAAAGATAAAAAAGAAAAAGACAAAAAAGAAGATGATAAAGAAAAAAGGAAAGAAAAGGAAAAGATAAAATGCTCTATCTAGTTGGCTTAGGTTTAGATAAGAATGATGTTAACCTTAGGGCTCTAGAAATAATCAAGAAATGTAAAAAAATCTATCTTGAAATCTACACGACAAAACTTCCATACAAAAAATCAGAACTAGAAAAAATAATAAAAAAGAAATTGATAGATGCTCCAAGAAAAATTGTTGAATCTGATTTTCTAATAAATGAAGCAAAAAAACAAAACATCTGTTTATTGATTTATGGTGATCCTCTAAGCGCGACAACACATTTATCTTTAATAAATGAGGCAAAAAAAGCACGAATTAAAATCCAAATTATACATAATGCCTCAATTTTCAACGCAGTAAGCCAGACAGGCCTTCAGCTTTATAAATTTGGCAAGACAATTTCAATCCCGAGATGGAAAGAACATTATGAACCAACCTCTTTTTATCAAGTTATTAAGGAAAATTTATCTATAGATGCACATACCTTGCTTCTTATTGATCCTGGCTTAAGTTTAAATGACTCTTTAAATGAACTAAAAGAAGCAGCAGATAAAGAATTAGATGACAAAAAAATAATTATATGCTCTCAATTAGGAACAAAAAACCAGAAAATTATAAATGGAAAAATAAAAGAACTGATAAAGAAAAAGGTCAAGGAGCCTTTCTGCATCATAATTCCAGCTTCCTTACATTTCACAGAGGCAGAGTTTATCAAATAAAATGGGAAAAGAGTTTAATCCATTACTAGAAGCTTTTTACAGGCATGAATTAAATCCTTTACTTCAGGAAATGCCTAACCTTGAGAATGGAAAAATGATTCAAGATATGTTAAATGCAGTAGAAAATCTTTATGAGAAATCAATAAGAAAGACAAATTTTCTTAAAGAGTATAGAAACAAATACAATAACTTAAAGCAAATTTTAAAAACCTGAAAATCTTTAAAATACCAATGGAAAAGAGCGTGAAATTATTATTAATGAGCATTCTTTTTGTGGCTGTTTTCTTAATTTTGATGGTTAATGTCAGTGCTATTAATATAAACAAGCTCATCAAAGGAATAGAATATAGTCATTATTCTAATATACCAAATTGTAATGAATGTTATTCAAATTTAGAATGTCCTTCAGATTACAATACTATAGATGAATGGTGTTTGGCTAGACCATTATATCAAAATTATTATTTTATACATTGTACTAAACTTTGTAAGAAATCTCCTCATATGACTCTTAGAGTAAAGAAGTATGGTAGCGCTTGTTTGGGATGTATGGATTGGCAGAATTATAATCTTGATCAGGTAATTCCTTGTGATGCGGGCTATGAAAGAATTTATACAACTGGAAGTACATGCACTGGAGATGCAAAGTATTGGCCTATAATAGATTACAATGGAGTAGGTGGATGTGGTTTATGGTTAAAAAACACCAAAATTTGGAGCGTATGTGTGAAATGTCATACTGGTTATAAAAACTGTGATAATAATTGGGAAAATGGCTGTGAGTGTCCTCCTGGAAAAGTATGTGAAGGAACAAATTGTGTTTATCTATGTAATTGTGGAAGTTGGCAACCTGGTGCTTGCGGAGGAGGAAATTGTGTATCATCTAAAAGACTCCATACAAGAACCTGTACGCCAGCTGGTTGTGATTATGAAAATAAATGTGTAAATGATCCTACTTGTGGTGTAATAATAGACTGCGATTCCTGTGAAGATTGTTCTCAGAAATTAAATAGTGCTGCTTCAGGCTCGACAGTTAGATTAATACAGAATATTATTGATAACAGGCCAGGAAGCACTATTTGTATTGATTGGAATTATGGTAGTGGCGTGCTTTTTGACTGTCAAGATTATAATATTTCTGGTATTGTAGATCAAACAGAGGATGTTGGAATTTATGTAGCTAACGGGGGTCATTCAATAGTTGAAAATTGTGTGGTTAAAAATTTTGATTATGGTATTCAAGTTTGGTCTATTAATACACTTTTATTTGAAAATATTGTTTGTAATAATCAACTATATGATATTTACAATGGAACAGGTACAGCAGGAAGTTATGGTTTTGACAATACTTGTGATGATTCTCATAATTGGAATGATCAAGGAACAACTGGATGTACTAATCCTTGCACCATAACTACAGAATGTGATCAGCATACAGATTGGGTAACTATGAAGAGATATAATGGCGTTCATTTAGATTGTGATCCTGCAAATCCTCCTGCAGGAGATGTTTGTGTAAGAGATGATGATGGAGATGGTTGGTATGATCAATATTGCCAAGATAATCAAATAAAACCTATAGAGATAATATAAAATGGAAAATAGAATAGATAAAAATAATAAAAATTTATTCTTGCTATTTGTAATTTTTTCCCTAGTTGTTCTATTATTTTTAATTCCTAGAGGTTCTGCTACTACACAATGTGATGTAGCATGTAAAACAGAATACTATGAATACGGTGCTTGTGGGTCATCTTGTACATTTGAATCTGAACTTGGAACAAATTGTCCTGACAAATGTTGCTGTTATAATCCAAGTTGTGTTGTACAGCATCAATGTTGGGAACATAGGGGTAATATATGTTATTATCTAAATCATTGGCAATGGGGCCACCGTCCATTAACAGAAATAGTTTGTGATGATGGCTTTGATAATGATTGTGATGATGGATATGGCAATTTTGATAGTAATCCAAATACAGGTGTTGATTGTGATGATTTAGATTGTATAAATAATCCTTATTGTCAGGAAGAATATAATTGTGTAAGAATAAATGGTACAAATTATTGTTGTGGTGATTCTGATAATGTTTGTCCTGAAGATTTTGAGGATTCAGCAAATCATAGAATTAATTGTGATCCATTCGGTGGAGATGTTGATTGTGAACCTGTGGGCGTTTACTGTGGAAATAATATGATAGAACCTCCTGAAAAATGTGATGGAACTAATTTAAGTGGTAAAACTTGTCAAGATTTTGGTTACACTGGGGGAATTCTAAGTTGCTTAATTGATTGTACTAATTATGACTTTTCTCAATGTACTGGTTTAATAGTAGACTGTAAAATCACAGAAGCAAAAATCAAAACATATTGCGGAGCTGGAGGATGTGATAATGGAGATAAAGTTGAATTGAATATAACAGTAGAAGACATGGCTCAGTGTAAAAATGTAAATAAAATTGAGATTGATGCTTTTTCAGATGCGCAATCACAACCAACAGGCATGGTTATTGGTGGTTCTTTTTGTAGCGTTTATATGACTAATTCCTTTCCAATTCTAAGTCCAGCTGAAAATAGATATCTAGGAAATTGGACTGTTATTGTTCCTTCTGGTTGTCAAGGTAAAACTGTAGATGCTGATACTGCAAGACTTTTCAATGAGACTGGAATGATAGCACAAAAACCTGGAAATTTTGGTTCATTTGATTTTGTTAATGATCCTACAAACTGGTATGTACTTGAAGATATCAGTGTTTCACCTTCATATTTTGTTTTGAATATTACTGATACACAACAACTTGAAGTTACTGCACTAATGAAATGGGTAAAAAACAATAGCTTCTTTACTTTGGATGTAACTGAACAATCAATCTATGATTCAAACAATCTTGCTGTTGCTTCTGTTTCACCACTTGGCTTAGTTACTGGAATTGGAGATGGAACAGCAAATATAACTGCAGAATACACACATTATGGAGTCACAAAAGAAGATTCTGGTATTGTCAATGTCAGATATTTTGAAGATGATTATATTATATATATTAATTTGATTTTAGGCAAGTATGAAATAGAAGTAGATGAAGAAACAAGTTATCATGTCGAAGCTTATTGGTCTAATACAACAACCAGTGATATAACTATTCAACCAGGTGTTCATGTTCAAAGTTTAAATCCAAGTGTTGCTTCTGTACAAAATTATAAAGTTAAAGGTGAGAGTCAAGGAATAACTATTATAAATTCAAGCTACACTCATAATAATCTTCCTTATGGAGATGAAAAATTTATAATTGTTACTGGAGAAGCTGTTGGATGTTTTTGTGATAATACACCTTGTGGCCAATGTTATGATCCAACTTCAGAATGCGTTGATGATAATGGTATTGGAAAGATAGTACCATGTCAGCTTGGTTGGGCATGCAATGATATAACAGGTAAGTGTGAGCTATTAGCTAACCCAGATGAATGTTATCAAAATCAGACATTGTGTCATGATGTATCTCCTTTTGGTAGTTGTTATTGGGATTTACAACCAATAGATCTTTGTAAGCATTGTCTAGAAGATGATCCTGGTTCATGTTCTGGTTATGATAATGAAATTGCTTGTAATGCAGATCCTTGTAGTGAAAAATATACTGGATGTCCTTCTGGAAGTACGTGTGAATGTATGTGGGATACTAGTCTTGGTGAATGTTATCTTAATGTTCAGCAGCAAGGAGAACCAGGATCAGGGATTTGTTGTGATTATAGTGTGAGTTTTGGAGAGTGTGATAGTTGTGATGGGCAAACAAACTCAAGAAGAAGAACAACTACCTGTGAAGGCCCTTGTCAGTCTGGTGATCAATGTGAAGTTCCTATTGATTGTGCTCTTACAGGTTATACAGGGATTTTAGAGGATTGTCAGTCTTGTGCAACAATCTATAGACGATTGCCATTCTTTTCATGGTTCAATGTTTTAGCTGTTGTATCTTTACTTGTTGTATTTTATATCTTCATGCTCAGAAAAAAGAAAATAAAACTTAATTATTAATTAACTGGATAAAAAGAGGTGAAATGAAAAAGAAAAAAGGAATTTTAATACTATCTGGAGTATTTTTATTACTTCTGGTATTTATTTGTTTTAGTAATTTTAGTAGTGCTATTGTTAAGCCAGGAGTTCCTTTTTTTAATTTAAGCCAGAAAAGTTTTGGTCCAGGACAAGTTCTTGAGGGATATTTTAATCTTTCTTTGGAAAATCAGCCAAGCAATATAGAAGTTAATGGACAGGTTGCTGGTGTAGAGAAAAAGATGGATTTACTTGATTATTTGAATGAGGTTAATGCAGTCTTTACTTGCCAACCTGCTGATTGTGAGATAGATTTTATTGCTTCTAATCCAGGATCAACAAAAACCATGACTCTAGTAGAGGGAAGCGAGGTTTATTATGGTTTTTTGGTTTTTGGCAGTCAAGTACAGATTCAGAATTTAAGTTTTTCAATGCTAGGTTCATCTGGAGCTCAGCCAGTTTGTTATGAGACTCCTTTTAAATTTGATTTGCTAGATGATGATCTTATAGATTTTGAATATAAAGAATCTCTAGATTGGTGTCCCCAGCATGCAAGCGAATGTTTTAATCCTAATTATGCTACGCAAGCTGGATTGATTGGAACAACCCCCTCTTGCCAAAAAATATGGTTGAACAAGACTGGAAAAGTTAATGTCACAGCGTTAATTAGCAGGCCATTGTATAGTGAGCCAGGATATAATGATATTGAATTTTTTATAACTGATTTAACTGGAGTATTGAAAGGAGAATGCACTTTGGAACTTATTGGATGGCAAGCTCCTGAAGAAAATTTTGGTGACGTGAGTTGTATTGTTGGAGAGACAGAGTATGGAGAGTCAACTGATTTTTACGTTGAAGAAGCAGGTTATTATTATGTCTGTGTGAGAAAGAGTGCTGGAGCAACAGTACAGTATTCTATTAAAAAAGAATCTCAGCCAGATGTTTGTGGTTTCTATGCTGAACCCCCTTCATCAATATTTACAGAAGATTATGCCATCTATGTCAAGGAGGCTAAGTTTGCACCATTTAATGGAGAGGTTTATTTCAATGAGACATCTATGCTTGGCAATACACCTTTGATAACTTATATACAAAATTATATTGATTCTGAATATAATGGGAATTGCTCTGGTGATGGTTGTGTTATTCCACTAAAGTTTATTTCTCTAGCTACTCAGGAAGTAACTCTTATGGATCCTGTCCTGACTTATACACCAGGTCCAGGTTATTCTCCTACATCTAATAATAAATTTTATAATTTAGTTGTTGACTGGCCAGAAGTTAACATGTCCTTGCAACAGTTGCCTTTTAATGTCCTTAATCTTAGTGCTCCTGAACAGCCTGCTAATTATGTTGTTATAGTTAGGATTGGAACAGCAAGTGGAAGCGCGCCTTTTAAAGTTGAATCTGTTCCTGTAATCCAGAGTGTTAGCCCGCTTATCGTAATTCCTGGACAGAATACAGAGTTTAGAGCAGTGGTAGTTCCTCCATCTGGCAGACAAATTATTGAGTATAGATGGGATTTTGGTGATAATACAGCTGAACAAGTAACAACAGAACCAAACATAACTTATGCTTATAACCAGATAGGAAATTATATGCTTACAGTTAAGGCTAAGGATGATTTAGGATTACAGGGATCGAAAAGTTTTAGTATAACAAGCAATATCACAAGGGAACTTTTGAATAATACTATACAGGCTCTTAGAATAAGGCTAGATGAATTTGGTTCTCAAGTTAGTGGAGTTGAGTATTGGTATAGAGATATGGTTAGTATGAATGTTACAGAAATTAATAATACTCTTGATGTTCTTGAATCACAATTAAATATAGCAACGCAGACAGAGTTGATTGATATAAAGAATGAGTTAGATTCTTTGGATATTCCTTTATCAATAACTGACACCTTTATACTGAAGGACTCTCTATATTATGTAAACTTAGATGAAATTAAACCAAGATATGTTTCTGATTTGACACAAGAGAGCTATGATCCTGATCTAAAGACCCAGTATCAGAATACTATTACTGTATGGCAAGAAGAAAATCTTGAGTTGAAAATTAGTGGTGTAGCCAAGGCATTAATTTATGATGACAGGATAGAAGACAAGATTACAGTTGTTAATATCAGAATGGATCCTCTTGTTGGGATTTCTAATGCTTATGTTGTTTTTTCCTTGCCTCCTGGAACTAATTACAATAATATTAGAATTTTGAGTAATGCAGATGAATTAAGTGACTTAAGTGATGCTGTTGGTTTTATTTATTATGATTTAGCTAGCATAGAAACAATTTCTATTGCATTGCCTGGAAAACATGATTTTTCAGATATTGTATTTTATGTCTCACCCTCTCTTCAAGATCTAGGCATTACAACAGGTCCTCCACCAACACCATCTGAAAAACCACCTTATGTCTTGGCTGTATTCTTGATTGTTCTTATTGCACTTGTAGTTTTTGTAGCATTATGGTTCATATGGAGAGGGAAAACTAAAGGCATTGGAAAGAAAAAATTATTCAAGAATCCTATGGATCTTTACAATATAATTGGTTTTATTAAGAGCAATCAGGCTGCCAGAGTTCCAAAGAAAAAAATTATAGAGCAGTTAAGAAAATCTAGTTGGTCAAAAAAACAAATAGCTTATGCTTTCAAAAAATCTAAAGAACAGAGGCCTATGTTTACTACATCTACACCAAGATCTAGAAGACCATCATCAATAAGAAAAAAATTATAAAAAATAAAAATTATAATTAGGGTTTTGGAGCTTTAGGAGCAGGAGGAAGAGGTCTTGGTTTAATTGGTTTAACTGGTTTTCTTGGCATTGGTTTCATAGGTTTTCTTATTGATTTTTTTGGCATTTGTCTTGGTGGCATTCCTCTAGGTGGCATTCTTCTCATTGGCCTAGTTGGCATCATTCCTGGAAATTCTAATTTAGGTTTAGCTGGCTTTACTTTTTTCTTTTTCCTTATGAACAAGAAAATTATTGTACCTAAACCAAGTACTAAGAAAATAATTATTAAAGTGAGCCAAGGAAATTCTTTTGGTTTTTTACAAGTCCCAATACAACATCTAGTCGTATCAGTTGCTTCCACTATCCTACCATCACAAGCAAGAGTAAAATTACATACAGTGCCTCCAAGAGATGAGCAAGTACTTAGGCATTCACCATCAACACAACATCTCTGAACATCGCTTGTCTCATACATTGTTCCAGAACATGATTCATCAACCTCACATTCAATACCATTAATTGCATCACAAAATCTTGGTATACATATTCCTCCCTGGATACAACAAGTTTCTTGACCGCCAGTATTAGCTGCCTCTACCATAACACCATTCTTACAATCCTCATCACTAGCACACATTTCACCACCCATTGCACTACAAGATAAGAATTGTTCAGAGCAATAGCCAAGTTCGCAACAATAATCAGTATCTGTGGCATAAAGCCAATGACCAGCCAGACAACTTTTGGTGCTAGGATCACAGTGCTCTCCTCCTAAATCTGAGCAAGTCTCTGTTGATGTTGTACAAGCACCTAGACAACAGACAGGTCCTTCACTAGATGTTATTAAAGGAATAATATTTCCTTGATTATCTAAACATATTTGGCCTGTACCGCAAATCTGGCCACCTATTTCAGTGATGCATAAAGATTTATCATAAGGTTTACAACACTTCTCTCCTGGTCCACATATGTAAGGGACCTGGGTTTCATTACTTAAACAAGAGATTTTACACTCTCCCCATCTATCTTCACAATTTTGCGCAATATCACAACACTGAAGATTATCAAAACAAGAATAAGGTTGAGAAGTTCCGCCACTCTGCGTACAATTGACAACACAATTATATCCCTGAAGTTCACAAGGAGAAAGATATTCGAAAGTTGGCCATATTCCTAACAAAATCAAAGCAGTATCACGATGTTTATCACAGCCTGAACACTCCCAATATCCTTCAGGATATTTTTGTTCTTCTAATAATGTTTCTTTTGTTTTTGTTATGTTTCCAACTGCACCTTGAGTCATCAATACAACCAAAGCTGTATCATAGTATTTATCAGAAGAACCTTGAGCAAGCCATAGACCATCATTTCTTTGTAATGCAGCTAACTCAGAAGCAAAACTTTCTCTTTTTGTTATATCATAAATAAAAGCCTGAGGAATATATTTTTGATTCTCTGAATTTTCATAATTCATAACAAGATAAGGTAAAAATAATCTTGCTATATCTCTTCTTCCATCTTTAAAGAAAACATAAGCTGTCCATAAGCTAGATTCATAGTCACAATAACCAAAAGTTTCTATGCACAATGCCTCTAGGTTTATGCTTAATGGTTTTCCTTGGGCTTGTGCTGATTCTAATTGGCCTGTAACATACCAATCACCATCTTTCTTAAATAAAAAATTAGCATTGATGCTTGTGTTGCATGTGACATTGAAAGTTTTATCAGAACATTCAGAATTTAAGGATAGCCAGTAATCTTCAGCAACAACAAAACAATTTCCATAATTTCCAGTTATTTTTCCTTCTTCACTAATGCCGATTTCACATCCACTAGAACAAGATCCGTCATAAAATAAAAGACACCGAGATGCTTGTTCTGATGGCTGAATTAATTGCAGATACCACTCAATTCCAGTTGGCATTGTTGTTTGATTGAGCAACCATTCTTCAGCGTCTGAATCTTTACCTATTGCATCAAGTGCAAGTTTCGCAATTGCAGTTTCTTTTACATTACAGTTAGATTCTGAAGGGCCTGGCCAACATGTTCCATTTTCATAGCTTTTTTCTATTAATTTCCTTCCTGAAGTTTCCTGTTGTAATGAGCTTAATTGATCTCTCAAAGCAAGTAAAGAGAAGACATGCTGTTCTGTATTAAGGCCTTGCCATCTTCCTATAGTGTTAGTTTTTAACCAAGAATAAGCTCTTTTAATTTGTCTTGTTTCTTGTTCTTGTTGAGCTGAGACTAGAATAAGAGAGGATATGAACAGTACTATAAATAATAAAACAAACCCTCTTTTCATATTCATAATTCTTTAAACATTTCCGTATTTAAAAAACTTTTTAAACATCAGTTAATATAAAACACTATGGAGAGTAAAAAGGGGCAAGTTACACTTTTTATTATAATTGCTATTATTATTGTTGCCATAGTACTTCTTGCTGTTATCTTTGTTCCAAGATTATTGCCAAGAGAAAGATTACCGCCTACAGTTCTTGATCCTGAGGCTTATATTGCTGACTGTGTTAATTTACATTTAGAGCCGGCAGTTGAGACCCTTGCAAGCCAAGGAGGCTATCTTGAATTGGGGAATTGCATTTTTTACCATGATGTTTGTAGACATTATTTATGTTATACAACAGAACCTTATGAAGCTTGTATAAATCAAGAACCATTACTAAAAGAACATATTGAAGAGGAATTAGAGAGAGAATTAAGAGAGCCAACAAATAAAGTAAGACAATGTATAAATAATTTCGCAGAAGCAGCTAGAAAACAGAATTGGGATGTTTCCACATGTCAGACTCCAAAGTTTTCAGTTAATTTGAGTGAGGGTAAAATTAATGTTCATATTATTTGTGAGATAACTATGTCTAAAGGAGAAGATGTAAGACATTTTGAAGAGCTTAATCCTTATTTAGAATGGCCTCTTTTTGAATTTGTCATACTAACTAAAGAAATTATTGATGACGAAATAACAAACACAGATTTTGATCCTGTTGCTTATATGTTATTACATTATTGGGTTGAAATTGAAAAATTTAGAACAAGTGAAGGAAATAAAATTTATACTCTCAGTGAGCGAGAGCCACCAAATCGTGAATTTGTTTTTGCAGTAAGAAATTATGTATTGCCTCCTGGCGTAATGTAAAAAATGTTAAGAAAAAATAGAAAGAGTAAAGTAGATGCTGTTATAGCATTATTTTTATCTCTATTAGCAGTAATGATGCCTATAAGTTTTACAACTCTACAGCCAGAATTTACAGAAGAGGGAGTAAAACAAAATTCAACCATAGGATTTTTGGCTTCAGTTTTATCAAGAACAGTTTCTTTTTTTGATATTATTCCTAATGTAATGGCAGATGATTATTTTGGATGCTGTGAAGAAACAAACAATGGGGCTAAGTGTATTATAACATTTCAAAATGAATGTAAACCAAATAAATGGCATAATGGAACAGCATGCGATTCTGTTTGTCAGATTGGTTGTTGCATTGATAGCCAAGGAATGTGCTCAAAAAATGCTATAAATATAGATTGTCAACTTGGAACTTTTATTGCTAATGATTTAAGTTGTGAACAAAGTACTTTATGCAAGGAAGGTTGTTGTACAATCGGTTATCAAAAATTCTGGACAACTAACTTGACTTGTGTTGATGTTCGTCATGGAGTATGGGACGGCAATGTTCCTGATGAAGTAACTTGTATTGGTCAAGCATATGAACAAACAATGGGTTGTTGTAAAAGCTATGCTGGTTGTGAGTATATTACTGGAGCAGAATGTAATAGTAAAGCAGGAGGTTTTTTCACAAACACAAAATGTTATCAAAATGTTCCTGGATGTGAACATTGTATTGGTGAAAATATACCTAAATGTATAGAGGGTTTTCCTGATCTATATAGAACTGATAAATGTGATAATGTCTATAGTGATGAAGTTAAAGATTCCTGTGCTCCTGGTTTTTGTAATCCTGAAACAAATCAATGTGAGTCTGGGACATGTACTGGTGTTTATGATAATTGGGATGGTAGTGGATTTACAGACTTACCAAGTTTTCATAATAAAGATAGAGAAAATGGTGAATCATGGTGTGTTTATGACAGGCCTGATTTAATTGGTAAGGGCACAGATCCTGTTGGTTCTAGACACTGGAGAAGATATTGTTTGTATGGAAAAGAATATAGTGAACCTTGTGCAGATTATAGACAGCAAATTTGTTCTGAAACTTTGATTAACAAAAATACAAAAGAAGTGGTTGAAAATTTAGATTTTACAAAAAGATATAGTGGTAATTATGTAAGCATTTCATCTTGTATTGCTAATAATTGGAAAACTTGTATTTTGACACAGAGTCAGGAGGAATGTGAAGAATATCCAACATGTTTTTGGGTAACTGACTTATGTCCAAATAAAGATGATTGTGAAAATGAAAAATGGGCTGGAATAAAGGAAGATTCTTTAGCAATAATAGAAACAGATGATCTTGATATTGGAAATGTTTATGCTCCTGCAAGATGTTTGCCTAAAACTCCCCCTGGTTTTGATGAGGGTTTTGGTGAAATGAATAATAAAGATACTTTGTGTGAAACTCTAGCTGGATATAGTTGTGTTGTTGAAGACAGACTTTTAGGAGGAGATACTAATGGCGAGTGTGACAATAATGAATGGCTATATACAATGGCAAAACGTTGTAGAGCTGTTGGAGATTGTGGAGCTTGGATTAATTATCTAGATGCTCCTGGTCATGATACTTTTACTATAGGAGGAATAGCCATAGCTGAGATTAATCCAGAAAAAGATGCAAATGATAATGTTATTGGAAAAGAGATAGAAAGATGGATTAGTGTTTATAGAGATAGTGTCGGAGTGCCAAGTGGTGCTCCTTCTATAGGGTGGCTTGGTGCTCCTTTGTCTGGTTTTCTTGTTTATCTTGTATGGCCTACATTACCTTGGACTTTCCTTGGAAGCATACCTGTACTTGGTGGAATTCTTTCTGCTGAGGCTAGCACAGGATTGGTATGGTCTTGGGGAAATCTTTTACATTGGGGAAGTTGGGCAGGAGGAGAAGCAGGATGGGGTGCTGCTATTTTGAATCCTTTTACTATTGCTGGTGCAATTCTTTTAATTGTTGCTCACTTTATGCCTATGGGTCCTGGAAGAGCTCTTATGGAATCTATTGGAGCAGGTCTTGGTGTTGGTGGAATAGCAGCAGGATTAGGTATTGGTGCAGCTCCTGTGATTGGTATTATTGCTGGTATTGGTTGGGCTCTTTTCTTTGCAGTATGGGATGTTGACCATATGGTTGTCCAGTGTATGCCTTATATGCCTCCTGTTGGTGGAGATGATTGTGATGTTTGCGGGGCAGATTCTGAAAGACCTTGCTCTAAATATAGATGTGAGTCTCTTGGAAGTGCTTGTATATGGAATGGAACAACTGCTGATGGAATACCTTGTGAACAAGGTACTGATTGTGGAGTTTGTCATGCTGAAATAAATGATGGGATTCCTCCTTTAATAACAAGAGTTAATGTGGATTCAGAATTTAGAGCTAGTCCAGAACAACCAGGAATGCCTCCAACAACTATAATTATTTCAAAATCTGATGGACAGCCAATTGATCCTTGGACTACATTACCTATAGAACTTGAGTTTAATGAGAGAGCTGTTTGTAAATGGCATACAAGTCCTACTTTAAATTTTGATGAAATGCCTCCATTATGGTTTGGAAGTAATTCATGGAAAATGAGTCAGGCAGAGGCCTTACAAATTGGACAATTAATTCAGGGCCATAATACAATCCAAATTTATTTGAGATGTGCAGATGTTTATATGAATGCTAATACAGCTGAATATACAATCCAGTTTACAGTTACTACTACTGATTTGACACCTCCGATAGTCTTAGGAACTGACAGAGATTATCATCCTTATTTTGGTCATAGCGTTACTGAACTGCCTTTATCTATCTATGTTAATGAAATGGCTTCTTGTCGTTGGTCAAAACAGGATCAAGCTTATGAACTAATGTCAGGAGAGCAATGCGAGACAGAACCTATAGTAAGTGGATTTGAATGTAATACAAATTTAACAGGATTAGTTCCAGATATTCCAAATTATTTCTATATCAGATGTAATGATACTTCAGGAAATATTAATCAACAGAGTTATGAATTAATGCTTCATCCAACACCACCACTTCTGATCACATCAATTGATCCTGCAGATGGTTCTACTATTAAAGGTTGTGAAGTTTCTGGTGTTGAGTTAGAAGCTATGACAAATGGAGGAGCAGATAATGGAATAGCTACTTGTTATTGGTCTAATGCTGATATTGGCATTGAACAAGGAATGACTAAATTTACAGAGACAAATGATGTAGTTCATAGAACAAATCTTTCTGCTATAAGCCAGACTGTCTATATAAAATGTCATGATTCTGTTTTAAATATTGCAGATAACAGAACAAGCTTCAGTGTTATATCTGATATTTATGCACCAAAAATAACTCGTATCTATAAATCAGGAGGCAGCTTATTTATAAGAACTGATGAAGATGCTACATGTTCATATCACTATAGTGCTGGTAGAAAGATTCCTGGTTGTGATTTTGCTGCTAATGATACCCTTTATGCCAGATTGTTCAGTACTGGCGGGACTGAACATAGCACAGAATGGGATGAGACAGGAGAGCCTTGGTATGTAAAATGTTATGATGAATGTATGAATGGCTGGCAAAAATCTCTTGATTGTACTGTAATATATCCTTCAGATTTTGATTAATGATTTTTGAAGATGAAAAAGAAAAAGATAGCTAAAAGAAGAAAGCATAATATTATCAATATCATTGGTCTTAGTTTTCAAAAATGGTGGAATAATTTTATTATTGTGCTGCCTTTTGTTTTCTGCACTTTGGCTTCTATTTTAGTCACTCTGTTGTTATTTTTTATTTTTGGTTTGATTTTTGTTGCTGTTTTTGGTTCTGGCCCTCTAGATGCTTTGAGAGAATTACTTATCTTAGGACAATTAGGGGGAGCGAGCAGTGTAAGTAATGAAACAATCCAAGCATTCTCAGGAGTATTGAACCCCTCCACATTCTTTTATTTTATCTTGATGATTTTTATGTTTGCTCTTATTCTTGAACTGGTTAAAGCCTATTTTTATTCTGGAGCAATAGCTATGGCATCTGATATTGTCAAAGAAAAGAAGACAAAACTTAAGATTATGGTAAAAAATGGCAGGAAATTTATTTGGCGTTATTGGTTTGTTAAACTGATAATTGCTCTTGGTAGTCTTCTATGGCTTTTTATTTTCTCGATTCCTTTTCTTCTTGCTAATAATCCTTCCTTAATGTTTGTTCCTCTTATTAGCATAATTCCTCTTATTTTTATTTATGTTTTATTTATGCTCTCTGAATATTTTGTTATATTAGAAAATAAGGGCATCTGGAAAGCTATCGGGAGAAGTGTTTCTGTTGTGAAAGAGAATTACTGGGCAATGTTTGGTCTTGCTCTATTATTTATATTAATAATTAGTATTGCTGGAATAATTCCTTGGATTGGTGGATTAGCTACTTTACTTATTTTTATTCCTTGCCAGACAATAGCTTTTGTTATCTTCATTCTTGAACGAACAGCATCATACCGACGATAATAGCCATAGAAAACAATAAAGTTTATATATCTAAATTCTCTATTTTTTATAAAAAGAGACGAGGAGAGTAAATGTCAATAAAAATAATCAAGAATTTTTTCAGACGTATCTTTTATGGTATGTTTGCTGTAAAGAAGCATGTAAAGTTAGGTTTTTATGGTCCTCCTAACAGTGGAAAGACTACTCTAGCCAATAGAATTTGTAAGGATTGGACTGGAGAAGAGATAGGTAAGACTTCTAAAATTCCTCATGAAACTAGGGAGATACAAATTAAAGAGAAAGTAGAGATAGATTTTAATGGTAAAAAGCTGACTTTCAAACTTGTTGATACTCCAGGAATTGCCACTAGAATAGATTATGAAGATTTCTTACATTTTGGTCTAAAAACTAAAGAAGCTAAGCGAAGGGCAAAAGAAGCTACAAGAGGTGTTATTGAATCTATAAAATGGCTTGATGATATGGATGCTGTTATTGTTGTTCTTGATTCAACAAAAAATCCTTACACACAAGTTAATATCACCATTATCGGAAACTTGGTTGCTAGAAAAATTCCTGTAATTATCGCTGCAAATAAAGTTGATTTGAGGAAAGCCAGAAGCAAGATAAAGAAGATTGAAGCAGCATTCCCAGAGTATGAAGTTATTCCAATAAGTGCTAAGAAAGGGAAAAATATGGAAGAATTTTACGAATCTTTGTTTAATCTTGCAAAAGGTTAAAAAAATTAAGATTAAGATGGCTAAAAAAATAAAAAGAAAAAGAAAGACAAGAAAAGAGAAGGGAATTACTATACAATTTATCCCATATTCAGAAATAGCTTACCTTACTAGTTTTAGACGTGTTAAAAAATTAGTTGATATGGCTGTCGAGAATAAAATTTTGTTGGTTCAAGGAAAATTAGCTCCTGAAGAAGAAGTGGATTTAATAGAAGAGACAATGAAACATATAGGAAGGAGTAAGAGTTCAAGGTTTAGAGGTATAGAACTAGCAACTTTTTCTCCTAAATCTAAAGATATGCCTTTCTTTGATTCTATGAGAGAAAAATTAGCAACAACTTTATTTGGAGAAAGAGATGTTATTACAGTTATTGGGCCGGCCACTATTGTCAGAGAAATAAAAAAAGATCCTACAAAAATACAACTTTTGTTAAGAAAATAAGAGAAGAAAAAAATAAAAACTAATAGAATAATAGAATAAAAAATGCCTCACCAATGTGTTCGTTGTGGAAGAGTATATGAAAGTGCTGCTCCTGAAATTCTAAAAGGATGTGTTTGTGGTAGCCATTATTTTTTCTTTTTTAAAAAAGAAGATGTTGATATACAGAAACAGGCTGAAAAACTTACTAGGGATGAAAGAGAAGAAATAGTTAAAGATATTACTGAAATTGTTGGTCCTGAAATTGAAAAACCAATAATTCTTGATTTAGAAAGCATAAGAGTACAGAAACCAGGCAAGTTTGAGATTGATCTAGTTGGCTTGTTCAAGAGAAAACCTATAATATATAAGATTGAGGAAGGGAAATATATTATAGATATTGCATCAACTTTTCAAATCAAATCAAAAGAGAAACCTATTGAAAACATAGAAGAACCACCTAAACCAACAGAAAAAGAAGACTAACCCATATAACTTAATTTCTTTTCTTTCTTCAGTGTTTTGGCACCCTCTAGTCTTGTCATCAAACCTTTTAGTTTATCCTCAACTTCTTTTGCTTTTTCTACCAATGGTTTTGGATCTATAGTAAGGCCAAGATAATTATTAAGCACTTGAACAAGTTTTGCTGCTGCTTTGTTGTCAGGCAATCCTGTATGTGTTTCAACAAAAAAACAAGAGAAGGGAACATCTCCAGTTTTCATCAACAAAGCTCCTGTGACTCCTATTATGATTCCTTCTTGAAGAGGTTTGATTTTTATATTAGATAATGATTTTCTTTTCTCTTCTTTATTAGCATAGAAGAAGACATTAGCATTTTTAATTTCTTCTTGTGATGCTACTCCTTCTAAACCAATAATTTCTTTTGCATTAACCTCTTTTGCAAGATTAACAATAGCATCAGCTAATCGCCATTCTAAACCTTCGACTGGCGTGACTGCCTGCACAATAATTATATTAGTTTTCTTATCATAAAAAATCTCTAGAGGATATATGACTTCATTCTTATGCACTGCTGCTATTGGCAAAATTTTATCACTAACAATTCTACCAATAGGTTTTGCATCTAAATGTTTGATAAGATATTCTGTTGCGATAGTAGAAACAAAACCAAAACCTGGAAAACCCTCAATTATGATAGGATTTTTAGGTTTTTCATCTGTGAATTCAATTCTTACTGCTCTATTCCCTGCAATACTTTTAACTTCTTTTTCCATTTAACCTCTTTTTCTGAGTAAAAAAAGCAGTTACCTTTATAAACTTTTTCTACTATATCTGAACATGTTCGAGGATAGAATAAAAGAGGCAATAGTTAAAGTAACTAAGCTCAAAAAGAAAGATATAGAAATTAAAAAACCATTTGGAACAGCACAAAAATTTGCTGACTTAAGTTTTCCTTGTTTTGGTTTATCTAAAAATCCTAAAAAGCTAGCACAAGAAATAAAAACTAAGATAAGTAAAAAATTACCCAAAGAAATAGAAAAAATAGAAGCCATGAATGGTTATGTCAATTTTTTTCTGAATAAAGGATTACTGACTCAAAACATAATAGAAAAGATTTTGAAGGAAAAGAATAATTATGGTTCTTTAAAACTGAAAGGAAAAGCTTTGATTGAACATACTAGTATCAATCCTAATGCAAGTCCTCATGTTGGTAGAATTAGAAATGCGATAGTTGGGGATATTCTTTCTCGACTGCTTAAGTTTCATAAATATAAGACAGAGATTCATTATTATATGAATGATGTTAGCAAGCAGATGGCATTACTTGTTCTAGGAATGACAGGTAAAGAGAAATTTGATGATCTTCTGATTCTGTATGTTAAAATGTCAGAAGAACTTCAGAGAAATCCCAATATAGAAAAGCAAGTTTTTGAAATACTAGAGAAAATAGAATCTGGTGATAAAGAAACAATAGGTAAATTAAACAAATTGATTAAAATTGCTGTTGAAGGTCAGAGTGCAATTCTAGCCAAATTAGGAATTTTTTATGATTCTTTTGATTATGAATCTAGATATGTAGAAAAAAGTAAGCTAAAGAAGATTCTAAAACAGCTAGAGAAAACTAAAAGACTAGAAAAGGATATTGAAGGAAGATATGTTTTAAATCAAGGAAAAATGAAAAAATATAATTTTGAAAATGAAATGAAATCTCCAGTGTTTGTTTTAACAAGAAGTAATGGTACTGCTCTTTATCCTGTTCGAGATATTGTTTATACTATTGATAAGATGAAGACTGCTCCCGTAAATATTATTGTTCTTGGAGAGGATCAAAAACTTTATTTTAAACAGCTTAAAGCAGCTTTAGAACTCTTAGGTCAGAGCGCTCCAAGAGTTGTGCATTATTCTTTCATTCTTCTAAAGACAAAAAAAGGAGCAAAAAAGATGGCCACAAGAAAAGGTCAGGTTGTTTTGATGAGCCATTTTATTAAGGAAGCAATAACAAAAGCAAGACAAGAGATAAAGAAAAGAGGAAGAGAGAAGAATGTTAATGTTAATGTTGTCTCTGAAGCTATTGGTGTTGGAACTGTCAGATATTCTATAGCTAAGGTTGAAAGAAATAAAGGAATTTTGTTTGATTGGGAAGAAGCTCTTAATTTTGAAGGCAATTCTGCTCCATACTTACAATATACCTATGCAAGAGCTTCTAGTATATTAAAGAGAATAAGAAGAGAAAAATTAGTTAAGCCATCATATAAAGTTAATGAAAAAGAGTATGCCTTAGCAAAAAAACTTATGGAATTTCCAAAAATAGCTTCTGATGCTCTCGATAAATTAGAGCCACATCTGTTATGTAATTACATCTATACTCTTTCACAGTGTTTTAATGATTTCTATGAGGGTTGTTCAGTAATTAAAGCACAGGGAGGAGATAAAGCAAGAAGGGCTATGTTAGTTCAAGCCACATGTATTGTTCTAAAAACACTACTTGATTTGTTGGGGTTACCTGCTCTTGAGGCAATGTAAGATTTTTATACTTTAAATTTTTTTTTCTTGGATGAATATCTATGTTGAGACTTATGGATGTACAGCAAATCAGAATGATACTGAAATAATGAAAGGTTTGTTAGTAAGCAAGGGATTTAATATAGTTGATGATGAAAAGATTGCTGATATTATTATTCTGAACACTTGTGTTGTTAAGGGTCCCACTTTAAAGAGAGCTGAAAATAGAATCAAGCATTTTTCTAGAAAAAAATTGATTGTTGCTGGTTGTATGCCTGAAGTTTTATCTTCAAGAATAAAAAAACTTGATCCTAGAGCAAGTATGATTAGTACGCACCACATCAAACAGATCGTTAAAATTGTTAAAGATGTTACTGAAGGAAAAAGAAATGAATTAATTGGAAAAACAAGGAAAGAGAAATTATGTATGCCCAAAATTCCAAAGAATAAGATTATTGGAATTACTCAATTAGCTCAGGGTTGTTTAGGGAATTGTGCTTATTGTATTGTAAAAAATATTAAGGGTTCTTTGTTTTCATATTCTCAAGAAAAAATTTTGAAAGATATTAAGCAGAATTTAAGAGCTGGATGCAAGGAAATATGGTTAACAAGCCAGGATAATGCTTGTTATGGTTTAGATAGAGATAAGAATGAATTACCAGATTTATTAGATAAAGTATTGAAATTAAAACATAGATTTTTATTGCGTTTAGGAATGATGAATCCTTCTTCTCTCTTGCTTTGTGTTGATGAGATTGTTGAATTATATAAAAATAAGAAGATGTTCAAATTTCTTCATTTACCAGTTCAGAGCGGGAGTGATAGAATTCTTAAGTTGATGAATAGAAAATATGAAGTTAAAGATTTTGTGAATATTGTTGAAAAATTTCGTAAAGAAATTCCTAATCTTGTGCTTAGTACAGATATTATTGTTGGTTTTCCTTCTGAATCTAAAAAAGATTTTGATGAGACTCTTGATTTGGTCATGAAGATTAAGCCAGATATTATTAATATTAGTAAGTATTGGCCAATGCCTGGAACTCTTGCTTCTGGAATGAAACAAATCAAAGATGGAGAAAAGAAAAAAAGAGCAATAAGATTAATGAAATTACATCAGAATATTTCTCTTGATAAAAATAAAAAATTGATTGGTCAGAAAACTAAGGTTTTTGTTGATACTAAAGGTTTTGATGATACTTGGATTGGGAGAATGATTAATTATAAAGTTGTTGCAATAAGAGGTAAGAATTTGTTGGGGAATGTTCTAGATGTTAAGATTCAGAAAGCCAGTGGGCATTATTTAATAGGTAAAATTTTAGAAAAAGAAAAATAGAAAATATAAAAAGAAAAAGTCTTCTTTTCTTCTACCTCTTTTAGTTCTGAACAGATAATGTTTTTATTTTACTTTTATCTTACTCAATGGTTTCATTCCCTGCCAGCTACTTGAGAAAATTTCTTTTAGTGCACTAGCAAAGAAAGGACTGTTAACCCAAATTCCTACATCGTAGTTTGGATGCACTTCCTCATCATCTAAGATCATAAACATCATCTCTTTTCTGTCTGTTAAAGCAAATCTTGCCTTGAACTTACCATTTTTAATTTCTGCAACTTTACTTAAATCCTTGGCTACCTTGTAGTTCTTTGGAGTTATTGGAGCTGCAATCTGTATTTTCACACCTTTTCTTTTTGCTTTCTCCATTGCTGTTCTCAAAGATTCAAATTTTCTATTCAAGCCATCAGCACTTGTCACTATTGTCACGCTCTTACTAGCATTCCTAATCATCATATCTAGATGATTATAGATGTTATGCCTTCCTCTTATTGCTCCACTCAAGTCTGTAGGTTCTATGTATTTAATTCCGTTTGTGTAAAGCCCTTTTAATTCAGAAAGAACATCACTCTCTTTTAATTCTTCAAGTCTTTTGGATGTTGTTTGCGCGTTTCTCATAACATTTCTCTTAACTCTCTCAACAACTTCTGTTGGTTTTAGAGCCACAAATTTTATTGGTTTCCCTAGTTTCAATACAACAAAACCTTTTTTCTCCAAAGATTCAAGAATATCGTAAGTTCTACTTCTTGGAACACTACTTATATCGCTTAATTCTCCAGCTGTACTAACTCCTCTAGAAAGCAAGGCAGTCCAGACACGAACTTCATAGAGATTCAATCCAAAAATCTTCCTAAGTCTGCTCAAAAACTCATCCTTTACGATCATTTTATTTACTTATGTATAGTAAA
>CAYNFE010000006.1:0-52013 GCA_964396475.1 Candidatus Woesearchaeota archaeon
AACAATAATTGAGCCAGGAAGATTTATAGCAGCCCCAGCAATAAAACTTGAAACAAAAATTATTAGAATAAAAGATAATATAATTGTTATAAATTGTTCTATTTACAATGCTGCTTTAGACATAGTAATTACAGATATAAGAATGATAATTGAACAAGAACTTCCAGAAGATTCAAAAGGCAATTTTTATTTGATTAAGGGGAATACTCCTACAAGAGATGATATTTTCAGATATAAAGTAAAACTCAAAAATCCAAAAAAAGGAGATAAAATAACATTCCTAAATGCTGGAGCTTATAACTACACAACTGATTTCTGCTCTCTCAAGAAATTAAAAACAATAATTGTAGAAGATTTTTAAAATATCTTAATTATTACTAGTTTGTTATGATTTTTCTAGAATTCTTAAGATCCCTCATTAGGAAATTGTCCTTGAGCCACCATATTTACAGAGGTAATATGTGCTGGAGTTGTAAAAATTGTCTTGATTACTTCTCCAATAGAAGTTGGGGGCATTAGTCTTATTCCCTTTTTATTATAATAACCACCATATTCTTTATCGACATCTAGCACTGCTTTTTGTACAGTTTTATTATCATACATCCCAGTATCAACAGCTCCAGGCCTGACATCTGTGATATAAATTTTTTCTTTCCACAAATCAAGCATTGCAGAATTTGTATATCTGCTTATAGCGCCTTTTGCAGCACAATGGGTTGCTCCACGATTATATCCTCTGATTGCTGACATAGAACTTATTATTGCTATTCTTGTCTCTGTATTAAATTTTTTATTTTGTTCTCTAAAAATAGGTAATAATTTCTGCATTAAAATATGTGTTCCTTTCAAAACTAAATTTGATTCTTTTTCTAAAAGTTCTGTAGGAATATCTTCAATATGTAAATAAGGATTATTATCTTTTATTTTATAAGCCCCAGCTCCTAAACCAATGGATTGAATCCAATAAACTGGTTTATCTTTTGGAAAATTATTAACAAATTCCTCTACCTTATTTTCATCTATAAGATCAATTGCTGAATATTCTATCAAATCAGACTCAATTATTTCTGAAAGAGCACGCTTAATATTTTGTAATTTTTCTTCTGTTCTAGAAACTAGATGAACAGCTGCACCATGACAAGCAAGAACTCCAGCAATAGCTGCTCCAATATTAACTTTCATTTCAATTCCATTAACTTTAATAGAATTATGCGTTGGCTTATTTATAATTAGATCATAAAATGTTGTCTGGAGAGGCCTATAACCACAACCAGTTATGATTATTTTTTTCCCTGAAAGTTCATTTGATTTGGTTATTTGTTCTAAGCGTTTCATTTTCAAAAAGAATAACAATTATGCTGAAAAGGAAGTTTTCCAAAACAGTCATAAAATTGTTTTAACAAACTCTTTCTTTCAAGTTTTTTTATAAGTTTGCTTATTTGTTTATTAAAAGCTTCTTTAGCAGAATCTCTTTCAAAAACACTATATGATGTTCCTAAGTGATATCCATTAATATAAAAATTATTTCCACATTCTTCAAGTTCATCAAAACTTTTCTGAACTTTTTCTCCAATAGAATCATTAATTCCGTTAAGATATGCTTTTAACATTATAACTTTCTCTTGTTTAGAAGATAGAAGTTTAAGATTTCTCCTTAGTTCTTTAACATTATATTTTACACTTTCGTTGATTGTCATTTTATTCAACCCCTATTGTTTTATCTTCCAAATCTTTATGCTTTTTGACTAATCTTCTTTGAGCACTTCTTCCCCATTCATAAATTCCTGAAAGAATATTTGTTGCCACAGGCACTAAAAGGACTTCTGGATGCCCTTTTCTAATTAAATCAGAATAAAGATGCATCTGGCTAAAAATAACCAAAGAACCTGGCATCACCCCTAATGCTTGTCCAACAATAACTTCATGCTGCTTAATAGGCTTTATCTCAGAATCTATTTTTCTAAATGCTTGAACAATTGATGGAATAATATAAGGCCCAACTATTACCCCACCTGTCGCCTTTCCAAATATCTTAGCTGTTCCATATGTAGCCTTTAACATTGTAGGGGTATTATCAAAAAATTTTTTAACATCACTCCCTATTTCTTTAACAATTTCTCTTAAATTGGGTTTATATTCTAGTTTCATTTTATTCAGCTCCTTAACCTTTTCAAAAATAAAAAAATTAAAATTTAACTTTGAATTTTACACTTGGTGTCCAGTTTTTGAAATCTGTTGTTCCTGTAGTTATACTTGTTGATAATTTTCCTGCTGAAAATACTGCTCCGGTCATAAAATAATAGTTATCTGAAGTTAAAGATTTAGATCCATATGCTAAAGGAATTATTGTTAAATCTTTTATTTTAGGCCCAATATAGAATCCCATAGCAGTTACATCAATATTATCTTCATTTCCTTCTATTTTTCCGTAAAGTGTTGTTTTGCCTAATTGTTCTGCTCTGAAAAGACTTGCTTTTACTGAATTTTCCTTGTTGGATCTATTTCCTGTTATAGCTATACCTAAACCAGCAGCCATTCCTTCAAGAGTTAAACTTTTATTCTTATTGAAATCAGCTGAAGCTTCTATTCCTAGATTTTTACCTAAAATTGCTACTTTTCCACTGTTATTTCCATTTGCACTTCTTAAACCAGTATCAAAATGATATCCTTTGCCAATATCTGCAACCATGCTTCCATAGAAATTGTATCCTCCTTGACTTAGCTTGACTTCTGCTATATTTCCATATTCTTGTAAGACATTTTCTTTTGTTGCTTGTAGATCAATTGGTTTTGTTTCTAAAATTCCTGGCAACCAAAAAGGTGCTGTATAAATTGCTGTTTTTGTAGCTATCTTTGCTGTATTATAGACATTCTGAACAGCTTTCTTTATTTTTTGTTTTATTTTCATTTTTTACCTCTAAATTTAATTTAGTTTTCACTTTGTGATAGTAATAATAGTAAGAAAAAGATATATATACTTTTTTATTAAACTATATATATTAGTATAAATGTTTATACAAAATCAAAAGGTTTAAATATCTGGATTTCCTATTTTTTTTATGAGACGGAAAATCGTAAAACAAGGAGCAGCAACTTTAATGATTAGTCTGCCAAGCAAGTGGTGCAAAAAATTTGGTCTTAAGAAAGGTGATGAAATTGATATAGAATCTATTAATGAAAATCTTCTTGTTTCATCTAAAGGAATTAAAACTAAGCAGGAAACTGAAATTACCTTAATTGGTCTAGCAGAATCTTCTATTAGAACTCTTATTACTAATACATACAGGCTTGGCTATGATAAAATAAAAGTTAATTTTTCTTCTGATATCCAATTCAAAATTCTTCAGGAAGTAATAAAAAAAAGACTTTTAGGATTTGATGTTATAAAAAAAGGAAAGAATTTTTGTATTATTGAAAATATTACTGAACCCAGTCCTGAACAATTTGAGAATCTACTCCAAAAAATTTTCCTTAACATTATTGAATTATTTGAAATAACAGAAGATAGACTTCAAAACAAAAAATCTATTTCAGATTATGAAGATACTGAAGCTAGAATTCAACGGTATGATAATTTTTGTAG
Organism: Candidatus Woesearchaeota archaeon; assembly: GCA_964396475.1. Classification (GTDB taxonomy): domain Archaea; phylum Nanobdellota; class Nanobdellia; order Pacearchaeales; family UBA284; genus DAOWHW01. Next base: position 3,584 of record CAYNFE010000006.1, read on the forward strand.
GCGCGTTATAGCTAAAAGACAGTTTGAAAAAAATTCTCAACTTTTTTGGACCTTTTTAACTTTAATTATTCATGGACAACGTGAACTTTACTTATTAAACAGATTTTTGAATAAGAAAAATATGAAGGAATCAAAAGAAATTATTATTTTACTTAAAGACACAAAAATAATGTTTAAAATGATTCAAGAAGCTTATTTTAAAAAAGACATTTCACTTCTAAAAAAAATTCATGACCTGGAAAAGAAGCTTATTTATCAAAAAGCTTACAAAATTTTAAAGAGTCCTGTGGCTTATCATATAACTTCTTGTATTAGAAATTTTTATCTAGCTTCTAGTCCTTTGATGGGTCTGTTATTGTAAAATTACCTTCTTTATCCATAATAAAATAAAGTGCTAGAGCTCTATTGATAAATCTTTTTTCTGTTTGAGGCATTTCTGAGCCATAACCTCCGTTTGATTGCATTTTCATTCCTGACATTCCTACAGCAACAGTTCTATTTTTATCTGAAGGAAAATAATGATAAGTTCCAGTATTCTGCATTGCTATTGCCATTTCTTCTCTTGAACAAAAATATTTTGCAAAGACATCAGCAACATCATCGCCAAAAGCATAATTTTGCATTAGATATTTTGCTGCCCATAAAGTTTTCTGTTTGCCTTTTAGATAACTATTCAAATGTTTCTCATCAGTCCAATAATATGGATTCATATCTATACAATTTAATACAAAATTATTTGGCACAAGGGTAGGATTGATTCTTTTCTCTTCATCAGCAAATTTATTTCTTATCTCTTTATCTTCTAAAACACAAGATAAAATTAAAGCATTTAAAAGTCTTTCATCAACTCCTATACTTCTAGTTGTCACAAAATGTGCATCTCCTAATAATTTTTTTATATCTTTTTTATTATATTGTTGTAATTTTTCTTTAACTTCTATAATATCATTTTTCAAATATTCTTTAACAGCTTCTTTATCCATATTAAATTCTTTTATAGGTAAATGATCATATTCTCTGCTTACTAAAAGTTGTTGAAGAGTTGGTGTTTCAACTGTATTAGCTCTATTAATAGCAGTACCTATTCCCCATCCTGCAATTCCAGCTATTAACATAGATAATAAAACCCAAGGGCCTTTTTTCCTTATCTGCTCTAAAACTAACTGTCTTTTACTTTTAGAAGCTTTTTCAAAATCTTTCTCTAGTTGATGAATACTATATTTTCCACTTATATCCCCAAAAAGAGAAAATTCTTTAAATTTATCATCAAGACTTAAACATCTTCCTAAAAGTTTTCTATATTGCCATGGAACTGCTTTCAGAGATTTTTTTAATTCTTTTTTATGATCCTCGTTTGTTATCTCTTTAAGTTCATTACCATTATTTCTGAGAGTGATTTTTATTTTTTTATCTCCAAGATCTATCTCAGTTCCATTATTATCATAAACAATATTATAATTAAAAGGATATCTACCAGTTAAGGTATAATAAATAGTAGATCCAATAGCATATAATTCAGTTTTTTTATTTGCACATGTCTTTTTACCATTCACAACAGCATTAAGTAGTTTAGGATGAGTACAGGCTGTTCCTCCACGAGTTGGCAATAATTCATAACTAGGTAATTCTTTTATTTGAGTCGCATTCTGTAGATCTGTTATTCTTGTTTCTCCATCCCAACTTACTATAATATTAGAGGGTTTTATGTCTCTATGTAATTTCTTTTTATCTTCATTTAAATAAGACACCCCTTTAATAATTCCTTTAATAATTTGCTCAAACAATTTTTTATCTTCTGCATTCTCTCTCTTTGCAAACGGCCCATTATCTTTTATTAATTTCTCTAGAGATCTACCTGAAAGATATTCTTCTATGTTTGCTATCTTTCCATCTAGTTTAATATTATCTATAACTTTGATAACATTTGGATGATAACCTATATCACTTGCGCAAACAAGTTCTTTTCTGTTAGGATCTCCTTTTGATAAATTTATTAAAGTACAAATAGAATTTTCATCAATCTCATCTTCATTTTTTGGAATCTTAATGACTCTCTTCTCTTGAAAATCTCCTTTCTTATATAGTACTTCAACTACATGTCTTGTATTACCCTCTCCAATAATTTCAAGGGGAGTATATCCTTCTTGTTCTAGTTCTTTAATTTCTTCTTTTGTTAATATATCAGATATTTCTTTCATTTTTCAACTCCTGCTTCTTTAAGCACATCTATTTTTAATTGGACAATTGTCTGTGGTTTAAGTTCTTCTTGGAGAATTCTTGGAATAACAATTATAGCTTGAGAGCCATGTTTAGCTATTCTTTTGGTAAGAATAAATGTTCCATTATTTACATTATTCTGATTTTTCTTTTTCTTAACCTTAGCCATCTTATAATTTTTATACATATTTTATACATAAATTTAGAAAACAGTATTTTTAAATCTTACTATTTGTTACTACTTTAGGATGATAAGAAGAAACATTTATAAATATCCCTTTCTTTAAGATTTTATGAAAGAAAAAGAGGCAATTGAGAAAGGCATAGATATAGAAGCCCTAAGGGCAGAACAGAAAAAGTTAGCAAAGAATATCTTGCTAAAAGATGCTTTTAATTTTGATAATATCACTAGATACGGAGCTATTCATTTAGAAATTCTGCAAGAGACAAAAGAAATTCTAGCCTCTGCTGTTGTTCTAGATGAAAATCTTGAAGATATTGAAGAAAAATATGTTATTCGACCTATCAAATTCCCTTATATTCCTGGTTATAGGGCTTATAGAGAGCTTCCAATCATGACAATAGTATATAGTAAGCTTGAGGAACAACCAGATGTTATATTTATAGAAGCTCACGGAATTGCTCATCCTCGCGGTCTTGGCCTTACTAGCCATTTTGGTTTAAGCATACAAAAACCAACTATTGGAGTAGCTAAAAAAATACTTATAGGAGAGGAAAAGAAAGATGAAATTATTCTCAATAAGAAGGTTGTTGCTAAATCTATAAGAACAAAACAAGGAGCTAAACCTATTTATATCTCTCCCGGTCATATGATCTCACTAAAGACAGCTATAGAAGTAACAAAACGCTGTGTTAAAGAACCTCATAAAATGCCTGAACCAATTACGCAGGCTAGAAAAGTAGCTGAAAAAGTAAAAAATGAATTAGGGAAAAAATAATTCTACATTCCACTAATACCTAATTTCAATGCTATTTGTTTGATTTTCTCAACAAGTTCATTTGCAGTGTCATTCTCAATTTTTTTTCCTTCTCCAGGTTTCAATTCTTCTGTATTCTTAATCTTAACAAAGTTCATTAAATCTCTAAGCTCATTCTCAACACTAGCTACCTGTGCCTTCTCTTTAGCTTCCTCTATTTCTTCTTTTAGTGTTTCTTCTTTTTCTTCTCCTTCCATTTTTACCCCCTTTGATATAATCCTAAACAGATAAGTGTTTTTAAGTTTTTTGAAAAAATTATTAAACTCAAGAAACCAAGATAATAAAAAGGAAAAAGAGGCTAGCATGACAAATAATCAAGAGATAGCTAAAATATTCTATGAGATGGCTAATATTCTTGAAATTCGAAATATTCAATGGAAACCACAAGCATATAGAAAAGCAGCCAAAGCTTTAGAAATTCGTGAAAAAGATGTCTCTAAGATTTATAAAAAATATGGAATTAAAGGAATAGAAAAGATTCCTGGAGTTGGCAAGAATTTAGGACAGAAGATTGTAGAATATATCAAAACAAAAAAAATTAGAGCATATGAAAAATTAATGAAAGGAAAAGAAGCTGAAATAATTGCTATGATGAAAATTCCTGGAATGGGTCCAAAAAAAATAAAGAAGATTTATCAGAAATTAAAAATAAAGAATGTAGAAGACTTAAAAAAAGCAATTAAAGAGCACAAAATAGCCAAACTTCCTGGTTTTGGACTTAAGTCTGAAGAAGACCTGAAAAAAAGTTTAGGATTAGAAAAAGGTAAGAGATATCCTTTGAAACAAATATCACCAATAGCAAACCAAATTGTAAAAACACTAAAAAGATCAGGAGCAGAGCAGGTGGATGTGGCTGGCTCAATCAGAAGAAAAAAATCAACTGTAAGAGATATAGATATTCTTGTTCTATCAAAAAATCCAAAAAAAGTTATGGATGTTTTCACTAAAATGAAAAATGTTAAAAGAATCCTGGCAAAAGGCCCAACAAAATCAGTTGTATTATTAAAAAACAATGTTCAGGCTGATGTAAGAGTAGTCCCGAAAGAATCATATGGAGCTGCCCTTTTATATTTCATAGGTTCTAAAAATTATAATATAAGATTAAGGGAAATAGCCATAAGAAAAGGTTACAAATTAAATGAGTACGGCCTCTTTGACAGAAAAACAAACAAAAGAGTTGCAGGAAAAACAGAACAAGAAATATACAAAAAACTAGGACTAAAATACATTGAGCCAGAAAAAAGAGAATTATAATCTAGAAAAGCGTTGAACGGGATGACGTCCGAAGTTCAATAAGTCAACTGCACATCCGAAGACGCCGTTGTGCCTATAAAATTCTCCCGTCATCTCGAACATAAAAACAAGCTCTTTAGAATATTTAAACTTTATGGTAAATTTTCGTAATTATTGAGGAGTACGATTTTCCTTCAGCATTTTCCTCATTTTTTCTATTTCATTATCTATTATATATGAATCAACATACTCTAGTTTAGGGATATAAATTTCAACTTGGCCTTCACATCGTGCCTGTTTGATTCCTGAATAAATATGATTATAACAAACAACAGCTGATTTTTTAGAATAGATCTCTAGATGCTCAGGATTGCAACAGTGTAAGATCAAAGTACCATATCTGCCATCCCATTTATTCACCCATCCTTGAATTGAGAATTCTTTTTTATTATCAAAATAAGTCCACTTCTTTTTGTCATAGTAAGTATAGTCACAACCCCCATGAGCACTTAGTATTATTTTTCCTTTTAATTTATTTATTCTAGAATGTAATTCAGCTAATTTCTTTATTTTAGGATTCTTTTTTAGGAAACTATCTAAACAAGTATCAATATGTATCTCAGGGTCAAATTCACCTATATCTTCATCTTCTTCATATTCTCTAGCCATATCCTCACTGCAAAATAAAACAACATCATCTAAAGTGTATATTCTCATTTTTTTCCTTAGCCTAAAATCAAAATGCGCTAGGCGGGAATCGAACCCGCATTGTAACGTTGGCAACGTCACGTTCTACCATTAAACCACCAGCGCTTAATAAAATAAAATAGAAGAGATATTTAAAATTTATGATGTGATTATTTATAAAATTCTTTCAAGTAAAATTTTGTTTTTCACTCCTTTTTTATAACGAATTATTACTTCTGATACCTTTTTCTGACTATCAACAAAGCCATTAAATCTCTTTAAGAATTCAATAAAACTATTATTTTTCTTATTTATAACTGCATAAGCTTTTATTCCACCAACTTCCTTAATCTTATCAGAAACAAAATCCACCATATCTCTTGGAAGACGAATGTTTCCTCCTTTTTTAACTACAAGAGCTCTTATCTCATATTCATTTTTAACATTAGTATCAATATAAGAACAACAAATCACAATATTATCTGTCTCATTTTTTTTAATATAGAAACTTTTTAGATTATCTACAACATAATCTGTAGCTAAACCTTTATTTGTTATAAGAGTAATTATTTCTCTTAAATCTTCTTTTCTAGCCCTAGTAAATTTATAATTATGTTTCATTTAATAATCAAGAAATTACAATTTAATTTTAACCTAAATTATTTTATTTTAATATCCAGAAGGCATTTCAGGAACACTAGAACTTGTCTTGCTGCTTGCTATAACATCATCTATTCGCAGTATCATTATTGTTACTTCACTCGCTGATTTGATTGCTTGTTTTTTTATTTCCAAAGGCTCGATAATTCCTTTCTTTAGAGTGTCTATAATTTCTCCACTTACTGATCCTGCTGAAATATTTAATCCTGTAGTTGTCTCATTTTTATCATGTCTGGCCTTAAGTTCTGTGATCATATCAATTGGATCTAAACCAGCATTTTCTGCTAATGTCCTTGGAATAACTTCAAGTGAATCTGCGAAAGCATTTATTGCTAATTGCTCTCTGCCACTGATTCCTTGGCTATATGCTCTTAATCTTCTAGCAAGTTCCATTTCAAAAGCTCCACCTCCTGCAACAATATGACCTTTTTCTAGAGCTACACTTACATCACCAATTCCATCTTTTATAGCTCTCTCAAGTTCATCAATAACATGCTCTGTACCGCCTCTGATTAGGATTGTTATGGCCTTAGGATTCCTGCATCCCATAACATAAATCATTCCTTCCTCTCCTTCCTTAACTTCCTTGACAACATCTGAATTTCCTAGATCTTCTTTTGTCAATTCATTTAAATTACTAACTATTTTTCCTCCAGTAGCCTTGGCAAGCAATTCCATATCACTTTTTTTGATTCTTCTTGCAGCGAATATATTTTCTTTAGTAAGATAATACTGAGCAACATCATCAATTCCTTTTTGACATAGAACAACATTAGCTCCTGCCTCTTTGATTTTTTCTACCATCTGTTTCAGTATTTTTTCTTCTTGGTCAATAAAAGCTTGAAGCTGTTCAGGACTTGTTACCTGTATCTTTGTATCAGTTTCAGGACTCTTTAATTCTAAAGGTATATCAATCAAGGCTATGTGTGCATCTTTAATCTGTGGGGGCATATCAGAATGAACTCTTTCTTTATCCAGAACTATTCCTGATATTAATCTAGTATCTTCTATTCCATCCCCTTTCCTTTTTTCCAATTTAATATTATCTCTATCAATTTTCACTCCTTCTTCTCCTTCTTTCATAACTTGCAATACAGCCTCAACAACAATCTGACTTAATTTTTCCTTAGCTGCTTCTGCTCCTTTTCCAGTCATTGCTGTAATAACAATCTGTCTGAGAAGGTCTTTTTGTTGGGAAGATATTTTATAAGCTATTTGTTTAGAAATTTCATGGGCTTTTTCTGCTCCAAGACGATATCCTCTAGCAATAACAGTAGGATGTATTTTCTCATCAAGCAGTTTTTCTGCATTTTCTAAAAATTTGCCTGCGAGAATTACTGCTGTAGTAGTGCCATCTCCAACCTCAGCTTCTTGAGTCTTGGCTATTTCAACTATCATCTTTGCAGCTGGATGTTCAATCTCCATCTCATCTAGGATAGTAACACCATCATTTGTAACTGTTATGTCCCCTATAGAATCTACTAACATCTTATCCATCCCTTTTGGTCCTAGTGTGGTTTTGATAGTATCTGCTACAAGCCTGGCTGCCATTATATTATTTCTCTGAGCATTTCTACCTAGCATTCTCTGAACATTTTCAGGTAATACATATACTGGTTGTTTTTCATCCATTTTTTTTAAAATATTCAATATCCCCTAACCTACACATTCTTTACTTAATATATTTAAAAAGTTTTCTCTGCTGATGATAATATCTATTAAATATAAAAATCTTAGCTATATATTTCATAATCCTTGATATATTAATAATTTCTGATGGTTTTAATAATATTCTTTTCAATGAAGATCCTATTGTGGAATCAACTTTTAGTTTAATATTTACGGAGCTTGTTCTCTTTTCTTTTTTTACTTCTGCCTTAGGATCTTTCTTCTCTTGCTTATCTTTTTCCATATAATCAAGATACTCTGAAAAAGGATCATACTTTTCAAAACTTTTTTCCAATCTCTTTGCTGCTTTATTGATATCTTTTGGCCCCATTTTCTGTAATTTATCTAAAAAGTAAAGACCCCTATTAACATGTGCAGCAACCTGTTTTTTGAAGGTATTACGATTTCTAACTTGATCTTTTTTATAATTTATTAATGATGCTGCTCTTCTTATATTTCCTCTAAAAGCAGCTACACAGAAACCCAAAACAAGTTCATCTAAATTAAATTTTGTTTGATCAAGATGTAATTCATCCTCAAGTTTATTTCTAGTTTCTATATATTCTTTACTAACCACTTTTTCTATATTCATTATTGGACTAAAAGAGGGATCACTATAAACTGCTAGGTCTCTGAAAATTGCGCTTTTTTCAGTACTACCTGAATCTAAAAGTCTAGATTTATTCTCTGTTATAATAACATGTCCTGTATAAACATCTAAATCACCATTTATTACAGAAAGATATGGTTCTTGTTTGGGTGTTAGAATTTTAAATAGATTCTGAGCTCTTCCAACTTCTTTTTTTAATCCTCTAAGTTTTAATTTCTTTTCTGATATTCTCCACAAATAATGAGAAAAACCATCTATTAAATTATCCAAAGAAACAGAAGGTAATTCTAAACCACTTGGGAAAGCTTTCTCTAAATCAGGTCCTTTAACATGTAACAAAGATATAGAATATAGAGGATTTTTCAATGATTGATCTATATTTTCCCATTCTATCTCATCACTCTTTTTAGAATTAAGAATTTCTGAAGCTATCTTTCCAAGAGGCCCCCCAGGTATGAATTCTCTGAAAATGTATAATTTTTCATCACACTCTTCTATTTGAGGACTGTAATGTTTTGGATATACTAAATAAGTTTCATTACCTTTCTCATGTTTAAGAATATGCCCTAAAGATAATATTGTACTTTCCATATCATACTCGTTTTTAGTAGAACGAGCGTAATGCTCAGATGTTCTTTCTACAGCATCTTGATATTTTTTAACTGCTATAACCATTGGTATCATAGGAACATATCCATTATCAATCTCTCCTGTTACTCCAGAAATCTTGAAGACTCTTGATTTTGTTATGGGAACATTTTTAAGATTCTTAAGAATGAATTTATCAATACCTCTTATAGAAGTACTAAAAGTTCTAGAATAAATTATTGGTAAGAGTTCTTTTAATTCTTTTCTTATCTTACCATTTTTATTATTTATTTTATTTCTTACCATTTTAAGTGAAATATATAGTACATTTAGCTATATTATGTATGGAATTTTGTGCAGATTTTAGTTTCTCACAAACTTTAGCAATTTTTAGATTATTAGTTGTGGTTGAAAGAGTATTAGATTCTTTCATAACATCTCTCTTTGCTGAGGTAACATTATAAGCTAAAGCCAAATCTTTTTTATAATAAGCTTTTAGAGCATCTGCATAATTGTATTTAACTTTCATAAATATATTATATATTTTGTTCATTCCATTATTTTTATTCTTTATATTTTTTAATTCGCGGGCTATTCTTTTTATATCATCTCCAATTCTCTCCACATTCATTCCTAACCACCAAGTGTGTGTAAGTTTAACAGGATCCATATCTAATTTGTGTTGAACTGAAGGACTACTAAGACCTTGAACTGTCAATTTCCATAAAAGAAAATAGAATCTATTAACATCCTCATCAGTCTCATATATTTCCTTAAATTCTTTTTCTACAACTTTTTTGTTTTTTATACATATATCAAGATCATCAAACATGCTTCTTACATTATTATCCATTCTCCTAATTACACTATTTAAAGAAATACTCTTAATATCAAGGAAATCTGCTGCAATAATTTCTTTAGAATTTTTTTCAAGAATATCTATACCGATTAGATGTTTAAGTATATTTTTTATTTCTGGAGTCTTCTCTTTAATATCTTTTGATTCTATTGAAAGAATATTAAAACCCTTAATATAAGCAGCCAATATCTCGCGCCATATTAATTTCATATCTTTAGGTGTAGCATGTATCACTGCTTTCTTGAAAACAGCATCATCTTTTTCTTTTGGTAATATTATAAGCTCACCATTAGAATTCTTTTTTAGATAAACCAAATCTCCTTTTTTAAGCTTATTTTCTTTCATCCAGGATTTGGGTATGGATACTATATGAGATGAGTTTCCAAATTTGATGATTTTTCTGGTTTCCATTTCCCCAAGCCTTATGCAAAAATATATAGTATATACCCTTTTAAAGATTTATATAATGTAAAATAACTATTTTTTCTTTTGTTAGTATTATTAAGTTGTACAAAGTATATATGGTATATACTTTATATGGCTAAAATATATATGTAGTTTTTATTTAATCTTTTAGTAAAGGAATAGAAAATGAGAAGAAAAAGATCAATTGAAAATGATGAGATGAATGGAATGACAGGATTTACAGAGTGGTTTGTCTTACAAGATACTGGCGCTTTGAAAGAGGCTCAGTTCAGAGATTTGAAACTGAAAGAAAAGAAATGGGTTAAAGAAGGAACATGTGAGGAATGTGGAGCCTTCGATATATTATCAAGATATAAAGAAATGTTCCTTTGCAGCGAATGCCTAAAGTTGATGAACTCAAATAACAAAAGCAAAAAACAGAAACAAAAAAGAAATAGAAAAAAATAAACAAAAAAAAGAATTTATTGAGTTCTTAGTCTGTTTTGTATAAATGTGGCAAGTCCTTCTATATGACTTATTCTTTCTCTTAACATTGCTCTTCTTAATCTATCCTTAATACGAATCCCCCTTCTTTCAAGTTCTTTTTTTAAAGAATGATAAAGATACCTGCCTTTCCTATCAAAATCAGTAAGAATAATACATTCTTCAGGTTTTAGTTTTTCTATATTTTCAACTGCTTTATAGAATGGTTTTCCATGAAAGATGAATATATTCTCAAAACCAATTTTTTCTAATGCAATCTTGTCTTTTTTGCCCTCAACTATAACTAAAATTCCAGAATCAACTGCTTTGTCTATCTCATTAAAAAAATTTAATTTTTTCATTTCAGTATATGTCAGAGTGGGTTAGAGTGGGCCCGACGTGATTCGAACACGCGACACCCTGGTTTCTCTTATTGGCTGCAGGATTTATAAAAATCCACAGGCGGTTTTTATTAAGAGCCAGGTGCTCTACCAGACTGAGCTACGGGCCCGTGATTAGAAAAAGAAAAAATTATTTATAAAGTTTAGGTTATAAATCTACGAAGTAAAACCTATGAATTTTAGGAATACTTTCTCCAGGTATGCTTACATTTAACACATTTAAAAAATTGTGTCTCACCCTCATCTCCAGATCGCATTTGAGCAGAAAAATAATAAGCTTTATCATTACCACATTTAGGACAAGTTTCAGTGACTGTTGGCCATACACTAGTATCTTTCTCGTGAACAATATCTATCTTCGCTTTATTAAAAACTTTTTCAGAGGAAATAAGTTTTACTTTTTCTTTAGAACGATAACCACACTTAGGACATGAGAAGTTTTTCTTCTTCTGTACTAGAATTGCTCCACATTTAGGACAAAATTTCATTTTTATTCCTTTAACTTTAATTTCTATACTTAAAAATCTTTCTCTTAGAAGTTAGAACTTTATAGGAGTATATCATCTAAAAAGTTCTACAAAGAAAAGTTTAACCCAACCAAGCTTAGGGATTTTAATTATTGCTTTTCCTAGAATTTGTTCTTCTTCCATAGAAAGTTCATATTCCCATTGGGCATCGTTATGATCGCCTTTTGTAGAAAAAATTCTCTTATCTTCTTCTCTAATATCTATGATTCTATGAATAATGGGTGTATTTTGGTTAGATACTTGAAAGATAATAACATCACCTAAGTCATAGTTCTTGTTTTTAAGCCCCCTGACTACAATAATGTCTCCTTTATCCATACCATTATTCCATGGCCATTCTTCAATCTGTTCTTTTGATATATTGTTCTCTAAATACCATAAGTTATGAAGTGAATACCAAGAGTCAAAATTGCCTTCGTGTTCCATACTATGGCTCTCTATGATTACAAAAGGTAATGGAGTGCATAAAATTAGACCAAAGAATGGAAAAATAATAAACTTTACAATTAAAAATACTAGTATTAAATCAACAATCCAGCTCCAGACACTATTACTATGCCATAAAAAATCCCAAATTTTCTTTAATATTTTCTTTATCTCTACCATCTTTATTTTTATTCTAATTTACAACTTTAAAAATTTACTTAATTTTTTCTTATTTGATTTTAAAATCAACACGAATATGATATTTATAAGGTGCTATCTCTCTCACTTTTTTTATTTTTAGAATTTTTATTTTCTTTTTTGCTCTTTTTGCTTCTTTCTCTATTTTTTCTTTTATCTCTTTTAGTTGCTCTTTTTTCAGGAAATCATAAAAATGAATAATTGTGCCAGGTTTTGAGACTTTAAATGCTTCTTTTAGAAAAATATCTTTAAGTTGTGGTCTAGCCATTACTATCCTATTAAATCTCATTTTTATATTGGGAATAATTCTCTTTACATCTCCCTGAATAATTTTAATATTTGTAAATTTGTTAAGCTTGATATTTTCTTTTGCATATTTTGATGCTATCTTGCTAATCTCTATACAATAAATTTCTTTTGGCTTGCTATGTTTTGCTATAATAAGGGCATAGGGTGCTACTCCAGAAAACATAATTAAAACTTTTTCTCCTTTCTTGACTTTTTTTGCAATCTCTAATCTATCTGTGCCTAGTCTTGGACTAAAGTAACAAGTTTTGATGTCTAATTTCATAACACAACCACTTTCTCTATATAGAGTTTCAGTCATTCTCTTCCCAGCAACCCATTTTAGCTTTGGTTTTCTTAATCTTCCAGTTATCTTGCTCTGATTATAAACTGACTTAATGTTTTTATGTTTGAGTAATTTTTTTGCTAAAACTTTTTCTTTTTTTTCTATTTTTGAAACATGTAATACAGCAACATGTCCTATGATATCAAAACTAGTCATTTTTTATTTTATTCTTCAAAAAAATATTCTAATGCTTCTTTAACTGTTCCAACTTCTATAACTTCTATCCCAGCTTCCTCACTTATATTAACTTTCCTTGGAACTTGTTCTGTTGTGCAGAATTCATTAGGACCGAATTTTTCACAATGTTCTCGTGTCTCATAGATAATCTCTTGGCCTTGAAGTAATGGAACAAGGAAAATTTTTGCTCCGGCTTCCCCAGAAGCTTTTGCTTTAGGAAGTATTGCCTGCACCGGTCCTATGCTACCATCATGATTTATTGACCCTGTTATGACTACATCATCCCTCAAAGGTTTATTTTGCAGAACAGAGATTGTAGCTATTGTTATTGCAGCTCCGGCACTCTCACCACCTATTACAGAAGCATTTGCATAGATATTATATACAAGATTAAAATTATTTGCATCAATTCCAGAAATATTGGATGCAACTTTTTTTGCTATTCTTATGCTATGTTGAGTATCAGCCCAGAATAATAAATTATCTATATCAACAAGTGTTCTGCCTGAACCAGGAGTAGCCTCTATGACAAGAAGAGTAAGAGCACCATTTCCTTCCTTATCTACAGCAGGCAGGAAAGTTTTAGCCTGAGTTGCATTAAACAACGGCTGCTTGACTGGAAATTCTCCATCACCAATTTTAATTTCTTTAATAGATGGAATGTTACTATAGGAATACCATACAATAAAAACTGTAAAAATAAAAACTAAAAGTAGAATAATCAAGGTCGCTGCCAGAATAAAAATAGTATTTTTATAATCTTTTTCTTTTCTTATGTTTGTTATCTCTATGTCTTTTTTTTCTTTCTTCTGTCTTTTTTTTCTTCCAATCTTTTTCTTTTTCTTTTTTACCATTCTTGTCTTTTACACTTCTTTCTTTATTTTTTTCAGTATTTTCGTTCCTTCTTCTGTCTTCTCTCTTAATCTTTTGTATATCTCTCTGCTAGCCCATACTGTTGCAGCAAGAACTATCAAGATAATTATTATTAATAATATCATACAACAAGGCAAATAAGGCAGTCTCATCAAGCTGACTATCGTAGTTGGAGGACTTACGACTTTCATTTCTATAGGTTTGTTAAACAAAAGTTGTTCATTATCTGCTCCTTTATGATTATAACCTTTGATAAAAACATAATAGCTTCCTTCTCTAAAATCAGTCGGGGTTTTTCCTTTTAATTTAAACTCAATCTCAGTATTCCCAGGTACAGAACCATAATTTAAAGATTCTATTTCAATACCTTCATGAGATTCAGTCTCAATACTAAGATTAGCTATAGGTAAGAAGTATTTGAAATCTACATCTATCTTAAAATTTTCTCCTGGGTAAATATCTTTTGGAACTGAAAAAACAATTTCATATCCTGCCGGCAATCTACAACCTCCAATATAACCTTTTCCATCTCCCTCTACTTCTTCAATAACAGAAGGGCAAGTACAGAAAATAAAACTATCCTCTACCCAGTCAGAACATGCTGAATAGTTATCACAACTTCTAACTTTCCAAGTGTAGAGATTTTGGTTTGTTAGAATAAGTGATTGTGGTGAAGATGCAGGACTCTGAGTTATGCCATGGAAATCAAATTCATCATGGCAAGCATCCCCTTCTCCATCTATAGAAGCAGATGTCCATTGTAAGGTTACTTGATTCACACAAGTATCTGTCTGATTTGTTAATGTTGGAACAGGACAAGGATTATTACCTATATTAAAAGTATCACTAGCCCATGCACTGCATTCCCAAGGATCACACTCTTGCACTTGCCAAGTGTGAGAACCAAAACCTAAACCACTTACTGTCTGTGGTGGAGTAGCATTTGAAACTAAATTTCCATCAATTTTAAAATTATAATATGTTGGGTCGCCATCAGCATCAGGACATGGAGCAGTTGTATTAGAAGTCCAGTTTAAAGTTACTGTATTAGCATGTGTATCTGGTTGTGGTGTTAAAATAGGTGTACAAGGTGGGCTATTGTAAACTGAAAAATCATCATAAACTTCAGGAGAACAGCAAGAGGGTAAGGAAGATAAGCAAGTTTTTACACCCCAAGTGTAGTTTTTGAAAGCCAGATATGATTTACTTTGAGGAGAAGTTGCAGTTGTCCAACCAGAATTATCAAAATTCCATCGGTCAAAAGTAGCAGAAGGAGAAGATCCAGAGCTCCAGTTAAACCAGAAAGTTATAGTTGGATCATGGCTATCTAGAACAGCAATTAGATTAGGATATAAAGGAGCATCACATATTGTAATATTAACAAAAGCAGCCTGAAAAGCATCTGCCTGTCCTGTGTTAGTACCATATTTACTTTCTTTTATTGCTGAAACACTAACATTTCCATAAGGCTGTAAATTTAGATTAGCAACAACATAATAACTACCTGAATCAGTTAAAGCACTTCTCTGGCAATTTTCTGGTGGTGTTGTACAACCATCAACAGTTACTGTAACATTAAAACCTGAACCAATTGGTGAATTATTATTTGGCCAATTTACATAACCCTCACAAGTACCCATAAAAATATCTGCTTTAACATTACCTAAAATAAATAATACTAGCAAGAATCCTATCACAAATAAAACCTCTTTTTTTATTTTCATTTTTTATTTTTTATTATTTTATTATGGATCAAATAAATATGTTTGATTATATTCTAGAGTATGGTTATAGTATGCATACATAAATTGGCCTTCTCCCTTAAATATTTTTTTAAATGGATTTTGTGCTGCTCTAGGAGAATAAATCAAAAATTCTTGGATAGGGGTATCCCATTTCATCATATATCTGTGTTTAGAAGAATCTATGTATTTAGTCACATTAGTTTCAAACAGATAAGGCCAGCTAGGAGCATCCCACCCCTGTACCATTGTTATGTTCATATCAGGATTAGGTGGACCATGAACAGAAAACATTTCATAATCATAATCTAGGACAAAATAAGATTCATTAATACCAAGGTCATTGAATGGATTCTGAGCAGCTCTTGGGCTATAGATATCATACTCCATTCTTGTTGTGTTCCATCTCATAACATATCTATAGCTTATGTTCTGAAGAATAGAATCTACACTCTTGTTAGTTGAATTTGCACATAATGAGAAAAAAGACCATCCTGGGCCCATATAAAAAGTACATACAGGAACTATAGTAACTGAAACATAACCTGCTCCCCCTCTGCCAGTTATTGTCTTCTTGAATAAAGGTATATCTAAGTAAAATATAGCAAATACAAAATATGCGAGAATCACAAAAAGCACTACAAAAATAGCTAGCAAAAGTCTGTGTTTATTTTTACTTTCCATTTTCCTCTTTTCAAAACATGGGCCCGCTGGGATTCGAACCCAGGACCCCTACGTTATCAGCGTAGTGCTCTAAAACCAGGCTGAGCTACGGGCCCAATAACAATTATAGAAGACAAATTTAATTTAAAAACTTTCCTTTAAAAAATAATTTGTGCTAACTTATAAGTTCCAATAGCGACAGTTGAATAGAGAGCATACAGACCAAATTTAAATTTGACCATTTTAGCAAAGGCCAAATTTTCTAATTCCTCTGCTTTTTTTTCATTAATTCTCAATCCTTCATCCAGAGCCTGTTTTCTAAGATTCTTATAAAATATATTTATTGCTTTACTCTCTCCAATTACAGGTAGAGGACATGTTGCTAAAATCTGTTCTAGTATTGAATTCATTTTTATTAAACGCTCCGGGTAGGATTCGAACCTACGACCCCACGGTTAACAGCCGTGTGCTCCACCACTGAGCTACCGGAGCATAAAACAAAAAGTCAAGAATTATTTATAAATCTATTTCTTATTCTTCTCTTCTTTTTTCTTTGGTTCTTTCTCAATAAATTTTTCAATATCTTCTGAAGCCAATTCTCTTAACCTACTTTTACTTCTCTCCAAATAACTATAAACTTTTGATTGCGGAGCTCCCCGAATTAAAGATTGTATAGCATGACTTACTACATCAACATTATCTGCTCTGCCAATAATCCCTACAATATGATCAGAAATAACAATATTACATTCAGTCAGTTTCTCAAGCACATGTTTTGTCTTTCCTTGCTTGCCGATTATTCTACCTATAACAACATGAACTCTAGAACCCTTAGCTCTAGTTTTAATATCTATCTTTTTTAATATAAAATCCTCATCCTTAAGTTGTAAAGCAAAATCAATATCAAAGCCTAAAGATAGAGCATCAATAACCTCTGTTGTGAGATATTCTGCAATAGAATCTTTCTTGCTTTCAATTATAACTTCATTACCAGAAATTTTTAAACTGACAGCTAAGGCTTTCTCTAATCTTGCTTTATTTTTTCTTATTGTGCTTAATCTTTTTTCTATAGGAACTTTCTGCATTAAAAAATAAAAGAAAAAGTGATTAAATATTTAACTATCTTGACATAGTTCCCAATCTATCTTTCATATATCTTATTCTATCTTTTTTAGATATGCTATAATATTCTCTAATTCTATTAAACTTTTCTCTCATCTCTGGTAAAAATGATTTAGCTATTGATTCTAAATATAAAGCATCATTTGTATTTATTTCACTAAGATTATAACCTAATTCTGCAATAATTCTAAATAAAGAAGAATAAATCAATTTGGTTGATAATTTCTTTCCATTAAGAGAAGAAAATCCTTTTACAACATCATCATGCATCTCTCCAATGAAAATTTTAACTATTTCTTTAGCATAATCAATATCTTTATCATCTAATAAAGCAATATTTTCTAATTCTTTATAACTCTGATAATCTATTTCTCTTCTTCTGTCTTTTTTTTCAGAATCTATTCTTTTTTCTAAGTTTTGTTGTATAATTCCTGTTTTTTCTAGATGAATTTGTTTTATTTCTATAATCTTTTTATTTTTTCTTCTTGGTTCTTCTTTTCCTTTAAGCCCATACTGTCTCATAGCCTTACTTCTTCCTTTTAATTGTATACCAATATAATGGAGTCTATCATTAAAAATTGATATCTTCACATCATATTTTTGCGCAAGAATTTTTACTTCTCCTTTTCTATACTGGATTCTTAACACTTCTTTAGGAACTGAATTTAAATCCCAATCAAAATATTTAAAAATTCTATCATCATAAGGATTTATTCTAGCTATTTTTTTTATTATTCTTAAACTCATCTATAAGAAGAAAAAATCATAATTTATAAAACTTATTATTATAAAATAGTAACATAAAATTAAAAATTAAAATTCTTCTTCTAAGGTTTTTAAAAAACCTTTCCTTCTTAACCAATTAACCTCAGCAGGATTATATTTCCATATGATATCTCCTTTCTTATCTCCACCAAGTTCCCAAGGCTCTACAAGAACAACATTTCCTTCTCTCAACCATAATCTTCTTCTAAGTCTTCCAGGAACCCTACATGTTCGGGTCTTTCCATCCAAACATCTGATTAACATATGATTTGCTCCTAATCTTCTCTCTAAAACTCCCAGAACTTCACGGCCTTTAGGAAGCCTTACTCTAAATACTTGCTGTTCTCCTTGATCCTTTTTCTTTTTTCTCTTTTTGAATCTAGCCATTAATAGAATAGAAAAAATAAACTTATAAAGGTTTTCAAAAAAGAGAAGATAAGTCTGAAGAATTTTGATGAATTAATAGATTATCTAAAGTAAAATATTCACATCTCAGATACCAAGCACCAATTCT
Organism: Candidatus Woesearchaeota archaeon; assembly: GCA_964396475.1. Classification (GTDB taxonomy): domain Archaea; phylum Nanobdellota; class Nanobdellia; order Pacearchaeales; family UBA284; genus DAOWHW01. The sequence continues at coordinate 22,031 of CAYNFE010000006.1, forward strand.
TCTACTTTTTTTTGTTTGACTCATAGATTTAAACACGAAAGGAGCATTAACTTTTTTACCAGCCTCTTTATCTCTTAAATAGTCATAATATTTTTGACATTTACTAGTACAAGACTCACATGTAATATATCTTAGTTTGTTAAATTTTATAGTGCGTTTTGGTTTCTTATTCATTTTAAAGAAGAGCCATTGCGTGTGGGATATCTTTAACTCTAATAACTCTATTCTTGTCAATAATTCCTGCCTTGGCACCTATATCTACAGAATTCTTGCCGACAAAATTAAAACAAGCATCTTCCTGAGATTTTTCTTTCAACAACTCAAGAATTTTATCATCAGACATTTCTTTTCCACCATAAAACTGTTCATTAACTTCTAATTGCATATTTCCTTCTTCAAATTTCTTGCCGACTAAATCAGAATCACAAATTGCAATTATTTCCCTATAAGTTTGATGAATTTTAACTAGAATTGGCATTTTAAACAATTTTTGCTCTGACAGAATGTTTAGCACCGCAAGCTAGACAGCGCAAGAATAAAAATTTACCTTCTTTGATTAATTCAGTATCAGGTTTGCCACATTCAGGACAAATGACAAATTCTTTAACATAAGCTTCTATTTTTTCATTAATCATTTTTGAACTTAATTTTCTATTAAAAATGAGTCTATCAGCTTCTATTGTTACTTGTGTTGCTAGTTCTCTTGATAAAAATTTTGCTAGATGTTCTGGCTTACGTCTTAGAGCTGAAGCAATCTGGCTAAAGTTGCTGAATATTGTTCTAGTTCCAACTACATGACCTTCAACTTTAGGAACTTCAAAACGCTCAACTACCTTGACTTGCTTAACTTCTTTATACAATTTTTCTAATAGACTTTTATATTCTGCCATGGTTTTTTATGATTTATATGGTTTTAAACTTTTCTTGAAAATATATTTTAGAATAATAGTTTCTCAAGACAATAACGATTAAAAAGTTAAGATCTGTTTTTGATGAATGATTTATGACGCTGGAATAGAAAAAAAAGTAAATGAATTATTAAAAGAAGCAGATAACAAATCTTTTGAGGAAGCCATTAACATTTTAGATGAGGCTTATAATACTGTAAAAGAAGTTCCTTATGAAAAAGAATTTGATGTGGCTCTAGCAAAAACAAAATTTCAATTAACATATTTAAAGAAAATTGTAGATGCTTATCATAAAAAATGTGTTGGAATAGATGTCCCTTCAATAAGCACAGGACAAATAAATAAAATAGAAGAAATCTGGAACAAAGCAGATGAGATGGAAAGTAAAGAAGAACAAAATCATACAGACTTATTAGATTATGCAAGGGAGGCTAAGAAATTATTATATGATAATTTACCAGATAGTGTTCAAAAATTAATTGACTTATATATATCAGCAACTAAAAAGTTAGGTGAAACAATTACAGGTTTAGAAGAAACTGTAAAAGAATTAGAAGAAAGAGAAGAAAAAACTGAAGATATCCAAGAAAAAATTGTTGATGAATTAAATTAACTTGTAATGCCTTTTCTCTGTCTTATTTGCCTTATGATTTTTTCTTGCAAGTCTCTTGGAACTGGAGCGAATAATTGATCTGTAATAAAGAATGTTGCTCTTCCTTCTGTAGCTCCTCTTAACTCATTGCTCAAGCCAATCATCTCACTTACTGGCATCTTTGCTTTTGCACTAAGATGCTCACCCTCTTGCTCTACATTAAGAAGCTGTCCTCTTTTGCTCTGGACAGTTTTTGTAACTTCTCCCATAAATTTGAAAGGAGCTTCAATTTGAATATTTTGTAATGGTTCAAACATCATAGGCTTTGCATCTTGAATACATAATCTTACAGCATCCCTTACTGCTGGAAATACCTGTGCTGGACCCCTATGAATAGCGTCCTCATGAAGTTTTGTATCCATTAAAGAGACTTTCATTTTCATGCATGGTTCTTTAGCTAAAATGCCTGCATCTATTACTTGTTCAAAAGCTGTCATTACCATCTCTATAACTTCTCCAATATGTACAATACCTCTGGTTTTATCACAAAGAACACAGTCTCTATATATTTTTTTATATTGTCTTGCTTCATCATTGCTAATGCCTAAAGATGTAAGAATTTTAAATAAATTTTCATCCTTCTTCTTAATTTTCATCTCAGGAATTTCTCCTTCTTTTATTGCCTTGTAAACAGCATCTTCAAGAGGTTCTACTTGTAAAAAGAAAACATTATGCTTGTTTGGACTTCTTCCTTCAAAAGTCTTGCTTGGTTTTGTTATTGTCTCTCTGTAAACAACTATAGGAGGACTGGTGCTTATATCTACTCCTTTTTCTGTCCTGATTCTGTTAGCAACAACATCTAAATGAAGTTCACCCATACCACTTAGGAGATGCTGACCAGTTTCTTCATTAATCTCAATCTTTATAGTGGGATCTTCTTTTGATATTTGTTTAAGAACTTGAATCAGTTTAGGAAGATCAGCTGGCTTCTTAGCTTCGATACTTGTTGTAACAACTGGCTCAAACATATGTTTTAGAGCTTCAAAAGGCTCAATAACTTTACTTGAAACAGTTTCTCCAGCAAATACTCCTGTTAAACCAACAACACCAACAATATTTCCTGCAGGAGCTTCCTCTATTATTAATCTTTGGCCTCCTTTGTAAACATTAACTTGCTGTACTCTTACAGTTTTTTTTGCCATATTCATCCATAGCTCTTCTCCTTTTTTAATTGAGCCAGAAAAAAGTCTACCTCCAGCTACCTCGCCAGCATGCTTATCAATAACTATTTTAGTAGGAACAAAAAGAACAGGTCCTTTAGAATCACAATTTTTCAATGCCTGTCCTTCATCACTCTCAATATCACCATGCCATATTTTAGGAATTCTATAAATTTGAGCCTCGACAGGATCTGGTAAATGCTTGACAGTCATGTTCATAACTATTGTGTATAAAGGAGCTTTTTTTGCCAATTCATTTAGTTTGTCATTTTCATAAGCATCAATAACATCCTTAAAACTCATTCCAGATTTTTGCATGAAAGGAATAGACATTGCCCATCTATCTTTAGCAGAACCAAATGTAACACTTCCTTCTTTGACTCCCACTAACCATTTTTTACATTCATCTGGAGCAATACTTACAATAAATTTATTAACAGACTCTATTGTTTTTAATAGTCTAGCTTGAATTTCTTCAGGGCCAAGTTTTAATTCTTTAATAAGCCTGTCAACTTTGTTTATGAATAAAGTTGGTTTTACCCTCTCTCTTAATGCTTGTCTTAAAACAGTTTCAGTTTGAGGCATCATTCCTTCTGCTGCGTCTACAAGAACAACAGCACCATCACAAGCTCTCATAGCTCTTGTGACTTCTCCTGAAAAATCAACATGTCCAGGAGTATCTATCAAATTTATAAGATAATCAGTATCTTCAACACTATGGACCATATTTACATTAGCACTATCAATTGTGATTCCTCTTGTTTTCTCATCTTCATGAAAATCCATAACAAGTAATTTACCAGCCAAATCCTCAGAAATCATTCCAGCTCCAGCAAGCAAGGAATCTGTCATAGTCGTCTTTCCATGGTCTATATGAGCAACTATTCCAATATTCCTAATCTGCTTAGGCTTAAACATCAGTTCTGTTATTTTTTGTGTTTTTTTATCTACTACCATCTTACGCGAAAATTTCTTTAGTATTAATAATTTTCATACCAATTAATTTTTCTAAATTACTGATATTTGCTTCAAACATTTCTCTATTTTTATCATCAAAATTTAATTCAGGTGTATTAATATAGGCTGAAACATCTATTTCAAAAGATTGTCGCATAATTTGAAATGATGCTATATACATATACCTATTAATGATATATTTTTTGTCTTCTGGAACAAGACCATTAAAATTCTTGTTCATCATCATATAAATAAATATTGCTGATTCATTATCTAGAGTCACCCCAATATTCTTTTTTTCCATTTTATCTTTTATATTTAATATTCGAGAAAAGCCTATTTAAATTTTACTGGGAATATTATTTTTTAAAGATTTTTTGACCTATCAACAAAAATACTAAAGAAACTGGTAAAGAGATTATAGAAGTTTCTGGTTTAATATAACCCAAAAATAAAAGCATTAGGACTGAAATCAAAGCCATTATTAAAGCTAGTTTAATTGCACCTGGTTTAAGCTTGAAATAAAAAGAACCTATCACAACAGGAGCAAAACTCAAACCTATACTTAAGAAAGAAAGAGCTATTGCTAAGATATTCTTATAAAATAATGCAACTAAAACAGAAATGAATGTAAAAATAATTAAACCAATTCTTGTTAACTTCAAAAAATTTGCTTTCTTATCTATAAAATTTAACCATATATCTTTAGAAAAATTATTAGCAAGAATAAAAAGAGATGTATCAATAGTTGACATTATAACTGCGAAAAACAAAACAAGACCAACTGCAAGTAAGCCCGGAGGCAAAAGTTGTTTTAACCCCATAATCGCAGCTTCTTCTGGTAAAACATCTACAAATGAGGATCTTGCGGCAAGTCCTAAAACCCCAATAGAAAATAATGCTATGAATATTAATGTAGCAGAAATAATCAAGCTTTTCTTAACTGCTTTTTGATCCCTCCCAGCATATATTCTCTGCCATACTTCTGGTGCAGTAAATATAAAAGTAGCTCCTATTATAAAAAAAGCAATAATTGTTCCTATACCTGCTTCTTCTACAGCAAAGAAAGAAGAAAATTCTAGAATCCTCCCTTGAGAAACAGAAAATGCAATGACAAGTAACAAAATACCAAATACAAGATACTGAAATATATCTGTTCTGACAACAGCTCTAAAGCCACCCATCAAAGAATAAATAAGTACTATAAAACCCATAAGAAGAACAGCAATAATATAATTTACTGGTGATATAGCAGATATTATTCTAGCTCCAGCAATGAATTGAACAATGACGACTAATAAAAACCAAATTATAATTACAATCGTAGCAATTAAACCTGTTTTGAGACCATACCTAACAGAAAAATAATCACTCATTGTATAAAATTTATATTTATTACTGATTTCCTTTAATTTTCTTGCCATTGGTATAGTTAGAAAAAAACTAGCAATGAGTCCAAAAATACCCCACATGATAGCAAAACCATATGTGTAAACAAAACCAGTATAATTAATAATCATGTTACCACCAATCAAACTAGCTGTGATGGTAAAAGCAAGCACCCAAGGACCCAATTTTCTTCCTGCTATCAAATAATCTTCTTTTTTTTCTCTTTTTGAAGAGATATAACCTATAAGTAAAACTGCAAGAAAATAAAGAATTAAAAGAATTAAGGCCAGTTTAGATAACATAAATTTATTAGATAAAAGTTATTTAAATATTTTTATAGGATTAAATGATTATCTTGCAGAATCAGCTTGTTTTTCAGTTTCAAATTTTTTATTTATTGCAAAACTCTCGTTACTATTTTGAGATGCAAGAATTATTTCATTCGCAAGTGTTTCAGGAATTTTCTTTTTTTTAGCAAAAGCTTTGTCATGAGCACCATGGACTATATTCTTAAGGGCTATGTTTAATCGTCTTAAAGGAGAACTATCAGTTGCTTGTGGATATCTAGCACCCCCATATTCTATTGTTGTAATTTCATCTCTAGGAGCAGCATTTTCTAAAGCTTTAACAAGAACTTGAACAGGATTTTCCTTTGTTTTATTCTCTATAATTTTAAAAGCATCAAGCACAATGTTAGTTCCTTTGGTATATTTTCCAGAAGCTTTTGTCATAATTCTATGTCTCTTACCTCTATGGCCAGGAACAGCAATAACATTTATTAGTCTCTCAACAATATTCACTTTAGCTTTCCCAAATCTTTCTTTATGTCTGCCTCTAGATTTTACCATTAATTTTGCATCTAGATTAATGTATCTCTTCAAACTAAAATCTTCTACTTTCACTCCATCTAAATCATAAATGTCAAAAATTTTCATCTTATCTTCTACCTTTTTCTATCTTCCCTCTAACTAACATTGCAAGAGGTTGATCATTTACTTTAATAACTGTATATCTAACACAAGGAATATCACCCTTGGCCCTTCCTTGTTTGCCTCCAATAGCTTCTATCATAACTTCATCATGTTCATCAATAAACTTAGAAGCTAGATTACCAGGAACATAAGCTGTAACTTGTCTTCCATTCTTAACAAGTTGTATTCTTACACACTTTCTCATAGCAGAATTAGGTTGCTTTGCTTCAAATTGAACTTTTTCCAAAACAATCCCTTTAGCTTGACTTGTGCCCTCTAAAGGATCAGATTTCTCTTTTAATTTCAGTCTCCTTTTTTTATACTTTACACTAGACCAACGAAATTTCTTTCTCTGTTTCTTCATTTTACGAGCACTTAACATTCCCATTTTATCCTCTATAATCCAATATAAGATAGTTTTCGTATATATTTATAAATGTTTCTTACATTTAACATAAAAATGAGAATAAAATATGAACCAGCAGAAGACATCAAGAGAAAAGTAGATTTGATAATTAACATTTTGGATATGAAGCATCTTAACAAAGAAAGGATCTTTTGTCTGAGAAGTCATGGTTCAAAATCAAGAAGTATAATTGCCAGATGTCATTCACTTCCGAAGGTGATGCAGCTCTCTCTAGGAGCAGAACCAGCATACATTATAGAAGTCATAAGTAAAAATTTTGACAGACAATCTGATGAAGAGAAAATAAAGACGCTGATTCATGAACTCTTGCATATACCTAGGGGTTTTGGTGGGGGTTTTAGGCACCATAATGTCATAACAAAACCAAGGATAGAGAGACTATTCCACAGATACAAAAAATCTATCGTCGAGAATAGAAAGATTTAAATATAACTTATGCTTTAGAATTTTAATTAACTGGCTAAGGTTAAATAAAGCTAAATAATTAAAATAAAAGGAGGTTAAATAAAGATGGGAAAAGTTCTTGTTAAAGGCGCAGTAAAAAGAAAAAAGGGCTATTTATATTACATCGACGGAAAAGGTAATGTCTGTGAAGCAAAAATGGCTCGCGGTGGAAGAAAGAAAAAGAAGAAAGTCAAGAAAAAGGTTAAGAAGAAAAAGAAAAAAAAGAGATAAACCGCTTTTATTTTTATTTTTTTTATTTTTTTATTCTATTCTATTTTTTATTTATTTATAAGAAATACTAAAACAGCTATAAGACTAATAACACTAGCATAAATGAAAATTATAGTTGGAGTTATAAATTGCCATAAAAATCCTGCTATGAGGCTTGCTGGTAAGGCAACAAGACCAATAACAGTATGAAAAGCTCCTAATGCTGTTGCTCTCATCCTCTTAGAAGAAAGATCAGCAACATAAGCTCTCTGGTTTCCTTCAATAAGAGCAAAAACAATTCCATATAAAGCGAATAGGATAATAAAAGCAATTATAGAATCAAAAAATGCAAATCCAAGAGTAGTTATAGCAAATAAAACATAACCAAATATCAAAACTTTTTTTCTACCTATTTTATCAGAGAGATTACCAGCAGGAATCGCAAGTGCAGTGTAAAATATACTGAACAGAATATAGAGAAGAATAGGAATACCAACAGCAAATCTTCCTGAAAATGATTCACTTGCTCGAAGAATGAAAAACATGTAACTAAAATTAGCTAAGGCAAATATCGCTGCAACAAAAATAAAAAATCTCAATTTCTTTGGCAGTTTCTTTAAACTAATTCTAAAATTTATTTTTTGTTTCCTTTTTTTTATTTCTTTTACAAAAGCTAAAGGAATAAGAGAAGCAAAAGCAATGATACCAGCAATCAGAATAATTGTCTTAAAATCAAAAAATAAGAACCAGAATAAAATAAAAACAAGTATCGAACCAATTACTGCCCCTGTAGTGTCCAAGGCTCTATGCCAACCAAATCCCTTGCCTCTTCTTTTAGGCATTGAATCAGCAATCATCGCATCTCTAGGAGCTTCTCTAATACCTTTACCAACTCTTTCTAAGCCTAAAAATATTAAAATAGATTGCCATGTTCTGGAAAAAGCAAGAAGGAACTTGAAAAAGGCAGATGAAGCATAGCCTGAAAAAACAAAAACTTTTCTCTTTCCTGTCTTATCTGACCAAAATCCAGCAAAAACCTTAAGGATGCTTGAAATAGAATCACGAATTCCACCAATCAAGCCAATAATAATCCCAGCTCCTCCAAGAGCTGTAATAAACATAGGAAGAATAGGCATAATCATCTCACTACTTATATCATTAATAGCACTAACAATACCAAGAAGCAGGACATTTAGAGTAATTCCGCCAATCAACCTCTTTTTCATTTAAAAACAAGGCAAAAAGAACTTATAAATTTTTATTATATTCAAAACCTTTTTTAAAAACTCTCAAACAAGCATCAACCACTTTTGAATCATATAAAATTCCTTTATTTTTTGAAATCTCTTCTAGTGTTTCTGTCATGGTTTTAGCTGGTCTATAAGGTCTATGAGAAGACATAGCCTCAACAACATCAGCTACCATAAGTATTTTTGATTCTAGAAGGATTTTGCCATTATTCAACTTTTTAGGATATCCAGAGCCGTTTAATCTTTCATGATGTTGCAATACTATTTCAGCAACAGGTCCTTGGAATGGGATTGTTTTTAGTATGTCATATCCTGCCCTAGGATGTTCTTTTATTAAAGCAAATTCAACTTTAGATAATTTAGTTGGCCTACTAAGTATCTCAGCTGGTACGTATATCTTCCCAACATCATGAACAGAAGCAGCTAGATTAAGATTTCTACTGTCAGGCATCTTTATTTCTTTTGCAATAGCTTCTGATAATTGTGTTACTTTTGTTTGATGTCCAGCAGTATAAGGATCTCTTTGTTCTACTGCTGATGCAAGAGACTTGACTGTTGCTTGTAAAATTTTCTCTGTTCTATCTAAACTTCCTTTAAGTATCTCCTCAGCTTTTATCCTGCCACTAATATTTGTAATAATTCCATCATAATATTTCGCATTTCCTTCCTTATCTTTGACAGCTACAGATGTGACAGAACACGTAATGGGTTTTCCATCTTTTTTCTTTAAGAGCAGTTCTTCATCTCTTACTTCACCTTCTCTTATTATTTTCTCACTAAATCTCTTCCTATCTTCTGGATTTTGATATAAATCAGAAACACTTATGCTAAGAAATTCTTCTATATTAGAATAACCAAAAATTTTAATTATAGCAGGATTAGCAAAAATAAATTTAGCTTTTCCTTTATAACTAGGACCTGTATTTCTATAGATTCCTACATTAAGATTATCTGTAAGTGCCTTATATTTTTGTTCAATTTTTTTGATCTCTTTCTTAATTATTCTCTTATTTTCTAGAGAAAGCATATTCAATATTTTTTCAATCTTAGGTTTCATTTTTTTTATTTTCACTATTTGAGAGTTAAGAAGGATATTTAAATTTTTATATTTTTTCTAAATTAGATAAAATGAATAAAAAAGAAAAAATTTCCAAAGTAATGAACACACTTATTAAAAAATATAAGAGTAAGAGACAGCCAACAGTAAGACGCTCATCTAAAAAAAACGACCCTTTCAAAGTTTTAATTACATGCTTGCTTTCTTTAAGAACTCAGGATGAAAATACAGAGAAAGTTTCCCAAAATTTATTCAAACATATAAACAAGCCAAAAGACATTGTAAAGATGCCTATCAAAAAACTAGAAAAGCTCATTTATAGTTCAGGACATTACAAAAAGAAATCCCACACTTTAAAACATGTCTCAAAAATTTTAATTAAAAAATATAAAGAAAAAGTTCCAAAAACAAAAGAAGAGCTTTTATCAATAAAAGGAATAGGACCTAAAACAGCAAATATTGTTTTATGTTTTGCTTATGATATGTGTGTTATTCCAGTAGATACTCATTGTCATAGAATTCCAAATAGACTAGGTTGGGTTAAGACAAAGACTCCAGAAAAGACAGAAAAAGAACTTGAAAAAATTTTACCAAAGAAGTATTGGAAAGAATTCAATACTACAATAATTCTTTTCGGAAAAGAAATATGTCAGCCTATTTCTCCTTTTTGTTCTAAGTGCCCTGTTTCTAAATACTGTCCTAGAATTGGTGTTATAAAAAACAGATAAAAAAATGAAAAAAATTCCAAAAAAATATATTGGGAAATTAAGTGGAGCTTTCTATCAAATAAAATCTAATGATATATATTCTAATGGATTTTATACATTCATTGCTTTTCCTAGTGAAGGTTTTGATATAGATGAAAAAATACATGAGAATCTAGAAGGATATCGTCTCGTAAAAATATTTCGTAATATTAATGAAGAATTTATTTTAAAAGCTAAAATTTTTGCTTCATCAATTAATCCAAAAAAGAAAATAACTGAAAAAGATATAAAATTAGAAAATATATTATGTGTATAAAATTTAGTTAAATCTTATTCTAATTTTATCTATATTTATTCAACAACTATTTTTCCTTTCATGTTTGGATGCAAATGGCAATGATAAGAATACTCGCCAGCTTTATTAAAAATAAAACTGCCCTGTTCTCCAGGTTTCAAGATAATATCAAATAAGTCTCCCATTATCAAATTTTCTGCTTGGTTATTGATTATTCTATGCATATGACTTCCCTCATTTTTCCAGGTTACTTTTGACCCTATTTTAACTGAAACTTCTTGTGGATTAAATGCAAAACCTTCTATAATAACAGTTGATTCTTTTATTTCTGGCTGTTTTATTGTTTCTCCAGTCACTTTCTCTTCTTCACATCCAGCTCCAAGAACAAAAACCAAAGCTATTGCTAGAACCAAAATCACAAAAATAGGTATTATATTTATTTTCATTTTTCCTTAGCCTTAATCATTTAATACAATTGTTCTTTAAATATTTTTTTGTCAGTAAAATATAAAAGAAAGTTTTCTCTTTCTATGATATGAAAAAATTGGTATGTCTTGGTATAGAATCAACAGCGCATACATTTGGAGTAGGAATTATAGACAACAAAGGAAAAGTATTAGCTAATATTAAAGATAGCTATACAACAAATAAAGGAGGTATAATTCCAAATGAAGCTGCTGAACATCACAAGAGGATTAAAGATCAGATAGTTGAGCAAGCCCTAAATGAAGCCAATCTAAATATAGAGGATATTGACATAATAGCTTTTTCTCAAGGTCCTGGTATTGCTCCTTGTTTATTTCAAGGGATGAGAAAAGCTAAACAAATAGCTAAGAAATGGAAAAAACCCCTAGTTCCAGTAAATCATTGTATTGCTCATCTTGAAATTGGCAGGAAATTATGTAAATGCAAGGATCCTGTCTTACTTTATGTTTCTGGAGCTAACACACAAGTAATAAGTTATGCTTCTGGAAAATATAGGATCTTTGGAGAAACTCTTGATATGGGTATAGGTAATTTTATTGATTCTTTTGCCAGATTTTGTGGACTAGGTTTTCCAGGAGGTCCTAGAATAGCCCAGTTAGCAGAAAAATCAAATAATTTTATTGAACTCCCTTATACTGTAAAGGGGATGGATGTTGCTTTCTCTGGCCTACTTACAAATCTAAAGCAGAAGTATGATAAAGGCTATAAGATTGAGGATCTTTCTTATTCACTTCAAGAGCACGCTTTTGCTATGCTTATTGAAGTAAGTGAGAGAGCTATGGCACATCTCAAGAAAAAAGAACTTTTATTAGGTGGTGGAGTTGCTTGCAATACAAGACTGCAAGAAATGGCTAAAATAATGTGTAAAGAAAGAGATGCCAAATTTTTCTACCCTTCTAATCAATTCTTGGTAGATAATGCAGCTATGATTGCTTGGCTTGGCATTTTGATGTTTAAGGCTGGACAGAAAATAGGTCCAGATAAGGTAGAAAAAACCGATATCAAGCCATATGAAAGAACAGATGATGTTCAAGTCAATTGGATAAAATAAAAAAAGAAAAAATTAAATTTTATTTAAATCTCATTTTTTGAGCTTTATTCTCTTTGTCTTTTAAATAAAAGCTTGGACCTGCTTTACTATTTAATAAGTATTTATCTGGTATTCTAGGTTCAAAACCTAAGTAGATTATATCAGATTCATCTAGATTATGTCCTAATAGGCTATAATCCTTAACTACATCCAAACCATTAATCTTTCTTATTAAGTCACTTTGAATTTGCTCCCAAGAACTACCTTCTCTATCAAGATTTGCTAAAGATTCATATACTTTTGCCATTTCTTCAGCTCTTTTAAAATCTTGATCTGAAATATATCTTACTGATTCTTGTTTAGGTTTTTGATTTGAAAATAAAAGTTTACCAAAAGCTCGCATTAGAGCAAAAGTGTTCACAGTTCTTTCTTTTATCTCATTTCTATTCATTTTTTAACCTCCATTTGATTTATTATGATAACATACTTAAGAAAATCTAATATTTAAATGTTTCGGTATGTTACTACTTAGAAGAAACAACCCATTTATCGTCGGGATTTTTTTTGATTATATATTAATGTCATACTGCTAAATTTTATGTTGTTCTAAATAAGTAATAACAAATAACCGAATAATAGAAAGGTTTATAAATAGCTGTCACTTCGAAATAATAACAATAAACAATTTTTAAAACTAAATTAAATAAATGAAAATGCAAAACAAAATGAAAAACAAATTTGGTTTGTTTTTTGTTTTTGCCTTTGTAGCAGTTCTAGCATTACTTAGTGGATTTAGTGGAGTAATGGCAGATGAATGGAACCAAGAGATAGTACCAGACATTCAAGAGATGACTGTTTATGTAAACAGTAATGTTGTTTGGTATGGCTACTGTTGGCCTCAACCTCAACCACCTGTTGGGGGAGAATATCCAGTTCTTGATGGTGGATACAATTGTTATACATGGCAGATTGCAACTCCTGCTTTAGAAAGAGGAGAGCAAATGTCTGTTAAAGTTGTATTCAAAGCTAACAGAAACATTCAAGATGAAGTTAAAGTTCATGCTTGGATAAATGGTTACAGAGAAAACATTGAAGATAAGACTGGCGAGTTTGATGTCTTTAAAGGTAATCTTTATTCTAAGACTTTGTTCTTAGAAATACCTTATGATATTGATGCTCGTGATCAGTACACTCTACATGTTAAGATTGAAACTAAGGAAGAGCTAAGTGGTACAGATGAAGCTAGAATAGATACTGACGTACAACGTGTTTCTAACCTGTTGGAGATATTGTCTGTAGACCTTTACGACCATAACAATTTCTATAAGGGAGTTTGTGGAGAATGTTCAGTTACATTTGAAGCAGGTACAACTCTTTACACAGATATTGTTGTCAAAAACAGAGGAAACCATGTTGCTGAAGATGTTTATGTAAAGTTAAGTATTCCTCAACTTTGCATAGAAAGAACAATCTATATTGGTGACATAGGAAGTTATGACGGTAAATATGAAGATGCTGAAAAAGCAACTGTTTCTTTAACACTGCCTGAAGATGAAGGAACTTATGAACTTGTGATAGAGGTTTTCAACTCTGAACTTGAAACTAGAGAGACAAGAACTATTGTTCTTGTAAGTGAGGCTGAACGTGAAATAGAGGTTTTACCTCAAATCACTGAAGCTTCTGCTAAGCAAGGTGGAACAGCAGAATTTAGCTTGTTCGTAACAAACCTTGGTGAAAGTTACGAGAGCTTTGTTGTTGAAGTTCTAGGAGCTGACGGCTGGTCAACAGTCAAGATAAACCCAGCTTCTTTCAGTCTAGCAAGTGGAGAGAGCAGAATTGTTAATGTCAACCTAGATATAGGTGAAGATGTTGAAGCAGGAAGATATCCTTTCACTGTTCGTGTTAAGTACGGCAATGAAGCAAGACAGTTCAATTTCACTGCAAATGTTGAAAACGGAAGCGCAGTAGATTGGGGCTTGATCTTCATGATAGTTGGTATCATACTTGCAGCTGCTATAATTGTTTTACTTGTATTCTTACTTGTAAAACAAAGACAAGCTAGTGAGGAAGAGAGACCTGAAGCTATAGAAAGTTACTACTAAAGCTAGCGAGAACCTAAAGGCTAAACAAAAACCAAAAACAACAAAACAAAAAATCAAATTTTTATTTTTTTAAACTTTTTTTCTTTTTTCTTTATTTTTTTATATTAATAGATTATAGTATCACTATAAAATGATTACATTAGAAAGATTTATATATAATGGATACTACTTAATAGTAACAATAAGGAGATCAAAATGAAAACTTATATCCACGGAACAAATAGTTTAATACTAGAATTATGGAAGAAAATGGGAATTCCTAGTGGTACTTATTTTGGTGTTTTAGAAAGTGAAAAAGGTAAAAAAGAAATACCAAAAGGAATAAATCCTGTGGTTGATGCCACTTTTAGAAATACTAGTCTAGATAGAGAAGATGTCTTTGATAAGATATGTGAAGTATATGATAAATTAGGGGTGCCATTACCTGATAATGGTCTAGAACTTTATGAAAATCCAGTAGTTGTCTATATCAAAGGAAATGGTGAGTTCAAAAAAGATTCTAGGGCTAATTATATGGCCTTAAGTCCTGAAATCCATAAAAAAGATATTGGCATTTTAAAAATAGATCCTAAATCAAATTATAGAGAAAGGGCGGGGCTTATCAAAGAAAATGGTTCAAGTGGACTAGTAAGAAAAATGAGTCTAAATTAAAATCTAATTTTTATTTTCTTTTATTTTTTTAAATAATAATCGTGCTTTTTTCCTTAATAAATCATATTCTTTTAGCTTTTTTTTCCATTTATCTGGAATTGACATTAATCCATAGTATGTTCCATAAAATGAAGTTGTCAATGCACCTATAGAATCACTATCCCCTCCAGAATTTATGCTTTCTATTATTCCATTTTTAATGTTTCTATTCTTCAAAAAAATGTAAAGTGAGGTAGGAACACTCTCATAAGCCCAAGAACTTGTCCCTAAATTTTCAACAGAGTCATAACTCTGTAATTTTCTAATCTTTCGAGAGAATTTTTTATTAATATTTTTTGTGTGTAAATAGAGATAATTAGTCAATGAACTTAAATCCTTATTTTTTAACAAATAATTAACACAATGAGCCACCATATTAGCTGCAGCAAAACTCATAGAAGAAGTATGAGTAATTGAAGATATTTTTTTTGTATCTTCTTTAATCATTTTTGGATTATTATAATAAATTATTCCAAGAGGAGAACTTCTTAAAGCTGGAGAATTTCCAGGACGACTTTGTCCACTTTGAGAATAATGCCTTAATTCAAGATTTTTAAGAGCTATTCTCGTACCCTTTCCTATACCTCTTAGATTTTCTTTTTCTTTCAGAAGATGTTCTGCCATATCTGCAGAATCTATTCTTCCTAGAGTTAAAAAAGAATCAATTGTTATTAGAGCCATCTGGGTATCATCAGTAAACGTATAAGGTTCTCTATACATTCTATCGTTATTTTTTAATACTATATAATCTGTTATTTTACCAAAGAGTTTTTCTTTTTTCTTTTTACTTAGACCCTCTTGAATTGATCCTAATGAATTACCAATAGCCATTCCAACTAAAAATCCCTCTATCTTATCTAAAAGGTCATTATCTGTAATCATTTTAGAGTAATTATATGTAATCTGTTTTTTTTAAATGTTTCTTTTCTTTTTTCTTAGAAAGCTTTTTAAACTTCTAGAGTTAATTTATTTTGAACCATATGACTGATTTAATTTGATTATTAAATATGAGGGAGGTTAAAATGGTTTCTGCTTATGAAGTTGTGGAATTAGCAAAAAAATCTGGAAAAATTGAGAAAGGAACAAATGAAGTTACTAAAGCAATAGAGAGAGGAACAGCTAAATTGGTAATTATAGCAGATGATGTTGAGCCAAAAGAGGTCATACAGCATATTCCTTTACTCTGTGATGAGAAAGGAATTCCTTATGAGAATGTAGATAGCAAGAAAAAATTAGGAGTGGCAGCAGGAATTAATGTTGGATCTGCTTCCATAGCTATCATAGATGCTGGAGAAGCTGCATCACAGATAGCAAGTATTGGTATTAGTAAAAAGAAAACAACAAAACCAGTAGAGAAGACAAAGCCAGAAAAACCAGAGCTAGAAGAAGTAAAAGAAGAACCTGAAGCTAAGACCGCAGAAAAAACTGAAGAAAATAAATAAAATAGAATAATAGAAGAAATATGGAAAGAAAACAGCCAGAGAGAGAAGGCAGAGCTGGAGGAAAGAAAAAAGCATATAGAGAAAGCATTGCTGTGCCTGCTGTAGTTGAAGAGATATCTGGCAGAACAGGTTTTAGAGGTGAATTAACACAGGTTAAGGTTAGAATAATGCAAGGCAATGATAAAGGTAAGCTTATCAGAAGAAATGTTAAGGGCCCGGTAAGATTAAAAGATGTTCTTATGCTAAGGGAAACCCAAATTGAAGCAAGAAGAATAAGATCAAAAGTCATGAAAGGAGCTTTTACTTAAAATGGAAGAAATACTCGAACAAGAGCTTGCAAAATTTGTAGTCAAAGCTAAAAAAGCTACTTGGGCTGGTGATGGAAAAGAAACAATTTCTGAAATTCCAGGTTTTAAAAAATTTGAATTCAGTGAGGGAGATTTAAAGTATGAAGATTATTATGTAGGTTTTTATCTTATTCGTGGTTTTGAAATTGTGAGATTTAAAGAAGAAATTATCTGGTCTATGAGTTATGGTTGGGGCATGACTAGTATGATGAATAATCATCTTAACTATGAACTTGCTGAAGAATCTTATGATTCTTTAAAAGAGGCATTACAAAATATTACAGTGGAAAGACCATTTAGAGGTCCTGTAAAATTTAAACAAGGAAAATATGAATATTTTAATGAAAGTAAAGGAGATCTTAAAAAATTTGATGGACTAGAAACCCAATTTTTTAAAGGAAGAAAATCTCATGAATTAAAATATTCTGGGAATATAATTATACCTAAAAGAAGAGAAATTTTTATTAGATAAAATGGCAAGATGTACTTTCTGTTCACGAGACATTGAAGTTGGTAGAGGCACTATTTTTGTGACTCTTGACGGTAAAGTTTTACATTTTTGTTCTAGGAAATGCAAAAAGGCTTTTGACTTAGGTAGGAATAAGAAGAAACTTGGATGGATAAGAAAGAAAAAGAAAACAACTTCTCAATAATTTTCGTTAAATTTAAATAACAATTCTCCTATTTTTATATTATATTAAAAGAGGTAAATAGAGAAAAAATGGCTGAATTGCCTGTTTCTGAACCAAAAGTCCCAGAAGCACCAAAACCAGAACATCCTTCTATTAACTTAAATCCAGAAATTCCTGTTTTGAGGAGAGTGGAAAATAAGACAAAAATAAATATTAGATATTTTCTTATAGCCCCTTATGTAACAGTGCATATTTATTGGGATCCAAAAATATCTGAGGTAGTTTATGAAATAGAAGAACCTATTTTGAGTGAGTTTGAACAGAAAACTAGAGATGAGATAGAATCAGGAATGTTTGAACTCATAAATCTTGGAGCAGTTGTAGAAAAAACACAAGAGGCCCTTCTCTCTTACATAGATAAGATGGCCAAGCTCATCCTCAGCGAGTTAGGAAGAAAATTAAGTGAGGAGAGCTATTCAAGAATTTTTTATTATTTATACAGAAATTTTATTGGTATGAATGAAATAGAACCTATGTTAAGAGATTTTTTTATAGAAGATATTGAGTGTAATGGTACTAATACTCCTATCTATATTGTACATAGAATTTATAGAAACATGCGTTCAAATCTTATTTATAAAGATATTCCAAAGCTGGCTTCTTTTGTAGAAAAACTTGCTCAAAGATGCGGCCGTTACATAAGTTATGCTTCTCCTTTGTTAGATGGAACACTCCCTGATGGCAGCAGAGTTAATGCCACTTACACAGCTGAAATAACAAGTAAGGGTCCTACTTTCACCATAAGAAAATTTACAAAAGTTCCTTGGACACCAGTACAACTAATCTCTATGAATACATTGAGTCCAGAAATGTTGGCTTATTTCTGGATACTCATGCAATACAAAGCAAATATTCTCGTTACTGGAGGAACTGGAAGCGGTAAAACCAGCATGCTCAATGCCTTAGCTTTCTTTATTCCCCCTGAGTCTCGTGTTGTTTCAGTAGAAGATACTAGAGAAATAAATCTTCCAAGGGAAAACTGGCTACCAAGCGTTGCTAGAGCAGGACTTGCAGGAGCTGGAGAGATAGATATGTTCACCTTACTAAAAGAAAGTTTTAGACAAAATCCCGATTATGTTATTGTCGGTGAGGTTCGTGGCAAAGAAGCTTTTGTATTGTTCCAAGCAATGGCAGCTGGACATCCATCAATCAGCACAATGCATGCCGACTCTGTTGAGACAGTTATTAGAAGACTAGAAACACCACCAATAAATCTTAGCCCAACTCTTGTAAACTCATTAGATGCTGTAGCAGTCATGACCCATGCTCTAGTTGATAAAGAAGAAACAAGAAGATTAAGAGAAATTGTTGAGGTAGTTAATGTAACAGCAAAAGGTATTGCCCTGACAAATATGCCTTTTATATGGAATCCGGGTGAGGATTCTTTTTATTTTAAAACAGAAAGTAAGGTTTTTGAAAAAATATGTAAACGTTATGGATTATCAAAAGAACACCTACTTAGAGAATTTAAAATTCGTACAAAACTGATTTTTTCACTTTACAAGAAAAGACTTTTTGATTTTGCAACAGTACAGAAGATAATCAATGAATATTATAAAAATCCAGAATCTGTACTTAGAAAATATCTCCCAGGAGAAGCAGAAAAATTAAAATAAAAGAGGAAAAATGATAACAAACGCTAGAATAGCCTTTCTAATGCAATTAATTCTTTCATCAAAGGAATCTACTTTGGCTTTAGAACAAGTTTTAAGAGTTGGAGATGAAAAAAAAGTTGAGGAAATTAAAAAAGATTTAGCTAATCTGAACAAAGCAATAAAAAGAAAATTGCTTGAATTAAAATCTAGAAATTAAAGAATTGAAATGGTGTCTATAACAGAAGAAGCTTTAGAATCAATAAAATCCAATCTTGATAGGTTAGAAAAGATAACAAAAGAACTCAGTATTTTGTCAGTATCTTATGCCAGAACTAAAGCAGATGAGAAAATTATAATAGAAAATTCATCCAAAACTCTGATTAATCAGCTAGAGATAATTAATGAACCACTAGAGGCCTTAATAGAAAGCATCAGTGTAGAATTTGGAATAAAGAAGAAACCAAAAGTTAAAATAAAGAAGAGATATGAAAGAATAACAACCACTACGGGCCCAGTCTATATAAGTAAGAAAAGAAAACAGAAATTTCTAGAAGAATTAGGAATAGAAGCCAAAACTCTTAAAAAAATAAAAAGTAAGATCTTAAAGAAAAAAGTTCCGTTAGCAAGAGAGATAATAGCAAAACCCTCTTTTCTAGCATCCATATCAAATAAGATTTTTTACAACACATCATCAAAGCTTTCTAAAAAATCCTTCTTTAAAAGTTTAAGAAAAGATTTAAGAAAAGCTAACATGCCTTACACTCTAAGTAGTTATGTTTCTATAATTCTCTTTGTAACTCTTATATCTTTTATCCTTACTTTCATAATCGCACTTGCTTTAACAACTTCTTTAAGCATAGCAATAAGAAATATTGCCATAGCAGTAGCACTAACAGCTATAATCTTTTTTCTTGCATTAAGCTGGCCATCAAATATGGCATCATCCAACAGAAAAAAAATTGATTCTGAACTTCCTTTCGCAACATCACATATGACAGCAATAGCTTCTAGTAAAGTAGAACCATCTAGAATCTTTTCAATAATGGCCATGACTAAAGAATACAAATCCTTTAGTGTTGAGATGAGAAAAATAGTGAATCAGATCAATGTTTATGGCTATGATTTAACAACTGCTTTAAGAAATGTAGCAAGACAGACTCCTAGTAGAAAATTAGCTGATTTACTTAATGGAATGGCTACAACAATAACAACAGGTGGCAACCTAACAACATATCTAAATGAAAAATCAAAAAGTATCCTTCTTGATTATAGATTAAGTCATGAAAGGTATGCCACAGTGATAGGAATGTACTCAGATATCTACACTGCCTTACTGATAGCTGCTCCCCTTATTTTTATGTTGCTCTTAGCTATAATTTCTATCATAGGTACATCCTTCATAGGAATGCCCGCCCCAACTCTTGCTAATTTAGGAATAGGAATTATTGCTGTACTAAACGTAATATTCCTTATATTTTTACATTTCACACAACCAGAGGTTTAAAATGCCAACAAAAATACAGATAATATCAATAATAACAGGAATTTTGATTATTGTACTTAGTCTAATATTCCTCAGAGAACTTTTTTACTTCTTACTTGGAATAGCAATAATAATAATTTTATTACCTTTCTTAATTTCTTTGATAACTGAAACAGGTAGAGAGAAAGAAAAAGAAGAAATGTTCCTAGAATTTGCAAGGAACTTAGTAGAAAGTGTCAGAGCTGGAATACCTATATCTAGAAGTATCATCCATGTGGCAACAAAAAACTATGGTTCACTCACTCCACATGTCCAGAAACTTGCAAATCAGATCAAGATTGCTATTCCTGTCAAACAAGCTCTAAGAACTTTTGCTTCAGACATTAAGAATAAGATTGTCTCAAGATCTGTAGAATTAATAATAGAGGCTGAAACTTCTGGCGGTGAAATCGGCTCTGTTTTGGATGCTGTTGTAAGAAGTGTTAATGAAATAGAGGACTTGAAAAAAGAAAGAAAATCTAGAGTTTTTGGTATGGTTATTCAAGGTTATATCATTTTCTTCATTTTTGTTGTCATCATGTTATTTGTTGAAATAAAATTCATGCCTTTGATAGCAAGCGCATTAACAGGAACAGAAATTCAAACATCTGGCTTGGGAATTGCCGGAGGAGGAGTATCAACAGAAATAATTGAAAGGTCCTTTTTTATCTTGCTTCTCGTACAAGCGCTATTTGCAGGACTTGTAATAGGAAAACTAAGTCAAGGAGCTATTCGTTATGGAATCAAGCATAGTGCTATTTTGTTGATATTTGCTTATCTAGCTGTTACTGCAGCCAGAGTTTTGTTAGGATAGACAAACAAACAAAATCTAAAATATTCTTTTTTAACTGTAAACTTAGTAAGAATCTTATTAAAATAAATATCAAAAATGCAATTATCAAACCCCTTTATTTTTCATTTATATTTATTTATATCCTAACACTTTTTCTATTTCATAGGCTGTTTTTAATCCTTCATATTTCATCCCATTTAAAACAATTGTAGGAACCATTGTGACATCATACTGTTGTTTTAATGTATTTACTGCAGGATTATTTGTATTTATATCAAAACTAAAGATATTAACATCCTGATATTTTCTAGAAAGAGGGTCTAGTGCTTCTCCTTGAAGTATACATTTATCAATACTTCCTTTTTCATCTTTTTCATCATTAGTATAAAAAAAGAGTATGATTGAAATATTATCATTGCACATCTCTTTTGTTTTTTCTGCAAGTAATAATGTTCTTATTTCTATTAATTGATATGTTTCTTTTTCTATTAAAACGTCTAGATTATCTTTACCAAATTTTTTTTCAAGAAAATCCAATCTTCTCCCCATCTTACTTCTTTCTTCTGATAAAAAATCCTCTTTGAAATTGCATATACCTTCTTCTTCAATCATTTTTTCCTTTAATTCCATACCAGTAAGCATATTAGTAAGCTCACTTGCTGTATTTCTAAGTTCATTAAGTTTTATTTCAGCAAGAAAATTTCCAAGTATCACTCCAAGAACAAAAATCAAAATTGTTAAAAAAATTGCTGCCAACATCAAAGTAACATCATTCATTTTTTTTCTTTTTACATAATTAATCATAGTATTCTTTTAACAAATTGACTTAAATAATTTGTTATTATTATTAATCCTTAAAATCATTCTAAATTGCTTATTTTTATTCACCATGATGGCATTTTTTTTGGATTTATAAAATACCTTAACATACCTAATATATAAAAATAAGCTAAAAACCAAATATATACTACGATATAAATAATATATTCAAATAATCTTATTTTAGCTTTTGTTTCTTTTCTTATAAAAACAAAAAAGAAAAGGACGATTGCTACTCCAATTATTCCTAAAATTATTTTTGTATCTGCAAAGAAGAAGTATAGCGTATCTAATGTAAAAGAGAAGGAAGGTATCCACCCAACATTAATTGCTTGAATATAATTAATTGTTTCAGAAATAATAGTATATAATCCAAAGAAAAAAACAAGAACTAATGAAACCATACCAAATATCATACTTGGTAATAAAAAATTGCTTAAAATCCCGTGACCCTTAAAAAGACCTTTATATTTTATTAGATTATATAAAGTTCCATAATTCCATCGAATTCTCTGTCTTTGTAGATCCTTAAATTTTTCTGGAACTTTCGTTATAGCATAACTTTCAAAAACATATCCCATGTTATAACCTTTAGAATGAATACGCAAGGCCATTTCAAAATCCTCTGTTATATTTTTTTCATCATATTTTTCTTTTTTTAACCATGATGTATTAAATAATGTAAAAGCTGGCGCTATTGGCAAGGCATTTAAGTTACTTAACAATTTTCTGAAAAAACTAGTTAATGTATATTCAACGAGCTGCATTCTTACAAAAAAGCCTTTTTTCTGTAAAGGTAAAAATCTGCAAGTTACGGCTATTGTTTTATTATTTATTAAACCTACAGAAAGTGCAAGCAAGTCTGGCTTGATGAAAGTATCAGCATCTAAAATTGCTGTAAGCTCAGTTTTCATACTATTTAATTTATTAATCCCATAATTCAAAGCCTTTCGTTTACCCTCATTTTTCTTGTGAAAAACTTTAATATTTTTGTATTTTTTTGCAAGATTTTTTGCCACTTGTAAAGTATTATCTGTAGAGCCATCATCTATAATAATTATTTTAATTTTATTTTTTGGATAATCTAAAGAAAAAATAGATTTTATTACTCTTCCTAAAATTTTATCTACATTATATGCGGGAATAAGAAAAGTAACATTTTTATTTCTCTTTTTTTCCTCTACGTAAAGTTGTTTCCTTGTTTGTATAAAAGTCAAAAGATAAAAAAGAGCTATAAATAAACTTAAAATTATCAACGTATAGATAACCCATGAAGGAATAGAAAAAACCATTTTTTTAAATTTTTAAATTTTTAAATTTTATAAATATGTGATATATTTTATTTTTATATTAAAACGTAAGATATTAAAAGTTAAAAACCTTATTGTAAGTATGTTTGAATCTATAAAATCTATGAGCGCAGAAAAAGAAGAAGAGTGTGAAGAGTGTGGTCATAAAGGTATTCTTTGTAATGTTATTATTGATGGAAAAATTAAAAGAATCTGCCATAGATGTAGTATAGCAAATGATGTTGTTTTCATAAAAAAACCACGCCAGGTCAAGGAGGAAGATATTCCAAGACGTTCTGTACATGAAATTCTGGAAGATATGTCTGGAATAAAACCACAACCAATAGAAAAGCCAGCTTCACAAGTAACACTAGAAGATTTAAGGAAAAGATATGAGGAAGTAAAAGAAAGAAGAAGGTTGCAGAAAGAAAAAGAGGAAAAGGAAAGAATAGATATAGAGAAAGAAGAAAAATTAGAGAAAGAAAAAGTTTTAGATGAAAAAGAATTTATAACACATCTTGAAAAAGAAAAGCAAAGGGAAAATAGAGAAATAGAAAAGCCAAAAGAGCAAAAAGATATTGATTTTAGTATCTCAGCTACTAAACATACAAGAATTCGTGACTTGCTTAAAAAAATGAAAAGACAAGAACAACCAGAACCACAACCGCCAGAACCTGAACCAACACCCCAACCAAATCCAGAACCACAACCAAGCCCAGAACCTCTACCAACTCCAGAAACATCAAAAGAACTAGAACAGCTACAAGAATCAAAATCAGAAGAAAAGAAAGAAGAGGAAAAAATTTAAATAGCGCTTTCTCAAAATTTAAGTATAAAGATGGAAATCAAACTAATAAAATACAAAAAGAATGAACTTGAAATTGAATTAGACAATCTTACAATGACTGAGCTTCTAAGAAAGATGTTATGGCAAGATAAAGCTACTGAACTCGCAGCTTGGACAAGAAAACATCCAACTAAAAATCCTAGATTAATTCTAAAAACATCTGGTAAAGATTCTAAAAAGGTTCTTTCTGACACAATTGCTAAGATACAAAAAATAAACTCTACTCTAGCTAAGGAATTTAAAAAAGTCATCAAAAAATGAAGAGATCAAGCAAACGTTGGAAGAAAAAGAAACAAATGAGGTGGAAATGGCAAAGGAAAAGGATGAAAAGAGAAAAGAGGAAAAGAAAACAGAGAAGACAAGCAGCTAAATAAAAAAATTATAATTCTAGATTTATTTACTCTCTTCTATCATTGGTTCTTCTGATACGGGCTCTTCTATTATTGGCTCTTCTGTCTCTTCATAAATTGAGACATTATGAACATTATATTTTTTTTCAGGTTTTCTTTTAGGTCCAGGTATATAAATTTTTATTCCTGTTTTTCCACCAAATTCCACATGCTTATATGTATCTTCCTGATCATTGTGCTGTCCTTTTGCATATCCTAGAACAAAAAATCCAATATTTCCACTAGGTCTAAATTCTCCCCCAACACTATACTTAAGTTCTATACTTTTTGCAACCTCTTCAGCAGTTTTATTCGGCCATATGTTTGATCCATAATTTGTTTTGCCTTCAAGACCAAGAAGTAACTTTGCTTTGTCACCAAATGCTAGGTTTATTCCAGCTGTATTATAATATTGATCATCTTCTTTCAAAGGATCTGTTCCGTTTTTTGCATACAACTGAAGTCTAAAATTATCATTAGCAGAAGCATAATCAAGAGCTCCTTCTAAAAATTGTCTGAGGTTAAATTCTTGATCAAAACCAACTCCACCTTTTCCACTTACAACAACAGGTCCTAAATCAACTGCTCCAGTGAAATTAGGATAGATAAAAGTATTTTCATTAATATCATGTATAACATTAATTCCACCACCAACGTGTCTATTATAAAAACCAAAACCTCCTTTAGCTAAAAGTTTTTGGTCATCATTATCATATTGTAGAGCTATTAATTCTAAATCTAATTTTCCTTTCAGTTCTTTACCTCCAATTCTTAAATCTAGATTAGGCCCTAAACCATAGAAATTTGATCCATGCTGATTTCTGTGAAAAGTGCCATAACCAATTTTTGAACCTTGAATTTTATCTAATCTGAAAAGTCCTAATTCTGTTTTTGGTTTTATAATTTTTGCAGTTGTATCCTTAGTTGTAGTATCTGTTAAGACTGTGTCTGGAACATAAATAGGATAAGGAATTGAGTCTCCTGGAACATAGACTGGAGTTTTGATAGTATCTCCAGGAACATAAACAGGATAAGAAACTGTATCTGGTTTTATTATTTTTCCACCTCCACCTTTAAAGAATTTGCCAACTAAAAATTGATAAAAATCATGACATACTCTAAATGAATTAGGATTTTTAGCATCAGAATTATCCCAATCTATACGTTGTACTGTAGTATCAATAAGACCCTCAGTCACAGGTATTATTGGTCTGCCTGTAGCATATAAATAAGGATTAACTCCAGAATTATAATCATTTTTAAAAGAATTCCTAAGACCTGTATAACCATATCCTTCATCTCTATCAATCTTTCCTCTTATTATAAGAACAGGACCATTCTTTGTTTTTATTTCTCTAACTTCACAAGTATTCACAGCTTTACACTCTTCTCCTTCATATCCGCCATTAGCAATTAAAGACAATACAAGAGGTGCAATTTCCAGTGTCATATTTGTCTGAAGTTTTACTTATTTATAAATCTTTCGTTTCTATCTACTTAAAAGTGACAACTAATTCAACTAAAACTATTTATATCACTCTTATTTTTTCCAAATGGAGGTGCAAATTGGAACCAAATTTATTAATTACTTTTGACCCCATGCATGAAGAATCTGTAAAAGCAGAGATAGAATTAGTTATGAAAGAATCTGGAAAGAAAGTAGAGGATCTAAAAACAGATGATGGTTTGGCAGAGCTTGAAGTAGACAATCCTAAAGCAGTTATTAAGGCTCTAGCAAAGATAGACAAATCCAAGTTTAATTACACTTTTTACTGGTGGCCTGTTGATGAATGGTGCAAATCATCTATAGAAGAAATACAGAATTGTATAAAGAAAATACAAGAAGGAATAAAGGCAGAAGAAAAATGGAAGATGGACTTAGCAAAAAGAAAAGTGACCCAAGAATACCCCAAGGACTTGATAATAAAATTGACAGATGTAATAGACAAACAGAACGTTGACCTAAAGAATCCAGATAAAATCATTAAGATTGAAATAATTGGTGATAAGGCTGCAATTTCTTTACTCACACCAGAAGAAATCTTTAACGCAAAAGGCTAAAATAATTGAAGATTAAAGCTGAAGATTGAAGACTGCTAAGGGGATTTGAATTTTATTTGAATCTTATTTTAGTTTTATTTATCCTTTTAGTAAGATTTATAAAGACCTTTTCTCATAGCACAATTAAGTTAAATCCTTCATTAATTTGAGATAAGATGCCAAAGAAGAAAAAAACTAAGAAAAAATCAAAAAAAAAGGTTAAGAAGAAAAAGACAAAAAAGAAGAAGATAAAGAAAACTCCAAATACTGAAAAAGAGAAAACATCTGGAGAAAAAGAAAAGGAACAGGAAACACAAAATATAGAAGAAGATGTTTTTAGTGAAGAAGTCGGGGAAGAACAAGAAGAATTTGATGACTGGGGCCAAGAAGAAGATGAGGAATTGAGTTAAATTTATTAAAATATTCCATCTCCTTTTTCTTTAATAAAAAAGTTTAAAAGATATTTGAGCTATATTCTAGTATGTATAACCCACAAATAGAAGAGTTAAAAGTATTAAAATTTTGGAAAGATAAAAAAATATTTGAAAAACTCAGAGAGAAAAATAGAGGTAATAAAAAATACTCTTTTCTAGATGGTCCAATAACAGCTAATAATCCTATGGGTGTGCATCATGCTTGGGGAAGAACTTACAAAGATCTCTTTCAAAGATTCAAAGCAATGCAAGGTTATGATCAAAGATATCAGAATGGTTTTGACTGTCAAGGATTGTGGATAGAAAGAGAGGAAGAAAAAGACCTTGATTTTAAGAGCAAGGATGATATTGAGAAATATGGGGTTTTAAAATTTGTAGAAAGATGTAAAGTAAGAGTAGAAAAATTTGCTAAATTAATTACTGAAGATTCTATAAGACTTGGTCAATGGATGGACTGGGATAATTCTTATTACACAAATACTGATGAAAATAATCTGCACAATTGGTTTTTATTAAAAGAGTATCATAAAAAAGGATGGCTTTACAAAGGAAAAGATGCTGTACCTTGGTGTCCTAGATGTGGAACAGCCAGCTCAAAACATGACATTGTTACAGCAGGTTACAAAGAAGTTAAACACACAGCATTGTTCATGAGATTTCCAATAAAAGGAAAGAAAGATGAATTTTTCTTAATTTTTACAACAACTCCTTGGACTGTTCCTGCAAATGTTGCAATAGCAGTTAATCCTAAATTAACATATACAAAAGTAGAACATGAAGGAAAAAAATATTGGATGGTTAAGAGTCAAGTAGAGAATGTCATAAAAAAAGATTTTAAAATCATAGAAGAAAAATTAGGAAAAGAACTTATTGGAATGAAATATGAAATGCCTTACTCTAAAATGCCTGAACAAAAGAAAGCTAAATCACCTTTCAAAGTAGTCTCATGGAATCTTGCATCAGAAGAAGAAGGAACAGGAATTGTCCATATTGCTCCTGGCTGTGGTGCTGAAGACTATGACTTAGGAAAGAAAGAAAAATTTCCAGCAATTTCCCCTCTAGACCAAGCAGGGATCTATCTAGAAGACTGGAAAGATTTTAGTGGAAAATCTTATACTGAAGTTAACAAACTTGTTCTTAAAGATATGAAAAATAGAGATTTCATTTACAAAACAGAACCTTACTTGCACAGATATCCTCATTGTTGGCGCTGTGGTGAGGAACTTGTTTTTAGATTAGTCGATGAATGGTATATTAAAGCTGACAAAATCAGAAGAAAACTAAAAAAGGAAAATCAAAAAGTGAAATGGTTCCCAGAGTATGGAAAGAAAAGACAAGATGACTGGTTTGATGTTATGTCTGATTGGTTAATTTCAAGAAAAAGATATTATGGATTACCATTACCATTTTGGGAATGTGAAAAATGTGGTCATCTTGAAGTAATTGGAAGTTTAGAGGAATTAAAGAAAAAAGCAATAAGAGGTATTGATAAGTTGAAAGAAATACACAAGCCATGGATTGATAATGTAATATTAAAATGTCCAAAGTGTAAAAGTGAGATGAAAAGAGTTCCTGATGTAGGCGATGCTTGGTTAGATGCGGGCATAGTCACTTTTTCTACACTAAATTATCTGACCAAGAAAAAAGAATGGGAAAAATGGTATCCTATAGATTTTATTTGTGAGAACATGCCTGGCCAGTATCGTGGATGGTTCAATGCTCTATTCTGGGCATCTGTGACAATAACAGGAAAAGCCCCTTACAAATCTATTCTTGGTTATGAAACACTCAAAGATGAAAAAGGGAAGGAAATGCATAAATCTCTAGGAAATGCTATTTGGGCTAAAGAAGCTCTAGAAAAACTTGGAGCAGACCCTTTAAGATTGACTTTTTGTTTACAAGATCCTACTTCAGAATTATGGTTTGGTTGGAATAGTGTGAAAGAACCAAACAGAGCACTAAATGTTTTCTGGAATATCAGTAGATTAGTTCTTGAATCAAAACAGAAACAAATAAAATCAAAAATAGAAAATATAGAAGATGAATGGATATTATCTAAGTTAAATACAACAATAGAAACAATAACAAAAGAATTAGAGAATATACATCCACACATAGCAACAAAAATCTTAATAGATTTCTGGCTCAATGATTTTAGCAGAGGATACATACAATTTATCAGAAATAGGATAAGTAAAAAAGATAATAAAGCTTTTAATATAATTTATCACATCTATATAGAATTATTAAAACTTCTAGCACCAATCTGTCCATTCATAACAGAACTTATTTATCAAGAGCTAAAAGAAAAATTTAGGTTTAAAGAAGAATCAATACATTTGCAATCATGGCCAAAATCAAACAAGAAACTTATAGACAAAAAATTAGAAAAAGACTTTGCTTTTGTAAAACAAATTATTGAAAAAACTCTTGCAGTAAGATCTGAATCTGGAATAGGCATAAGATGGCCACTAGCAACTCTAACAATAACATCAGACCAAAAATTAATACCAGAATTAGAAAATATAATCATGAAACAAGTTAATGTTAAAAAAATAATAACAAAAAAAAGTAAAGAAAAAAAATTAGAAGTAAAATTAGATACTAAATCGACAGTAGAACTAGAAGCAGAAGGATATATAAGAGAAATCGCCCGTTTTATCCAGGGAGCAAGGAAAAAAGCAGAACTAAAGAAAGAACAAAAAATCTCTTTAGTTATAGCATGCGAAAAAAAGATACAGGAATATACTAAAAAATATGAATCTTTCATTAAAGAAAGGGTTAATGCATCAAAAATAACTATAGGAGAAAAAATAAAGAAAAAATATATACATGCATATTCTAAAAAAATCAAAAAATATGAAATAAAAATAGCTTTTGATGTTCTAAAATAATCTTAAAATATCATAAAATATCCCCTAATAACGATATAATTAAGATATCACAGAAAACTTTAAATACTACTTTATGTTAAGAACAATAAGTTTACTATACATAAGTAAATAAAATGATCGTAAAGGATGAGTTTTTGAGCAGACT
>CAYNFE010000007.1:0-26566 GCA_964396475.1 Candidatus Woesearchaeota archaeon
CTAAAGCCATGTCATAGTCAGAATCTTCGTCTTCATCCATCCATGCTAATGCTCCTGCTGGGTCTGCATTGATTTCTATGTCTCCATTTACATCGTCAGCATATTCCCAAACAGGGCCTGCTGCACCAGTAAGATCATCTCCGTCATTGTTAGCGAAGAATACATCTGTTCCAGCAACTAGACCATTATACGTCAGTCCCATTTCTCCAGCAAACTCAGTTTGCCAAGCCATGGCACATGCACCACATGTGTTGATTGTTGTGGCTACAATAGCTGGGTCATCTACACCACCATCACCGTCAACATCTGCTACTACAGCAGTAATTGCGATTGTTGCAAATGAACCTAGGTTGATTGGTGTACCATCAGCTGCTTCGTCATCATAGTCTTTTCCTGTAACCATATCTTCAAGGTCAACTAGTTCGTCACCACTTGCCCAAACTCCATTTGGATCATCAATGCTTGTTATCTCAACAGGTCTCATTTCTCCACCTGTTCCGACAACCCACATGATGATTCCTTCACAATCTTCTATATTGTAAGTTCCTCCGATTTCATCGAAATCGATTCCACAAGCATCACCGTCCCACATCATGTAGTTTCCACCACCTGCTGCGTAACCATTTGCATCTTGGTCTGTATAGACATCACGATTTGCAACACCATCGATGTTTATATCTACCAATTCAGTTCCTGGTGCGACTGTGTCATCTTCTGGACCTCCAACTAAGTAATCTTGGAATTCTAGCTTGATTTCATCTCCAGCATTATTGTTGAAGACAAGATCAGCTGAATTTGCTCCTGCTGAACCTGTTATTTCTTCAGTTTCCTTAATTAATCCTTGGAAAGTGTATTTGAACCTACCTAAGATAGGGTCTGTCCAAGATTCTCCATCTACAAGGAATACTGAGTCATCAGGTTCTACTTCTAATGTTATCCAGTCTAATTCATTAGGTGTTCCAGCAAGGTCTTCAGAACTAAATTCCACATTAGAGCCATCAACATCTTCTCCGTTGATCTCTACTTCTTGACCATCTTCAAAGACAATCTTTTCAGCTCCAAGATAGAATGTTACTAAGTCATTTCCAATAGCTTGTTCGCCAGTCATTTCAGCTCCTTCGTTAGGGACTACGTCGACAACACCTACTCTTGTATCATCGTCAAGAGTATAAGTGTCACCCTCTTCCATTTCATCAGTTTGCTCGCCATTTATAACTAAAATAGCAGATTCTGATGTGTCTGAAATTATCTTAACCTCTACTTCATAGGTTTTTCCACCCATAGTATAGGTTTCAGTACTGTACTCCCACTGTGAAGCTTTCAATGCACCAGCCATTAAGACAATTTCATCTACAACATCATCTGCACTATCATCTCTAGCATCAACAATAGTGTATTCACGACCAAGCATATCTAACCTAGTTAACTCAAAATCTTCATCTATGGTAGCTGCACTTGTCACATCATACTCTATACCATTATCAAATTCTAAAGTATAGGTATAAGCAACCATACCATCATCCATATAGAGATATGTATCAGCTGCTTCTGGTGAATCATCTTCTGCATCAAAGACTAAGGTATTAGTTCCATCTGTGAATCCCAATACTTGAGTAAAGGATTCATCATTCTCAGTTTCACCTCTTGATTCTCTGTATTTACCATCTGCTAAAAGTGTTGGTAAGTCAGAATCACCAAGGGATGTTTCAACATCTGCGAAACTATCACTATATTCCCAATCATTACCTGGAGCCTCGATTAAGTGAGCTTCTCCTGTTGGAACTGCTCCGTCTCCTCCGACTGCTCCTATAAATACTGCTGTTAAGTCAACTACAGCTAATGCATCAGCATTTTTGTGGAAAACTATAGCAGTATCTGAACCTGGGAAATTACCATGCCAAGTACCTAAATCTTGAGCCATTGCGAATCCAACGCTTGTAAGTCCTAGCATACATGCCACTGCTAAAGGTACTATTTTCTTTAACAGTTTCATTTTCGTTTTTATTTTAAACCTCCTTTCACATCCTTTTCATATTAGCCAGCTTTTCAGCTTTTTATCAATTAAGCAACTATATTTAGAATGTAATAAGTAATTTTAGCTAAACTATTTAGTCCTAAGCCTAAGGCTAAGAACTGGATAAAATTCAACCAAAACACATATTTTACATTCATTTTTGCTTATTGATTGGCCTTCCACAATTTAGACTCTAAACACTATTAAGTGCAAATCTAAACTATGAGTCGCGACTCCTTTTAGAAAAGGAATCACTGGCCAGTATTTTGTACAACAATTACTTGTTGCACAAAAACAAGGTGTTTTTTTGACTTTTAAAGGTTTCCATCAACCCTATTTTAAGGTCCTTTTCAAGTATTTTTATTTATAAAGGTTATGTTCCTATTTGATAATTAACACAGATTGGGATATATAGGGTTCTGACAGATATAATGGAGATTTTATAACATATATGGACTTTTGAAACATATAACAAGAAACAATAATGTTTAAATATATATGTTGCGTTTATCTATTTAATATCTTATCGTCGATATTTTTTCACTCAAAAGAAAGAACAAATAAAAGAGGTAGAAAATATGCCTAGGAAGAAAAAAACAATAAAAAATATAAGTATCAAGCTCAGTTCTGCTAAGATCCCTAAAAGTAATGAATCAGGCTTTTTTTTGACAGCTATTATACCACCCTGGAATATAAAATCCTCAGATCCAGATTTCTCAATTAAGGAATTTAAGCAGCTTTTGAGCCTAGAGAAAAGCCGGATTTTGCATGTTATAAAGGCTAAAAAGCCCAAATCCATCTATTCTGTGGCCAAAGAGCTAGGCAGAGATTTTAAAGCTGTGAGACAAGACATTAAGCTACTTGAACAGTTTGAATTAGTTCGTTTAATCCCTGAAAATGATAAAAAAACAGGTAGAAATAGACTTAGGCCTGTGTTAGAATTAGATAAGCTTAATGTTAGTATAGAATTTTGAATCTTGATGAATCCTAGGATTAGTTCGTTTTAATCCTTAGAATAATAGAATCTAAGTTTAACTTCAATATCTTCTGCTCCAAGACTAGGAATTGGAATGCTTGAACCAAAATAATTACCTTTGAATTCTCCACCACCTATATTGATTGGCTGTTCAGTGGATATGTTTAGAGAATAGCCATGGACATAGGCTTGAGCTATACCTTGTCCTAGAAAATCATCAAGCATATTTTCAAGTTCTGATTCAAGATAGACACAGACATTCTGGCTGTTAGCGCATTGTTTAGTGGGATTATTATTACACTCTCTTATCAGCTCGCGGACATTTTTTTCTGATGCTCCTATCTGGCAATTAGTTGTATAGCTTAGCATAGATTGAAGCAAGTCATCTAGCTCAGCTTGTTTTGGCTCTACAATCTCTGAAGATCTTCGTAATGAAAAAGCAAAAAAGATAAGCCCTATGATCATCACTATCAAGACAATTATGACAAAACCAAATACCTCTTCCTGGGCCTTGATATTTTGTTTGAATTTTGTTTTGAATCTTATCATTTTATGGGACTATGGTTGTGATTTTTATTTTAGCTATATTAC
This sequence comes from Candidatus Woesearchaeota archaeon, assembly GCA_964396475.1. Lineage (GTDB taxonomy): Archaea > Nanobdellota > Nanobdellia > Pacearchaeales > UBA284 > DAOWHW01. Next base: position 3,582 of record CAYNFE010000007.1, read on the forward strand.
ATTCTGATTTGCTGAATGTTGTTTCCTCGCATAATGGAATATATGTGGAATATGTTACAGTTGATAATCCTGTGGGCTTTTCATAGACAACAAAACTCTCATCCCCGCCATAAACCTCTTGTATCATTACCTTAGATATTGAGGCTGAGTTCCAGATTTCCTTATAATTATTTCTTAAAACTGAATCCTCATCAAAAGCCCTTAATTTGTCTTTATCAATGCAAGCTACTTCAGTTGCTGATCCAAAAGAACTAGAGCATCTTAATTCAGGAAGTGAGGCTACGACTCTTAGCATTGTAACTGTCCTAAGCTCGCGGATTTCAGTTGACATTTCTGTTATCTGTGTCTGTTGAAAACGAGCGAAGAAAAGGAAAAGAAGAGCAAAAAGAAAGACTACTGCCACTAACACAAAAGCCATTTCCTGAATTTTGATTTGTGCTTTTTTATTAATCAGAAACCTAGGTTTCCGATACTTTCCTTTTTTAATTTTGTTTTTCATTTTAAAATAAAGTGCAGTCTCCCATTGTGTTTCTGTTTTTTAGTATGTTTGCTGCTATCTCTAGCTGACTTAACTCTGATTGTCCTGGATTATTGAAGACATTTCTTGCAGATTCTTTTATTGGATTTAAGTCATAAGCTGTATTGCAATTTTTTTGAGCTAATGCAATAGATTTTCTTTCATAAACTTCAGCCTCATTATAAAGTCTTGATGCTAATCTTTGGAGATTGCATTCATATAACACAGGATCTGAGAAAATTGCTGCGTACATCAAAGCATCTCCTGTATAATGAAGGGTCTTGCCTTGTTTCTTGACTGTCTTAGAACCTGTATTTACTATTATATCACAGCCTCCTGAGCCTGAGAAACATACTTTTATGCTGTCTTGACTACACTCTTCAGTCTTTATGCTGCTTATATTTAATCTTTCTATATCTGCTATGACCTTATCAAAACAATACTCCTGATCTTTTGGCCATAGAATGATTATATCAGAGACTCTCCAAGGCAATTCAAGAGGCTTGCTTAGAGCTTCAAAATTTTTTCCTTTTAAAGGCTGAGGAACAAAAAGATATTTGTCATAAGCTTGTCTAGGAATGCCAGTTTCTTTTTCTGAAATAAGAGTGATTTCATTATATCCTAAATCTCCAAGAGTCTGTTTATTACAATCAATTATAATTTCAGATTCTTTAGGTAAGGAGAGAGGATTATATGTTGTGGCGCCAAGAGAACCTAGATAAGAGAAAGGATTCAATAGTATATCTAAAGATTGTACTTCTACAGTTGACTGCTCAAATCTTTGTTGTAGTAAGGTGGTTCCTACAAAATAAAATGCCAAGAATAGTATTAGAGCTCCTACTATCACAGCAAAAATCCAAGCAAATTGAAACTGAGCTTTTTTCATCTTTTTTAAGGCAAAGGTAAGGAAACTTTAACTGGCTGGCCACTTTCTTTTGTTAGTTTTATAGTGACTTTTCCATTCTCTACTGGAAAACATATTGTGTTTTGTATTTCTAGACACTCTTTCTGGCCACATTTAATATGCCATGCAGTACTAGCCTCATATTTTTCAGCTGTTCCAAATGGCATTAAGAAAAGATTGTCTTGTGAGGTTTTACTCCATATATTTTTAGCTTCATAACAAAAGCCTGGCGGCTGCGAACATGAATTAAGATTAGTAAAACAGATTTGATCAAATTTTTTACTGAAAGCTAAAGTGATTGTTTTAGAAGCCTCTTCTTTTTGCCATGTGCTTATGACTTCATTCTCTAACTGGTTTGTGAAATCATAGATAGCTAGTTGTTCTGCTCTTTCCATGAAGTTTTTTATGACCCAAAAGCCTACAAAAAGAGCTACTGCAACTAATATCAGAGAAAAAATGAAGATAAAAGGCATACCCATTACTTGTCCTTTTTTCCCTCTTTTTTTCATATGTCAGAATAGAAAGAGTCTCTTATAAAATTTTCTTCTTTTTGTGTTAGAAACCTTTATAAATACCTTGTTTTTTATTTAGAATAAGAGAAAGAAAAAATATATATTTATTATATTCTTTTTTAAAAAATGGAAATGGAAATGCAACATAGAGTAATGGGATATGACAGAGCTACAACTATGTTCAGTCCTGATGGCAGAATTCTTCAAGTAGAATATGCGGAAAAAACCATCAGACTTGGTAGTGCTAGTATTGGATTAGTATGCAGTGATGGTATTGTCATAGTGGCTGACAAAAGAATATCTGATCCTTTAGTGTTGCCTAAAGCAAGTATAAAGATATGGGAAATAGATGATCATATTATTGCTACTGCTGCTGGAGTATTGAGTGATGCTCGTGTTTTGTTAGAACACTCACAGGTCGTAGCTCAACAACATAGAGTTACTTATGACCAGCCTATTGATACTGAATCTGTTATTAAAGATGTAGCTAATATACAACAGTCTGCAACACAATATGCAGGTACAAGACCTTTTGGAATAGCAGTAATGATGGCTGGAATTAATAGAGATAAAGTCAAAAAATTGTATGTTAGTGATGTGACAGGAAATTATTTAGGTTATAAAGCTAGTGTTATTGGAGAGAATGATGAAATAATTAAGGGATTATTGCAAAAAGGCTATAAAGAGAGCCTTAATATTGAGCAAGGAATTAAACTTGCTATAAATATTTTCAAAAAAGTATTAGGGAGGAGTTTTGATATAGAAAGATTTGAGGTAGCTTTTATTAGAATAGAAGAGAAAAAAGCAAAAAGAATTCACGGAGCTGCATTATCTAAATATATAAAATAAGCATTCTAAAATGGTTGATGTCGTAGCAAGAATAAAGATTAAGGGAAAGGACTTTGAGATCATGGTTGATTGTGATAAAGCTATCAATCTTAGAAAAAATAAAAATATAAGCGCATCAAGTGTCAGGGATATTTTAGGTATAGATCTTGTTTTTAGTGATTATAAAAAAGGTCTTAAGGTATCAGCCTCTGATATTAAAGATGCTTTTGGTACTGAGGATATTAATGAGATAGCTGCAAAGATTATTAGTGACGGGGAAATTGTTTTGCCACAAGAATATAGAGAGAAAGAAAGAGAGCAGAAATTCAAACAGATAGTGGATTTTCTTGTGAAAAATTCTATTGATCCAAGAACTAAAGCACCTTATACAGCTGAAAGAATAACATCTGCCTTAAAAGAGGTTGGAGTTAGAGTTGATGAAACTAGGAGTGCAGATGAACAAGCTTTGATAATAATAAAACAACTTGAAGCAAAAATACCTATTAGAATAGAAACAATCAAGCTCAAAATTACAATTCCAGCTGCTCATACTGGAAAAGCTTATGGAATATTTCAGAAATTTACTAAGACAAAAGAAGAATGGCAGAGTGATGGCTCACTTTTATGTATTATTGACCTGCCAGCTGGAATGCAGATGGATTTTTATGATAAATTAAATGCTATAACCCATGGTTCAGCAATAACAGAAGAAATCAAAGAATAAAATGATAGAGAAAAAGAAAAAAGAAAAAATAGAGAAGAAAAAAGAAGATAGTGTAGAAAGACCTAAGAAAAAAGAAGAAAAAGAAAAAAAGGTAAAAATTGAAAGAAAAAAAAGAGAGGTAGTTGTTCCTGGAGAAATTCTTGTTTCTGGACCTGAGTTTTTGCCTGGAGAGAATACAAGAAGAGAAGAGAAGGATATCATAGCTACAAAATTTGGGCTTCTTGAAAAAGGGGATAAAATAGTTAAAGTCATACCTCTAAGCGGGACTTTCATACCAAGAGCAGGCAATACTGTTATTGGCCAAATTACTGATATTAGTTTTAATGGCTGGATGGTAGATATACAAGCTCCTAAAGGCGCTTTTTTAAGTGTCGCAGATTGTCCTGGTTATATTAATAAAAAGAATCTTTCTGAGCATCATAATTTTAGAGACATGATTGTGACTAAAATCAGATCAATTAAATCAAAAGGAATTGATTTAACAATGAAAGAGAGAGGTTTGAGAACACTAGAAGGAGGAATGATAATAAGAATCAATCCTACAAGGGTGCCTAGAGTTATAGGCAGGGCAGGAAGCATGGTTAACACAATAAAAGATGGAACTGGTTGTAGCATCATAGTTGGTCAGAATGGCATCATCTGGATTAAAGGAAGAAGTGTCGAAGATGAAATTCTAGCAAGAAAAGCCATAAATCTAATAGTAGAAAAACCTTTCACAGATGGTTTGACAGAAAAAATTAAAGATTTTTTAGTTAAGTATAAATCAAAAGAAAAACCAAAAGAGAAAAAGAAAGAAATTAAAGAAGAAAAACCAAAAAAGAAGAAATAAAATGACATACAAAAGACCTGACGGAAGAAAACCTGATGAAACTAGAAAAATTGAGGCAAAAGTAGGAGTAATTAAAAGAGCTGATGGAAGCGCCATGTTTTCTTTTGGAAATTCTAAAGCAATAGTTGCTGTTTATGGCCCTCGTAAATTACATCCTCAACATTTACAAGATCCAGAAAAATGTCTGCTTAGATGTTATTATGATTTGATATCTTTTAGTGTTGCTGAGAGGAAAAGACCTGGACCAAGCAGAAGAAGTACAGAAGTTTCTTATGTTACAGCCAATGCACTGAAAAAAGCATTGAAACTAGAGTCTTTCCCAAATTCTGTTATTGATGTTTATATTTTTATAGTAGAGGCTGATGCTTCTACAAGATGTTCTGGAATTAATGCTGCTTCAATGGCTTTAGCTCACGCTGGCATTCCTATGACAGAACTTGTTTCTTCTATCTCTATTGGTAAGATAGGAGACTCTATTGTTGCTGATTTGACAAAAGAGGAAGAAGATTATTGCATAAAGAAAGATGGCAAAGAAATTAAGGCAGCAACAGATATTCCTTTTGCTTTCCTTTCAGGATCAGAAAAAATAAGTTTGATGCAGTTGGATGGAAAGGTAAATGTAGATGACTTAAAGGAAGCCATAGCTCTTGGCAAAAAAATGTCTAAAAAAATAATTGATATTCAAAAACAAGCATTAAAGAAAATAGGAGAAGAATAAAATGATGAAAAGAAAAATTATTCCAATCGAGGAAATAAAAGATAAAACTATAGAAGAGATAGCATTATACCAAGCAAGATTTAGTATTAATACTAGAACTTGTTCCATAAACACAAGTAACAAGGCAACATTTGGTGTTTTGAAGAATCCACCATTAAGTCACCCAGATATGTTTGAATATATGCATGTAAAAAATTTGGATAAATACGAAAAAAAATAAAAATAAAGAAAATGAAAGTTTCAGAATTAACTAAAAAAAGAATAGAAGAATTAGTTAAAGAAGGAAAGAGATTTGATGAGCGTAAGCTTCTTGATTTTAGAGACATTTCTATTGAGCTTGGTGTATCTAAGAAAGCTGAGGGAAGTGCAAGAGTCAGGATTGGAGATACTGACGTTATTGCTGGAGTTAAAATGAATGTAATAGAGCCTTTTACAGATACTCCAGATAATGGGGCTTTGATGGTTGTTTCAGAGTTATGGCCTATAGCTTCAGAAAAATTTGAGATGGGGCCCCCAAATATTCAATCTATAGAACTTTCTAGAATTATAGATAGAAGTATTAGAGAGAGTGAATTTATTGACATGAAGAAATTATGTATCAAGAAAGGAGAGCTTGTCTGGGCTGTTTTTCTCGATATCTATCCTTTAAATGATGATGGTAATTTAATAGATGCTAGTGCTATGGCAGTAACAGCAGCTATACAGAGTGCGGTTTTTCCTGAGATTAAAGATGATAAAGTACAGTTTGGAAAGTTTACAAAGAAAAAAATTCCTCTAAAGGACATGCCGATAGTATTAACATTCTATAAAGTAGGGGATGAATTTATTCTAGATCCAACAGCAATAGAAGAAGAAATAAACAAGGCTAGATTAACAGTTGCTATGACTTTTGGTAAGGATGGTGAGTTCATACATGCGATGCAGAAATCTGGTGACGAGCCTCTAGAAGAGGAAGAAATTCTAAAAGTTTTAGACATGGCATTAAAAGAAGGCAAAAAAATCTTTGAGAAAATAAAAACACAATTAAAATGAAAAAAGAAAGTTTTGATTCTGAGCACTATACTAAATATGAACGTGCAAGAATTTTAGGTGCAAGAGCCTTACAGATTAGTGCAAATGCTCCAATACTTCTGAAGATGGATAAAGAAAAATTAGAAGACATAAACTATAATCCAATTAAAATCGCAGAATTGGAATTTGATGAAGGAATTTTACCTATTACAGTTAAAAGACCTCTTCCTAAGAGAGTTGAAAGAAAAATTAAAGAACCAGAAGAGATAGTAAAGAAAGAAGAAAAAACAGAAGAAACAAAGGAAGAAAAAACAGAAGAAACAAAGGAAGAAAAAACAGAAGAAACAAAGGAAGAAAAAACAGAAGAAATTCTAGAGATTCTAGAGGAAAAAGAGAAGGAAAAAGAAGAGACAGCTGAAGAGGCACTAGCAAAAGAAATTGAGAGTACAGAAACTGAAGAAAAAGAAGAGGAATTAGAGTAAGTAAGGTTTTTATATTACTTCTTCTCAAAATAATTATGCAACTTACTAATCTAAGTGCGAGAAAGATTCTTAATTCAAGAAAAGAGGAGACAATAGCTGTAATTGCAGAAGTTAAAGGAAGAAAAGTTGAATCTTCAGCGCCAAGTGGCAAGTCAAAAGGTAAGAGTGAAGTGAGATCTTTTTCTTCTCGTGGAATAGATTTTAGTATCTCTTTTATTAATGCACTTGGGAAAAAATTAGTTGATGAAAAAATAAATTTTGAAACATTTCAGGATTTAGAATACATAGAGAGATTTGTTAAAAGATATGATCAGACTGAAGATTTGAGTTTTGTTGGAGGAAATGCCCTTTTTGCAACTGAATCTGCAGTGCTTAAGGCTATGGCTATTTCACAAGAACAAGAATTATGGAGATTTTTATTAGAAGATAAAAAAAAGCCAGTTATGCCTAGGCCTCTTGGAAATTGTATTGGTGGTAGTTTACATGTAAGACAAGAAAAAAAAGCAGATTTCCAAGAATTTCTTCTTTTGCCAAGAACAAAACATTTTTTTGATTCTTATTTTATCAACATGCAAGCTTACAAGATAGCCAAATCTCTGTTGAAGGAAAAAGATAAAGAATGGCAGGGCACTCTAACTGATGAAAGTGCTTTAGCATCTATGTTAGATAATGAGTCTATCCTAGAATTATTGCAAGAAGTCAGAGAAAAGATAAAAGATAAATTTGATGTTCATCTTGATATTGGTATTGATATGGCTGCCTCTAGTTTTTTTAGAGGAAAAATTTATAGATACAAGAATTATAGTAAAAATAAAAAAGAGAAAACCTTGACAAGAGAAGAACAGATTAATTATGTTGCTGAACTTTGTAAAAAATACTCTCTTCTTTATGTAGAGGATCCTTTGCAAGAGGAAGATTTTGATGGCTTCCATAAATTAAGAAAAAAAATTCCTAATACTCTTGTCTGTGGTGATGATCTTACTACTACAAATCTTATAAGAGTAGAGAGGGCAGTAAAGAGCGATTCAATTAAAGCTTTGATAGTCAAACCAAATCAAATAGGCTCGTTAATTGAAACAAAAAAAGTTATTGATTTAGCAAAAAAAAATAATATTATACTAGTGATTTCTCATAGATCTGGAGAAACGATGGATAACACTATTGCTCATCTTGCTATAGGATGGCAGATTCCAATTATTAAGACAGGAATTTTTGGTAAGGAAAGGCTTGCTAAATTAAATGAGCTGTTAAGGATAGAGAGGAATATAAAATGAAACTCAAAGACATAGATTTGATGATAAAATCAATCAAAATAAATAATCCTGGAATTTCTGATGAGATCTTAAAAGCATTTAGGATTGTAGACAGAGCTTTTTTCACAAAAGAAGAGCCTTATAAGGATGAACCAAAACATATTGCTCATGGACAGACAATTTCTCAGCCAAGTACGATAGCTAGGATGATGAGACTTTCAAGACTTGAGAAAGGTTTTGATGTTTTAGAAATAGGAACTAATACTGGTTATCATGCAGCTTTAGTTGCTTATATTGTTTATCCAGGTTCTGTTAAAACAATTGAAATTTTTCCTGATCTTGCTGAGAGGGCTAAGAAGAATGTTAAGGAATTAAAGAAAAAAAAGAAAAGAGAAGCAAACAAATTTTCAAAATTAGATATTTTCGCAGGAGACGCTCTTGACAAGAAAACAGAAGTATGGAAATATAATTATGATAAAATTTATTTTACAGCAGGTGTAGATAAAGAAAAAGTTAATGAAGTTAAAAAGATGGCATTTAAACTTTTAAAAGAAGATGGGTTGTTAGTTTATCCCACAAGAGAGGCTTGGGATTATGGTGCATTAGAGATATGGAAGAAAAAAGGAAAAGAATTGAAATTAGTCATGAAAGAAGAGGGTTATGCTTTCGTTCCTTTGCTCAGAAAAGAAGAGCTTGAAAAGCTGTATGAAAAATGAAAATAAATAAAGAAAAAATAAGAAAAAGACTTGAAAAAAGTCTGAAGAATAATAAAAAAAATATAGAAGAATGTAAACAATTTTGGTTTGGTTATCTTACTGCTTTGAGCGAGTCTAGTATTCTAAAAAATGAGGATTATAGGGAGTTAAGAGATTTTGTTTGTTTTTATAATGGAAAACTTACAAGAAAAATAGAAAAGAGAAAAAAACCTTGAAAATTTTGATTTTTTTCAAAATTTCTAATTTCAATTTAAAAAACCTTCTATTTTTAGGCGAAAGATTTATAAAATAAAGGTTATAATCTAAAATAGTGGTTATAAAATAATCATTAAAGGCTAAGGAAAATGGTAAAAGGTGCTTTCAATACATTTTTTAGAAAAAAACCTGCCCTGATTCTTATTGCTTTACGTAAAAATTCTCGTGCAAGATATGGAAGTTTACTTGCTAAAGAGGTTGATTGCACATACAGTCATGCAGTAAAAATTCTACAATCATTAGAAAAGTATGGACTAGTGGCTTTTGAAAAGAAAGGACGTATTAAGCTGATTAAATTAACAAGCAAAGGACAAGAAGTAGCAAATAACATTCAGAAAATTAAAGATCAGTTTAGTTAAGCCCTGCCGCGACTTTCGCCGAGAACTACACCGGAAGCAATAAGGTGAGCAATTCGTAAGGGTTCTGGTAGTATTGCATGCGTTGCGCTTATTTTTATTATTTCTTTTGCTATTTTTTCTTGTATTCCTGCTATCTGAAAATATAGATTTTTATTTTTTATCTTGATTTTGAAAACTCTGCCAGCTTTTTCCATCAGTTTTAGTTTCTTTTTCCATGTCTTTTTGTTTGATCTCTTGAGAGCTTTTTCTATTTTTTTGAGATTTGGTTTTCTTCTTATTATCACAATAACTGGCAGCCTAGTTTTTTTATTTAGATTATGAATATCTATAACATTGAAACCAGCCAAAGAGATGCCATCTATCATTAGACACTGTAATTGGCCTAAATGTTTTGTCTTTTTTATCATCTTTATTAGTTCATTTGTAGAATTTATTCCATCTACATTTACTTTTGTAGAAAGCAAACCATCCATATAATGGCCTCCACGAAAAACAGTGGCTATTACTAAACATTCCTTATCTTTGAATTTATTAAAAGGACCATCATCTATTCCTAAAATCCTAAGTTCTTTTTTAATGTGTTTTTCGTCTCTCATATATATTTTAATAGACGCAGATATTTAAAAATATGCTAATTAAAGCTATTTATAACGAAAGATTTAAAAAGTATTATTTACTTTATAATAATAACAAAGGCTAAAGGGAAAATGAATTTAAAATTTAAGCTTATATTTTTAGGCGTATTGGTTGCAATTATACTTTCAATTATTTTCGCAGGAGCTTTAGTTACTGATATTACTCTTGTATCTCCTGCAAATAATGCCTGGACTAATAGTGTTGCCCCAAGTTTTGTTTTTAATGCTGAATCTAGTATAGATCCTACATTTTCCTGTAATTTATGGATTGATGGTTCAAATTTTGCAAGTAATGGTTCTGTTCTAAATAATACTGATACCACTTTAATACCAATGTTACCTTTATCTCAGGGAAGTCATAACTGGTATATTAGTTGTATAGATAGTGATCCTTCAATAACTATAAGTGAAACAAGAATAATTAATGTTGATACACAAGATCCTGTAGTTACTTTACTAGAGCCTGATGATGGTGATAAATTCACAACAAGAGAGATTGATTTTCAGTTTAAAGTAGCAGACAATCTAGATACTAGTCTTTTCTGCGAACTTTATGTTGATGGTGATTTAGAAGAAGACGGTAGTGTTGGTAATGGAAGCACTAAGACATGGACAATAACAGGCCTGTCAAGAGATAATCATAATTGGTATGTATCTTGTGAAGATGATGCTGGTAATACAGGAACAAGTTCAACATGGAATTTTGAAATAGAAGATGTTGGTTATTGTGAATATGGAGAACAAGGATCATATCTTGACATAACTCTTGAAGAGCCAGACGATGGTGATGATTTCAATGTTGGTGATGAGATTACAGTTAAAGTAGAGATAGAGAATGATGCTAATGAAGATCTTGATATAGTTGTTGAGGCAGAACTTTATGATTTAGATGATGATGATAGTATTGTTGATGAAGAATATGAGACTGAGATAGAGGAAGATGATACAATTACAGTCACACTAAAATTAAGGATTCCATCAAGCATAGATGAAGATAATGATTTTGTTGTTAATGTAAAAGTTTACGAGGATGGAGAAGAAGATGAACAATGTACAGAAGAGTCTGTTGATGTGGATATAGATAGAAAGAGTCATGATGTCAGTATCAAAGATATTTCATTGAGCACAAATACAGTTCCTTGTGATGGTTCATTTAATCTATATTTAAGCATTGAAAATAATGGAGATAGAGATGAGGATGTGAAGATATATATCTATAGTTCAGTATTAGAGATAGATTTCAACAGAACTATTTTCTTAGATGAAGGAGCGGATTATTCAACAAGCCTTTTGTTTGATGTGCCTGATGATATTCAAGAGGGAGATTATTTAGTTGATGTCAGAGTACTTTATGATTATTATGACAATCACTATCACGAATCAGCAACAGAGGATTTACAATTAAGGGTTGAGGGTAATTGTCCTCCTCCAGCAATGTCTGATGTTTCATTAACATTATCACAAGTAGGAGATGTTTTTGCAAATTATGATTTCACTACAAAATTAACCATCACTAATACAGGTAATGTCAAGACAACTTATTCAGTAGATGTCTCTGGTTATGATGAATGGGCAACCTTAATAAAAATCAGTCCTGAGACAATCACTCTTGATTCTGGACAGAGTGGTTATATTTACATCACTCTAAAGCCTGGTGAAGAGGCTTATGGAATGTATGATTTTACAGCTCAAGTTAGTTTTGATGGAGAAACAGAAGTACAGAGTATGAGTGTTGATGTTAAGAGAAGAAGTGAGGCTGCAGAAGTATGGGAACAGCTATGGTTTGAGGCTAAGAGATACTGGTACTGGGCTTTGTTCAATTTAGCTCTTCTTGTAGCTATTATAATCTTAGTTATTTACGTAATAAGACAAGCAAGGAAAGGAAAGAGAAGAACACAAGGGAAACCAACAGAGATCAAACTAAGGCCATTAAAGCCTGAGTGGAATCCAAAAACAAAAAAGAGAAAGAAAAAGAGATAAAAAAAGATAAATTTTTGATTAGTTAGTAAGTTTTATAAAACTTGGGCTTCTATTCTTTTTATGAAGAAAAAAGAAGTGGATTTAGAGGACTTACTCTTGAGTTTAAGTCCACTTGAGAAGACTATATTGCCTCTATTACATCTTGCTAATGTGGAGAAGATTTCAGAGGAAACAGAACTTAATCTTACATCTATTAGGAGAGCTTTTCAGTTTTTGAAAAATAAAAATCTTGTCAGCTTAGAAGAAGAAAAGAAAAAGTTTGTTGAGAGTGACACTAATGGTATCTTATATTTAAAAAAAGGTCTGCCTGAAAGGAGACTTTTAACTCTACTTATTGAAGTTAAAAAAATAAGTTTGAAAGATGCTAAGAAAAAATCTGGCTTAACTGATAATGAGTTTGCCATAGCACTTGGTGTTTTAAAGGAAAAAAATTTTGTTGCTGTAGTTACTGGCAATATAAATTTTAAAGCAAATATAGAAGAGACTACAAAAAAAACTTCAGAAGAGAAATTTCTTGAATCCTTACCTCTTGAACTAGAAAAGCTTACAGAAGAACAAAAAAATATTTTTAAAAAACTAAGAGCAAGAAAAAATATTGTCAGAATTGATGAATCAGTCAAGATAAAATTTGAAGCTACTGATTTAGGCAGGAGGGTTATTGAAGAGCTACCTAAATTCAAAAAAGAATTGATAGAACAACTAGATCCAGAAATGATAAGGAAAGAGACTTGGAGAGGCAAAGTATTTAGAAAGTATGATATCAAAAGCAAGGTTCCTGAGATTTATGGCGGTAAGAGATATTTTGTTAATCAAGCTATAGATTATGCAAGAAAAATATGGATAGAGATGGGGTTTAAGGAAATGACTGGAACATTAACACAGACAACTTTCTGGAATTTTGATGCTTTATTTACTCCACAAGACCATTCTGTCAGAGAAATGCAAGACACTTTTTATATTAAAGATATAAAGGTGAGGTTGCCAGACAAGAGAATAGTGAGAGAAGTAAAGAAGGCTCATGAGACAGGAATACAAGGAAGCAAGGGATGGAAATATAAATGGAAATATGAAGAGGCAAAAAGAGTCGTCCTAAGAACTCATACAACTTGTCTCTCAGCGAGAACCATATCAAAACTAAGGCAGTTAAGAGATAAAAAAAAGCTGAAAGGGAAATATTTTGCTATAGGTAAGTGTTTTAGAAATGAGACTCTTGATTGGAGTCATGGTTTTGAATTTAATCAGACTGAAGGAATAGTAATAGATAAAGATGCAAATTTTAGACATCTTCTTGGTTATTTAAAAGAATTCTATAAGAAGATGGGTTTTGAGAAGATAAGGTTTACTCCTGCTTACTTTCCTTATACAGAACCTAGTGTAGAGATGTCTGCATGGCATCCAGAAAAAAAACTCTGGTTGGAATTAGGAGGAGCAGGCATATTCCGTCCTGAAGTTACTGTGCCTTTACTTGGAGAAAATATCCCTGTATTAGCATGGGGTCCTGGTTTTGATAGGACAATAATGGATTACTATGATATCAAGGATCTGAGAGAGATGTATAAGAATGATTTGAATAAATTGAGGAAAATAAAATTTTGGTTGAAATAAAATGAAAATTGAAAAAATTAAAACAGAATATGGAGAAATCAAATTTTTTAGATTAAAAGATACTTCATTCAATTTTGAGATTCTTTTGCCAAAGAAGAAAGTGCCTTTATTTTATTTAAAGAGGAATAGAGGCTACTTGATTATGATTGAAGGAGAGATAAATACACCAAAAGGAAAATTAAAGAAAGGAGATTTTATTGGAATAAAACCAAAACAAAAATTTTGGATGGAAAATAGATCAAAGAAAAAAGCAAAATATTTGGCAATTGATATTCCTGCAATTAAAAAAGGAGATTTAGTTTTTATAAAATAAAAAATGGCTGTTGTAAAATTTTCACGAAGAGAATTTGAAAGATATGTTAGATTGAAAGAAAATATCAAAGAAAAGATAAGTATGTTTGGGACTCCCTTAGAGTCTGTGGATAAAAAAGAGATTGCTATAGAAATCTTTCCTAATCGACCAGACTTACTTTCTTTACAGGGCTATATGAGGGCTTTTATTCCTTTTCTTGGAAAAAAAATTGGTTTGAGACAGTATAATCTTAAAAAACCAGAGAAAAATTATGAAGTTAAAATAAATAAGTCAGTTAGAGATGTCAGGCCATATACTGTATGTGCAATAGTTAAGAAATTAAAATTTAATGATGAAAGAATAAAAGAACTTATAGATATACAAGAGAAGATTCATACTACTTTAGGTAGAAATAGAAAAAAAATTGCTCTTGGTATTTATCCTCTTGAAAAAATTCTTCTACCAATAAAATATGAAGCCAGAAAGCCAGAAGATATCAAATTCATTCCGCTTGAAGAAAAGAAAGAAATGACGGGCTTGCAGATTTTACATAAACATCCTACAGGGAAAGAGTATGCTCATCTGCTTGAAGGAAAGAAGAAGTTTCCTGTTTTTGTTGATATAGGTGATAATATCTTGAGCATGCCTCCTATAATTAATTCAGAAAAAACAGGCAAGATAACAAAAAACACTAGAGAAATTTTTATTGAATGCTCTGGTTTTGATTTTGATTTGTTAAACAAGACATTGAACATTCTTGTGACAATGCTAGCAGACATGAATGGTGAGGTTTATCAGATGAGATTAAACTATGGTTTCAGGAAGCAAAAAATAACTCCAGACTTGACACCAGAAAGAATGAAAATAAATCTTAATAGTATTAATAAACTGCTTGGATTACAGCTAAAGGAAAAGGAAATAAAAAACTTGCTTGAGAGAATGGGTTATGATTATAGGAATAAAGAGGTTTTAATTCCTTCATGGAGAACAGATATCTTACATGAAGTAGATATTGCTGAAGACATTGCTATAGCTTATGGCTATGATAAATTTAAGCCAGAAATCCCAGAAGTTTCAACTGTTGGAGAGGAAGCAAGAGATGAAAAGATAAAAAGAAAAATTTCAGAAATTCTAACAGGCCTAAAATTCTTAGAAATCTCTTCTTATCATCTCTTGACAAGACAGGATATGAAACGAATGAGCCAGAAAACAGGAATAGAACTAAAGAAGAGCAAGACAGATTATCAGTTTTTAAGGTCTGATTTATTACTCTCTTGTATAAAAGTTTTAGGAGAAAATACAGACGCAGAATATCCACAGAGAGTATTTGAGATAGGTAAAGTTTTTGAGAGGAATGAGAGAGATGAGACAGGAATCAAAGAAAAAGATAAGTTAATTATAGCCATAACTCCTGGAAATTTTACAGAAATAAAACAGATTCTTGATTACTTTGCAAACATGATGAACATAAAGATGGATGTTTCAGAAGTAAAAACTCGTAGTTTTATTGAGGGAAGAACTGGAAAAATAATGATGGAAGGCAAGCAGATAGGTATCATAGGAGAGATACATCCTTCTGTTCTTAGATCATGGCATCTTAAGATGCCTCTTGCATGCTTAGAAATTGACTTAGAAAAAATTCTCACTTAATACCTAACCAAAATAACTTTTTCTTCTTTTTTCTTTTTCTCTTTTTTGTCTTTTTTCTATTATTACTGAAAATTCTTTAAGCTCTATCTTTAATCCTTGCCATTTTTTGAAGATATGCTTGATAAATTCAGCTTCCTTTTTTTCATTATAGTCTATATCTAGAATTATTGAAGTCAATTCAAAATTGACAAGAGTATGATAGATTTTTTCAATAATAATTTTGTCTTTATTATTTAGGGTTTTTATTACAGCCAAAATGAAGACAGGAGCTGCTTGTGGATTCAAGAATAATTCAAAAAAACGCAGGAAGGCAGCTATTTTATCACTTATTGCTCTTCTTATCTCTCTAAGCAGAAACTCTGTTTCTTTCTCCTGTAGTTTTTCTATTTCAAATTCCTGATTAAGTTCAGAAAATTCAGGAAGCTTATACTTTTTATGAAATCTCTCATACTCTTTTTTTAATATAGCTAAGTTATGTTCTTTCATTTTATCTTCCAAGAAAGAGCTTTATTTAAGCTTTACCCTCTATTTGAGAAAAAGTTTTTTCCAGATTAAATTCTAAATTTGTTTCTTTACTCTCTTGTCTTCCTTCTAGTGTATTGATTATATCAACTACAATTGTTTCTTTTAGAGGATACATTAAATCACCAGTAATTTTTTTACCATTACTAGGATGATATTCAAAATAATCATTTCTTTTAATAGAATTAGCTAAAATACCAACAAAAAGCATATTTTCTAATTCTTTTATTTTTTCTTCTACATTAATTTCTTTTTCATTAAATTCTTCATATGCTTCCCTAAGATTATATAATTTTGCTAATTCTTTTTTTAATTCTTCTGCTTGTGAGTATAATGATGCCATGCCAACAAGATGTTTATTATTAAAATAGAAAGTTGTATGTTTAAATTTTAATTTAGGATCATCGCTCCAGAGTTCTAAAAAACCAGAATTATTTCCATTAAGGCTTAGTGTTTCTAAAAATCCAAGCAAAAATCCTTCACAATTTCCTTCTAATACCATGAAATATAGAGAATTCTGAAATTTTTAAATGTTTTTATCAATAAGTAGAAACAGAAAAGGACAAAAAAGATAAAAAAAGACAAAAAAATATAAGCCTCGGGCGTGGATCGAACACGCGACCTCATCCTGTTTGGATTGCTTGGCAATCCCAAGCATACTCGAAAATCTTTGGATTTTTCGATATTACCAAGGATGCACTCTAACCAACTGAGCTACCGAGGCATAAATCAGATAGAGAAGAAGAATTTTTAAGCCTTTTGTCCCTTATTTTTTCATAGCCCTGTGGTGTAGTGGTCAAGCATATGAGGCTCTGGACTTCATGACCCAGGTTCGAATCCTGGCAGGGCTATTTTTTAGAAAATTTTATATATCTGAATAACTTTACGATAATGGCTGAGGGAAAAATGACAAGAACAAGATATGAAGAAAGAGAGATAGATGTAGAGTGTCCTAAGTGTAAAATGCACTCCAGGGTTAAGGCTAATAATTTCTTTGATACTATCTATAGTTGTAGCAATTGTAAGGAAATAATTATTATCAAGAAGCTGAAAGACTAAAAAATTAAACCAGTTTTAGAATAACTTTTAAATATTATCGATTTCTATACTTTTCAAGCCCCTATGGTGTAGAGGCCAAGCATCGGGCCCTCTCGAGGCTCAGACCCGAGTTCGAATCTCGGTAGGGGCATTCATAAGATATATGTGTAAAATGACAGCCTGGTTAAATAAAAAGTTTAGTAAAATGAATGAATGGGATATCTTTTTAGTTAATCTTGCAGTTATTGCTGGTATTTTGTTTATAATAACAATCTGGATTGCTGCAATGAATTGGGTGCAATCTGTAAATCCTTGGTTTTTCTTAATAGCCTGGATAATTTTTGGAATAAGACCTTTTTATATAACTTTTTTAAAAAAAGATAAAAAATGAAAAAAATATTAATTAAGATTTTATCTATATTTATTGTAATTATAATGATTATTAACATAATATTTCTTGTTGCCGGAATCATTAATCCACTTTACTTTTGGATTATCATAGCTATTTGTGCAATAATTGCATTTTTTGGAATTCCTAGAATGACAAGAAAAACAAAAAAAGAATAATTATTATATTATAAAATTATGAAATCAGATATAACAGAAAAAATCAAGAATTTGAAAAATAATTATTTTGAATTATGCAATTTAATTGATGATATTCCTCTGAATTTTAAAATTTTCATTGATACGAGTATTATTTTCTTTTTTCCTTATGGAAACAAAGGGAATAAAAATATCTTAGATTATATATCAAAATGTGTAATAGATCCAGAAAATAGGATTTTCGGTGCAGATTTAAATCATGAACCTGTGAAATTATATTCAGACTATCTCTCTTCTTTTAATAAGCTTTTAAAAGAAAAAGACAGTTTTGTTTGTCCAGAAATTGATTCGGAGATTAAAGCAGTTTTAAATTTTATAAGAGAAAGAATTAAATTTAAACCTTTAGAAATGAAAATGAAAAGAGCAAAGGTTCATTTCAAGTCTAGACAGTATTCTGATAGAAATTCTGGGCAATATCAACGAGGTACTAATAGAAACGTACATACTATTTTTATCAAGCATAGTAGACATAAAAAACATAATTTTTATCCTAATGAATTTTTATTTTTACTAAAAAAAATCAAGAAAAATGTAGTATCTTTAAGAGATAAATTAACAGTTGTTCCCAGCTTAAAAGAAGACCAACATTTTAACTCAACTAAGCAATTTTTATTTAAATATAAAGATGTTTTTACTAATTTTGATCAGCCGTCTGAGAGAGACAGATATTTTGTTGCTTATATGTTAGAGCATTCTTTAATTAATCCAATAGTTTGTTTATCTGGAGATGAACATATTATTAAATTATTAGATTATGCGAATAAGAATAAAAAATCTTATCCTTTTTCTACTTTTTTTAAATCTTCACAAGGTTTGATGTCATATAGGTTTTCTGAAAAGCATGGACAACTTAAGATAATAAAGAGACTTTTAAAAACAGAGGATAGAAAAATCGAATTTAAAAATGATAGGCTTAGAATTTATAATCAAAAATCAAAAAATGAAAAATTAGAATCTTTAGTTAATTCTTAATTCATAAAATTTATAAGTTATTATGGTCTATTTGGGTTATGACAAAAGAGGATTATGAAAAATTAGGTTTGAAATCTGGAATTGAAATACATCAGCAATTAGATACGCATAAACTTTTTTGCGAGTGTCCATCATTATTGAGGAAAGATACCCCAGATATTATTGTTAAAAGAAGATTATATGCTGCTGCCGGTGAGACAGGAAAAGTTGATGTAGCAGCCTCTTATGAAGAAGCAAGAAAAAGAGAATTTATTTATGAAGCTTATTCTGATACTACGTGTTTAGTTGAACTTGATGAAGAACCTCCTCATGAAATAAATGAAGAAGCCTTGAGAATAGCACTACAAATTTCTTTATTACTTAATGCTAAACCTATAAATGTGACACAAGTTATGAGAAAAACTGTTGTTGATGGTTCTAATACATCAGGATTCCAAAGAACTTTATTGATAGCCAAGGATGGTTATGTTGATGTCAGAGGAAAAAAAATTGGTATTGAATCTATCGGTTTAGAAGAAGATGCTGCCAGAATTATTAAAAAAACAGATAAGGAAACAATATTCAGGTTAGATAGATTAGGAATTCCGTTAGTAGAGATAGCCACCAGCCCAGATATTAATAATCCAGAGGAAGCTAAATTAACTGCACTTAAAATTGGAGAAATTCTTAGAAGTTGTAAAGTTAAAAGAGGTATAGGAACAATAAGGCAAGATGTTAATATGTCAATCAAAAATGGCCCTAGAATAGAGATCAAAGGCGTACAAGAACCTTCACTCATATCCAAAACAATAGAAACAGAAATTGAGAGGCAGATAAAAATAAAAAAGAAATTAGAACCAGAAGTTAGAAGAGCAAATGTTGATGGAACAACATCTTTTTTAAGACCATTACCAGGAGCTGCAAGAATGTATCCAGAAACAGATATTCCTTTAGTCAAGATAACATGGAAAATGCTTCAGGAAATAAAAAAGACACTACCAAGACCAAGACATGAAATTAGAGCAGAGCTTGAAGAAAAGATGCATTCTGAATTAGCAAATGCCTTATTAAAAGAAGGCAAATTAGAAGATTACAAAGTTCTGATAAAAATACATAATAAACCTGGTCTAGTCACAAAGATATTAGCAATCTGGCCAAAAGAGATTGCAAGTCATGAAAAAATAAATACGGAAAAAATTAATAAAAGACTAAATATGGATGTCCTTGAGACAATAATAGAAAATTTAGCATCAGGAAAAATTGATCAAGCTGATATCAAGAAAATTATGACTGAGATTGCTAAAGGAAAAATAATAACAAAAGCTCTTAGGATTGAAAAAGTTGATATGAAAAAAATTGAAGAGGAAATTCAGAAGATAATCAAGAAAAAACCTGGATTAAGGATTAATGCTTACATGGGTCTTATCATGAAAAAATATAAAGGAAAAGTTAATGCTGCAAAAGTTGTGGAGATGATTAAAAAATATATTTAAAAATATTAATTTGTTACTAATAGAATGAAAAATAAAAGAGTGTATGTGAATGAGATAAAAAAAGGTCCTGTGTTTTTACAAGGATGGATTCATGAATTGCGGGATTTAGCTAAGATTAAATTTATTCTTTTACGAGATGTTTCTGGAGTTGTTCAGTGTATTATTAAAGATGAAAAATTATTTAAGAAATTTTCTGATTTAAGTTTAGAATCTGTGGTAGAAATTAAAGGGACAGCAAAAACTGCGCAAGTAAAAAGCTCTGAAGTTAGTAATCATGATACTGAAATTGAAATAAAAGATATTGAAATTATTAACAAGGCTGAGAAACTTCCTATTCTTGTAGCTGAAAAGGATAAGAGTATTAAGACTGATTTGTCAAAGAGATTAGATTATAGAAGTTTAGATATAAGGAAACAGAAAGTTAAAGCTGTTTTTTACATTCAGAATGAGATAGCACATGCTTTTAGAGAATTTTTTAGGAAAAAAAGCTTTGTTGAAATACAGACTCCTTGTATAATAGCTTCTGCTAGTGAAGGGGGAACAGCTTTATATCCTGTTCAGTATTTTGAAAGAAAAGCCTATCTTGCACAAAGTCCTCAATTATATAAACAATTGGCAGCAATAAGTTTTGAAAAAGTTACATGTATTGTTCCTGTTTGGAGAGCTGAAAAACATAATACGACAAGACATTTGAATGAATCAAGACAGATGGACATGGAGATGGCTTTTGCTGATGATTTTGATGTTATGAAATATCTTGAAGAGTGTGTTCAGTTTATGGTTTCTGAAATTAATGAGAATTGTAAGAAAGAATTAGGAATTTTGGGATTGAAGTTAAAAATTCCTAAAGCAAAATATTTGAGTTATGATGAGACAATCAAACTTTTACAGAAAAATAAAATAAAAATTAAATATGGAGAAGATGTATCACCTGAAGCTGAAAAAAAATTAGGTCAGTTGTTTGCTGACACTATTGTTTTTGTGCATTCATGGCCTCTTAGCTTGAAACCATTCTATATATGGCCTAAAGATAATAAGATTAGTGCAGGTTTTGATGCTCTTTATGGTGGGATTGAGATATCTAGTGGAGGTCAGAGAGTTCATGTTCCTAAAATTTTAATTAAAAGGCTGAAAGAGCAAAAACTTGATCCTAAAAATTTCAAACATTATATCGACGCTTTTAGATATGGAGCTCCTTATCATTCTGGTTGGTCAATAGGATTAGAAAGATTTACAATGGCTTTACTTGGCTTGAACAATATTCGCGAAGGAACTTTATTTCCAAGAGACAGAGATAGATTAACCCCTTAAAAGAAACTTTTTAAATCATCTATTCTTTATTCTTTTACCCTGCGTAGAAAAATTTAAAAATGTAAAATTCTTATTATCTTTATGACCCTGAGTAGAAAATTAACAAAAGAAGAACTTGTTTTTAGGATAAAAGAACAAGCAAAAAAGCTAAATAAAAGACCAACCAAAAGAAATAGCCCACAATTCTATTATTTTTCTAGAAAATATTTTGGAACTTGGGGAAATTTTATTCGTGCCGCAGACTTTGATCTTAAAAAAATTCAGAAACCGACCATATCTAAAAAATTAACCAATGATTTTTTCTATCTTTTAGGATTATTAATAACAGATGGTCATATTTCTAAAGACAAACTTAAAAGATGCAAAATTCTCTTTTTTACAAGCTATCCTGAAGAAAAAACACTTATTTTAAAATTGATTAAAAATCTCTTTAATTATAATGCTTCAGTTAGAACTAAGAAATATGGTTTTAATAAAAGACCCAATTATGAAATTTATATTTCTTCTAAATTTCTCGCAAAATATTTAATTAAAAAATTTCAAATTCCTAGTGGGGCCAAGTCTCATATTATTAGAGTTCCAAAAAGATTATTCAATACTAATAAATCAAATATTAATGCATTTATACGTGGAGTAATTGATGGAGATGGTACAATATCTTCAAAGACTAAATGCGTAAGAATTGCTTCAGGATCTATAAAATTCTTAAAAGATATCAAAAAACTTTTATCATCTACTGGGGTTTCTTCTGGAAGTATAGTAAAAGAAAAGAATAGAAATACTTGGGTATTGCATATATCTACAGTGCAAAATCTTAGAAGATTACAGGATAAAATATATAATAAAGCAACATTTTTTTATCCAAGAAAAAAATCAAGGTGGAAAGATATTTAAATTTAAAATAGCTATTTTTATTATCCCTGCGTAGCTCAAACTCTCCGTCGAAAAAATCAACTGGGAGGAGCAGTGGTAGAGCACTCGGCTGTAGTCTTATGCCTTCCTAAAAAGAATGCATGAGGCACTCGCAGGTGCTCGCAGAACCCGGGTTGTTGGCGGTTCGAATCCGCCCGCAGGGACTTTATTTTGATTATTCGAAAGATTTATAAAAGCGCCAGGATTTATTTTTATGTTCTGGATGATTATATTATCAGAGTTAATATAACAATGGAAGACGAATTAAAAAAGAATATTTTAAAGACAGGAACTACTACTATAGGAATAGTCTGTAAGGATGGAATAGTTCTTTGTGCAGATAAAAGAGCAACTTTAGGCGATGGAATTTTTATTGGTCATAAAAGAGTTGATAAAATTTTACCAATAACAAATAAAATAAGTGTTACAACAGCTGGAAGTGTTTCTGATATTCAACTATTATTGAAATTGACAAGAGCTGAGATAAGATTGAAGAAATTGAGAACAAAGATGGAGCCAAGTGTTAAAGAAACATCCAGTCTTTTTGGTATGCTTGTTTATGAAAATATTAGAAAATTCAGTCCTATATTAGGTGTTACAGCTTTTTTGATTGGAGGAGTGGATGATAAGGGATTTTGGCTTTATGAAGTGAGCCCTGATGGAAGCAATCTAGAGCATAAGGATTTTGTAAGCACAGGAAGCGGTATGGTTGTTGCTTATGGTGTATTAGAGGACGCTTATATAAAAGATTTGAGTGTTGATGAAGGGGTTAAATTGGTTGTTAAAGCTCTGAGTGCAGCGATGCAGAGAGATACTCCAACAGGTTCTGGAATAGATGTTGTTGTTATTGACAAAAACGGAACAAGGAAAGTCGTGGAAGAA
>CAYNFE010000008.1:0-6013 GCA_964396475.1 Candidatus Woesearchaeota archaeon
GATGCAGAGAGATACTCCAACAGGTTCAGGAATAGATGTTGTTGTTATTGACAAAAACGGAACAAGGAAAGTCGTGGAAGAAGAAGTAAAACAGGTTTTGATTAAGAGATAAGAAAAAGATAATTATAATTTTATTTTGAAAATTTAAAATGCCAGATATTCTAAAAACAATTTTGAATGAATTACCTCCAAAAGTCATAGAGAGTGCAAATTTTGAAGGAGCTAATATAGTTGTCTATACATCTGACAAAGATTTCTTTTTGAAAGGGGAGGAAAAGATTAGGGGTATTGTAGATAAAATAAAGAAAAGAATAGAATTAAGGGCAAACAAAGATTTGCTTCTTGAACAAAAGAAAGCCGAGATTTTTATCAAAAAAACTGTTCCAGAAGAAGCAGAAATACAGAATATTTTATTTGATGAACAGAGGAGCATAGTTGTTATTGAGGTTAAGAAACCAGGAATAGCTATTGGACGCGGAGGAGAGACCCTTAGAACAATAAAGGAAGAAACATTTTGGATTCCTCAAGCAATAAGAAGTCCTGCTATCAGAAGTAAGATTACTGAAGCTATTCGTCATGTTTTATTTACTAAAGAAGAATATAGAAAGAAATTTTTGAATTCTATAGGTAAAAAAATCTATAAAGAATGGAATCCAGAAAAAAAAGAAGAATGGATTCGTTTGAGTTTTTTAGGTGGCGCTAGACAAGTTGGAAGAAGTTGCATATTATTACAGACACCTGAATCAAAGATCTTGCTTGATTGCGGAATTGATATAGCAGCCAGTAATTCAGATAGATTTCCTTATCTAAATGTTCCTGAATTTGATATTAAAGCAATAGATGCTGTAATTATAAGTCATGCACACTTGGATCATTCAGGTTTGTTACCATATCTCTATAAAATAGGTTATAGAGGACCTTGTTATATGACAACACCAACAAGAGATATATCTTCTTTACTTGCTCTTGATTATATTGGTGTAAGTTATAAAAAAGCTATGACTCCTTTATTTAGAATTGCTGATATTAAGACTATGGTTAAACATAGTATTGATTTAAATTATAATGAAGTAACTGATATAACTCCCGATGTCAGACTTACTTTTTATAATGCTGGTCATACTCTTGGTAGTGCGATGATTCATTTGAACATTGGAAATGGCTTGCATAATTTACTTTACACAGCTGACTTTAAATATGCAAGAACCAGAGTTTTGGACTTAGCTGCATGTAAATTTCCAAGATTAGAGACATTAATTATTGAAAGTACATATGGTGGAAAACAAAATGTCTTGCCTTCTAGAAAAGATTCTGAAGAGACATTTATTGAGGCTATTAACAGAGCAATAAAAAGAAAAGGCAAAGCTCTTGTTCCTGTGTTGGGGGTAGGAAGAGCCCAAGAAGTTATGATGATTGTTGATAATGCTTCTAAGGAGGGTAAACTTCCTAATGTGCCTATCTATGTTGATGGACTTGTATGGGATGTTACTGCTATACATACTGCATATCCTGAATTTTTATCTTCTCATCTAAGGAGTCAAATTTTCCAGGATAAAAATCCATTCACTAGTAAACTTTTTAAAAGAGTAGGCAGCCCTCAAGAAAGAAAAGAGGTAATAGAGGGTGGACCATGCATTATTCTTGCTACTTCTGGTATGTTGGTAGGTGGAGCATCAGTAGAGTATTTTAAAGAATTAGCAGATAACAAGAAAAACAGCATAATATTTGTGAGCTATCAAGGACAGGGTTCTTTAGGTAGACAAGTCCAGGAAGGAGTGAAGGAAGTTAAGTTTAGTGTTGGAAGTAAAGAAGAGAGTGTTAGGGTTAATATGGAGATTGTTATTATAGATGGAATGACAGGTCATGCAGGAAGAAATGAATTACTTTCTTTTGTTAATAATTTAAGTCCTAGTCCTAGACGAATTATAGTGCAGCATGGAGAAGTTTCTCGTTCTTTAGATCTTGCTTCTACTCTATATAAGTTGCACAAGATAGAAACAAGTGTTCCAAGAACTCTAGAAACACTAAGACTTAGATAATTTTATTTCTTTTTAATTCTTTTAGAAAGATTTATAAATATATTTACCATTTTAAAGTGATAATAGAATTAAGATAAAATGAAAACACTAATTGTCTGGCTTGTGGGAATTTTTGCAATTATCCTTCTTTTTGTTTCTTTATATTCTTTATTTAGCTCTGGTTATATAAATGTTGAAAAACCTTTACTTAGACTTAATGAATTTGGAAGTTCTTTTTTCGATAAACCAAGCCCAGGTAACTGGATAAAAGAAAATCAGATTCTTCTTTACGAAGACAGGATTGTTATTTTTATACCAAATGCTACGATAAGCACCTATGCTGACACTAACAGTATGGATCCTGTTTTGGATTCAACTGCCAATGGTATTGAAATTGTTCCACAGAGCATTGAAGATATTCATGTTGGTGATATAATTGCTTATGAATCCAAGCCAGGAAGCAGAGAACTTATAGTCCATAGAGTTATAGAGATAGGGATAGATGAAGAAGGATGGTATTGCATCCCAAAAGGTGACAATACGATAAATAGCGATGGTAAGATTCGTTTCGAAAGAATTAAATATATTTTAATAGCAATTTTATATTAAAGATTATATTAAAAATGGGAATCAAAAAACTAGATTTTATTGATAATATATTATTTCCTTTGGATGTGATAAAATTAGATGAAGAACAAGTAGAAAATTTAAGAGAAAGATATGAAAATCTTCCATTAAATCTAAAGAGAAGAATAGAGCATGAAGCTGTTAGTACATATGATGAGTTTCCTTCTAAAATGGAGGGCAAATGGCATTTTGCAATGATTTATGAAACAGTGCTTGTCTTGCATAGTTTAAAGAAGCAACAAAGTAAGTATCAACCCCAAGAAGCATCCACCACTTAAGAAAGGCATTGCAGGATAAAATTTACCTTTTTCTGAGAATGTTAATAATAAAGCTAAAGCAAGAGTCGCGCAAAGAACTGTCACTATAGCAGGGATTAATCCATAAGCAAATAAGATTGTTCCAGCAAAAATCAATGGAAAAGCCACATCTCCTCCACCAAGAGCTGCCAACTGCACTTTTATTTTTAATTTTCTCTCTCTTTTTCTTTTCTTCTTCTTACTTTTTTTCTTCTTTTCTCTTTTCTCTTTTCTCTTTGCCATAACTCTCATTTTCTGAATCTTTATTTTATCTTTTGGTCCTACACTAGGAACAAGGAATCCTGTGAAAACTTTTAGCTGATTTATTTGAAATTTAGCAAGTTTTATCATAAATTTTGATTTCCAAACAGCCCACATATCATATATAGATATTAGTACCAATAAAATAGATATAGCTATCACATTTAATATAGGTATGAAGATTATAGCAAGCCCAGGATAGATGAAGAGTTCTGATAGGTTGTGTGCAAGAAAATTTCTTTTGAATATTTTATAAAAAGTTAAAATTAAGGCAAGAGGAACAGCAATTGCTTCTGCCAGAGCAATCTTTTTACCAAACAAGTTGAATAAAGACCCACTTAAATAAGGATAAAAAAATAAGGAAAAGGAAAGAGTAAGACAGATAAAAACAACCAAAGCGAACCATGCTCTTAATAATATAGTCACCTTAAATTTCGAAAGCAAAAAAAACACAAGTGTTGCTATTATTACTGCAATTACTATACTTGTTACTATTCTTGCTATATCAATTGGTTTTTTCAGTTCTATTTCTGGAGGCACAGTCTCTTTAATAATAGAAACCTCAGGCGGGACAATCTCACCAGTTTTAATTTTTTCTTCTGCGCCCTTACCAAAATAATTATCATATGATGTTAGAACAGCAAGCCCTATGAACTGTGTCACTAAGAACATTGTTATCAATATTATTGTTATTCTAACTGGATGTTTCATCTTTTTGATAGCATAAAAAGCTTTTTAAAATCTTTCCTCTTAAAATGAATATGAAAAAGAGGAAAATAAAAGATAGAAAATTTAGGGTTACTCCTTGGGAAGTTTCTGGAAAAATAGATTATGATAATCTGATAAAGGAGTTTGGTCTTAGACCTATGAAATTTCTACCCAAGGTTTTTGATAAGCTATCTTTGTTTAGAAGAGGAATTGTTTTTGCACACAGAGATTTCAAGAGAATTATAGAATCCATTGAAAATAAAAAGAAATTTGTGATGATGACAGGATTAATGCCTTCTGGAAAATTTCATATAGGTCATAAGATAATAGCAGATCAAATTATTTTTTATCAATCACTTGGAGCTAAGATTTATTTGGCGGTTGCTGATATAGAAGCTTACCTTACTAGAAATCCTAATATGAAAGAACTAAGAAATACAGCAATAAAAGAATACTTATGCAATTATATTGCCCTTGGTCTAAAGCCAAAAAATTGTGATTTTTATTTTCAATCTCAAAGAAGTAAGGATGGAAAGAAGGCTAATGCTTATTACAGTCTAGCAAATCTACTTGGAAGACATGCTACATTTAATGAGTTTAGAGCTTTGTATGGTGATATTAGTCCAGGAAAAATGGTTTCTTCCCTACTACAGGCATCAGATATGCTACATGCACAACTTCCTGAATTTGAAAATAGTATTCCTGTTATAGTTCCAGTAGGAGCAGATCAAGATCCTCACTTAAGAATTGCTAGAGACATAAGTCAGAGAATAAAAATTCACAAATTTATACAACTGAGCTCGACATATAATAAATTTGTTCCTGGCTTAAAGGGAATAGAAACCAAAATGTCTTCAAGTGATCCTAATTCTTATATTGCCCTAACAGATACTCCTGAGATAGTTGCTATGAAAATAAAGAAACACGCTTTTTCAGGAGGCAAAGGTAGTCTAGCAGAACATAGAAAAATAGGAGGCAATCCAGATGTTGATATTTCTTATCAATATTTAAGATTATTTTTTGAACCAGATGATAAAAAGCTAAAGAAGATTTATGATGATTATAAATCAGGAACTTTATTAACAGGGGAGTTAAAAGAGTATCTAATCAAAAAAATTAATACTTTCTTAAAAGAGCATCAAAAGAAATTAAAGCAAGCTGAAAAACAAGTAGATAAATTCCTTAGTTAGAATTCTTTAAAAAATTTAAAATTATGGGCCCGACGTGATTCGAACACGCGACACCTTGGTTAAAAGCCAAGTGCTCTACCAGGCTGAGCTACGGGCCCTTGTTTTTAGGAGTATAAATAAATTTATAAAGTTTCTTATCAAAAATAAATAAAGGAGGTAATAAGATGAATAAATTTTTGATAATTTTGAGTTTATTGGTTTTAGCATTATTTGTCATTGGTGCAGGATGCGGAGGAACTACAACAAATGGCGGAACTAGCGGAGGAACAACCGGCGGAACAACAGAGTGGTGCAAAGCAGGAACAACTTGGGCATGGTCTGGAACTACAGGAGGAACCAGTACTCCAGCAGCTGCAGATTTTAAGATAATTGGTATAGAACAATTTAAAGGAAAGCAGTATTGTCACGCACACTGGACTTATGTAGAGGAAGGAGAGACTATTGGTGAGTATGATTGGTATTTTATAGAAGAAGATGGAGAAATAGTTGATGCATGGTATTTAGCAGATGTACAAGGACAAACTTTTGAATATCACATGACTGAATAAATCTAAATCTTTATTTTATTTTTTTATTTTTTTATAATAACCTTTATTTTTTAATTCTTCGTAAAGTTCTTTTCCTTTCTGTGTTAAATTATAAGAATCAAAAGTTCCATTTTCAGTAGGAATCATAGTTTCTGAAGCTTTTTTCTCTACCAAATTTATTTTTTGTAATAATCTTAGAGACAAAATATTATTGCTAATGATATAATAATCATTTCCTAAATGATCTTTACTTGAAAAAATTTCTTTTAGATGTAATGCAACTGTTTCAAATATAAAATTCTTATTTATTTTTTCTATTTCTTTTTTGATATCTTGTTCTAAACCCATATTATTTCTTTCCCTTAGCCTAAAAAACGCCCCCGCCG